>NZ_JBSGUQ010000004.1:0-565169 GCF_053608005.1 Lentzea sp. NPDC055074
GTGTCAAACCGCCGAAAAGCGTGGCGGTTTGACACCCCTTCTCTGATGCAGCAAGAGCTGTGGCGCGACTCGTGATGGGACCCCACCGCCCAGAGCGTCTGCTAAAGACGGCTCGCCTTCGGCATCGCTGGACTGTCAGACCCTCTGAGTACGTTGGGTCGCGGGGGGTCCTTGTGCCAAGGGGACCCTTGCGCCAGCTTGCTTTGAGCCTTCTCAGGGGCCGGTTGCGTTCGGTCTTCTCAGGGGCCGGTTGCCCTGGGGCTTTCTTCAGGGCGGGTTGCCCTGGGTCCTTCTCCAGGGCGGGTTGCGTTCGGCCTTCTTCGGGGACTGCCCTAGGCCTTCTTCAGGGGGCGGGCGCCCAGTTCGTCTGCCAGCAGTTGGAGCATCACCGACTCCGGGTCCTTTGCCTGTGCCTCGTTCACCCTGTCCGGGTCTGCCGGGCGGGCCGCCTCGGCCAGCATCGCCTCTTCGTCGTCCGGTTCCGGCGGGTGGGGGTCGTCGGGCTCGGGGGGCTCCGGCGGGGGTGGGACGTCGTCTGCCGGTGGGCGTGGTGCTTGGCTCTGTTGTGGTTCTGGTTGTGGGCGGGACTGTTGGTTCTGGGCCTGGCTCGGGCGGGTCGGGGCTGGGCGGGCCGCCTTGGCCGGGGTTGCTGCCTGTGTTGCGGCGCCTGGGGTGCCGTGGGTGCAGCGGACCTGCCACGTGCCGCCCAGCACTGAGGACAGCGCGGCGGCGATGGCCTCGGTGTTGCGCGGTTCTGCCAGGCGGCGGGCCAGTGGGGCCGAGGTGTGGGTGATCGTCACCACGTTGCCGTCCACCTCGCCGACTGTGGCGTTGGTCAGCATCGCCTCGGTGCTTCGGCTGGTCGCCCTGACCGCTGCCAGCAGTTCCGACCAGATCCTGCGGACCGCGGTCGCGTCCATACCGCCTGCGGGCGTGACGCCGGTGGTGGCCGGGGTGGGCGCGGGCGTTGCGGCGGCGGGCGCGGGCTGGGGCGTTGCTGCGGGTGCCACCGGGGCGGCGGCCTGGGCCACCGGCTCGGGCTGGACCGGGACCGTTGCGGGGGCCGGGGTCGGTGCCGGAGCCGGAGTGGCTGCGGGCTGAGGCGCTGCCGCCACCGGGGCCGCTCGGGGCGGCTCCGGGGTGGCTGGTGCGGGTTCTGCTGGTTGCTGCGACCTTCTGGTGAAGACCGGGCCTCCGGCCGGCGCGGCTGCTGCTGCCGGCTGGTCGCCTGACGGGGCCGCGATTGCCGCTGGGGGGCGGCGTTCCAGCTGTTCCAGGCGTTGGAGCAGGGCGGCTTCCGACTGGCTTGCCGACGGGAGCAGCATCCGGGAGACGAGCAGTTCGAGGAGCAGGCGGGGGGCTGTGGCCCCGCGCATGTCCACCAGGCCCTGGTGGACGATCTCGGCGTAGCGGGTCAGGGCTGCTGGGCCGATTCGTTCTGCCTGGGCCGCCATGGTGGCCAGTTCGTCTTCTGGGGCGCTGACCAGGTTGCGGTCCGCGGCGTCCGGGACCGCGCAGAGCAGGACCAGGTCGCGGAGGCGGTCGAGCAGGTCCGAGGCGAAGCGGCGGGGGTCGTGGCCCGCGTCCACCAGGCGGTCGATCGTGCTGTAGACGGCGGCGCCGTCGCCCGTGGAGAGGCCGTCGACCACGTCGTTGATCAGGGCCGAGTCGGTGACGCCGAGGAGCGTGATGGCCCGCTCGTACTTCACGCCGTCCGGGCCCGCGCCGGAGAGGAGCTGGTCCATGACGGACTGGGTGTCACGGGCCGAGCCGCCGCCCGCGCGGATCACCAGCGGGAAGACCGCCGGTTCCACCGAGACGCCTTCCGCGGCGCAGTTGCGTTCCAGCAGGGAGCGCATCACGCCGGGCGGGATGAGGCGGAACGGGTAGTGGTGCGTGCGCGAGCGGATGGTCGGGAGGACCTTGTCCGGCTCGGTCGTGGCGAAGATGAAGATCAGGTGGTCCGGCGGCTCTTCGACGATCTTCAGCAGGGCGTTGAAGCCCTGCGTGGTGACCATGTGCGCCTCGTCGATGATGAAGACGCGGTACTTGGCTTCAGCCGGGGCGTAGAAGGCCTTGTCGCGGAGTTCGCGGGCGTCTTCCACGCCGCCGTGCGAGGCCGCGTCCAGTTCCACGACGTCGACGCTGCCGGTGCCGTTCGGGGCCAGGCCGATGCAGCTGTTGCACTCGCCGCACGGGTCGGGGGTCGGGCCCTTCGCGCAGTTGAGCGAACGGGCGAGGATGCGGGCCGACGACGTCTTGCCGCAGCCTCGCGGGCCGCTGAACAGATAGGCGTGGTTCACCCGGCCTGCCGACAAAGCGACGCGCAGCGGGTCGGTCACGTGCTCCTGGCCAACGACCTCGGAGAACGTGGCCGGACGGTACTTGCGATACAGAGCGAGCGCCACGCCGCAGACAGTACCGGTGGACCCCGACACAAAAAGGGGACCCCGTGCACCCACCAGAGCCCGCTTATCCTTGCTGCCTTCCGGCCCTGGGGAGGTTCGCGAGATGTGTGCCGCACGAGGTCCGACGCAAGTGTAGCGAACGATCTAGATCGAACGTGTGTTCGAGTTGCCCACAGAGTTGTCCCCACCTGGGGACAACTTGCGGCCGGTAGCGATCATCAGCAGGTCAGGGGCCGGAAGGTCGGGGATTCCGGTGTCCCGGAAACGCTTGCGAGCGCCCCAGAACGGGCTCTTCATCACATGTGCGAGGGCCGCCTCGGCCGGTTCGGGCGGCATCTCGCGGACGCGGCCCAGCGGGCGGGCGACGTCCTGGCCGTGGACGAGGAAGTCGACCAGCGGGTCGATCGGGGCGGCCATCGGCGCGCGCTTCGGCGAGGCGGCGGTCTCGCGGATCTGCGCGATCAACTCCGACCGGGTGAACCTCGCCGCGATCGCGCGGGCCTTCTCGTCCTCCATGCGCTCCCAGTCGAAGCGCGCCTTCACGACGCCGGTGAGCACGTCGCACCATCCCGTGCGGGTGGACGTGGTCAGGTGGGCGGCCATCGTCTGCATCGTCCACCCGGCGCAGAGGGTGTCGCGCTTCCACTCGTCGTCGGTGAGGTCTTCGAGGAGGTCGGCGACGCCCAGGCGTTCGGCCTCCAGCCATTGCATGATCATGATCGCCCCTCGACGGCGGTCAGCCTGCGGCGCAGGAAGTCCTGTTCGGATTCGGTGCCCGCGAGCGCGATGGCCTCGCGGTAGGCCTGGGCTGCCTCGGCGTCGCGGCCCAGGCGGTGCAGCAGGTCGGCGCGGGCCGCCCGGTACGGGTGGTAGTCGCGCAGCCTCGGCTCGCCGGCCAGCGCGTCGAGCAGTTCCAGGCCCGTCTGCGCGCCGTCGCGCATGGCGATCGCGGCGGCCCTGTTCAGGGCGACGACGGGCGACGGCGTGAGCTGGTTCAGCACGTCGTAGAGCGCCACGATCTGCGGCCAGTCGGTGCTGTCGAAGTCCGGTGCCTCGTCGTGCAACGCGTTGATCGCCGCCTGCACGCCGTACGGACCGTGCCCGCCCGTGAGCGCGCGCTCGGCCAGTGCGCTGCCCTCGTCGATCATGTCGCGGTCCCAGAGCGTGCGGTCCTGGTCCTCCAGCAGCTCACCGCGGGCGTCACGACGCGCGTGGATCAGCAGCATCAACGCCAGCAACCCGGTGACCTCGCGATCCGGCAACAGCTTCTGCAGGATCCTCGCGAGCCGGACGGCCTCGTCGACCAGTTCGGCGCGTTGGGCCGCGTAGCCCTCGGTGAAGATCGAGTAGACGGCCTGCAGCACGCCGGGCAGGCGTTCCGGGAGCTCGTGCTCGTCGGGGACGCGGAACGGGATGCGCGCTCCCTTGATCTTCTTCTTCGCGCGCACGATCCGCTGCTGCATCGTCGTGACGGGCACCAGGTAGGCCCGCGCGACCTCGGGCGTCGTGAAGCCCGCCAGGCACCGCAGGACCAGCGCTCCCCTGTCCTCCTCGGCCAGCGCGGGATGCGCGCACGTGAAGAACAGCTCCAGCCGCTCGTCCGGCAGCCCGTCCGCGGCCGGCGGGTCCGCGCGATCGACCTCCACCTGCAGCAACGCCAGCCGGGCCGCGTGCACCTGGTCGCGGCGCAACCGGTCGACGGCCTTGCGGCGCGCGGTCGTGAGCAACCACGCGCCGGGCCGGTCCGGCACCCCGTCCACCGGCCAGTGCTTCAGCGCCGCCTCGATGGCGTCGGAGGTGACCTCCTCGGCCAGGTCGAGGTCGCCGAAGCGCTTGACCAGCGTCGCGAGCAGCCTGCCGCGCTCCTCCCGGAACACCTGCTCGACGTTCATGCGCTCAGAAGTCGAACTCGGCGATCGGCCTCACCACGACGGCACCGCCGTCGCGCGAGCCGGGACACTTCGCGGCCCATTCCAGGGCGGCGTCGAGGTCGGGCACGTCGATGACGTCGTAGCCGCCCAGCACCTCCCTGGTCTCGGCGAACGGCCCGTCGGTGACGGTGCGCCTCCCGTCCTGTCCGACCTGGACGGTGGTGGCGGTGACGAGGTCCGCCAGCGAGTGCCCGGAGACCAGGACGCCCGCGTCCTTCATCTCCTTCTCGTACGCGATCCAGTCCTCGACCGTGCAGCTGGCCTGCTGGTCAGAGGCCGCGTAGATCAACAGCATGTACTTCACGACTGCCCTCCTCGGTCCGGTCCTACGGGATCACGACGAGCGGGCCTCCGCCAGATCGACACGGCCTCCGAACTTTTTCCGGCGACCCCCGTTTTGGGCCCCGGAACACCCGTCCGGTAAGGTACTCCACGGAGGATTCGCATAGCGGCCTAGTGCGCACGACTGGAAATCGTGTTGGGTTCACCCCCTCACGGGTTCAAATCCCGTATCCTCCGCTCGCGGAAAAGGGCGCCGAACGTTCAACGTTCGGCGCCTTTCGCGCGTTCTGGGTACGTGCTGCCCGAAGACCTGGTGCGGCTGCCGGGGCGGCGGCCGCTTCTGGCGGATCCTCCCGAGGAGACGGCGATGAGCTACTACCGTGGTTCCATGCTCCCCGAAGACCTGATGCTGCTGCTCATCGACGAGGAGACCGGCCGCGTGCTGCTGGACTCGACGTCGGCCCAGAACGCCCTGGCCGGGGCCGTGCTGCTGGAACTGGTCAACTCCGGGCGGGTCGCGTTCGAGCCGGACGGCAAGAAGCTCGCGGTCGTCGACCCGACGCCGTTGCGCAGCGAGTTCCTGCAGGAGTCGTTGTCGCGCATCAACAAGCCCATGAAGCCGCAACGCGCGGTGGAGCAGCTTCGCAACCACGTGCGGGACAACGTGATGGCGCAGCTTGAGGGCCGTGGCGTGCTGACGGTCGAGAAGTCGAAGGTGCTCGGCCTCTTCCCCACGAAGCGCTACGCGATCCAGGACCACAAGGCGTTCAGCGAGATCCGCGACCGCGTCGGCAACGTCGCGCTGGGGTATGCGGGGCCGGACGACCGCACGGGCGCGCTGATCTCCTTGCTGTACGCGGTGAAGGGGCTCCACAGGGTCTTCAAGGGCGACAAGCGCGAGATGAACGCGCGCGCCAAGCAGATCTCCGCCGGCAGCTGGGCGGGTGACGCCGTGAAGAAGGCGCTGGAGGCCGTTCAGGTCGCGGTCATGGCGGCTGTCGTGGCGTCGACGGCGGCGACCTCCTCGGGAGGAGGTTCCAGCTGATGCTGCACAGGGACCTGATGCTGCTGTTCGTCGACCCGCGGACCGGACGGCTGCACGTCAGCTCGTCGGCGGCCGAGAACGCGCTCTGCGGTGCCGTGCTGCTCGAACTGGTGAACTCGGGGCACATCGCGTTCGAACCCAACGGCAAGAAGCTGCAGGTCGTCGACCCGTCGCCGCCGAACGACCCGGTGCTGCACGAGGCGCTCGGCAGGCTCACCAAGCCGCTGAGGCCGCAGTCGGCTGTCGTGCAGATCCGCAAGCGGTTGTGGGACAACGTGATCAGGCAGCTGCAGGACCACGCGCTGATCCGGGTCGAGCCGCGGAAGGTGCTCGGGATCTTCCCGGCGAAGAGCTATCCGATCGTCGACGAGGCCGCGGACACCCAGCTGCGGAAGGCGGTCGGCGAGGTCGTGCACGGCTATCGGGGCGCGGACGCCCGCACCGGGTCGTTGATCACGCTGCTCTACGCGGTGAAGGCGGTGCACAAGGTGTTCGAGGGCGACGACCGCGAGATGAAGAAGCGGGCCAAGGAGATCGCCAGGGGCAACTGGGCGGGCGATGCCGTTCGCCGTGCGGTGGAGGCGATCCAGGCGGGTGTGAGTGCCGCGGCCTCTGCCGCCGCGTCCGGAGAATGACGCGGCGGCAGAGGTCGGCGATCACTTCTTGAGGCAGTCGATCAGGTCTTCCAGAGCGAACACGATCCGGTCGACGTTCGCGTCACCCGTGGACGGGCGGGCGCGGACGATCTGCGGGTCGTGGTCGCTCGCCTGGTCGGCGAACTCGGCGTTGATGTGGACGACGTCGTAGCTGAAGCGCGTGATGTTCTTGCTCATCACGAGGTGGTCGAGCGTCTGCGAGTTGCCCTCGAAGACGTAGCTGTACCGCTCGGTGGCGGGCAGCGACTCGATCAGCGCCTTGAGGTTGCCGTCACCGGTCAGCGTCTTGAGCGCGGGCGAGAACTGGTAGTCGTTCAGGTCGCCCGCGAGCACCACGTTGGCGCCCTTGTCGACCGCGCGGATCTGCTCCGTGAACGCCTTCAGCGACGCGGCCTGCTTGCCCCGCTGCACCTCGGACGTCCGGTTCGGCGGCTGGTTGCGGCCGTGGATGGCCTCGTCGCCGCCCTTGGAGTTGAAGTGGTTCGCGACGACGAAGACCGTGCGGCCGCGGAACTTGAACTCACCGGCGAGCGGCTTGCGGCTGCTGGCCCACGCGTCGTTCAGCGGGTCGATCCGGCCCGGTGACACGGACAGCGCGGCGCGGCCGTTCTTCTTCACGACCTGGACGGGCGTCTTGAAGTCGCCGCCCGGACGGTCCACGAAGGACACCCGCTGCGGGTTGAAGAAGAAGCCGACGCGGATGTTGCCGCCGGGCTCGCCGCCGTCCTTGAGGTTCTCCGGGTCGATCTGACGCCACTGGTAGCGCGGGCCGCCCTTGGCGACGATCGCGTCGGAGAACTTCTGCAGCGTCTGGTCCGCCGCGACGACACCGTCGTTGGTCGCACCGTTGTTGTCCTGGATCTCCTCCAGCACAACGACGTCGGGGCTGCGGAGGTTGGTCGTGACGCCGTCCGCGAGACGGTCGAACTTGTCCTGCGGGTCGGACGGGTCGAGGTTCTCGACGTTGTAGGTCGCGACCGAGAGCTCGGACTCCTTCTGCTGCGCCGTGATCTCGCGCTGCAGGTTGGACGACGCGTGCGTGCCCAGGTTCAGCGCCGCCAGCGTGTAGCCGCCGAAGTTCGTGTACTCCATCGCACCCACGGTCGCACCGGAGAAGACGTCACCGACATTCGCGGCGGGCAGCGTGCCGGCGGTCTTGATCTTCAGGCGACCGCTGTTCTGCTGGTCGTAGCTCGGGTACGTGGTGCCGCCGCGCAGGTTCTTGTTCTGGTCGGGGTTGACCGTCACCCAGACCTCGCCGAACGTGTTGCTCGGGCCCACGACGCGGGCGTCGTCGACCTGCACGAGCGTGCCCTCGAGCGACTCGAAGTAGTCGAGGCCGTACTTCGCGGGCTCCAGCGGGAGCTGCTCGATGCTGCCGCCCGGAGCGGGCAGGTAGGCGGCCGGGACGTTCTTCACGACGACCGGCGCCGGGACGGGGTTGCCCTTGGAGACCGTGATCGTGGCGGGCGCGGTGATCTCGGTGAGGGTCTGGTTGGAGCCCGTCTCACCGCCCGGCCGGTACTCCGCGATCGTGCCGCTGACCAGCACGCTGTCGCCGACCGCGACGGTCGGCGCGGTGCCCGCGGTGTAGACGAAGACGCCCTCGCTGGTGCGCGGGTCGGCGTCCGGAGCCGTGTCCTGGATCCAGAAGCCGCGGTCACCCGAGGCGCGCGTGCCGGTGACGACACCGGGGACGTTGGTGACCTTCTGGCCGTTGAGCGGCGAGATGCGCGTGACGCCCTGGATGTCGCGGATGCGCTTGTCGCCGGGGGTGGGGTCCTCCGGGTCGGGATCCGGGTCGCCGCCGCCCGGGGTCTCGCCCTTGGAGTTGGTCGGGCTGGGGTTGCCGGACGTGAAGTCGGCGGAGTTGTCGTCGGTGTCCGCGAGGCCGGTGGCGCGCGAGACCGAGGTGGTGTTGCTCAGGGCGCCCGTCGCGGAGCCCTCGCGGACGACGGCCGAGCCGTACCCGACGAGGTCCTTGATCCGCGGCTCGGCGGCGCAGTCCGCGGCCGTCTTGCACGTGAGCGGCGCGGTACCGCTGACCAGCGCGATGGTGCCGTTCGTGGCGCTCATGGCGATGGTGCCCGTGGCGTCCGGGGCCGGGAGCTCGACGGTGCCGCCGGTGCCCTTGGCCTCGGCGACGAGGTACGTCTTGCCGGGCGCGATCGAGCCGGCGAGCGGGGTGACGCCCCACTGCGTGCTCGCGCCGGGGCTCGCGGAGATGTACTGGACGCTGAAGCCGTCGAGGGAGACGGGCGCGGCGCTCTTGTTCGCGAGCTCGACGAAGTCCTGGGTCAGCGTGGCGCCGGAGTTGCCGCCGCCTCCGTAGACCTCGGAGATCAGCGCGTCTGTGCTGGGTGCGGCGACGGCGGGGACGGCGGCGAGCACGAGTGCCGCCACCGCTGTCCCGACGACGGGCAGGGTGGGTCTCAAAACTTCCTCCAGGGGATGCGGCGGACCGACGCATCTTTCCCCGATCGAGTGAGCTTTGGTAGCCGTTGTTACTAACGGTTAACCGGTTGGCCCATCAATGATCACTCGAACAAGTGTTCGATCATGGTGTATGCTCCATTTCGGAACGCCGGCCAGTGGGCCCCTCCCAGGCACCGGCCGGCGTCCCTACATTCAGGGGCATGGGGATCCCGAGCTACGAGCGCCGCTGCGCCGAGATCATCAACCAGACCGACCTGCTCGTTTCGTCCCTGGACGACGCTGACCTGGGCATTCAGGTCCCGTCGACACCGGACTGGACGCTCAACCAGCTGCTGCGCCACGTCGGCCACGCGCACCGCTGGGCCGACTCGATGCTCCGCGACAGACTCCCGGAGATCGACTACTCCCGCAACGGCGCGCAACTCCTGTCGTCGTATGTGGGTGAGTCATCGTCGGTGCTCATCCCGTGGCTGCGCGAGGGCGCGGCCTCTCTCGCGGAGGTGCTCCGTGAGGTCGACCCGGACGAGATGATCGCGCCGTTGGGCGGCTACCCGGGCCCGCGCGTGTGGTCGCGCCGGATGACGCACGAGACGGTGATCCACAGGTGGGACGTGTGCGACGCCCTGGGCGTGCCGTTCTCGCTGGACCCCGAGATCGGCCAGGACACGCTCCGCGAGTGGACCGGACTCGCGCTGCCGTACGCGTTCTCGCGGTGGCCCGAGGAGACCGCCGTCCTCGCCGGGACCGGGACGGTGCACCTGCACGCGACGGACGTCGAGGCGGAGTTCGTGATCGATCTCACGGGTCCGGCGCCCGTGGTCACGGAGGGACACGCGAAGGCTTCGGTCGCGTTGCGCGGGCCCGTGGTCGACCTCGTGCTGGCCGTGTACCGGCGCCGGTCGCTGGAGGGGCTGGAGGTGTTCGGGGACCGCGCGCTGCTGGAGCTCGTCCTGGACCGCGTGAAGTTCTGACGGGCGGCGGGCCCGCGCGGGCCCGCCGCCCGAAGAACCGCTACTCGGTGCGGAAGGACACGTCGCCGGAGTCGACGCTCCGCAGAGTGCCCAGCGACGACGCCTGGCCGCTGCAGTCCGGCGTGGAGTAGGCGAGGACGTTCGTCAGGCCGCTCCAGCCGACCAGGAGGTCAGCGCCGGCCGGCACCCGGTGGCACCCGTCGTCCGGCTGGGGGAAGTTCGCGATGAACTTGAACTCCTTGTGGGCGTAGAACGACAGCCCGGTCTGCGGGTCCGCGGCGGCGGACGCCGGGGCAGCCGCCACCCCGGCCAGCGCCACGGCCGATGCGAGGCCGATCACGGTGCGGGTCAACGCGTTGCGCATCCTTCGCTCCTTCGAGGTAGATCGATCTGCGCCCACTGCAAGCAGTACTCGAAGGATGTTGAAGGATCAACATGTGGAGGCGTCCCGACAGGGAGTTCTCAGGCGGGACTCCGGCGCGACGACCTGGAGACGCAAGAAGGGCCCCGGATCGCTCCGGGGCCCTTCAACAGCGGTGGCGGTGGGATTTGAACCCACGGAGGCTTTCACCTCACACGCTTTCGAGGCGTGCTCCTTCGGCCGCTCGGACACGCCACCGATAAGAACAATACACAGCCGCCGAACCAGGTTTAACGCTGGGTCCGGAAGAAGCGTTCGAGCAGGTCAGCGCACTCGGCCTCCAGCACCCCGCCCTGGACCTCGGGCCGATGGTTGAGCCGCCGGTCGCGCACGACGTCCCACAGAGACGCCACAGCACCGGTCTTGGGCTCCCACGCGCCGAAGACGAGGCGCGAGACACGGGCGAGGACGAGAGCGCCGGCGCACATCGTGCACGGTTCCAGCGTCACGGCGAGGGTGCAGCCGTCGAGCCGCCAGCCGTCGCCGTACCGCGCGGCAGCCGCCCGCAACGCCAGGATCTCGGCGTGCGCCGTCGGGTCGCCCAGCGCCTCACGGGCGTTGCAGGCTTCGGCGAGCACGGTGCCGTCCGGGGCGAAGACGACGGCGCCGATCGGGACGTCCGCGCCCGCTCCCGAAGCCGCCTTCAGGGCGGCACGCACCATGTCCTCTGAGGAGATCACGCCTGGATCGTGTCGAGCAGCTTCGTGAACTCGTCGATGAAGCCGATGCGCTGGGCGATCATCTGGAGCTGCTCGTCCGGGTAGAGGTCGACCTCGTCGACGATGATCTGGAGCTCGTGCGAGGGCATGCCCAGGTCGGTCAGGACACCGAGGTCGCCCTCCGGCCAGAGCTCGTTGTCCTCCTCGTCCGGGGGGTCGACGCGGAGCAGGTCCAGCACGTCGGCCGCGATGTCGTAGTCGAGGGCGGCTGCCGCGTCGGACAGCAGCAGCGCCACGCCACCTGGCACGGGTCGGAGGATGATGAAGAACTCGTCGTCGACGGCGAGGAGTCCGAAGACCGCTCCGGTCGACCTCAGTTGGCGCAGCTCCGTGATCGCCGCGTCCAGCTCCGACAGCGCGGAGCTGTCCATCCGGTTGCACCGCCAGCGGCCGTCCTCCCGGACCACCGCGACCGCGAAGCCGTTGACCGGCTCCTGCTGTGTCATGTGCACACCGTAGGGCCCAGACGACCTTCCCGGTAGCCGAGGTGGTGGCACCATCGGTAGATGAGCACAACTACGCCGGACCCCCGTCTCGCCGGATTGCTCGAAGGCGCCCGCGCACTGCAGCCCCGCACGGTGGCGCTGCGCCGTCAGATCCACAAACACCCTGAGCAGGGCCTTCAGAACCCGAGGACGCAGGCGTCGATCCTGCACGCGCTGGAGGGGCTGCCGGTCGAGGTCACCAAGGGCGAGTCGACGACGTCGGTCGTGGCGGTGCTCGAGGGCGACCGGCCGGGGCCGACGGTGCTGTTGCGCGGCGACATGGACGGCCTGCCGCTCCAGGAGGAGACGGGGCTGCCGTTCGCGTCCGAAGTGGACGGGAACATGCACGCCTGCGGGCACGACACGCACGTGGCGATGCTGGCCTCGTCCGCCCGCCTGCTGGCCGACCGGCGCGACGCCCTCAAGGGCCGCGTGCTGTTCATGTTCCAGCCGGGCGAGGAGGGCTACCACGGCGCCCGGTACATGATCGAGGAAGGCCTGCTCGACGACGGCGTGGAGAAGGCGTTCGCGCTGCACATCACCTCGACCATGAAGTCCGGCGTGGTGACGTGCCGGCCCGGTCCGATGATGGCGTCCGCGGACACGTTCCACGTGCACGTGAAGGGCCGTGGCGGGCACGGGGCGATGCCGCACAACGCGCTGGACCCGGTGCCGGCGGCCGCGGCGATGGTGGGGGCCATCCAGACGATGCTCGGACGGCGGGTGAGCGTGCACCAGCCCGCCGTGGTGACGGTGGCGCAGATCAACGCCGGCACGACGACGAACATCATCCCCGAGGTGGCGACGCTCGACGGGACGATCCGCACGCTCTCCGAGGAGACGCGCACGCTCGTGCACAAGGAGCTCAAGCAGGCCGTGAAGCACACGGCCGCCGCCTACGGGTGTCACGCCGAGGTCAGCATCGTGCCCGGCTACCCGGTGACGGTGAACGACGACGTCGTCGGCCAGCACGTGGTGGACCTGGCGGCGACGGCGATGGGTTCCTCGTGGAGCGAGCCCATGCAGGACCCGCTGATGGGCGCGGAGGACTTCTCGTACGTGCTGCAGCGGGTTCCCGGGGCGCTGGCGTTCCTCGGGGCCTGTCCTCGCGGGGTCGAGCTGGAGGAGGCCGCGCCGAACCACTCGAACCGGGTGCTGTTCGACGAGGCCGCCATGGAGCACGGGGTCGCGATGTACGCGGCGTTCGCGCTGGACGCCCTCCGGTAGTTGCAGGTACGCGTCGCACGGAATGATGGGCGCCGTGCGAGACGTGTGCGTGATCGGACTGGGACTGATCGGCGGCTCCGTGCTGCGAGCCGCCAAGGCTGCCGGTCGCACGGTGTGGGGTGCGACGGCGAGCAAAGAGGATGCGGACAAGGCACGCGCTGAGGGCTTCGACGTCGTGAGCGTGGACGAGGCCCTCAGCCGGAGCCGCGAGGCGCTCGTCGTCCTCGCCGTGCCGCTGCCCGGCCTGCCTGACCTGCTGCGCAAGATCCCCGCGGGCACGAGGCTCACGGACGTCACGAGCGTCAAGGGGCCCGTGCACGACGCGGTGCACCGGTACGCGCCGCACGCGCGGTTCGTCGGCGGGCACCCGATGGCGGGCACGAGCCGGAGCGGCTGGGACGCGGGCACGGCGAGCCTCTTCGAGAACGCCGCCTGGGTCGTCACGCCCGAGGAGGCCGACGACCACCTCAACGACGTCATCCAGCTCGCGCTCGACCTCGGGGCGCACGTGGTGCCGACGACGCCCGAGGAGCACGACGAGGCCGTGGCGCGGATCAGCCACCTGCCGCACATCATGGCGGCGATCCTCGCGGCGGTCGGAGCCGACGGCGGACCGATGGCCATGGCACTAGCCGCAGGCAGCTTCGGCGACGGCACGAGGGTCGCGGGCAGCCGGCCCGAGCTCGTGCGGGCGATGTGCGAGGGGAACCGGGACGCGCTGCTGACGGCCGTCGACGACGCGCTCGGCAGGCTCGGCGCGGCACGCGGCTCGCTGGCGTCCACCGGGGGTCTCGCCAAGACCATCGAGGCCGGTCACGAGGGCAGGAACGCGCTGGTCAACCAGCCGAGCCGCACCCCGATCACGATCGACCTGACCAAGCCGGGAGCACTCGCGGCGCTGCGCAACCTCGGGTCCCGCGGCGGACGTGTGGTTGGGCTGAACGGCAGCACCGCCCGCGCGGAAACGTCGTAGGGTCTCCGAGTGGATCGACGGACCCTCGCCGGTGGGCTCGGTGGTCTGGCGCTCGTCGTGACCGCCGTCGTGGCGCTCCGCAGCGGGGACGCGCCGGACACCCTCAAGAAGGAGATCGCGGACGGCGTCGAGGTCGTCGCGTTGCAGGAGCCGATGAGGCCCGCGAACCCGAGAGCACAGGCGCTCGACGTGGACGCGCTGCAGATCGCGTGGAACGGCTCGGCGTCCGCCTACGAGGTGCGCTGGAACGGCAACGAGCAGCTCGTACCCACTCCCGAGGTCGAACTGCCGGGCCTGAACCCGGACGAGGAGACGCAGGTCGAGATCCGGGCGGTCAGCGCCACCGGCAAGCGCAGCGAGCCGCTCAAGCTCGCCGCCAAGCCCAAGGACCTCTACAACGGCAAGTGGGACGACCAGCTCGTCGGCCAGCCGGACAAGTTCGACGGCCCGGAGGCGCTCGACCCGCGCAAGTGGCGGGTGGAGGCGGAGGCGGACTGCCTCGGACTCAGGCCGTTCGGGCCGGGCAGGCGCGTCGACGTCGACTGCCCGATGGCCGCGTTCCAGTCGAACACGCCCATCCGCTTCGGCGTTCCGGCGAACGACGGCGCGACCGGCCGGGCGATCATCAGCGTCGCGGGCGCGGTCGAGTCGAGCCACGTGCGGCTCACGCTGCTGCCCGACCCGTGGCAGTACCTCAAGGAGACCGACGCGCAGCCCAAGGGCTCGGTCAGCCTCGACATCACGACGCAGGGCACGCGGATCGTCGCGGACCCGGAGCTCCCCCGGACCGGCAAGCAGATCGCCCTCGGCGACGCCCCCATGACCGGGCTCGTCGCGGGCGTGCGGCACCGGTGGGAGATGCGGGTGCTGCCGGATGCCGTGGTCGCGCTGCGGGACGGCGTCGTGGTCGCCTACGAGCCCGTCGTGATCAGGGAACGCGTGGTGCACCCGCGGGTCCGCATCGACGGCGGCGGGTTCCTCGACGCGTTCGGTGTCGGGGGCGTGCCGGAACGCGTCGTGCCCACCGAGGTGATCCCGCTCGACCAGGACGTCGACCTGCCGCAGGACGTGGTCGCGGTGAAGCTCGTCAGCGCGGGACAGGGCAACGAGGTCACCATCACCGACGTGCCGCTCAACGCCGGGCGGATCGCGGCCCAGGAGGCGCGGCTCGTGGTGATCCGCAAGCCCGAGAGCCGCCCCGGCGCGCTCCCCCGGCTCGTGGACCGGCCCGGCGGCATCAAGACCGGCGGCCCCCGGCTGCACGTCATGCACGAGGACGGCGCGAAGCCACCGCAGCTGTTGTCCCGCAAGGGACGCGTCCTCGTCACGGCCGAGCTCAACGACATCGGCCACCGCGGCATCGAGCTCGAGCTGGACGGCCGGCGGATCGTCTCGCTGCCCACGAACGAGCAGGGCCCCGGCGTTCCCGGCAGGCACGAGTTCTGGCTCGACACCAGGAACCTGAACCCGGGCTCACTCACTCAGCTCAAGCTCAGCGTCCTTCCGGCGGACGGTGGCGAACCCGTTATCGCGGAAACCGTGTTCGAGCTGGGGTGAACGCCCTAGCGTGACCGCTATGAAGCGGGTCGTCCTCGTAGTCGCGGGGCTCGCGCTGGTGGCGGGCGTGATCGTGCTGCGCGACACCGGCGGGAGCGACCTGCCCACGGCACCCCCGCCGCCGACGAAGCTCAAGGCGTTCGCGGCGGAGCAGCTCCTGGTGCCGGGCCCGACGAGCCGTCCGGCGACGCCCACCGACGTCGTCGCGCGCGCCGGTCACCACAAGATCCGGCTGAACTGGACCGGGGACGCGCCCGCGTACGAGGTGCGGTGGGGCGACGAGGTCAGGCTCGTCACGCGTCCCGGCACCCAGCTCAACGGCCTGGAGAACGAGCGCGAGCAGAAGATCGAGGTCCGCGCGGTCGACTCGTTCGGCCAGCGCTCGCAGCCCGCGAGCACCAAGGCGACCCCGCGCGCCGACAACGCCCCGTACACGTTCGTCGACCGCTTCGACGCCCCCGCCGAGCCCGACCAGCAGCGGTGGAGGCTCTCCAAGCGCTCCGACTGCGCCCGCGCCACCTCGGGCGACGAGGACGACCACGACCGCCTGGTCATCAGCAGCAGCTGCGGCACCCGCGCGGTGACGCTGAGGTCGCGCACGCCGTTCGTCCGCGGCGACGACGAGAGCCGGCTCGTGGTCGAGACCGACGCCCCGGGCACCGGCGGCAAGCTGCTGCTCGACCTCGTGCCCGGCCCGGTCAGCGTGCAGGGCGAACCGGCGCCTCCGAACACCGTCCGCGCCACGATCTCCACCGACAACTCCGGCAACTCGATCGTCGAGCTCACCCCGAACGGCACGGCGGTCAAGCCCCTGCCCGCCGCGCTGCCGGGCGTGACCGTGCGCTGGGAGGTCGTGCTGACCCCGGCGGGCGTCCAGGTCGTCCGCGACGGAGACGTCGTCGCCACCTCGCCGTTCCTGCCGCAGTGGCGCGAGGCGACGGCGCTGATCGGCGTCGCGGCGCTGGCGGGCGACCGGATCCGCGCCGGCGTCGACCTGATCGGCTACCGCACCGCCAAGGCCGACGCCCCGAGCACCGGCCCGACGCCGCAGGTGCGCGTGGACGGCACGGCCAGCGCCAGCAGTCACCCCCTCGCGGACGTCACCGCAGGTCAGCTGCGCATCGCCATGATCCCGTCGCGCGAGAGCGAACCCATCACCGCCGTGAAGGTCAACGGCATCCAGGTGCCGCTCAGGCCGGCCGTCGAGGGTGAGCCGTGGAAGCCGGGCGCGGAGTACCCCGCCGTCGCCGACCTGCCCAGGGAGGCGTTCACGGACAACCTGAACGTCCAGCTGGTCACGCAGGAGCGCGTCCAGATCACCCACACCGACGTCGAGCTGACCGGGCCGCAGGCCGTCACCCAGCGCGAGACCGCGACACCGCTGGTCGACGCGAAGCCGACGCTGGCCGACCCGATCCCCGAGGTCCTCGACGCCAGTGGTCAGCCCATCGAGAACGGCGCCGCCTTCAACCGCGGCCGCGTGGTCCTGGAGGTGCGGGTCAACGCCCTCGACGCGGCCGTGGCGGGCCTGGCCGGGTTCGAGATCAGGCTCGACGGCACCCACGTCGCGACCGTCCCGACCACGGCCGACGGACCCGCGGCGGCCGGCCGGTGGCGGATCTCCCTGAACACGGCCGCGCTGACCGCCGGGCCTCACGCCATCGAGGTGAAGGCGTTCAGCACCAATTCGGAGGTCCATCCCGAAACGGGTTACGTTCCCTTTTTGCTGAAGGCCTGATTGCTCCAAGATGGGTCTCATGGCCCGCGCACTGATCATCGACGCCGCCCGCACGCCGTTCGGGAAGTACCGGGGAGGTCTCTCCGGCATCCGCGTGGACGACCTCGCGGCGCTGCCCATCGTCGACCTGCTGCGCCGCTACCCGTCGCTCGACCTGGCGCGCATCGACGACGTGCTGCTGGGTGACGCGAACGGCGCCGGCGAGGACAACCGCAACGTCGCGCGCATGGCCGCGTTGCTGGCAGGGCTGCCGGTCTCCGTGCCGGGCGTGACGCTGAACCGGCTCTGCGCCTCGGGCGGTGAGTCGATCATCCAGGGCGCCCGTGCGCTGATCACCGGGGACGCCGACCTGATCGTCGCCGGCGGTGTCGAGGGGATGTCGCGCGCGCCGTTCGTGACGGCCCGCCCGGACAAGGCGTTCCCGGACCGCCTGGAGACCGTGTCGACGGCGCTGGGCTGGCGGCTCGTGAACCCCCGCATGCCCAAGCACTACACCGTGCCGCTGGGGCTGGCGGCCGAGAACGTGGCCCACGAGCTCGGGATCACCCGCGAGCAGATGGACAACTTCGCCCTCCGCTCGCACCGGCGCGCCGCCGCGGCCTGGGACGCGGGCGTGCACGAGGGTTTCGCGTTCCCGGTGCAGCTTCCGGACGGGACGGCGATCCGGCGCGACGAGAACGTCCGCGCGGACACCAGCGCCGAGAAGCTCGCGAAGCTGAAGCCCGCGTTCTCGGAGACCGGCTCGGTGACGGCCGGCAACGCGTCGCCCCTGAACGACGGCGCGCTCGCCGCGTTGCTCGGCACCGAAGCGATCGCGTCGGAGCTGGGTGTCGAGCCGCTCGGCGAGGTGCTGGGGTCCGCGACCACCGGCGAGGAACCGCACCGGTTCACGGTCGCGCCCGTCTCGGCGATCCGGAAGCTGTTGAAGCGCCTGCACGTCGACGCCGAGCAGATCGACCTGTGGGAGATCAACGAGGCGTTCGCCGCGATGGCGTTGTCCGTCGTGCACCACCTTCCCGAGATCGACAAGGAGAAGGTCAACGTCCACGGCGGCGCGATCGCCTACGGCCACCCGCTCGGCGCCTCGATGCCGCGCGTGATCATCGACCTGTGCCGCCACCTGCGGGCTCGGGGTGGCGGCATCGGCGTCGCGGCGGCGTGCGTCGGTGTGGGCCAGGGCGTGGCCGTGGCGGTGCGCGTCTAGTGGTGTGGCTCAGAACGTTGCCGGTGCATTCGTGGTCAGACGGGTGTCTCGTGGTGTCGCCCGCAAGTCCTCGTACTGGTCGTACGGGGGCGTGGGGCGGCGCCGCGAGGCACCCTGCTGAGCGCGGATGCGCCGCCAACGTTCTGTGTCACGCCACTAGCGCTTCGAGTGCAGGATGTCGCGCGCCTGTTCGGCCGCGCGCACGATGCTCTCGCTCACGAAGTCGAGGAACCGCGCGATGTTCTCCAGCCGCACGGCGGCCGGGGTGCCGGGGCCGAGGCTGCTGACGCCCTGGCGCGCGGCCTCGGCGAGCGTCGTCGTGCCGGCGGCGCTCGCGATCATCGACTGGTACCAGATGTCGCCGTCGTCGACGACGTAGCGCTCGCGGCGGCGTTCGTCGCGCACGCGGCCGATGAGGCCCTGACTTTCCAGGTACGCCATGGCTTTCGAGACCGACGCCGGGCTGACCTGCAGGTGCCCCACCAGTTCTGACGCGGTCAGGCTGCCGGAGTCGGTGGCGTAGAGGCTCGCGAGCGCCCTCGCCGTCATCTTCGGCAGGCCCTGGCCGATGAAGATCCCCGAGAACACCTCCTCGAACTCCCGCACCGCCTCCGGGTCGCGTCCGTCGGCCCGCTCCGGCGCCTGCCTGCGCGGCGTGGCCTGCTTGCGGCGCTGGGCACGCCGTTCGGTGGTGAGCTGGGCGATGTCGGCCTTGTAGCCCGCCGGACCTCCGTTGCGCAGCACCTCACGCGTGATCGTCGAGGTGGGCCGGTCGAGGCTTCTCGCGATCTCCGCGTACGCGAGGCCGTCGGCGAGGCCGAGGGCGATCTGGCGGCGTTCCTGCTGGGTGAGTCGACCTCCTGGCATGTGCGAACCATAGCGTTCATCGACATCTCATTGCAACACGCGTTGCGTTAGCTCTACAACCAGTTGCAACGATCTTGAGGCCTTGAACTGCTGCGATGCATTCTCGTCGCAACGAAGTTGTTGTCGATATCTGGAAACGCAACGTAGCTTTTCGCTCATCAGAAACACCGAGTCACAGGAGCCAGAGATGCAGACCTTCGCCACCCCCGCCCCCATCGCCGCCGTCCTCGACATCCCCGCCGGCCGCGTCCAGTTCATCGCCGCCGACCGCGCCGACACCGCCGTCGAGGTCCTGCCGGCCAACGCCTCGCAGAGCCGCGACGTGAAGGCCGCCGAGAAGATCGAGGTCGGCTTCGCCGACGGCGTCCTGCGCGTCACGGCCGCGGACGGCACCAAGATCCTCGGCTCCTCCGGGTCGGTCGAGATCACCGTCCAGCTGCCCGCGGGCTCCCGCGTCGACGCGAAGGCCGCCAGCGCCGAGTTCCGCGGCGTCGGCCGCCTCGGCGACATCGCCCTCGAGGCCGCGCAGAGCGACATCAAGATCGACGAGGCCTCGAACGTCCGCGTCTCGACGCAGGCGGGCGACGTCACCATCGGGCGCCTCAACGGTTCCGCCGAAATCACCACGCAGAAGGGCGACATCACCGTCGCCTCCGGCCTCTCGGCCTCGCTCGACGCCGGCACCGCGTACGGCCGCGTCACCAACTCGCTGCGCAACGACGGCACGACCGAGATCACCATCCGCGCCACCACGTCGTACGGCGACATCACCGCCCGCAGCCTCTGACCGCACACTTCACCACTGGGGAGCTCTCGTGATCACCGACGCCCACTACCAAGCCGCAGAACAACTCCTCCGCCGCCCGGCGACCCCCGGCGAGCTCGTCGCTGGCGACAAGGTCCGTCCACAGTGGATCGAGGACGGCCGCCGCTTCTGGTACCAGGTCCGCGACGGCGACTCGCGCCGGTTCGTCGTGGTCGACCCGGCCGCGGGCACCCGCACCCCGGACTTCGACCCGATGCCGTTCGTCCCGGCGCCGGGCAACCCGCTGGAGGTGACCTCCCCGGACGGCAAGGTCGCCGTGTCCCGCCGGGGCCACGACCTGTGGGCGCGCTCGGGTGAGGAGGAGTGGGCGCTCACGTCCGACGGTGTCGAGGGCCACGGGTACGGCTACGGCCCGGACGCCATGAGCTACGGCACGCTGATGAGGAAGTTCGGCCTTCCGCACATGCCACCGGCGCTGGCCTGGTCTCCGGACTCGTCCAAGGTCCTCGCCCACCGCACCGACCAGCGGGGCGTCCGCAGGACGCACCTGATCGAGTCACGCCCGGCCAGCGGCGGCGCCCCGGTCACGCACACCCAGCACTACGCCTACCCCGGCGACGTGGACATGCCGCTGGCCGAACTGGTCGTGTTCGACGTGGAGGCGGGCACGACGGTGTTCGCTCAGTGCTCGCCGCTGCTCATGCCGGAGTTCTCGCCGATCATGGCCGGCTGGGCGTGGTGGTCCGACGACAGCACGGCGGTCTACTTCCTCTCCCGCCCTCGTGACCAGCACACCCTCGTGCTGAACCGCATGGACGCCTCGTCCGGCGAGGTCCGGGTCGTGGTGAGCGAGACGGGCTCCACCCGCATGGGCCCCAACCAGTTCATGTACGGCACGCCCCTCGTCCGGGTGCTCGCCGACGAGGTCCTGTGGTTCTCCCAGCGCGACGGCTGGGGCCACCTCTACCGCTACGACCTGCACACCGGCGCATTGCTCGGCCAAGTCACGACCGGCCAGTGGCTGGTCCGCGAGATCCTGCACGTGGCGGAGGGAGTCGTGCACTTCACCGCCTCCGGCCTGGTCGCGGAGGACCCGTATCGGCGCACCGTGTGCCGGGTCGGGCTGGACGGCAGCGGGTTCGCGATCGTCACGGACGACTCGCTGGACCACGTCGTGACGGTGTCGCCCAACGGCGGGTACTTCGTCGACTCGGCATCCACTGTGGACACACCGCCGGTGACGACCGTGCGATCCTGGGACGGAGAAGTGCTGGTCTCGCTGGAGACCGCCGACATCAGCCGTTTGGTCGCGACGGGTTGGACCGCGCCGGAACGCTTCTGCGTCAAAGCAGCCGACGGCGTGACGGACATCTACGGCGTGCTCTACAAGCCGCGCGACTTCGACCCGTCCGGCAGCTATGCCGTGGTGGACAACGTCTATCCCGGCCCGCAGGTCACGAGGGTCGATCCGTGCTTCGACCCCGGCGGTATGGGCCTCGACGCGGAACCGTTGGCAGCTCTCGGTTTCGTGGTGGTGGCTCTGGACGGACGCGGCACCCCGGGCCGCTCGAAGGCTTTCCTCGACGCGTCGTACGGCCGGTTGGCGGACGCGGGCAACCTGGAGGACCACGTCGCCGCACTGCACCAGCTGGCCGAGTCACGCCCGTGGATGGACCTGGAGCGGGTCGGCGTGATGGGCCACTCCGGCGGTGGTTTCGCGGCTGGACGGGCGATGCTCGCCTTCCCGGAGACCTACCGGGCCGGTGTCGCGCTGTCCGGCTCGCACGACGCCCGGTGCATCGGACTGGGCTGGGCCGAGAACGTCGACGGCGCCGACAACCCGTCGGCCTGGGAGCGCGCGTCGAACGTCGAGCTCGCGGACCGGTTGCAGGGCAAGCTCTTGCTGGTGCACGGCGAACTGGACGACACCGTGCACCCTGACCACTCGCTGCGCCTGGCGGACGCGTTGATCGCGGCCGGCAAGGAGTTCGAGATGGTGATCGTGCCGGGAGCCGAGCACCTGTACCTCGACCGGATGGCGTTCGTGCGCACGAAGGCGTGGGACTTCCTGGTGCGCGCACTGATGGGCGTCGAGCCGCCCGCGTACCGGCCGGCGCCGATCCTCATCGACCCCGAGGTGCTGGGCGAGATGGTCTAGCGAGCCTTCACGTCGGCCAGGAACGCCGACCACGCCTTGTCCGACACGGGCAGGTGCGTGGTCGGCGCCTTGCTGTCGCGGATGCCGACGCCACGGCCGATCTCGACGCAGTCGCTCGAAGCCTGGCTGTAGCTGCTCTTCCGCCACGAGAACATCCCGGCGCCTCCTCAGGACACGATGCTGGTGATCAGCTCCTTCGATTGTTCCGCATCCAAGGCGAACTGATCGAGTGCCTTCAACACCTCGTCGTAGTAGGTGACGCTGTCCTTGTCCTCCAGGAAGAGGCCGGTCCTCTCGCCCTCGACGTAGATCACCGGCTCGAGCTTCTCGTAGCCCAGGCGCACGAACGAGCCCGCGCCTCCGGCGTGCGCGCCGACGGAGGTCGGAACCACGCGGATCGTGATGTAGGGACGAACAGCCATCGACAGGATGTGGAGGAGCTGGCCCTTCATCACTTCGCGGCCACCGACCGGTAGCCGGAGGGCGTGTTCGTGGATGTAGAACACGAACGTCCGGCTTCGGTGGAAGACCGTCTGCCGCTCGAGCTTCATCATGATGGCCGCCGCGATGTCGTGCGGCTCTTTCAGCAGGACGGAGCGCTCGGACACAGCGTGGACGTACGCGGGGATCTGCAGGAGGCCGGGGATGAGCGTCAACGACCAAATGGCCAGCTCGCTGGCCAGTCGCTCCTGGTCGATCAAGGTGCGCAGCGGGCTCAGCACGCCGCCCTCGACGAACTGGAGGAACCCCTTCTCGCGGGTCTCCCTGAAGAGCGCGAGCAGGCGGCGGGCTTCGTCCGGCTTCACCGTGCAGAGGCCGAGCAACATGGCCAGCTCGACCTCGGTGACCCCGCCCTTGCCGTTGACCAGGTCGGAGATCTTGGCCTGCTCCCAGTCGAGGAGCTCGGCGATCCGCCGCTGCGTCATCCCGGTGGTCTGGATGACGTCGCGGACGCCATCATCGAACGAGCGGCCGACCACGCTCGAAAATCGTTTCGGCATGGTCGGAAGCTAGAACCGCACGACCCGCTCTTCCATCGTCTGGGCACGACTCGCCACGAAGGAAGTACTTCTTGGAGCTGCTCTATATCCGCTTCGAGATCAACGGGTACTCGAGCACCAGGCCGTTCGGGTCGACCTTGATGTTCTGCTCGAAGCCGCCGCTCTTGAACCGCACCACGGAGACCTCGTCCCCGACGGAGACGGTCTTGTAGGTCTGGGTGACGGCCTTGACCGACAGGTCCGGCAGGGACACGCGGACGACGGGCAGCGCGTGCTCGCCCGGCTCCCGGTGCAGCCCCAGCCTGCGGATCGGGATGGCGTTGAACAGCACCGCGAACTGGACGTCGACGTCGAGGGCGTCGTTGAACGTCTCGCGCTTGCTGCCCTGGCCGTGGTCCACCAGCCAGGCGCCGTCCTCGGTCCGCGACAGGGAGCACTGGCGCTCCTCGAGGACCGTGGCCGTGCGCAGGAGTAGCCGGTTGACCTGGCCGCTCTCGCCCACGGACACCTCGAAGGAGGCGTTGAACTGCTCGTCGGGGCCGGCGGCGACGAGACGGCCCGACGCGCGGAGGCGTTGGTCGCTCGACAGGAGCAGACGGACCTGCTCGAGCCGCGGCTCGTGGATGCCCTGCCAGGTGATCATGTCCGGCCGGCGGGCAGAAGGAGAGCGGGTCTCTCCGGTGGAGGTGACCCGCCCCGCGTCAGTGGCGTTGAAGGAGTTCACTCATCCACCTGGAAGGATGTCCTTGATCTTCTCGGCGACCGAGTCGACCTGCTGTTCGTGACCGAACTTGCCCGCGACGAAGTCGGCGGCGGCATCGATGCCCTGGTCGACCTTCTCGTGGTTCTGCTCAGCGAGGTCCAGGGCCTTGTTCTTGATCTCGTCGAAGTTCATCTGGTGCTCCTTCGTCCCTGACGCAGGGTACCCGAGTGGGCCCCGCGTGTTGATAGCCAGCGATCACGCTAACTGCGCCTGGACAAGTCGGCTCTGTGAAACGAGGATGTCGCTACCGCCGCCTGGTCGGCCGCCTCTGCGGTCAGAACCAGGAGGATGCTCGATGACACGGCTCCTGCGTGGAGTTATGTCCGCAGTACTGCTGTTGCCGCTCGTCGCTGTCTCCTCGGCCAACGCCACGGCCGACGTTCAGGGGAAAGCGAAGTTCACGGTGACGACCACGGCCACGAGCGTCGCGGCCCGCAGTGACCGGCGCCCGGTCGCTGGTGGGGTCTACGACAAGAAGGTGAACAAGACGTTCATCTCGTGGGCCGGCCAGTACGAGGACAGCTACGTCCAGTCGTACGACCACCGCAAGTCCACGTGGTCCGCACCCAACCGGATCGCGGACGGTGCGTCGGACGCGCACAACTACCCGACCATGGTCCAGGCCAGGGACGGGCACCTGCTCATCTTCCGCGGCATGCACAACATCGAACTGCGCATGTCCCGGTCGCCGCAGCCCAACTCGGCCGACGGCGTCTGGGAAGAGACGCTGATCTCGAAGAACGCGGCCACGTACCCGATGCCGTTCGTCACGCGTGACGGCACGATCTACGTGTTCTACCGCGAGACGACGCGTGACCTCGACGGCACGACGCCGACGGACACGCGCCCGATGCTCTACGTGGTGTCCAAGGACAACGGCAAGACGTGGAAGACCTCCACGGACCTGACCGGGGACCGCTTCGCGATCGGCTCGACCGCCCGCGCGGACAACATGAACGAGATCTACATCGGTCAGCTCCGCCAGGAGGACAACGGCCGCGTGCGGATCGTCTACACGCTCGCCGGCGGCGGTCCCGAGGGCAACAAGCACGACCGCTACCACCGCAACATCTACTACGCGTGGTTCGACCCGCAGAACCGGCACTTCTACTCGGCGTCCGGCAAGGACCTGGGCACCCAGATCGACGACGCCGACCAGGAGAAGCACCTGAAGGTCGCGGAGACCCCGTTGACCCTGCCGAACAACGTGAAGTCACCTGACTACATCCAGCAGGTGGGCACGACCCTGGGGCAGCCGTTCCTGCTGTGGTTCTCCGGTGACGAGGCCGGCGGCCCGCTGCGCAACTACCTGTCCACTTGGAACGGTCGCGGCTGGGAGACCAAGGAGGTCGCACGGGGCCTGCGCACCCGTGAGGTCGAGAAGGTCGACCTGTTCACGTGGCGCGTCTACGCCACCGAGGACGGCAAGCCGAACGTGAACACGTACCTGGTGCGGCTGGGCCGTTTCTGGTCGCCGGAGACCGTCATCCCGACGGCCAAGCCGGTGCAGCGCGTCGAGATCGTGGAGAACTTCCGCGACCCGGCCCGCGCGATCTTCTCCGGGGCGTCCAGCAACAGGGACGTCGCGATCGCCGACGGGGACATCTACGTGGCGGGCTTCACCCGCCGGTAGTCCCCTCCAGACAAGGCAAACGCCCCCTGCTCCGGCGCGGAACCAGGGGGCGTTCGTCTGGGGGGCTAGCTACCTAGATCAGGCGCCGGCCTTCTTGCGACGGACCACGAACAGCGCACCGACACCGGCGCCGACGAGGACCAGACCGCCGAGCAGCGGCCACAGGATCGACGCACCGGTCGACGCGAGGTCGTCCTCGCCGCCACCCGGAGCCGGGTTGGCCGGGGTGGAGGAGGTGGTGGACGGAGTGGTCTCCGGCACCGTGGTGGTCGTGGTGGTGGTCGCCGTGGTCGTCGTGGTGGTGGTCGGCACGACGCCGGCCTTCCAGTCGGCCTTGCCGAGCTTCTCGACCTTGGCCTTCTGCGGCTGCGCGACGACGAGCGACTGCGCGACGTTCTTCGAGTCCTTGTTGCTCGCGACGAACAGGCGGCCCAGCGCGATCTCGGCCTCGGCGGAGAGCTTGAAGTCGGCCTGGCCGTCCTTCGCGCCGGCCGGGACGTTCACGAAGAACTCGGAGATGTTCTCGGTGCCCTTGACCGTGACGCCGTCAGCCTTCTGCTGGACGACGAGCGGGTTGCCCTGCGCGTCGACGACGGTGACGCCCTCGGGCAGGTTCGCGGTCAGCTTGACCTCGGTGGCCGTGGTCGTGACCTTGAACGGGCCGATCTTCTCGCCCGGCTTGCCCGACTTCGACTCCGGGTCGATGGTCAGGGTCGGCTTCGGCGCGTCCTCGACCTTGGCGTCGGCGACGAACTTCTTGTACAGCGCGACAACCTCGGCGTCGTTCTTCTTGTTGTCGACGTCGAGCTCGGCGTTGTCCGAGAAGTGCCAGAGCGCGGCCTGCGTGGCGGCGATGACGTCCTGCTTGTCGAGCTTGTCGATGCCGAACGTCTTCTTGATGTCGTTGACCGACTTGTTCGGGTAGGACCGGTTCAGGATCCAGAGGACCTTGCCGGGGTTGTCACCCTTGAACTTGGTGTTGGGGTTGGGGTGCTTGTCCCACGGCACCTCCTTGAGGACGTCGCCGTCCTCGAGCGGGGTCGGCAGCTCGACGCAGTACGCGAGGACGTTGGAGCGGTTCTCGTCGTCCTCGATGCGGAGCTTGATGACCCAGGTGTCCTGCTTCTGGGACTTGTCGCCGTCCTTGAGCCAGACGTTGTGGCCCTGCTCCTGGCCACCGCGGTCCGGAGTGATCTTGACGTCGGCGTGGGCCGGAAGGGCCGACAACGCGAGGATGGCGGAGGCGCCGAGCAGCGCCGTACCGATCCTGAACCGGGAAGCCATGGGTCTCCTCTTGCTCACTGAAGTTGGCCCGAACGCGGCGGGAAGTCAGTCATCCGTCGGACGGTCGGCACGTCGTCATCGACACTGAACCGACAGGAAGCGAGCGGGACGTTAGCCGATGGGGTGACACACGTATGAGTGAGGTAAGGACCCCATCACCCACTATGCGTGACCAGCGCAAACACACTCAGGGTGTCCACAGTGGATAGGCCTGCGATGCATTCATTCCGTCAGGTGACGTTAAATCTGTTGCCGAACAGTTATCAATCGCCGCGTTTCGCTACGGATGATCGACACCTTCGGTTCAGCGACCTAGGCCACCATTTCGGTAACTTCTGCGGGACGAATGTCGCCCGGACGCAGCGAGGTGCCCCGCAGGCACATCTCCCTGGCCTCCGGGCGGTCGCCGGTGAGAATCCACCTGGTCAACCCGGCCAGCTGGTAGGCGATCAACGGCGGAACGGCGTCGCCCACGTGCCGGTACGCGTTCCCGAGAATCGAGACGTCGAAGCGGAACTGGCGCGGAAACCCTTGCAGCAGCGCCATCTCGCGGACCGTGCACAGGCGGTGCTGGACGGGATGGGCGTAACGCCCGTTGCCGACGTGGCCGCATTCCCGCTTGATCGTTCGCGCCGGTTCGTCCCACCACATGCGGCCGTAGACATCGGGGTGTGAACCCCAGTTCTGCTCTTCGACGATCTTGCGTTGTGCCGGATTCAACAACTCCGCGGTCTCCGGCGTCCTGAGCAGGTCGGCCCACGATCCGCCATTCGCAGGAATCGCACGCATTCTTTCGAGACTGCGGCCCTGGGAAAAGGTCGGCGAGACGTGAATCGGGTCTTCGGCGTCCGCGACGCCGGCGCCCACGACCGGGAGCTTGCCGATCGCGCGCCGGACCGTGATCGCGGACGGGCGGATCACCCGGCCCGCCCACAGGTCGTCCAGCGTGAGCAGCGGCAACCCGCCGTCGACCGCCACCATCAACGTCCGCTCGCGCAGCTGCGGGAGGCCGAACCGGGACAGCATGTGCGTGCCACCCCAGACGGAGTACCCGATTCGGGTGAGCTCCTCGGCGAGGCTGTCGAAGTGGTGGCGCTGCTTGCCCTTGACGAGCTCGCGGGCGTTCTCCATCAGCACGACCTTCGGCCGCAGCTCCTCCGCGTACACCGCGATCCGGCCGACCAGCGAGTTCCGCGGGTCGTCGCGCAGGTGGTTCTGGGAGGTGATCCGGCTGAAGCCCGAACACGGCGGGCACGCGAGCAGCACGTCCAGTTCGCCGCGCTTGAGGCCCCAGACCTCGCGCAACGCCGACGGCGAGACCCGGCCGAGGTCGACCTCCAGCGGGTCGACGCCGATGTTCACGCGATAGGTGTCGTTGCAGCGCAACGAACCGAGCTTCGAGCTCGGCTTGCCGATCTGGGCGTCGGCGGCACCGACGACCCGGAAGTCGCGGTGGGCGTGGAAGCCGTAGCTCATGCCGCCCGCACCCGAGAAGATGTCGGCTACCGAGAAGGACACGGCGAGATCGTACGGGCGAGGCGCCGAGGACCTTTCCCTGACATCCCGTACCTTTCCCGCCTATGGAGCTGCCGCGTGCCTGGCAACGGCCTGACCCGTTGCGCGGACTCGACAGGATTTCCTGGACCGAGGTCTACGACGGCCGGGGTGGCGCCGGTCGCGTGCCCCGTCTGCTGCGCTCCCTGATGGACCCCAGCGAGGACGTGCGGCAGACCGCGCTCTCACAGCTCGCTGAGCGTGTTCTGACCGACGACACGGTGTCCGAGGCCTCTTTCTGCGTCGTGCCGTTCCTGGTGGAGCTGGGGGCGTCCTACAAGGTCGCCGGCGACGTGCGGGACCGGGTGATCTTCCTGCTGGCCGCCATGGCGTTGGCGGGCAAGGGGTTCACCGAGGACGGACGGCGCACGCACCGCAGGTGGAACGCGCTGGGCCGGGAACTGCCGAGAACCGCGCCGGACTGGCTGACGCAGACCCGGCACGCCGTCGCCCAGGGCGCGCCGAAGATCTTCGAGGCGCTCGCGTCCGAACGGGTCGCGTGCCTGGTCGCGCTGGCCTGCGCGGTGCCCGAGAAGCTGCCGTCGTTCGTCGGCGGGCTGATGAACGACATGGTCGACCTGCCGGGCGAGGAGATGCTCGCGGACGCCGCCGAGATCGCGGTGGCGCTGCTGAGGGACTCGCCCGAGTCACTGGGCGTGGACCTGCCGAAGGTGCTGGGCGAGGGGCTCG
This sequence comes from Lentzea sp. NPDC055074, assembly GCF_053608005.1. Classification (NCBI taxonomy): domain Bacteria; kingdom Bacillati; phylum Actinomycetota; class Actinomycetes; order Pseudonocardiales; family Pseudonocardiaceae; genus Lentzea; species Lentzea sp. NPDC055074. The sequence goes on from NZ_JBSGUQ010000004.1 coordinate 28,770, forward strand.
TGCGGCCGGTGCACCAGCCGCGCGAGGTCGCCGCCGCCCTGATGGGCTACCGGTCCGCCCTCATCTCCGCGTACGGCGATGAGGGCGCCTGGTAAGCGTTCCTACGCGGTCACGGCCTCTTCGATGCCCTGCTCGACCTGGACCTCGTCCTCGACCGCGATGGCGGGTTCGAGGGCGCCGAGGCCCGTCCCCCACTCCTGGTCCGCCAGCGCGAACGCGGCGACCGTCAGCGCGGCCACCGGAGCGCCCACGGGCATGTTCTCGCGGTGCAGGTCGAGGTCGAGCCTGCCGCCGATCGGCGACGGGCTCAGCCGCAGCGTGGCGTGCGCGGCCTCGTCGGCGTGCGCGAGACGGCAGGCCCAGCCCGTGAAGATCACGCGGCGCTCGTCGACCTCGGTCGGCTGCACGGCCCGCACGTTGGCGCCCACGGCACCGGCGCGGTGGTTGTCCGCGGCCTGCAGGACGAGCTCCTCGAACTCCATCGAGGAGATGCCCAGGTCCCAGCCCGCGACGAGCGCGACCTGGACCAGCGCGAGCGGCAGCGTCGGGACGGCGTCCTCGAAGCACACCATCGCGCCGCCGTAGCGGGTGTTGATCTCGGTCGGCAGGAAGCCGTCCTCGGTCGCGATGCCGTCCAGCGTGAAGGTGCCGCGGTAGCCGACGGTGCCGCGCAGGTGCTCGCCGACGCGGCGGGCCAGGTTGCGCATCTCGTCGCGGATCCACACGGGCGGGTCGTAGTACGACGCGCAGCCCGCGTAGAGGAACTTGGCCTGGCCCTGGCGGCGCGGCACGACCATCTCGATCGGACGGAGCACCGCGGTGCCGTCCGGGAAGACGATGCCGTGCACGCTGACCGGGATGCCTTCGAGGAACGGCATGACGCGGACCTGGTCGCACTTGGGCGCCAGCACGTCGAACGCCTCCTTGGCCTCCTCGTACGACCGCACGCGGCGCACGAAGTTGGCACCGCCGTTGATCGCCGGGCCGTCACCGGACCAGACGACGCCCGCGCCGCGGTCCAGGATCTCCGAGGCGCCCCAGAGACGTTCGAAGTCGAGGTCGAACACCATCGCGGGCGCACGGCGGGCGCTGAGCTCGTCCCAGAGCGCGTCGATGGTGGTCTTGTTCTCCAGGGTGACCCAGTCGTGCTCGCGCGCGTTGATCACGGGACGGCCCTGGAACTCGCTGATCTCGTTGTAGGGCGTGCTGATCACGACGGCCTCGCGCTGCGCGTCGAACTCGCCCAGGATCGCCTTGACCTCGGCGCCCGGCTTGGTCAGCAGCTTGCCGAGACGGCGCTGCTCGACGGCGACGAGGCTGCCCTTGATGCCCAGCGAGACCCAGCGGGCGATCTGCGAATCATGCAGCGGCGCGTGATCGTCGGTATCGAGCACGAGCGTATGGCGAGCACCGAGCGCATGGAGCTCATGCGCGCGCTTCGCCAGACGGGTACCACCGGCCAGAACGACGAGCCGGTCACCGAACAACTTGCCGAGGCGCTCGTTGAGCGCTGAGAGGACATGATTCATCGCCGAAAACTCGCTTAAGAGAAGCGGAGGACGTGACCGGCGAGTGCCGGGTAGCGCGTAGCGTAGAGCCACCCGGTATGTGTGTCGAAGCACGGTCCGGCAACGGCCGGATGAATCTTGCGGCGGGCCTGTCGGCTCAAGCCCGCTCGCGAGTGGATCTGACGATGATCTCGCTGCTCAGAGCGAGCGTGCCGCGTCCCGGAGGACCTGGTCGACGCGGTTGAGGAAGCTGCGCTTCGGGTTGATCGAGGGCAACGGCGCCGTGATCTCGGCGGGCTGGGCTGCGGGTGCGGCTCCCACGATCTCAGCCACGTTGCGCAGGAACTCCTGCCGCTTGAACTCGTGCACGGCGTGATCGTGCAGGAGTCCGGCGATGCTCGTGTGCACAGCGCGATGGGGGTAACTCACTCGTGTGTTATCGGCGCAGTCCGCGTCGACCTTTAGGGTTATCTCGTGCGAGTTCTGGTGACCGGCGCCACTGGGTACGTAGGTCGTGCCGTAGTGCGTGAGCTGCAGGTTCATGGTCATGAACCTGTTCCGTTCCGTCAACGCCTCTCGGAGCCGTTCGAGTCGGCCGATGTGGACGCCGTCATCCACCTGGCCGCCGCGGCGCGTGTCCGGGAGTCGTTCCTCGATCCGCTCCCGTACTACGAGACCAACGTGGGCGGGACGCTGAATCTGCTCAATGCCCTTGAAGGCCAACGATTCCTGCTGGCCTCGACTGGGACCGTGTACCGCCCTTCGGACGCCCTCCTGACCGAGGACTCGGCCCGGGAGCCCTCCTCCCCCTACGCCGCCTCGAAGGCCGCCGCGGAGGACCTCGTGGCGTGGACCGCGAGGTCCGGGCGGATCGGCGCGACCACTCTCCGTTTGTTCAATGTCGCTGGAGGTGGTGACACCGACACCAGTCGGGTGATCACGCGGGCCGTGGCGTGCGCCGCCGGGACCGTGCCGGGGATGGAGGTCTACGGCGACGGGTCGGCCGTGCGCGACTTCGTGCACGTGCGGGACGTCGCCGCCGCTTTCGTCGTGGCTCTGGAGGCCTGCTCCGTGGGCACGTCGTCGGTCTACAACGTCGGCGCCACCGCCGCTTCGGTCCGGGACGTGCTGGACGCCGTCGCCGAGGTGACCGGCCGGGCCGTGGACGTGTCCTGGAAGCCCGCCCACGCCGGGGAGATCCGTTCCCTGCGGGCCGACGCCTCCCGGCTGCGAGCGCTGGGCTGGGAGCCCCGTTCGTCGGCGCTGGAGGAGATCGTCAGGGACCAGTGGCTCGCTTCGGCACCGGCACTCGGTCGAGGTCCTTCGCGATGACGATCTCGCCGTCGAACTCGGCGGCGGCCTCGGCGAGGAACTCGGCCGGGTCGTCGTAGCGCTGGGAGAAGTGGGTCAGCACGAGCTTGCGGACCCGGCAGTCCTGCGCCACGCGGGCGGCCTGCTGGGCGGTGAGGTGGCCGTGGTCGCCGGCGAGCTTGGTGTCGCGGGCGAGGTAGGTCGACTCGATGACGAGCATGTCGGCGTTGTCGGCGAGCTCGAAGACGTTGTCGCAGAGCCTCGTGTCCATGACGAACGCGAACCGCTGGCCCTTGCGCGGCTCGCTGACGTCCTCCAGCCTCACGCCGTTGAGCTCGCCCTCGGCCTGCAGGACGCGGACCTGCGGGCCCTGGATGCCGTGTTCCCTGAGCTTCTCCGGGAGCATGCGGTGGCCGTCCGGCTCGACCAGGCGGTAGCCGACGCTGTCGATGCCGTGGTCGAGCTCGAAGGCCTCCAGCCGGCCGAACTTCCCGTTGGCGACCTCGCCGTCGCCGGTGACCGGCACCTCCTTGATGTCCGCGGCGTCGTAGAAGGCGCTGGCGTACCGGAGGCGTTCGAAGAAGTGGGCGCCCGACTTCGGGTAGTGCGCGTGGACGGTGTGCGGGACGCGGTCCAGGCTGAGTCTCTGAACGATGCCGGGGACGCCCAGGCAGTGGTCGCCGTGGAAGTGGGTGATGCAGATCCGGGTGATGTCGCTCGCAGCGGCACCCGATCGCAGGAGCTGCCGCTGGCTGCCGTCGCCCGGGTCGAACAGGAAGCCCTCGCCGTCCCACCTGAGCAGATAGCCGTTGTGGTTGCGCTGGCGGGTCGGGACCTGGCTGGCCGTTCCCAGGACGATCAGTTCCCGGACTGTCACCCCCTGACGTTAACGTGCGTCCTATGCAGAGCGTGGAAGTAGCGGCGTCCTGGCCTGTCGAGAACGTGGCGGTGGCCGTCGTCGCCGACGGTGCCGTCGCAGGTTCGCTGGGCGATCAACAGCGCGTGTTCCCACTCGCGTCCGTCACGAAGCTGCTGACCTCGTACGCCGTGCTGGTGGCCGTCGAGGAGGGCGCGGTGGAGTGGGACCAGCCGGCCGGTCCTCCCGGCTCGACCGTGCGCCACCTGATCTCGCACACCGCCGGCTACGCGTTCGACAAGCCCGAGGTGCAGGCCGCCCCCGGCACCCGGCGGATCTATTCGAACGCCGGTTTCGACGTGCTGGCTTCCTTCGTGGGCGAGGCCTGCGAGATGCCGTTCGCGACCTATCTGCACGAGGCCGTTTTCGCGCCGTTGGGGATGAGTTCTTCTTCTTTGACCGGCTCGGCCGGCGCCGGAGCCGAGTCGTGTGCCGCTGACCTGGCACTTTTCGCTTCGGAGCTGCTGTCCCCGCGGCTGGTTTCGGCCGCGTTGGTGAGCGAGGCGACGTCGGTCGTCTTCGAGGGCCTGAACGGCGTGCTGCCCGGTTACGGAATGCAGAAGCCGAACGACTGGGGCCTCGGTTTCGAGATCCGCGACTCGAAGTCACCGCACTGGACGGGCCTGTCGTTCTCGCCCCGGACCTTCGGTCACTTCGGGCAGTCCGGCACGTTCCTGTGGGTCGACCCGGAGATCTCGTCCGCGTGCGTGGCCCTGACGGACCTGCGCTTCGGCCCGTGGGCGGTCGAGGCGTGGACGCCGTTCTCCGACGGCGTCCGCGCCGAGCTGGTCAGTCGGCGAGCCTGATCGCGAGCTGCCGCAGGACCTCCTGCACGTCGGCTTCCTCGTAGTCGTTCTCGTAGGCCTGCGCGACGCCGTGGAAGGCGTAGAGCAGCCCCGCCGTGAACCAGCCGAACTGCGACAACACCTGGTCCATGGCCTGCTTGAGGGCCTGCTGACCGGCCTCGTTCAGCTCGCCGTCGACCTTGACCTCGTAGCTGAACACGCCCTCCTGCAACGACTTGAGCGCCATCCGCAGGTAGTCGTTGGACCCGGCGCCGTCGTAGGTGAGCGTGAGGACGCCGAGCGCCCGCTGCATGATCTCCCGCTGCTCCACGCCGCCACTCTGCCCGTTGCTGCCGCGTGCGTCACCTTCCGACACCACCGAGCACAGGATTTCCGGTGCCGTCAACGGGTTGATCGACCCACATCGCCGACGGCACGGGTCGGCTACCTTTGGATCATGACTGGCACCGACTTCAGCCGGCCGACCCGGTTGGAGGTCGCCAAGGAGCACGTCGGACACGCCTTCGGCACGAGGTTCGCGAGCCGGCTCGACACGTTCGACGACGGCACCCTGTACGTCACCGCCGGCGTGCTGGCGCGGCTGCTGGCGTGGGTCGTGGACTTCGTCGCCTACCTCCTCATCGCGTTCACCGGCTTCGTCGTGTTCGTGCTCGCGTTCCGCGACAGCGGGACCTCGGACAACGTGACCACCCTGACGATGCTCGGAATGCTGGCCTGCGCGCCGCTCGTCTACGGCCTGTTCTTCGGCAACGGCCGCGCGCTGGGCGCGGTGCTCACCGGAACCCGGCTCGTGCGCGTCCACGACGGCGGCCGGATCGGCTTCGCGGCCTGCTGGGCCATGCTCGTGCGCACCCTGCTGTTCCCCTTGCTGATCGCCGCCTTCGTCGCCGCCGGGGCGGCCGTCGGCTCGCTCAGCAGGATCAGCATCGACGACGCCGCCACCCGCCGGCTGCACGAAGCCGGGTTCCTGCGCCTCGACGGGGTCGCCCAGCGCTGAGCGCCCGCTGCTCCACGCCGCCACTCGGCCTGGAGCGCGTCACCCTCCGACACCCCGGCGGAACGCCCGTCCCATCGCGTCCTGCCACTCGGCCTCGGACAACGGCGGCGGCTCCTCCGCCTGGACGAACCCCTGCGGTGCCCCGGTCTCCTCCAGCAGAAGCCCCAGCCATCGCTCGGCCTCCGAGATGGCGTCGTCCTGCTCGTGGTCGACGGACACTCCCAGCACAACCCCACCGTCGCGCGGGAAGGCGAGCATCACGCGTTCGAGGTCTGCGCGGTGAAGTCCTCTGTACGTGCAGAGCACCTCGCCGGGCTGCGAACCCGAGAGACCGGACTCCAGGATCTCGGCGGCGTCCTCGGACAGCCACGTGGCCGGCTCGTGCCAGGCGGAGACGTGGTTTTCGAGGAACCGCTCCACGTCAGGGCGGTGCAGCACCGGCAGCCGGACGTAAATGTCGAAGCAAGGTGCCATGAGGACATCTTCGCCCGGAGGATCAAGGCCTTTTCGAACCACCGGTACCCGTGGTGTGGGGCGAGGTTGAAGCGTCCATGGGATGGCCACAACTGGATGAGCCGCGCCAACGCAAAACAAAGCCCCAGCGGACCGAAGTCCAGCTGGGGCTTGCTTGGTGCGCTCGGCAGGATTCGAACCTGCAACCTTCTGATCCGTAGTCAGATGCTCTATCCGTTGAGCTACGAGCGCGAGCTATTCAATTATAACCGATCCCCTAGAGGCTCGGCCTTGCGGAGGCTCCGGGATTTGAACCCGGGATGGGGGGTTACCCCAAACCGCATTAGCAGTGCGGCGCCATAGACCAGACTAGGCGAAGCCTCCCGGGACCATCCTCGGCCACGGGACATAGGTTACACACGTCGTCATCCGAGTTGCAAAACGCCCCCCTCGAAACCCCGAACGCGCTGGTCAGAGCACGTTCAAAGGGCCCGAGAGGGGCGCGAAACGCCTGGTCGGCTCGTGCGGAGTGACCTAGATCATTCCGAGGCGAGTTCCAGGAACGGTTGCAGGGACTCGGGATTGCGGAGCGCGCCTCGGCTGACGGCTCGGTCCGGGTCCATGCCGGCGAGGATCTTCTTGACCGGCACCTCGCACTTCTTGCCGTTCAGGGTGCGCGGGATCTCGGTCACGGCCACGAAGCGGTTCGGGACGTGGCGCGGGGACAGGGAGGCCCTCAGTTCGCGGCGCAGCAACGGTTCCACGTCCGCGAGGGTGACGCCGTCGAGGACCACGAAGCAGAGCAGTTCGCCCTCCGTGGCGCCCGAGGTGTCGATCACCAGGGAGTCGACGACGCCCTCGACGGACTCGACGACGCGGTAGAACTCCGAGGTGCCCATGCGGACGCCGCCCCGGTTCAGGGTCGAGTCGGAGCGGCCGTAGATCACCGCCGAGCCTCGCGGGGTGATGCGGATCCAGTCGCCGTGGCGCCAGATTCCGGGATATGTGTCGAAGTACGCGTCGCGGAGCTTCGCGCCGTCCTCGTCGCCCCAGAAGAAGACCGGCATGGACGGCATCGGCTTGGTGATGACCAGTTCGCCTACCGCGTCTTCCAGGACCCCGCCGGCTTCGTCGTAGGCGAAGACCGCGGCGCCGAGGGCCCGGCAGGAGAGCTCGCCCAGCCAGACCGGGCGGTCCGGGGACGCTGCCACGAAGGCGGTGCAGAGGTCGGTGCCGCCGGAGACCGAGGCGATCTGGACGTCCTTGCCGACGGCCGAGGCGATCCAGCGGAAGCCTTCCGGGCTCAGGGGTGCGCCGGTCGAGCCGACCACGCGCAGGCCCGTCAGGTCGTGACGGGACGACGGGTCGAGGCCCTCCTTCAGGCACGACTGGACGTACGGGGCCGAGGTGCCGAAGTAGGTCACGCGGTGCTGTTCGGCCAAGTGCCACAACGTGTTCAGCGACGGGTACGCCGGGCTGCCGTCGTACAGGACGATGGTGGTGCCGACCATGAGGGCGCCCACCAGGTAGTTCCACATCATCCAGCCGGTGGTGGTGAACCAGAAGAAGCGGTCGCCCGGGCCGAGGTCGCTGTGCAGGCCGAGCATCTTGAGGTGTTCCAGCACGATGCCGCCGTGGCCCTGGACGATGCCCTTGGGCAGGCCCGTGGTGCCGGACGAGTAGAGCACCCACAGCGGGTGGTCGAACGGCACCGGCGTGAACTCCAGCGCGGCGCCCTCGAAGGAGCTCACGAGTTCCGTGAACGAGTGCGTGTCCGGCAGCGAGGAGCCGTTGTCCAGGTAGTCGATCAGGACCGTGGCGCGCAGGCCGGGCAGTTGCGCGCGGATCTCCTCGACGACCGGGCGGCAGTCGAACGACCGTCCGTTGTAGACGTAGCCGGAGACGGCGACGAACACCGCCGGCTCGATCTGGGTGAAGCGGTCGGCCACGGCGCGGGCGCCGAAGTCCGGGGAGCACGACGACCACGTGGCGCCCAGCGAGGCGGCCGCCAGGAACGCGATGAGGGCCTCGGGGGCGTTGGGGACCAGTGCCACCACCCGGTCGCCCCGAGAGACGCCCAGAGAGGCCAATGCGGCCCGGAAAGCGGCCACGCGCGTGCGCAGCGCGCCGAAGGTCAAAGAAGAAGCGACGCCGTCTTCGCGATGGAAGATCACGGCGAGGTCGTCGTCGCCGCCGCGGCGGAGGGCGTGCTCGGCGTAGTTCAGGGAAGAACCCGGGAACCACTCGGCGCCGGGCATCTCCGTGGAGCCCAAGACGCGCTCATAAGGCGTGTGGAACCGAACGTCGAAGTACGAAGCAATGGCGCCCCAGAACCCCTCGAGGTCCGAGACTGACCACTCCCACAGCGACTCGTAGTCGGGGAGGTCGTGCCCGCGGCCTGCCAGCCACGAGCGGAAAGCGGTCATCCCGTTGTCCCTCGTGGGGTCCGGGCGCCACAGCAGTTCGACGTCGGTGTCGGTCATGCCCCATGTCTAACCGAGGCACAACCCCACGTCCATGTGTGATTGGCGGACTTGCGGTAGGCCGCCGATGTGGAACTATCCCGCCGCGATCAGCTCGTCGACGGCGCTGGTCAGGCGGGAGGCGTCGGCCGGGGCGAGCACCAGCCAGCCGTCCTGCCGGCGCAGGAGGTAGCGGCCCTCGCGGGTGTCGAGCCACGAGACCGAACGTCCGGTCGGACGCGGCACGCCGTCGCGGTTGCGGGCGGTCAGGCCCAGCTCGCCGCCGCCGATGCGGGACGTGACGATCCGCATCAGGTTGTGCGCCTCCGGCTCGCGGATGCCCGCGTCGCGCAGCACCTCCAGGAACGCCTGCTTGCCGTCCTGCTCACCGGCCTGACCTGCGCGGACGTAGTCGTCCCAGCGCACGTTCACGGCGCGGCCCGTGCCCGGCGCGAGGCCTGGCAACGCTGACACCGTGGCCGAGGCCAGCGACGTCGGGTGGAACGGGTAGAGGTGCACCTCGCCGTTGACGCGGGCACCGAAGGCACCGCCCCAGCCCGCGCAGGCGATGCCGCGGGCCAGTTCGGTTCCCTTGAAGTACGCGATCTCCAACGCGCGGTCGAACTCGCCGAGGCCGCTGACCAGCGCCCTCAGGTCCGGGTCCGGACGCTGGACGGTGCCCAGCCGGCGAGCCTGCAGCGTGCGCGAGCTCTCCTCCACGAGGGCCTGCCGCGCCGCTCGGGTGGCCCCGACGTGGGGCGTTCCGAGCGGCACGACGCGGTCCTCGCCGTGCACGGCCTGCCACAGCAGGAAGAACTCCTGCGAGCTCACCGTGAACTGGCGTTCTCTCACTGACCGATCACCGGCGGGGCCGCCTTGCGGTCCAGGCCGAAGACGTTGTCGTCCTCTTCCAGGTAGCTCGCCGCCTTGTGTTCCTTGGAGTCGTTCTGGCCGCCGGCCGCGGGGGCACCGGCCATCGGCGCGCCGCCCATCGCGAGCGGGTTCTGGAACGCCTTGGTCGTGTTGCCGGGTGCGGCCGAGGCGGCGGCCGCGGCGCCACCAGCGCCACCACCGCGTGCGCCCTCGCTGACACCGGCCGAGCCACCACCGGACAGGGCACCACCGGCGCCGGAGCCTCCGGCAGCCCCCTGGTTTCCGGAGTTGGAGCCGAACGGACGGGCCATGCCGCCGCCGAAGCCACCGCCCCCGCCTGCGCCGCCACGGCCACCGCCTCCGCCGAAGCGCGAGGACGTGTTCGTGGTGCCGCGGTTCTGGTTCTGCGGGGTGGTCGTGACGGGAGCGGCCGCGCCACCACCGGCACCGCCGTCGATGGGCGCGCCCGGCGTGCGACCGCCGGTGAGGTCGGGAACGGTCGGTGTCGGGTTGATCGGGTTGACCGGAGGCGTGAACTGCGAGGGCACGGTCTGGTCGACCGCGGCCGAGTTGCGCTGGAACGCCGCCATCACGTCCGCCGCGCGGCGGTGCGAGGCGTCGTTGGCCGCGAGGGTGTCGACGGGGCTGGTGCCGATGGCCTCGAAGCCCGCGAACTCACCGGGGTTCTGCGCGACCACGCGGTCGCGCAGGCTCGCCGAGGCGAACCCGTCGACCTGGTCGACCTGGACCAGCCGGTCCTGCAGCACCGGCCTGGGCGGCAGCGCCGCGTCCGTGGGCACCGGCGGTTCGGGGGCCTTGGGAGGCGGCGGCATCGCGGCACGCGCGGCCTCGACGTTGTTCGTCTCGGTCGTGATCGCGGCCGAGACCTTCGTCGCGTAGTTCGCGGTGTCGTCGACCCAGTTGGTCACGTCGGTGATGCCACCGCGGGCGAGCCTGGCCGAGTCGCTGTCCCAGCCGACCGAGGAGTCCTCGACGGCCTTGAGCAGGCTCGTGCGCACGCTGGCGATGTCCTCGCCGATCTTCTGCCAGTTCGTGGCCGCGGCCTGGGCACCGGCGAGGTTCACGCCCGTGTGCACCATGTTGTAGAGCTGCTCGTGGCTGTACGTCATCCAGTCGACCGGCTCGTGCAGGTCGTTCCGGTCGTACTTGTCATCGTTGTGGTGCGACGACTTGTTGTCCTTGTCGCCGTTGCCCTTGTTGTCGTGCGATCCGTGACTCACCAGGACCCCCCGGTGTTCTTCATCGACTTCTCGGCTTCTTCGTCGGCGTCGCGAATGGTGTCGCGGTTGCGGCGCAGGGCGTTGCTGATGTCGTCGAGGACCTTGAAGAGGTCGAGCAACGCCTTCGCGGCGCCCGAGTCCTCGCCGACCGCCAGGTCGGAGAACCGCGCGCTGATCGCCTTCGCGACCGGGTTCTCACCCAGCTGCAGCGGTGTGGCCAGCTGGTCGGTCGCGCGCTTCCACAGGTCCATGACCTGGTCGCGCGCAGCCTCGACCGCCTTGATCAACGCGTCGGCCGACTCGACGTCGAGGGTCAGACTCCCCCGGTCCGCCGCCTCGTCGAGCTTCGCCGCGGCGTGGCTCGCCTCCGCCTTGTCCACCAGCATCTGCTGCTGGAGGGCGGGTTTCGCCGCTGCCAGCTGCTCAGCCGTGATCGGCACGGTCGCCGACGTCGTCGTCACCGCCGGTGTCACCGCTGGTGGTTCCGCCGGCGGGACGGTGCCCGTCGTCGCCGCACCCGTCGTCGGGGTACCTGTCCCAGTGCCTTCAGCCATCCCTCTATAACCCCCTGCACTGCTAACTCGTCACCGCAGCACTGAGTGTTACGCGCAGCTACACCCAGTCAGCCGTCCGAAGCACTCCTTAGATGTACCTGGAGGACGGTTCGGTTCCAATCCGCCGTAAAGACCCTTACCTCATGTGTGCGTCGAACCAGTTCAACGCACGAACCCATGCTTCGTCACTCGAAACGTTGAAACGGACCAGATCTGACGCGGTTTCGGAGCTGATCACAGCATCACGAAGCTTGCTCACTTCTTCCGAGTCCTCGTCACCGAAGATGCCGAGCCACGGGCAGCTCAGGTCGCCGGCCACGTCGACCAGCGCGGGGAGGCCCTCCGAGAGCGGCTCGAGGATGCCCGGCGCCTGCACGGTGACGGCCGCGCCGATCGTGCGGCTGGCGGCGACCACCATCGCGACGGTGCCGCCGATGTCGAAGCCGACGACGCCCATCTGGTCGGCGCTCACGCCCTGCTGGCCGAGCCAGACGAACGCCACGTCCGTGTCCGCGAGCAACCGGTCGCCGTTGAGCTTGCTGACCTGGTCCTTGATGTCGGCCCCGTGCACCCGGTCCTCGTCGTAGAGGTGCGGTGCGATCGCGAGCCAGCCCTCGTCGGCAAGGCTGCTCACGAGCGTGCGAACCCCCGTGGTGATACCGCGCGCTTCGTGCAGCACCACGAGCCCGCCCCGCACGGCGGAGTCGGGTTCGGCGATCGTCACCCGCAGCTCACGGCCGTCGGTGAGGGTAAGCGTCTCGGTGCGGGTTGTGGTCATGTTTCCCACCCTTCCACGCGGGGGTGAACTCCAGTCAACGTGACCAATCGGACGGAGCAATGCGAGGATCGGGCCCATGACCGTGCGAACCCGTGCTGACCTGGCGTCCCTGCCGTCCTACGTGCCCGGCAGGACCATCCCCGGCGCCATCAAGCTCGCGAGCAACGAGGTGTCCGCCGGACCGCTGCCGAGCGTCGTCACAGCGATCGCCGAAGCGGCCACCGGCATCAACAGGTACCCCGACTCGGGCTCTGCCGAACTCACGGGACGGCTGGCCGACAAGCTCGGCGTCCCGGCCGACCACCTGGCGATCGGCTGCGGCTCGGTGACCCTGTGCCAGCAGCTCGTCCAGGCCACCTGCGGCGAGAACGACGAGGTGCTCTTCGCGTGGAGGTCCTTCGAGGCCTACCCGATCGTCACGCACGTGGCGGGCGCGAAGCAGATCCGCGTGCCGTTGAACTCAGAGCACACCCACGACCTGGACGCGATGCTCGCGGCGATCACGCCGAACACGCGGATGGTCTTCGTCTGCAACCCGAACAACCCGACCGGCACCGCGCTGCGCACCGAGGAGATCGAGGCGTTCATCGCGAAGGTGCCGCGGGACGTGCTCGTGGTGCTCGACGAGGCCTACAAGGAGTTCGTGGACGACGCCCACGTGCCGGACGGCGTCGAGCTCGCGAAGCTGCAGTGGGCCGCGGGCCACAACAACGTCGCCGTGCTGCGGACGTTCTCGAAGGCGTACGGCCTCGCGGGCCTGCGCATCGGCTACGCCGTCGCACCGCCGGTCGTCGCCGACGTGCTGCGCAAGGTCTACGTGCCGTTCTCGGTGAACGCGCTGGCACAGGTGGCCGCGATGGCGTCGCTCGACGCCGAGGACGAGCTGATGGTCCGCTGCCGCGCGATCGTGGCGGAACGCACCCGCGTGCGTGGCGAGCTCCTCGCGATGGGCTACGACGTGCCCGAGACGCAGGCGAACTTCGTGTGGCTGCCGCTGGGCGAGCGCACGGCCGAGTTCAACGAGCACTGCCTGGCCCACAAGGTCGTGGTGCGCGCGTTCGTGGGCGAGGGCGCCCGCGTGACGATCGGCGAGCCGGACGAGAACGACGCGTTCCTGGCGGCGGCTCGCGCCTTCGCGGTCTAGGACCTACTTCATGAGCAGCTGAACGATCGCCGCGACTCCCACCACCACGATGACGCCGCGCAACACGGCGGGTGGGAGTTTGCGGCCGATCTTCGCGCCGATCTGGCCACCGACCACGGACCCGACGGCCAGCAGCAGCACGACCAGCCACGCCACGTCGGCGATGAAGATGAACAGCACGCCGGCGACGAGGTTCACGAACGCGGTGAGCACGTTCTTCAGCGCGTTCATCCGCTGCAGGTGCTCGCTGACGAGCACGCCCATGATGCCCATGACCAGCACACCCTGCGCCGCGCCGAAGTAGCCGCCGTAGATTCCCGCGGCGAAGACGCCGAACCACAGCAGCAGGCCGCCGTCGTTCTCCTCGTTGCGCCGGTGCGAGAGCTTGCGGTTGAGCCACGGCTGGATCACCACGAGCACCAGGGCGATGACGATCAGCACCGGCACGATCGCGGTGAACGCCTTGTCCGGCAGCGTGACCAGCAGGATCGCGCCGATGATGCCGCCGAGGATCGACGCGGGCAGCAGCCGCTTGACCCGGTCGGCCTGCCCCTTGAGCTCCTCGCGGTAGCCCCACGCGCCGGACAGCGAGCCGGGCACGAGGCCGAGGCTGTTGGACACGTTCGCGACGACCGGCGGGTAACCGACAGCGAGCAGCACGGGGAACGTCACGAGGGTGCCGCTGCCGACGACGGTGTTGATGCCGCCTGCGAACACACCCGCGATGACCACCGCGATCATTTCCCAGACCGACATGTCACCCCCGTACCCGATGGTTCGCGACGCTAACACTCCGTTCGGACCAGCGAGCTGTGGCGCTCATGACAACGGGCCCGGCACTCGCAGCGAGTGCCGGGCCCGTTCGTCGATCTTCGCGTCAGGCGGTCCTGCGGCGCCCGATCAGGCTGGCACCGAGACCGAACGCCACGAGCAGCGCGCCGAGCAGGCCGAGGTCCAGCACGGACGCACCGGTCTTGGCGAGCGCGTCACCAGTGGAACCACCGGAGGCGGCACCACCCGCCACGGCCTCCTGGCCCGGCTTCGCGCTGTCCGGGGTCGCGGGCTTCGGGTCCGCGACGACGCGGAAGTCGTTCTTGGACTCGCTGCCCGCGAAGACCTGCACGTGGCCGCCGTACTGGCCCTCGAACTTCCACGGGCCGTCGACCCACGCCCAGAAGTCACCGGCCGGCACCTTGTCGAAGCGCACGTGGCCCTTGGCGTCGGAGAACGCCTCGGCGACGTCCACACCGAGCTCGCGGTCGCGCAGCACGACGCGGGTGTTGCCGATCGCCTCGGCCGGGTCGAACACGTAGTCACCGTCGCGGTCGGTGTAGAGCTCGCCGCTCAGCGAGCCGAAGCCGCCGGGCACGCGTGCCGTGTCGTAGGCGAAGGGCGCGTCGAAGTTGTTCGCCGCGTTCGGCGAGAACCTGCACCCCACGATCACCGTGCCCCGGTCCTGGGCGGCCTGCGGGACGGCCTCGATGGCCACGAACGTCTTCGTCTCGCCCGCGCCGACCGTCACGCCGGGGCCGAACAGGTCGCCCCAGCCGTGGCCGGGCTTGGTCGACGTGCCGAGCTCGTTGCCGTTGCCTGCGGCGTTGCAGGCGGCGACGATGCCACTGATCGCGTGTCCGGCCCTGTTGGTCAGGGTCACCGAGATCTTGGCGGCCTCACCGGGCTGGTAGACGTCCTGGTCCAGCTCCACCTTCGCGACGATCGACTCGGCGTACGGCCGCTCACCCCGTGCCACGACCTGGGCGGTGGCGCCAGGACCCACGCGGACGGCCTGGTTGTCGCCGTCGAGGTGCACGACCCAGCCACCCGAGAAGGCGTAGACCAGGTACCAGTTGCCCGACGGGATGTCTGAGAAGCCGAAGACGCCGTCGGCGTTCGTGGTGGCCTCGAAGAAGCCGGACGGCGTGCCGCCGCGGGCCTCGACCGTGACGCCCTCGGCCGCCTCACCGGCGTCCTGCTGCTTGTTGCCGTTCTTGTCGAGGTACGCGGAACCGACGATCGAGCCCAGGGTCTGCTTGACCTCGGCCTCGGCACTGAACGTGACGCCGGACGGCGTCGGCGCTCCGAGGTAGCTCACCATTCCCCAGACCGACAGCTTGCCGTCGCTGGTGTCGCGGATCGTGCCCGAGGCCTCGAACGTGCGGGACTCGCCGGCGGGGATCTGGACACCGGGACCGAACGGCTCGAAGTCGCCCCATTCCGCAGACGGGATGTCCATCGAGTTGGGCGAGTGGGTCAGGCGAACGTGCTCGGCGACACGACCTCCGACGTTCGACACGGTCAGCGCGAGCTTCACGGTCTCATGTGACTCGTACCGCGCCTTGTCGAGCTTCAGCGTGGCGCGCAGGTGCGGCGAGTCGGGCCCCGGCTTCAGCGGCGTGAAGACGCTGGTGCCCCAGCCGACGACCTGCACCTGGTCGACGTCGGTACCGCCGCCGACGAACGCCCACGGACCCTGGATCACGGCCCGGTAGGTGCCGACCGGCACGTCGACGAAGTCCAGCTGGCCGTAGAGGTTGCTCGTGGCCTCGGCGATCTTGTCGCCCGTCGCCGGGTCGACCAGGATGATCTTGAGGTTCGCGATCTCCTCGCCTGGATCGGTCATCCAGTTCTGGTTCTTGTCGTCGGCGAGGTGCATCGTGTAGCGACCCTTGCCGCCGGTCACGCCCGCCTTGACGCCGACGTGGGGACCGTCGGTGTTGTAGCCGGGGTTCGGCTGGAAGTCGCACGACAGCCAGACCTCGCCCGCCTGCGCCGCTCCCTCGGGAAGGGCCTCGTTGATCACGAAGGTCTTCGACTCACCGGCCGCCAGGTCGACGCCGGGGCCGAACACCGCGTTCCACTCGGGACCGAAGCCGAAGTGGTTGCTGTTGCCGACGCGGTTGCAGCCGGACTGGATCCCGCTGACCGCGTACTGGCTCGTGTTGGTGAGCGTGACCGTGATCTTCGCGGTGGCCGGGTAGGCGTAGGTCGTCTTGTCGAACGACGCGGTCGCGGTCAGCATCTCCGAGTACGGCCGCTCGGCGGCGTCGGCCACCTCGGCCGTCTGGTTCGGCGCCACCAGGAACGACTCCTGGCCGGACGGGGTGTGGACCACCCAGCCGTCGGGAAGCTCGTAATAGGGCCTGTAGTACGTGCCGGACGGAACTCCGGTGAAGGTGAACCGGCCGTTCGCGTCCGTCGTCGTGCGGTGCTCCGCGACGGGGCTGCCGCCGTAGATGCTGACGTTCGAGGTGCCGAGCGACTCACCGGCGTCGAACTGGCCGTTGCGGTTGACGTCCGCGAAGACGAGGCCGCTCACGTTGCCGACGGTCCGGGTGACGGTCGGCCGGAACGAGACGAAGTTGTCGTTGCTGGAGGAGTCGCCCGCTTCCGCGCTCGCGTAGACCGTGAGGTCGAGCTTGTCGCCGTTGAGCTGGGTGATGCTGCCGGAGACCTCGACGGTGCGTGACTCCCCCGCGGCGAAGGTCGTGCCGGGGTACTCGAGGCTGCCCCAGTCGCCGTACTCGACCTGGAGGCCCCACGCGCTCGCGCGGACGCGCTCGGCCGGGAACGCGCTCTTGTTCGTGACGGTGACCGTGAGCTTCACCGGCTCGTGCGACTGGTAGTGCGTCTTGTCGATCGACGCCGTGACCTTCACGTCCGGCACCTCGGCCGCGGCCTTCTGGTCGCCCGCGGTCTTCTGCTCGGCGTTGTTCGGCTGCGCCGGAGCGTCAGGGGTCACCGCCGGCGTGCTGGACGCGGGCTGCTCGGTGCTCGGCGACGTGGTCGTCTCACCGGGCTGCGTCGTCGACGGCGGCACCGGGTCGGTGGTCGACGGCGGCGCGGGCTCGGTGGTGGACGGCGGCGCAGAGTCCGTTGTGGACGGTGGAGTGGACGGCTCGCTCGTCGGCGTCGCCTCGACACTCGACGTGGGCGTCTCCGGCTCCTGCGCGAGCGCACCGGTGGTGGCTCCGCCGAACGCCAGGACGACAGCGGTGGTCAGTGCCCCGAACTTGAGCAGGGCACGGCTGACCGATCTCTCGGACAAAGGATCCCCCATAGACCCGACAAATGGTGGTCCACAGGCGTCAGAGCCCCCGCACGCGCCTGGCAGACCTTGGCAAGCTACCTGATGAACCGGCGCCCGGAAAGGGATTTCCAACATCAACAATCCACACTGGACAGTGTCGTGCGCGACACCGCGCCCTCACGTGGTCCGGCGGCGGCCGATCACCCTCGCACCGAGACCGAAAGCCACGAGCAACATCGCGAGCGCACCGAGACCGAGCACGCTGGCTCCGGTCTTCGCCAGCGCGCCGCCGGTTCCGCCGTCGTCACCGCCGCTCTCGCCGCCGTCGCCTGCAGGCGGCGTGGGAGGCGGACCGGGAACGACGAACAGCAGGAGGAAGCCGTCCGCTCCCGCGGTGACTTCGACCATCGCAGTGACCGGGACCGCGAACTGCCACGGCCCGTCGACCTGCAGCCAGTAGGTGCCGGGCGGAACCCGTTCGAAGAGCAGGTTCCCGTCGGCGTCCGTGACGGTCTCGGCGACGATGCCGCCGTACTCGCGTTCGGTCATCAGCAGGAGCCGGGTGTTCTGGAGGGGCTCTCCGGGGTCGACCCAGTAGTTCTGGTTCCTGTCGTACAGGATCGTGCCCCGCACGGTGCCGGGTTCGCCGGGGATGCTCGCCCAGTCGTACCCGACCACGACGTCCTCGGTGTTCGCCACGACCCACGGCGCGAACGCGCAGTGCACGGCCACCCGGTTCGACCCGGCCACCTCCGCCGGCACCTTCTCGCTGAAGGTGATCGTCCTCGTCTCCCCCGGAGCGAGCGTCAGGCCCGGCTCACGAAGGTCGCCCCAGGCCTCGGTCACCGGCCAGGTGTTCTCGGCCCTCTCGCACCCCGCCTGGACGTTGCGGACCTCGTAGCCGGCTCTGTTGGACAGGGTGATCGTGATCTTGGCCTGGTCGCCGATCGCGTAGACGGACCTGTCGAGCACCACCGACGCCTTGAGTGCCTCGGTGTACGGGCGCTCGGCCCGCGCCGTGACCTGGAGCGGTGGCCCCGGTCGCACGTGGACCTGCGGCGCGTTGCTCTCGGCGTGCACGATCCACCCGTCGGCCAGCGCGTAGCCGATAACGTAGTCACCCGAAGGAACCTTCTTGAAGGAGAAGCGGCCTTCGGCGTCCGTCGTGGTCCGGAAGTAGTCGTAGGGCGCGCCGCCGTTGGCCTCCACAACGGCGTCCGCGGCGGCCTCACCGGGATCCTGCTGCCGGTTGTGGTTCCGGTCGACGTAGACGACACCGCTGACGTCACCGGTGGTCTGCAAGACCTCGGCCTCGGCGTTGACGCTCGGCACGCGGTCCGGCATGCCGAGGTACTCGACGGAGGCCCACGCGGTCAGCTTGCCGTCCTGGAAGTTGCGGATCGGGCCGGTGACGCCGAAGGTGCGGGACTCCCCCGCCGGGATCAGCGCGCCGGGGCCTTCCTCCCTTGCGTCACCCCACTGCTCGGGGGTGGTGACCACGTCGTAGATCGCGTCGATCACCCTGACCCGCTCGGCGGTCTTGCCACCGGTGTTCGTGATGGTCAGGTCCACGCGCGCCCGTTCGTGCGACTCGTAGCGCGGCTTGTCGAACCTCATCGTGGCGGTCAGGGACGCGGGCGCCGCGTGCTTCAGGAACTTGGTGCTGGCGCTGCCCTCGGCGGTGACGCGCACGAGATGTTGACTGTCGTCGGTGAAGGCCCACGACTCGAGGAGCACCGCGCGGTAGTCGCCTGCGTTCAGGCCCGTGAACTCGACCTTGCCGTCCGCACCGCTCCTGCGGTCGGCGACCGGGGCACCGGTGCGCGTGTTCAGCAGAACGACCTTCGCACCGCTGACCACCTCGTCCGCGTCGATGCGCTGGTCGGC
This sequence comes from Lentzea sp. NPDC055074, assembly GCF_053608005.1. Lineage (NCBI taxonomy): Bacteria > Bacillati > Actinomycetota > Actinomycetes > Pseudonocardiales > Pseudonocardiaceae > Lentzea > Lentzea sp. NPDC055074. The sequence continues at coordinate 47,727 of NZ_JBSGUQ010000004.1, forward strand.
GTTCCTGTCCTCGCCGAGGACCATCGTGTGGCCGAGGCGGCCGGACACCTTCGCCTCCGCGTGTACCCGCGGACCGTCGGTGATCCACGCGGCGTCCGGGGCGAAGTCGCAGTCGAGAGTGACGACGCCCGCCGTGAGAGCGGCCTCTGGAACCTTCTCGCCGATCGTGACCGTGCGTTGCTCACCGGCGGCCAACGTCACGCCGTGCGTGTTGAACACGTGCCACTCGGGGCCGCCGTTGCCGAGCGTGTTGCCGAGGTTCGGGCGGTTGCACGCCGCCTTGATGCCCTCGATCTCACGGTCGCTCGTGTTCGTGAGAGTGATCTTGATTTTCGCGTGGGCCGGGTGCTCGTAGCTGCCGCGATCGAGCGACGCGGTCGCCTGGAGTTGTTCCGAGTAGGGCCTGTCCGCGCGCACCGGCACCTCGGTGGTCCTGCCGGCGGTGACCACGACCTCGTCCCCCGCTGCCTGGAGGTGGTGCACGACCCAGCCGTCCTTCAGCACATAGGTCGCCCAGTAGGTGCCCGGTTCGAGGCTCTGGAAGGCGAACGTGCCGTCCGCGGCGCTCGTCGTCGTGTGCCTGGTGGTGCCGCCGAAGACGCTGACCTCGCCCTGGACGGCCTCGCCGGGGTCCTGCCGGCCGTTGCGGTTCTTGTCGCCGTAGAGAACGCCGGAAATGCTGTTCTCCTGCTCTGCCTCGGGCTTCTGGTCCGCGGCAGGAGGGGGTGGGGCCGGTTGCGCGGACGACGGCGGCGTGCTCGTCGTCATCGTTGTCGTAGCAGGAGCCGGAGGTGCGTTCGTCGAGTCCTCCTGCGCGAAGGCGGCGGCGTAGGACGTGCTGAACACCAGCGCCGCGGCTGTGGTCAGAGCACCGATTCTGAGCGTGGATCTGCCGGACAACGGATCCCCCCGAGTCCCAGTGATGATGACGTCCGCCGCTGCAGAGCCCCCGCACGCACCGCCGGACGTTCGGAAAGTACCGCAGGTCAAAGGCACTGCGGAAGGGTCGGGAGGAGGACGAAAAAGGGACAAGAACTTCTTCCGGAAAAGGGCAACCGATGGTGCTCGGAAAGCGTGAGCATCGCGGGGACTCCTCTGCGTTGGGGTCGGTGGCATGCTGGTCGCGTGACCCCGGAGGACCTGGCGCACCTGCGCCGGGCGCGTGACCTGATGGACCGCGAGTACGCCCGGCCGCTGGACGTGCCCGCGATGGCCCGTGCCGCGCTGATGTCCCCGTCGCACTTCGCCCGTCAGTTCCGCGCGGCGTACGGCGAGACGCCCTACGGCTACCTGATGACCCGGCGGATCGAGCGCGCCAAGGCGTTGCTGCGGCGGGGAACGCTGTCGGTGACGGAGGTGTGCGTCGAGGTCGGTTGCACGTCGCTCGGCTCGTTCTCCGCGCGGTTCACCGAGCTCGTCGGGGAGACGCCGTCGGCCTACCGGGGCCGTGCTCACGACGAGCTCGCGGTGGTGCCGGGATGTCATCTGATGGGTCTGACTCGACCGAGCAGGTTTCGAGAAGCGACGCGCTCGCGGCGTGCCTAGGGTTCGCCGCATGAAGCTTTCGCACACGTTCCTCTTCGTCCACGACCAGGACATCGCGCTCAAGTTCTACCGCGACGTCGTCGGACTCGAAGTGCGCACGGACGTCACCATCGAGGACGGCTACCGCTGGCTCACCGTCGGCCCGGCCGAGCAGCCCGACGTCGAGATCGGCCTGTCGCTCATCGGGCCGCCCGTGCCGCCGACCGACCACGAGGCGCTGCACGCGTTGCTGGCCAAGGGATCCCTGATGGGCATGATCTTCGAGCTCGGCGACGTCGACGCCAAGTTCGAGCAGGTCCGCGCGGCCGGGGCCGAGGTGATGCAGGAACCGATCGACCAGTTCTACGGCGTGCGCGACTGCGCGTTCCGCGACCCGTCCGGCAACATGATCCGCTTCTCCACGCGGCGGTCCCAGCCGTAAAACCGTTTCGCGCCTTCACTTCGGCGTGGTTCAGTGGTGCCTCCAAGCGTTTCTCAGAGACAAGGCAGATGCCATGGGCAGCCCCGGACACACCGGGTGCCTTCGCAGTACCCGGTGACTCTCGCGTTCTGTTTCCCGCGATCACCAGGAGCACCACCTTGACTTGGTACACCTCTTTCTTCACCGATCTCGCCAACGGTTTCTGGCGTGGAGCGGTCCAGCCCTCGCAGACCTCGGCCGAGGTCGACTTCCTCGTCGGCCTCGGTGCCGGTCCACGCGTCCTGGACGCGCCGTGCGGCAGCGGCAGGCACAGCATCGAACTGGCCCGCCGCGGTTACGAGGTCACCGGCATCGACATCTCGGACGAGGCCATCGCGCACGCCCGTTCGCTGGCGCCGGACCTCGACTGGCGGCAGGGCGACGTCGCGTCGCTGGGCTCGTTCGGCGTGAAGGCCGATCTGGCCCTGTGCCTGGGCAACAGCTTCGGCTACCTCGACCACGCGGGCTCGCAACGGTTCCTGCGCGACCTGGCCGAGGTGGCACCGGTGCTGGTCATCGACTACGGCTGCGCGGCCGAGGCGTTGCTGCCCTCGCTGCCGGGTGAGATCCGCATGTCGGCGGGCGGCGTCGAGATGGTCGCCGTCAACACCTACGACGTCACCACGGGGCGGCTGCTGATCGACTTCACGTTCTCGGACGGGGAGCGGACGCAGCGGTCGGAATGCGTGCAGCACGTGTACACGGCGGCTGAGCTGACCCGGATGCTGAACGACGCCGGGTTCTCGTCGGTCTCGTTGCACGGCGACGTCGACGGAAGCGCGTTCCGCGTGGGCAGCCATCGGTTGCTGGCGGTCGCGCGCCGCTGACAATTGTCGGGACCGGCTCGGGTGGTAGCGCTCTCACGGCCACCCGGGCCAGTCTCGACCCATGCGTGCCATCACCGCGGTAACAGCCCTGGCCTCGTCCCTGGTGCTGCTCGGCTCCACAGCGAGCGCAGCCACCGACCCCGCCCGCGATCTCGCCGCCCGGGTGAGCGCGGACGGTGCCCACCGGCACCTGATCGCGTTCCAGCGCATCGCCGACACCCACGGCGGCAACCGCGCCGCGACGACCAGCGGGTACTCGGCCAGCGTCGACTACGTGGCCGGACGGCTGCGCGACGCCGGGTTCGACGTGACCACACCGGAGTTCGAGGTCAAGCGGAAGATCGACGACGCGGGCACCGCCGTGGTGGGAGGGGCGTCGCACGCGCTCGTGCCGTTCGGCGACACCCCGAACACCCCGTCCGGCGGCCTCGTCGCGCCGTTGCGGGCGGTGCCGGAGGACGGCACGCCCGGTTGCGAGGCGAGTGACTTCGCCGGGCAGGACTTCAGGGGTGCCGTCGCGCTGATCCGGCGCGGGACCTGCACGTTCGTCTCCAAGTACGCCAACGCGGTGAACGCGGGCGCGGCGGCCGTGATCATCTCCAACAACGTCGACGGCCACCTCGACCTGCGCATCCCCGGCACGGTCCCCGGCGGCACCACCTCGAAGGCCGACGGCACCGCGCTCGCCGCGCTGGCGGGCCAGACCGTCACGCTCGACCTGCGCCACCACGACGAGGTCCACCTCGACCGCAACGTCGTCGCACAGACGCGGACCGGCCGCACCGACAACGTCGTCGTGGCCGGCGCACACCTCGACAGCGTCGAGACCGGCCCCGGCCTGAACGACAACGGCTCGGGGTCCGCGGCGCTGCTGGAGGTGGCGCTGAAGATGGGCTCCCGGCCGAAGCTGCCCAACGCCGTGCGCTTCACGTGGTGGGGCGCGGAGGAGATCGGGCTGGTCGGGTCGCGCGCCTACGCGTCGGGGCTGTCGTTCGAGCAGCAGCTGGACATCGCGCTGTACCTGAACTTCGACATGGTCGGCTCGCCCAACCCCGGTTACTTCGTCTACAACGACCCCGGTCTGCCGTACGGATCGACGCACATCGAGAAGGCGTTCAGCGACTTCTACACGTCCCGCGACCTCGGCCCCGAGGGCCTGAACGTGCGCGGTGCCAGCGACTACGGCTCGTTCACCGCGCTCGGCATCCCGGCGGGCGGCATCATCTCCGGCGGCGGCGAGGTCAAGACCGCGGCGCAGGCCGTGAAGTGGGGCGGCACGGCGGGGATGGAGATGGATCCCTGCTACCACCGCGCGTGCGACAACCTCGGCAACATCAACCGCGAAGCAATGGGCCGCAACGTCTCCGCTGCGGCCCATGTCATCGCTTCGTACGCCGTCACCACCGAGGGGGTGAACGGCGTCCCGTCCCGCGTGGAACGGGCATCGCTTCGTTAGCCCAGGTTGTTCGTGTCGAACGTGTTGCAGCGGGCGGGATCGCCCGTCTGCAACCCGGTCGAGAACCACTTCTTGCGCTGCTCCGAGCTGCCGTGGCTGAACTTGGTCGTGTCGACCCGGCCGCCGCCCAGCTCGCGCTGGATGAAGTCGTCACCGATGCGGCTCGCGGCGTCCAGGGCGGCGTCGATGTCCTCCTGGGTGATGTTCGAGATGAGGGGCTGACCGTTGGACGACGGAACGGTCGTCGCGGCCTTGCTCCAGGCGCCCGCGTAGCAGTCGGCCTGCAGCTCGAGGCGCACCGAACCCGAGGTGGGCCCGGTCTCCTGGCCCACCCGGTCGGAGGTGCCGAGCAGGTTCTGCACGTGGTGGCCGTACTCGTGGGCGAGCACGTAGGCCTCGACGAACGGGCCGCCGGTCGCGCCGAACTTGGTGCGCAGCTCGTTGAAGAAGTCCAGGTCGATGTACACCTGGGAGTCCGCGGGGCAGTAGAACGGGCCGACCGCGGAGGAGGCGTTGCCGCAGCGGGTGCTCACGCTGTTGCGGAAGAAGTTGGTCTTGGTGACCTGGTAGGTGTTGCCCGAGCGGGCGAACTGGTCGGTCCAGAAGCCCTGGATCGAGTTGATCGTGGCCAGGACCCTGCAGTCGCTGTCGCGGTTCGCGTCGGCGCCCGTCTTGCACTTGTCGAGCAGCTGGCCGGACTCGACCTGGGTGTTGTTGCCCAGGCCCTCCAGTCCGCCCGCGGGCAGCTGGATGCCGGTGAACTGCTGGAACAGGAAGTAGATGATCAGGCCGACCACGCCGAGGCCACCGCCGACGCCCGCGACCCTGCCACCCGAGCCGCGTTGGTCCGAAACCTGAGAACTGTCTAGTTCCGCGCCTTCGTTGAACTGCACCGCATCCTCCTGCCAAGGACCCCATGGGTGCCGCAAACGATAAAGCACGAAACATGCCTTGGTGCGGAGCCCGACGTCGGGGCACCGCACCAAGGCTTTTCCCATTTGGAAGTGACGACTACGGCCCACGAAGGTTGGCGTGGCGCTCAGCCGGTGACGCCATGAGACGACACCGAAGCCGAGCTCAACAGCGTCGAAGTGCACCGAGCGACGCCTGACGGCGCCTGGGCACCCGAAACCTCGTGTCCGTCGCTACACAGTCGCGCCCGGACCGGTCACGTCCGATCCGCTCGCGGGGATGCGACAGACCGCGTTTCGCCACAGCGAGGAGATACCTGCACAGCACCACCTACCCCTTCTGGGCGTGGCCTCCGGGTGGTCTAGTTCATTCACCTGCCGGTTGCCAGCTCGTTATCGACTATGCGCTTGATCAGCCCATTTCTCAACACCTCACGCCAAACCTGAATTGGTGAAGTCGGACGGGTGACCTGCGGAGATCGACAGTGCAGACAGCAATCGCCCGGCGAGAGAATCCCTCGCCGGGCGATTTGTGAAAAATGATCAGGATTTGTCGATCAGGCCTTCGTGACGCGACGCGCACCGCGGCGGGCCATCACACCGGCGGCCATCAGGCCGAGGCCCAGCAGCAGGAACTCGAGGGGCTCGGCGCCGGTGCGCGAGAGGTTCGGGATGACCGCGGAGGCGCGCTGCGAGGCCTTGTCACCGGTCTGCGGGGTGCCGGCGCCGGAGTCGTCGCCGGTGGTGCCGCCGCCGTTGTCGGCGTCCCCGTTGTCGCCACCGCCGGTGTTGCCGTTGCCCGTGTCGCCGTTGCCGGGGTTCTGGCTGCCCGGGGTCTCGTTGCCGGGGGTCTCGTTGCCGGGGTTCTCGCCGGGGTTCTCGTTGCCCGGGGTCTCGCCGGGGTTCTCGCCCGGCTGCTCCGGGTTCTCGCCGGGCTGCTCGGGGGTCTCGGTCTTGCCGCAGTCTCCGCTCGCGGTGCCGAGCACGCCCGCAGCGGTGCCGCAGACGGTCACGGGGGCCTCGACGGTGCCGTTGGCCTGCTCCGGCTTCGTCTCACCGCAGCTGCCGGCACCGCCGCCGGCGACGCCGACCGAGTTGCCACAGACCGTGACGGGCGCGGAGACGAGGGCCTTGTCGGCCTGGACGCGCTCGGCGGGCTTCTCGTCGCACGTGGCGTCGCTGTGGCCCAGCACGTTGATCGCGTTGCCGCAGACCTTGACCGGGACGCTGACGAGGTTGCCGACGCGGACCTCGTCGTCGATGTTCAGCGGCACCGGGACGGCCTGTGCCCAGCCGGCGGTCGCGACCATCAGGCCACCGGTGAGCAGAGCGGCGGACATGGTGCGGTTGAGGTTCTTGCGCATGACTGTTCTCCCTGGAAAGTGACGGATCCCCTGTGCTGCTCGTTCGCGGCACCGGATCAGTCGGGAGAGAACGTCGGCTCCTCCGCGCGCACGGCGCGCGGCACGTCCTGCTGTTCGGTGTTCGTTTCCGACGCTGTGGTGGTGGGCGGCCGCATCACGTGCGGCAGCGTGCCCACCGGCATCTGGGTGCTCGTGCTCGATCCCGCGCCGCTCTGCGGGAGCGTGCCGGGGACCGGCTGCTCGGCCTGCGGTTGCGGCTCGTGCGGTGCGGGCACTGGGTTCGTGGGCTGCGTCGGCGGCGGTGGCGGTGGCGGTGACGCCTGCTGCAGTTGGGGCGCCTCGGGCTTCGCTGCTGCCTTCGTCGCTGCCGGGGTTCGTGGCGCCTCGGGCACGGCTTCGCCGGGATCGACGCGCGGGTCCGGCTTCGGCGGGACGGGCTGCCGCGGTGGCGGCGGCGCGGTCTCGACCTGGAGGCCGACGTCGACGACGGGGAGCTCGATCTCGATCTTCAACTGGTCGATCCCGACCCGGACGTCGGCGTTCGCCTGGCCCGCGCCCAGCAGCCAGGCACCGGTCACCAGACCGGCGAGCAGGAGGAACCGACGCAACCACGACATCGGCCCTCACCCTAGATCAAATGGAGCAACGGGGCACACGAAAAGGCCGCCCCGACGACTTTTCGTCGCCGGGGCGGCCTTCAGCTGCGTCGTGCGGCTACGGCAGCTGCGTGATGCGATTCAGCGCCGGAGCGCCCAGACCGGGATTCGCCACCAGGTACGCGGAGAACGCGTCCAGGTCGATGCCACCACCGGTGATCTCGGTGCCCTTGGTGAACTCGGGGAAGGCGTCACCGCCGCCCTGCAGGAAGCTGTTGATCGTCACGCGGTAGTTCGCGTTCGGGTCGACGGGAACACCGTTGATCTTCATGTCGGAGATCTTCGAACCGAACGGCGCGGAGGCCGACCAGCTGTACGTGAAGCCGGCCGAGGGCTGCAGCACGATCGTCCTGGCCGCGGTGAACTGCTGCTCCAGCGCGTTCTTGATCTGCGTGCCGCTCAACGTGACGGTCTGCAGGATGTTGCCGAACGGCTGCACGGTGAACATCTCGCCGTAGGTGACCACGCCGCTGCCCTCACCCACAGGCGAACTGGCGAACGTGAGGTCCGCGCGCACGCCACCGGGGTTCATCAGCGCGAGGACCGCGCCGTTGCCCTTGGTGAGCTCCAGCTGCGAGTCCGCGATCAGGTTGCCGAGCGGCGACTCACCGGCGGGGTTCTGCGCCCGCAGGATGTCCGAACCGATCTCGCCGACCTTCCGGTTCGCGATCGGGGCGGACTTCGTCTTGGCCAGGTCGATGATCGCCTGGATCGTCGGGTCCGGCGTGACGGTGCGGGTGACGATCTTGTTGTCGGCCTTGGTCTCGCTGCGGATGACGTCGCGCGTCCGGCGGTCGATCTTGAGGTCGACGACGCTGAGCTCACGACCGAAGGCCAGGCCCTCGATGAACGGGCGCGGGTTGCCGGCCGGGTCCTTGACCACGCAGTTGTAGTGCTGGTGGCTGTGGCCGGAGAAGACCGCGTCGATCTTCGGGCTCACCGACGTGGCGATGACGCTGCCGGGGTTGTTGGGCGCGACGTTGCACGCGTTGGGCCCGCCACCGGTGGAGGTGACCTGGTCGCCCTGGTGCACGAGCAGCACGATCGACTTGATGCCGATGGCGTCGAGGAGGTTGGCGTACTTGTTGGCCGCCTTCACCTCGTCACCGAACTTGAGCTCCTTGATGCCGTTCGGGTCGACCAGGATCGGCACGTCCTTGAGCGGCATGCCGATGAAGCCGATCGGGATCCCGTCCCGGATCTCGACCCAGAACGGCGGCAGCGCAGGCAGCCCGTGCTTCGCGTCCGTGACGTTCGCGCCGAGGATCGGGAAGTTCGCGCCCTTGTACTTCTCGCTGAACTGGCACCCGTCCACGGGGTGGCAGCCACCGCGCTGCATGCGCAGCAGCTCCTTGTAGCCCTCGTCGAACTCGTGGTTGCCCGCCGCGGTCGCGTCCATGCCGACCTTGTTGAGCACCTCGATCGTCGGCTCGTCGTGGAAGAGCGCCGACACGATGGGGCTGGCCCCGATCAGGTCGCCCTGCCCGACGATGACGGAGTTCTTGACCTCCTTCTGGAGGTTCTTGATGTGCGTGGCGTTGAACGCGGCGCCACCAGCGTCGACGGTCGTGCCGTCCGGCTGGATGACGCGTCCGGAAGACCCGGTGGGCGGCTCGATGTTGCCGTGCAGGTCGTTGATGCCGATCAGGCGCACGTCAACCGTGCCCCGACCGCGCAGTGACTGGGCATCGGCCTGGGCAGGCCCGGTAGCGCTGATGACAGTGGCCGCGGCGGCGGTGATCGCCAGAACGGAAAGCCGTCTGAACGAACTCATGGGTAGAGCCTTTCCAAGGCGTGGTTAACGCGCGTGTACGGCCCGGGAGTCTGCCTTTTCAGGGCCGCGTTTTCCAGAGGTGCGACAGGATCGTCATGGTCAGGCTTAGTCTTGTTCTCGTGACACCAAGTGAGCAGGAGCCGCGCTGGCTCGACGAGGGCGAGATGCGCGCATGGCGCACCTACGTGAACGGTTCCTCCATGCTCATGGACCGCCTGCACCGAGAGCTTCAAGACACCCACGGAGTGTCACTGGCGGACTACGAGATCCTCGTTCGCCTGTCCGAACAACCGAACCAGCGCATGCGCATGACGCAGCTGGCAGAGGACGTCGCGTCGTCGAAGTCGCGCGTCTCACACCAGGTCGCCCGCATGGAGAAGGCCGGGCTCGTGTCGCGCCGGGAGTGCACAGAGGACGGACGCGGCGTGCTGGCCGAGCTCACGCCCGCCGGCATGACCCAGCTGGTCGCCGCCGCTCCCACACACCTCCGCGGGGTGCGTGCGCACATCGTCGACCTGCTGACTCCCGAGGAGGGTGAGGTGCTGGCCAAGGTGTTCGACCGGGTCATGACACACCTGCGGGAGTCGAACGGCTAGGCTTGCGCGGACGCCCTTCGGGGCTCGGGAAGCGTGGCAGAGCGGCCGAATGCACCCGCCTTGAAAGCGGGAGACGGGCAACCGTCCGGGGGTTCAAATCCCTCCGCTTCCGCAGTTCAGAGGGGGTGTGACTGGCCGTTCAGGCTGGTCACACCCCCTCTTGTGTAGCAACGGGCACAGCAGCGTCTCAGGCCAGCTCGTGACGAGACGTCTACTGAGCCTCCTTGAACTCCGGGGTCTTCATGAATTCGACCAGGCGCACCAAGACCCGCTCGAACTCCGCCGCCCCCATTTTGAAGTCCTCGAACTGGTCATAGAAGTCTTGAACTTCCACCCGCTCCTCGTCGAGCCGTTCCACTCGGGCGCTCGGCGTGCTGATCGAGTATTTTGGCCCTTGCTCGACGCGCATCTCACGCCACTTGAGAAGGAAGTATTCCGCGAGGGCCAGGTTGCCGATCGGGTCGAAGAGGATCTCCATCCCCTGAACCGCGTTCTCCGGCGTCCCCGAGGGCCCTGACGGGACAGCCCTCCCGGCCTCATCGACCGTGAACGACCAGTCCTCGTCACGCGCGACTTCATTCATCATGCCCTCCTGAGCAGCGACGATGACGCACCCAGTCTTTCGAGTCCGATCCGGCCGTCTCGCTGGAGGCTTCAAATCAAGCTTAAACTCTGTCGTCGCGAAGTGGCGATGAATTGACCCGGCTCGGTACAACGCCCGCAATGACAAAGCGGCGGCACCCCGAAGGGCACCGCCGCCGTCAATCAAGAACGAACTACGAAACGGCCGCGTGCGAGTGGTCGTCGTGCGAAGCCGACTTCATCAGAGCCGCAGAACGGGCCTCAGCCCGCTTCGAACGAGGCGGCACCCCGTTCACGTCCTCAGTGGACACACCGTAGGCGGCGGTCACGAACGCGATCGCGCCAGCGTTGCGTCCCAGAGCCACCCGGTCCACGTTCCCGAGGTTGTCGCACTTCGAGTGGTAGCAGGGGTCGTAGGCGACGCCCGCGGTCCCGCCCCACTTGGCGGCCTGGGCCGCGGTCTTCACGCCCTCCGCACCGGTGAACAGGCCACCGGCCGGAATGCCCTGCGCGATGAACTCGCCGTAGTCCGAACGGCCCGAGAAGTCCGTGCCCTCGGTCGGCACGCCCTTGGCGGCGAAGTAGTCGGCGAAGGCCTTCTCGATCTGCGCGGAGCCGTACGGGCCCGCGCCCGCGCCCACCGCGTCGGAGTCGTCGCCGTCGTAGATGAAGTACGCGGCGTTCGGGGAGCCGACCATGTCGAAGTTCAGGTACAGGGCGATGTCCAGCTGCTGTTCGAACGTCAGCGAGCGGACCCATTCCTCGGAGCCGATGAGGCCCCGCTCCTCTGCTCCCCACCAGGCGAAGCGGATCGCGTTGTCGATCTTCGGGCGGGAGCCCAGCTGGAGTGCGGTTTCCAGCAGGGAGGCGGAGCCGGTGCCGTTGTCGTTGATGCCCGCGCCCAGTTCGACGCTGTCGAGGTGGGCGCCTGCCATGACGACGTTGTTCTTGCGGCCGGTGCGGGTCTCGGCGATGACGTTGCGCTGGGTGCGGGTCTCGTTGTGGTAGCGCATGTCCACGGTGACGGTGGCGCCCGCCTTGCCGGCGAGGGTGGTGCCGTCGGCCTGGGAGATGCCGCCGGTCGGGATGACGCCCGGGTTGGTCAGCGTCACGTTGGACAGGGGGCCCGCGGTGTTGTTCGAGACGAGCACGGCGATGGCGCCTGCCGCTGCCGCGTTGAGGTGCTTCTGCTCGAACGTGCAGCCGCCTCGGCGGATCAGGGCGACGCTGCCGGTGTAGCTCTGGCCGGCGAAGTCCGTTGCCTCGCAGCCCGTGGTGGCGTCTTCGGGGACTACGCGCAGCGGGCCGGTCACACCGCCCACCGGGGTCTGGGGCGAGGCGGTCATGACGATCGCCTGGTAGTTCACGCCGTCGACGCGGGCGGTCTCCGCGTCGGTGATCGGGACTTCGAAGCTGAAGTTCGGCGTCGTGACGATGAAGCCCTCGTCGCGGAGCTTGCCCGCGACGTACTCGACGCTCGCGTCGTAGCCGGGGGTGAGGGCCGCGCGGTTGCCGCCGTTGCGGTCGGCGATGCGCTGGAACGCGATCAGGTGCCGGTTGACACCCTCTACGGTCACCTTCTTCGCGAGCTTCTTGGCGAGTGCGGGGCCCGCCGGTTCTGCGGCGGCGGACGCCGTTGCGGTAGGGGCAGCGACTAGTGCCGAGATGGCAAGCACAGCCGCCAGCTTGGATCTGCCGGACATGAACGTTCCCCTTCGTTCGAGATGGCTGCACCCTCACAAAAAGGAGACGCGGGACACAATCCGTCGGTCGGCGGGAGTTCAGCTGGTGATCAGGTGAACACACTCCGCTAGCCCCTCGACCGCGACTTTCCACTCCGGGCGGACGAAATTCGCCTCGTCCAAACGCAATCGCACGTGCTCAAGGCGTTCTCCGCGCGGTGCGAGGCCCACTGTGCCGTCGTGCACGTAGCCGAGCTTGGCGCTGACGCGGTTCGACGCGTGGTTGCCCTGCCAAGCCGCCGAACGAGCGATGCGCGCGCCCAGGTGGTCGAACGCGAACTGCAGAACGGCCACACGCATCTCCGTGCCGAATCCCACGCCCTGGAAACCCTTGCCGAGCCACGAGCCGGTGCCCACCTCGCGCAGCGCCGCGAAGTCGCGCGCGCCGACGTCCTGCACGCCGATCGCCCTGCCCTCGTGCCGGACGATGAACGTGATCACCCAGTCCTTCGCCGTGAGCCGGGCGCGCATCCCCCAGAAGTGCTGGAGCATCCCCAGCCCGCCGTCGTCGGCGACGGTGTCGGTCCACGGCACGTTGAACGGCATCTCGGCCGGGTCGTGCACACCGGCGAGCGCGACGTCGACGAGCTCGAACAGCCCTGCGTCGTCGTCCGGGCGCAGCTCCAGGCGCGGGGTGCGGAGAACGAGGTGTCGCAGCGGCCAGGCGTCCATGATCCGATGGTGCCGGACCTGTCGAACGGTATTACGGTCGACTGTATGCGTGCCATCACAGTTCGCGAACCCGGCGGCCCCGAAGTGCTCGAGTGGACCGAGGTCGCCGACCCGGTCCCCGGCCACGGCGAGGTGCTGATCGACGTCGCCGCGAGTGCGGTCAACCGCGCGGACCTGTTGCAGCGTCAGGGTCTCTACCCACCGCCCAAGGGCGCGTCGGACGTCATCGGGCTGGAGTGCTCCGGCGTCATCGCGGCGGTCGGCGACGGCGTCACCGGCTGGAACGTCGGCGACGAGGTGTGCGCGCTGCTGGCCGGCGGCGGCTACGCGGAGAAGGTCGTCGTGCCCGCGGCCCAGGTCCTGCCGGTCCCCCAGGGCGTCGACGTCGTCACGGCCGCCGCACTGCCCGAGGTCGCCTGCACGGTCTGGTCGAACGTCGTGATGGACGGCCGCCTCAAGCTCGGCGAGACGTTCCTCGTGCACGGCGGCGCGGGCGGCATCGGCACGCACGCCATCCAGGTCGCCAAGGCTCTCGGCGCGACCGTCGCGGTCACCGCGGGCTCCGACGAACGCCTGCGGAAGTGCGCGGAGCTCGGCGCCGACATCACCGTCAACTACAAGACCCAGGACTTCGTGGCCGAGGTCGGGCAGGCCGACGTCGTCCTCGACAACATGGGCGCCTCCTACCTCCCCCGCAACATCGACGTCCTCGCCCCGGACGGCCGGTTGATGATCATCGGCATGCAGGGCGGCGTGAAGGGCGAGCTGCCGATCGGCAAGCTGCTCGCCAAGCGGGCGTCGGTGATGGCGACCGGGTTGCGCGGCCGGACCGTCGAGGGCAAGGGCGCGATCGTCGCCCAGGTCCGCGAACACCTGTGGCCGTTGATCGAGAGCGGTGCGGTCAAGCCGATCGTCGGGAAGGTCGTGCCGATGTCGGACGCCGCCGAGGCGCACCGGCTGCTGGAGGCGAGCGACGTCTTCGGCAAGGTCCTGCTCAAGCGAGAGCTTTAGCCACGGCCAGCGAGGTCCGGGGAGTCACGGCGAACTCCAGCCCGAACTCCCCGGACCACCGCGTCAGCACCGACTGCTCGTCCGGCCGGTCCGCGTCGTCGGCCAGCACCGTCGCCCCCGGCGCCAGCACGGCGCTGAGCACGGGCAACGCCGGATAACGCGAGTCACCGGACCCCGGCCCGTCCACGAGCAGCAGGTCCACCAGACCGAACCTCTCGACGTACCCGAGCACTTCGTCGTGCACCTGCTGCGGCGCGTACCACTGGCCGTGCCGCGACAACGCCGCCGGATGCCGGGACAAAGACGCGTGCACCACACGGGCGGCCGAGCCCAGACCCTCACGTCTTATTTGTGACGCAACGAAAGCAGCCGTGCGTTCGTCGTGCTCGATCGACAACAGGTGCCCGAAGCCGCGCTGCTGCAACAAACGCGCCAGCAGGACCGAGGACGAACCGCAGCCCAGCGCCACCAGGACGGTGCGGGCGCCCAGCACGATCTCGTCCATCACCGCGACGAGAGTGGCCGGCCGGAGGTCTCCCAAGAGCTGCGGGAGGTACTCGGTGTTCAGGGAGCCGAGGCGCTGCAGGGCCGAGAGATCCGCGAGCTCGCGAGCCAGCGAGTCGTCCAAAGATGCTCTCCCGAATTCCCTCAGCCCAGTTCGGCCACCGCCCGGACCAGGTCGTCCATCTCCACCGCGTTCGTGTAGTGCGCCAGCCCGATGCGGATGGCGCCGCCGATCTCACCGACGCCCAGCACCGAGAACACCCCGTACCGGCCGGGGTCGGCGAACGCGCAGACGCCCCGGGACGCGAGGTGCTCGACGCCGTCCTCCGCCTTGACCCCGGCGATCGAGAACGCCAGCGCGGGCACCCGGCGCATGGCGTCGCCGATCACCATCACGTGCCGCAGCGAGCGCAGTTCGTTGATGAGGTTAGCGAGCAGCCCGGCCTGGTACGCCTTCACGGATCCCAGCGACGTCAGCAACCGCTCCCGGCGCGTGCCGGTCGCCGCGTCGTCGAGGTCCGCGAGGTACTCGACCGACGCAACGAGCCCGGCGAGCATCGGATACGCGTGCGGGCCGAGCTCGAGCCTTTCCGGGCCGCGCGCTGTCGGGTCGACCGAGACCGACGGCAGCCGCTCCAGCACCGACGGGTCGCGGAACACCAGCGCACCGACCGGCGGACCGCCCCACTGACCAGCGGAGAGAGCCACGACGTCGGCACCCATGCCAACGATGTCCAACGGCACGAACGGCGCCGCGGACGAGGCGTCGACCACCATCAGCGAACCGTGCTCGCGGGCCACCGCGGAGATCTTGCCCAGGTCCGGCCGGGTGCCGACGACACCGGACGCGGCCGTGATGGCGATCAGCTTCGTGCGGTCGGTGACGAGCTCGTCGAACTGCCAGCTCGGCAGCTCGCACGTCTCGATGTCTATCTCTGCCCATTTGACCGCGCTGCCGGTGCGCTGGGTCGCCCTCAGCCACGGCGCGATGTTCGCCGGGTGGTCCAACCGGGAAACCAGGACCTCGTCACCCATGAACCAGTCGTCGGTCATCGCGTCGGCGAGGCGTTGCAGCAACACCGCGGAGGACGGTCCGAGGACGACGCCGGCGGGATCGGCACCGACGAGGTCCGCGACGGACCGGCGGGCGGCGTCGACGATGCCCTGCGCCCGCTGGGAGGCGGGGAAGATGCCACCGGGTCCGGAGACCGGGGCGCGCAACGCGGTGGAGACGGCGGTGGCGACCTGCTCGGGCACCTGCATGCCGGCGGGTGCGTCGAGGTGTACCCAGCCGTCGCCGAGCGCGGGGAAGAGCCCTCGTACTCGCGCGACGTCGAACGCCATGTCTAACACCGTACGTATGCGAGCAAACACGGTGACGACCAGCCCCACCCCGATTGGTTTCGAAAACGTGAATCACGCGAGGATGGAGACCATGAACCAGGAGCAGCCCGTCGTAATCGTCGGCGGACAGGACGGCGACATCGCCGACCTCGTCGAACAGCCGGCCAAGGTGATGCGGATCGGCACGATGATCAAGCAGCTGCTGGAGGAGGTCCGCGCGGCACCTCTGGACGAGGCGAGCCGCAACCGCCTCAAGGAGATCCACAAGCGGTCGATCGAGGAGCTCGAGGACGGCCTCGCGCCGGAGCTGCGCGACGAGCTGGAGCGCCTCTCGCTGCCGTTCACGGAGGAGGGCACCCCGTCCGACGCCGAGCTGCGGATCGCGCAGGCCCAGCTCGTCGGCTGGCTGGAGGGCCTCTTCCACGGCATCCAGACCGCGTTGTTCGCACAGCAGATGGCCGCTCGCGCCCAGCTGGAGCAGATGCGCGGCCGTGCCCTGCCCGCCGGCAGCGGCGGTGAAGGTAACGAAGGCGGAACAACAGGCAAAGGGACGGGTCAGTACCTCTAGCTAACAGGCGAGGGGTTGGCTCTACGATGCGCGCTGACCGTTCTGGAGAGGAGCCACCGTGCTCGACCGAGTCCGCAATGGCCTGCAGGCCAAGCAGCTTCGTCACAAGCTTCGTGTCAAAGCCATCGAACTCATCCAGGACGCCCTGAAGCCGCAACAGGAGCAGATCGCCCGCATCCAGGCACAGCTGGACGGGTTGCGCGACGAGGTCGCCCAGCAGGCGAACCGGATCGTCGACCACACCGTCGGCCACGAGGTGCGGGCCCGTCGCGACATCGTGTTCGCCGCGGACCGGGAAGCCTCGCTGCAGAGCGCCCAGTTCGTGCACAAGAACATGCCGCGGGTCCCGCACTTCGGCTCGCCGCACGAGACCCTCGAGTTCGCGCTGGCGCAGGCGCCCGAGGGCGGTATGGCGCTGGAGTTCGGCGTCTACACCGGCGGCACGCTCAAGATCATCGCGAACGCCCGCGAGGGTTCCGGCGTCTACGGCTTCGACTCGTTCGAGGGCCTGCCGGAGAACTGGCGCAACGGGTTCCCCGCCGGCACGTTCACGATGGACGGCCTGCCGGACGTGCCGGGTGCCGAGCTCGTCGCCGGGTGGTTCGACGAGACGCTGCCGAAGTTCCTCGCCGACCACGAGGGCCCGGTGACGTTCCTGCACGTCGACTGCGACCTGTACTCGTCCACCAAGACCGTTCTCGACCTGGTCGGACCGCGTCTGGTCGAGGGCAGCATCATCGTCTTCGACGAGTACTTCAACTACCCGCAGTGGCAGGAGCACGAGCACAAGGCCTGGCTGGAGCACGTCGCGGCCCACGGCCTCGAGTTCGACTACCTCGGGTACACCTACGACCACGAACAGGTCATCGTCAAGGTGATCAAGGTCTGATCGCACCGTGACCGACCGGTGAGCATGTCTCTCATCGGTCGCCGGTACGCTCAGTCCTCGTGCAAGCCACCAGTACGCTCGACCAAGCAGAGGCGCCCCCTGCCGTCAAGTCGCGCAGCTTCAAACGTGCGTTCGCTGATGTGCGGGAAGCGTGGGACCACCGCGAACTGTGGGGCCACCTCGGCTGGCAGGACATCAAGCAGCGCTACCGCCGATCGGTCATCGGCCCGTTGTGGATCACCATCTCGATGGCGACCACGGCCCTGGCGCTGGGCCTGCTGTACTCGCAGCTGCTGGGCACGCCGATCGACACGTTCCTGCCGTACGTCACGGTCGGGTTCATCATCTGGAACTTCATCCTCGGCTGCGTCGTCGAGGGCACCGACGTCTTCATCGTCAACGAGGGCCTGATCAAGCACCTGCCCGCCCCCATCACCATCCACGTGATGCGGATGGTGTGGCGTCAGGTGCTGTTCCTCATGCACAACCTCGTGGTCTACGTGGTCGTGCTGCTGATCTTCTTCAGCTCGCTCGACCACCCGTACCAGATGACCCCGAACGGCCCGATGAACCCCGGTCTGAGCTGGACGATGCTGCTCGCGATCCCCGGTCTCGCGCTGCTCACGGTGAACGCCGTGTGGGTCGCCCTGCTCTTCGGCGTGATCAGCACGCGCTTCCGCGACATCCCGCCGGTGGTGAACAGCTTCATCAACCTGGTGTTCTTCATGACCCCGATCGTCTGGGACGCCAGCATCCTCACCAAGGTCACCGGTGGCGGCGACGCCGGCTGGCGCGTCCTGGTCGCCGAGCTCAACCCGGTGTACCACTTCGTCGAGGTCGTCAGGGCTCCGCTGCTCGGCCACGTGGTCGACTGGCACCACTGGGTGATCGTCGGCGGTTTCACCGTCCTCGGCTGGTTCGCCGCGCTGGTGATCCTGCGCAACTACCGCGCCCGCGTTTCCTACTGGGTCTAGAAGGAGGTCGACACCCCATGGTCAGCATCGACGTCTGGAACGCATCGGTCGACTTCCCGATCTTCGACGCGAAGTCGAGGTCGTTGAAGAAGCTCGCGCTCGGCAAGGTCGGCGGCAAGATCGAGTCCGAAGGCCGCGTCCCGATAATCGAAGCGCTGCACGACATCACGCTGTCGCTCAAGGACGGCGACCGCGTCGGCCTGGTCGGCCACAACGGCGCCGGCAAGTCGACGCTGCTGCGCCTGCTGGCGGGCATCTACGAGCCCACCCGCGGCCACTCGCGCATCGTCGGCAAGGTGGCGCCGGTCTTCGACCTCGGCGTCGGCATGGACCCGGAGATCTCCGGGTACGAGAACATCATGATCCGGGGCCTGTTCCTCGGCATGACCCGCAAGCAGATGGAAACCCGCGTCGACGACATCGCGCAGTTCACCGAGCTCGGTGACTACCTGCAGATGCCGCTGCGCACGTACTCGACGGGCATGCGCGTCCGGTTGGCGCTCGGCGTGGTCACGTCGATCAACCCGGAGATCCTGCTGCTCGACGAGGGCATCGGCGCGGTCGACGCGGCGTTCATGGCGAAGGCCCGCGACCGCCTCAAGGACCTGGTGGCACGCTCCGGTCTGCTGGTGTTCGCGAACCACTCCGACGAGTTCCTCGCGGAGTTCTGCGACAAGGCGATCTGGATGGACGAGGGCCACGTCAAGATGTTCGGTGGCCTGCGCGAGGTGCTGACCGCGTACAAGGGCTTCGACCCCTTCGAGCGGACGCACCAGCACGAGGAGACCCCCGTTCTCAGCGGAAATGGTGGCGAGTAGACCGTGAACCTCGAGGCGCTGCCCAAGGGCTCCGTCGTGGCGGTGGTGGTCACCCGCCACCGCAGGGAGCTGCTGGCCGAGTCGCTGAAGGCCCTGGCGACCCAGACACGCGTGCCCGACCACCTGGTGGTCGTCGACAACGGACCCGACCAGCCGGTCGGCGACCTCGTCGAGCAGTGCCCGTTGCCCACCACGTACCTGCCGTCTCACCGCAACCTCGGCGGCGCCGGCGGCTTCGCGCTGGGCATCCTGCACGCGCTGTCCCTCGGCGCGGACTGGGTGTGGCTGGCCGACGACGACGGCCGCCCGGCCGACGAGAACGTGCTGTCCGTCCTCCTGGAGGAGGCGGAGCGCCGGGGTCTCGCGGAGATCTCCCCGGTCGTCACGAACATCGACAGCCCGGACAAGCTCGCGTTCCCGCTGCGGCGCGGCCTGACGTGGAAGCGCTCGGCGGCCGAACTCGGCACCGACTTCCTGCCGGGCATCGCCTCGCTGTTCAACGGGGCGCTGTTCCGCGCCTCCACGCTGGACGTCGTCGGCGTGCCGGACTATCGGCTGTTCTTCCGCGGCGACGAGGTGGAGGTCCACCGGCGGATGGTGCGCTCGGGGCTGCCGTTCGGCACGTCCCTGCGGGTCGCGTACGTGCACCCGGACGGCTCGGACGAGTTCAAGCCGATGCTGGGCGGCAAGTTCCACGCCCAGGACCCGGAGAACCCGATCAAGCGCTACTACACCTACCGCAACCGCGGGTACCTGCTGTCGCAGCCGGGCATGCGCAAGCTCGGTGCGCTCGAGGTGTTCCGGTTCGGGCTGTACTTCCTCGCCGTGAAGAAGGACCCGAAGGCGTTCGTCGAGTGGGTCAAGCTCGTGCGCCTCGGTCAGCGGGAGCGGTTCTTCCGCAAGTGATCTGCTGAGGGCGGAATCGCTGGCAGCGGAACCGCCCTCAGCCCGTCGCCGGAACGCGGTTTGCTGAACGGCATGAGCAAACTCGTGCTGTTCCTCGCCGCCAACCCGAACCCGATCTCCCTCACCGTCACCGCCGAGACGCGGGACGACCTCGCGCCGCGGTTGACCCAGATCGTCCGGAACGGCCACACGCAGCCGATTCCCGGGCCCGACGGCCGCGAGTACGTTGTCAACTTCGCGAACGTCGTCGTTGCGCACTTCGAGTAACCACTCGCGCACTTCGGGTGATCGGAGTAAGACGGGGTGAGTGATCTCCCGACGCAGACTCCTCTCCCTCGCCGGTGCGAGCGCACTGCTCGCGGCGTGCGGGTCGAACACCGGCCGGGGCGGCAGCGGCCAGGCCCTCAAGCAGTGGTACCACGCGTACGGCGAACCCGGCGTGCAGCAGGCCGTCGAGCGCTACGCCAAGGCGTACGCGAAGACTCCGGTCGACGTGCAGTGGAACCCCGGCGACTACGACTCGAAGCTCTCGACGAGCCTGCTGTCCGACGGCGGGCCGGACGTCTTCGAGTCCACGCCCCAGCTCAGCTCGGTCAGGGCGGGCCAGCTGGTGCCGCTCGACGACGTCTTCGGTGACGCCAGGTCCGACTTCTCCGAGTCCATCCTCGCGACGCACACCGTCGACGGGAGGATCTACGGCGTACCGCAGGCCGTGGACATGCAGATGCTGTTCTACCGCAAGAGCTTCTTCACGTCCGCCGGCGTCCAGCCACCGTCCACGGTGGACGAGCTGATCGACGCGGCGCGACGTCTCACCACGGGTTCGGTCAAGGGCCTCTTCGCCGGCAACGACGGCGGTGGCGGCGTGCTGGGCGGGCCCGCGCTGTGGTCCGCGGGCCTCGACTACGTGCGGGAGCGCCAGGTCGGGTTCGACGATCCCCTGGCGGCCACGGCGATCGGCAAGCTCCGCGTGCTCTACACGAGCGGCAGCCTGCTGCTGGGGGCGGTGAAGGACTGGGCGGAGCCGGACGCGTTCACGCAGGGCCTCGTCGCGATGCAGTGGAGCGGGCTGTGGGCGGTGCCGGCGGTCGTCAAGGCGCTGGGTGACGACTTCGGCGTGCTGCCGTTCCCCTCCCTGGGTGGCGGCGGCAAGCCCAGCGTGCCGGTCGGGGCGTTCGGCGCGATGGTCAACGCGAAGTCGAAGCGGATCGACGAGGCCAAGGACTTCGTGAAGTGGTTGTGGATCGAGAAGACCGACTACCAGGAGGACTTCAACCTCAGCTACGGCTTCCACATCCCGCCGCGCAGGAGCATCTCGGAGAAGGCCTCGAAGCTGACCACGGGTGCGGCGGCCGACGCGGTGAAGTTCGTGCGGGACAACGCGAAGGCGTCCAACCCGCCGGACTGGACCTCGGTGATGCGCACGGCGTTCAACGACGCCGTGTCGCGGGTGGTCCGCGACGGCGCTCCCGCCGATCAGGAGCTGAAGACCGCGGCGGGCGTCGCCCGTGACGAGTTGAAGCGCCTGTACGGATGAGGAACGGACGCGCGTTCTGGCTGTTCGTCGGCCCGTTCGCCGCGGGGCTGCTCGTGTTCGTGTACGTGCCGATCGGCTGGAGCCTGTTGCTGTCGTTCTTCGACGCGCGCAACACGGTGACGCCGACGGAGTTCGTCGGGCTGCGCAACTACGCGGACATGCTGACCGACGGGCCGTTCCTGAGCAGCCTCGGCACGTTCAGCGTGTTCGCGGCGTTCATCGTGCCGCTGACGTTCGTGCTGGCCCTCGCCCTGGCGTTGCTGGTCAGCCAGATCGGCTTCATGCAGGCGTTCTTCCGGTCGGTGTTCTTCCTGCCGACGGCGTGCTCGTACGTTGTGGCGTCGCTGGTGTGGAAGCTCTCGCTCTTCAACGGGCTCCGCTCGGGTCTCGCGAACACGGCGCTGGGCTGGTTCGGCGCGGATCCGGTGGCGTGGACCGTCTCCACGTCGCCGCCCTGGTACTGGCTCGTGCTCGTGACGCTGCGGCTCTGGTTGCAGCTCGGGTTCTACATGATCCTGTTCATCGCCGGCCTGCAACGGATTCCCGCCGTCCTGTACGAGGCGGCGGCGTTGGACGGCGCACGAGCGTGGCAGGCGTTCCGGTTCGTGACGCTGCCGCAGCTGCGCACCACTTCGGTCGCGGTGTTGCTGTTGCTCCTGATCGGGGCTTATCAGGCGTTCGACGAGTTCTACAACGTGCTCGGCACCGACCGCGGTTACCCGCCGTTCGCCCGGCCACCGTTGATCTACCTGTACTACACGGCTCTGGGCAGCGGCGGGCAGGACTTCGGGCACGGCAGCGCGGGCGCGGTGATCCTGACGTTGCTGATCGTCGCCGTGACGCTGCTGCAGGGAAGGGCGGTACGACGGTGAAAGCCCTGCGGTACCTGGCTTTGTCGGTGGCGGCCGTGTTGTTCCTCGTGCCGTTCTACCTCGTGGTGCGCAACGGGCTCGTGTCCGAGGCGGAGATCAGCGCGGCCTCGTGGACCTTCCTGCCGTCGTCGGTGCGGTGGGAGAACTTCGGCGAGCTGTTCAGCAATCCGGCCGTGCCGTTGGTGCGGAGCATGGTGAACTCCTTGGTGGTGGCCGTTCTGCAGACGGCCGGGCAGCTGCTCTTGTGCTCACTGGCCGGTTATGGGCTCGCGCGGATTCCGTACCGGTACTCGAATGTCGTGTTCTACCTCGTCGTCGCCACTCTGATGATTCCGGCGGCGGTGACGTTCGTGCCCACGTTCGTCGTCGTGTCGACGCTGGGATGGGTCTCCGACCTGCGCGGACTGGTGATTCCCGGGCTGTTCAGCGGGTTCACGGCGTTCCTGTTCCGGCAGTACTTCCTGAACTTCCCGCGAGAGCTGGAAGAGGCCGCGCGAATCGACGGCCTCGGGCACTGGGGCACGTTCTGGCGCGTCGTCGTGCCGAACTCGCGCGGGTTCTTCGCGGCTTTGGGCGTGATCGCGTTCGTGACGTCGTGGAACCAGTTCCTGTGGCCGTTGGTGATCGCCCAGGACCAGGACTCGTGGACCGTTCAGGTGGCGTTGTCGACGTTCCTCACGGCTCAGTCGATCAACGTGCACGAGCTGTTCCTGGCGGCGGCGGTCTCCATCACCCCGCTGGTCATCGTGTTCGTGGCGATGCAACGGTGGCTGGTGCGCGGGGTGACGGAGACCGGGATCAAGGGGTGATCGAGATCGGTTCGCCGGTGTCGCAGTAGAGGACGAAACCGGCCTCCGGGTCGTCGGCGAACTCGGTCGCGCACAGCTCCAGCAGCAGAGTGGGACGGGGCAGCCAGCCCATGTCACGTGGCCGCTCCAGGACCTCGACGGACAGGACCACGACCTCGACGCCGGGAATCGACAGCTCCACCGAGTCGCCGGCCTCGAGGTCTTCCGGATCGCTCTCCAACCGCCACGGCGTGTTCAGCCAGTCCGGGCTGTCGGGGTCCCTGGGGAACGCGACGGTGCCGTCCCAGTCGAACTCCGACTTCGGGTCCTTCGTCTTCCACGGCCACTCGAGGAAGACGTGGAAGCGGGAGACCTTCGCGACGGTCACCGTGACGACTGGGCTGGACACCACGACCACGTCACCCTCGTGGAGCTCGGGCACTTCGTGCGCTTGCAGAACTACAGCCCTCCAGCGAAACGGGGTGATCAGGCCACCGAGCTCGCGAAGTCCCCCGGCGGGATCCACGGTACGCCGGGGTGGAAGAGCCTTCCCTCCGGCGCGTACCGCCTGCTCATCGCGCCCCGCCAGCTCCACCGGTTGAGCTCCGGGTCGTGCGGCCAGTACTCGTCCCAGATCTCGGTCTTCTTGCCGCACAACGGCTCTTCGACGTTCTCCGGGAAGTTGAGCAGCCGGTAGCCGGTGTACTCCTGCCGCAGGACGGCGGTGCGGCCGTGGTCGTCGGTGTTCGCGTCGGCGACCAGGATCGCGGCCGCCGTGTGGTCGATGTGGTCGCCTTCGCGGTGACCGATCGAGCTGCCCGTGCGGATGAGGTCCGGGCCGACGTGGTCGATCACGCCGCGGATCATGCCGACGAACCCGTGGTAGGTGTACTCCGGGCGCCCGTCGATCGGCCGGGCCCGGAAGCCCGGCACGTTCAGCAGGCGCCACAGGTCACCGAAGTTGTCCTCCGGGCCGGCGGCGGCGTGGACGTAGGTGTAGACGATGCGCACGTTGGTGCCCGCGAGCCTGTTCGTGGGCAGCGGGTGGCCGCCGAACGTCATCTGCTCGTAGTGCCAGTCGTTCGTCACCCCGGCGGTCTTCGCGTAGGCCGCGCGGACCCCGTCGATGCGCATCTCCGCGTACTGCATGCCCCCGTACGAGGTGCCGGGGCGGTGCGGGATGTCCCCCGCGGTCAGGTACACGATCCAGACGTCCTGACCGTCCCACACGTCCGACGCGATGTCCGGGTTCATGAAGAGCAGATCGTCGTCCTGATGAGCGATGAAGCTGAGCGTCGTCACGGATCCCTCCCAAGGCCGTGTCCAGATCCATCGGCCGTTCGGCGGACGACGGATCCTGCCTTGAGAAGGAGGAGTGACTCAGCCCTCGAATACCTTCCGCCACGATTCCGTCGACGTCAGCTCCGGCAGGGCGGCGCGGTACACGCGCTTGAGCTGGTCCCACTCCTGGCCGAGGCGGCGGTAGTTGCGGGCCGCCCGCTTGGCCAGCGCGCGGAACTCCTGCGGGTCGCGCTTGTAGAACGCCACCGCGGTGCCGTCGGCGGTGGAGACGGTCGCGCTGTCGAGGTTGCCGAGCAGGAACCACCGGGCGCTGAGCGCCGGCACGTTCATCTGCGGGCGGCCCGCGGCGTCGGGGGCCGGGCTGCGGAAGTTGTGCAGCAACGACTTCGCGGCGCGCTTGGCCGTGGTGATCTTCGACTGCGACGGCTGCAGCAGGGCCTCGGCGCGCACCTGGTCGAAGGTGGGCGGCGGGAACTCACGGGCCGACGGCAGGGTCTGCGCGTCGGAGTACTCCGCGCGCAGCCTGCGGACCTCGGGCAGCGCGGTGCGCAGCGAGTCGAAGAGCAGCGACGGGCCGGCGAGGAAGTCCTCGATCGCCTTCTGCTGCAACATGACCGTCGAGTACTCCATCGACAGCAGGTGCCGCAGCGTGAGCTTCAGGCCGTGCTTCACGATGCCGTTCTTCACGTCGTACGGGCTGTGCAGCGCCGCGAGGATCAGGCGGTTGCGCGTGTGGAAGTACGCCTGCCAGTCCGTCGAGTCGTTCTTGTCGGTCCACGGCATGTGCCAGACCGCCGAACCCGGCAGCGACACCGTCGGGAAGCCGTGCTCCAGCGCGCGCAGCGAGTACTCGGCGTCGTCCCACTTGATGAAGAGCGGCAACGGGTAACCGCTGCGGCGCACGACCTCGCGCGGGAACAGGCACATCCACCAGCCGTTGTAGGTGGCGTCGATGCGCGGGTGCAGTTCCTTGGTCTCCCGCAACGAGTCCGTGGCGAAGTTGTGGTCGGTGACCGCGCCCGGTGCCGCGCGCCAGAAGCACGTGTTGAGGTCGACGATCTCCGCGGAGCTGTGCAGGCGGGCCCGCGAGTACAGGTTCAGCATGTGGCTGCCGACGATCACCGGCTGGGCGGCGGCGCGGGCGAACGCGTTGGAGCGCAGCACCGCGTCCGGCTCCAGGCGGATGTCGTCGTCCATCAACATGATCTGGTCGACGTCGGTGTTCTCGATCGCCTCGAACATGCCGCGGGTGAAGCCGCCGGACCCACCGAGGTTGTCCTGCTCGATGACCTCCAGCTTGTCCCCGAGCAGTGCCGCCGCCTCCGCGAACCCCTGGGTGTCACGGACCTTCACGGCCCCCTGGTCGGCGACGAACACCTTGCCGAGCACGTCGAGAACGGCCTTGTCCTCGCCGAGCGCGCGCAACGCGATGACGGCGTCGACCGGGCGCATGGTCGTCATGCCGATGGCGACCTTCTGCACCGGCAACGGCTCGCGCACGGTCCAGGCCGCCTCGCGGATCTCCAGCGGCGCGTCGTCGGTGAAGACGTCGAACCAGATCCAGCCGCCGTCCTCGAACGGCTTGAGCGACACGGTGAACTCGACGTCGGTCCACTCGTCCGCCTCGCGGACGTACTGGCCCTCGATGTGGATGATGTCGCCGGACGGACGCGAGCGGTACACGTCGACACGACCGGTGCCGCGCACCGCCATGCGCAGCACGACCTCCTCGACCGTCGTCCAGCGCTTCCAGTAGGAGGCGGGGAAAGCGTTGAAGTACGTGGAGAAGGAGACCTTCGCCGACGGGGGAACCGTGGTGCTGCGGCGGGACGCGACGTGGCAGTGCACCGAGTCCGGCTCGTCGAGGTAGAGCGGACGGACGTCCAGCGGGTCCTCGTCACGGGGCAGGATCACCCGTTGCAGCACGCAGTTCTGGTCCACGGACCCATCCCCTGTCAGTAGGACGGGCGGCCCGGAAGGATCCCGGACCGCCCGCGTACAGCGTTCGTTGTGTGAATCAGAGGTCGTACAGACGCGACCAGGTGTCGCGGCTGGTCAGCTGACCCATCGCGTCCCGGTAGGAGCGCTGCATCTCCGGAGCCCTGCGGTACAGCTCGCGGAAGAGCTTGGCGCCCTGCTTGGACAGGCGCACGGCGAGCTCCTTGTCGCGCTTGCGCACCCGCACGCCCTCCTGCGACGCGTCGGTCACGACCGCCGTGTTGAACAGCGAGACGTGCCACCACGCCGAGTCACCGGCGGGAACGGCGCCGGCCTCGTGCACCGACTTGCCGAGCAGCTGGTTCACGAGACGCTTGGCGAACACCGGCGCGATCAGCTTCGGCGTGGGCGCCGAGGTGATCATCGGCAGGCTGCCCGGCTTGAAACCGGGGATCTCCGACGCCGGGTGCCGCACCGTCTCGGGGAACTCGGCGCGCAGCTTGCGGATGTCCGCCGCCGCCTGCACACCGCCGTCCCTGAGGAAGTCCGGCCCCTTCAGGAAGTCCTCGATCGCCTTGAGCTGGGTGGCGGCGAGGCCGTACTGCATGCCCAGGATGTACGTGGCGAACGACTTGGCCATGCCGCGCACGATCATCTTCGGGTCGAAGCGGCTGTGCAGCGCGGAGGTGATCAGGGCGTTGCGCAGGTTGAAGTACCTGTGCCAGTCGTCCCAGTCCTTCCAGTGGAAGTCCGCGTGCCAGACACCGGCACCGGGCAGCGACACGGTCGCGAAACCGTGGGCACGCGCGCGGTAGCCGTACTCGATGTCGTCCCACTGGAAGAACAGCGGCAGCGGGTAGCCGACCGCCTTCACGATCTCCGACGGGATGAGGCACGACCACCAGCCGTTGTAGCCGGCGTCGACGCGCTTGTCCTGGACGTTGCGCTTGCCCGTCTCCTCGTCGTACCCGGTGAGGTCGGCGTTGAACAGCGCGCCTTCCACGACCTGGCCCGGCGCGAGGGTGTCGAGGTTCGCGAACTCGGCGCCGACGTGCAGGAAGTTCGGGTGCAGCAGGTAGAGCATCTGACCGCCGACGATCGTCGGCTGCGTCGTGCGGTTCGCGAACGCGGTGAGCCTGATGACGATCTCGGGCTCGCACAGCACGTCGTCGTCCATGAACAGGACGTTGGCGTGCTCCGCGTGGTCGATCTCGGTGACCTCGTACAGGCCGCGCGTGAAGCCGCCGGCACCACCGAGGTTCGGCTGGCGGATGTAGCGCAGCTTCGGCCCGAGGGCGGCCGAGACCTCGGCGAACCGCTCGCGCGACTCGACGGCGTCCGTGCCCTGGTCGACGACGTAGATCGTGTCGACGAGCTTGAGCGGCTCCGGGTCGGACGCGAGGGCGGCCATCGTGTTCAGGCAGTCGTCCACACGGTTGAACGTGCAGATGACGACCGCGGTCGGACGCACCGTCTTCGGCGGCGAGACCGTCCAGCGGACCTGCTCGACCGCGAGTGAGTCGTCCGCGGTGATGACGTCGAACCAGAGGCCGCCGCCGTCCGTGAACTTGTCGATCTTCGCGGAGAGGCGCACCTTCTGCGCTTTCGCGCCGGCGACCTTCTCCGCGGCGACCGTGCGGGTCTCACCCTCGGAGTCCGAGGCGACGAGAGCGACCTGGCCGGAGCCGGTCACCTCGAGCTCGAGCTCCACCTCGGGACTCACGCACCACCGCTGCCAGTAAGACGCGGGGAAACGGCCGAAGTAGGTGTTCATCGTGACCGTGGCGTTCGGGTGCACCACCATGCGGTGGCGCTCCCGGTCCGCGATCCCGCGCTTCACCTCGGCGTAGAGGTCCTCCGAGACGATCTGCGAGGGACCTGCGAACAGGCCGCGCTGCGTCAACAGCTTCTCCGGAGCCGCGTGCTCCACGAGGTTGGACTTGCCCGGCATTGCGATTCAGTCCTCCAGCGACCCGTCCAGCGCCTGACCGGACGCCAGGTGCGGAGCGATCTTGTTGTCGAACACGCTCAGCGCAGAACCGATCGCCATGTGCATGTCCAGGTACTTGTACGTTCCGAGGCGCCCACCGAAGAGCACGTTGCGCTCCGCGGCTTCCTTCTTCGCCAGCTCGCGGTAGCGCTCGAGCTTGACGCGGTCCTCGGCCGTGTTGATCGGGTAGTACGGCTCGTCGTCCTTCTCCGCGGCGCGGGAGAACTCCCGAACAATAACCGTCTTGTCGTTCGGGTACTCGCGCTCCGGGTGGAAGTGGCGGAACTCGTGGATGCGCGTGTACGGCACGTCCGCATCGTTGTAGTTCATGACCGGCGTGCCCTGGAAGTCGCCGATGGGCAGCACTTCCTGCTCGAAGTCGAGCGTACGCCAGCCGAGCCAGCCCTCGGAGTAGTCGAAGTAGCGGTCGACCGGGCCCGTGTAGACGACCGGCGTGCCGGCGGGGATCTCGTCCCGCACGTCGAAGAAGTCCGTGGACAGCTTGACGTCGATGTTCGGGTGGTCCGCCATCTTCTCGAGCCACGCGGTGTAGCCGTCGACGGGCAGACCCTCGTAGGTGTCGTTGAAGTAGCGGTTGTCGAAGGTGTAGCGCACCGGCAGGCGGCTGATGACCGCGGCGGGCAGCTCCTTCGGGTCCGTCTGCCACTGCTTGGCCGTGTAGGCCTTGATGAACGCCTCGTAGAGGGGACGGCCGACCAGCGAGATCGCCTTCTCCTCGAGGTTCTTCGCGTCCTTGGTGTCGATCTCCGAGGCCTGCTCGGCGACCCACGCCTTCGCGTCCTCGGGCGACATGTAGCGGCCCACGAACTGCGACAGGAGCCCGAGGCCCATCGGGAACTGGTACGACTGACCGTTGTGCATCGCGAACACGCGGTGCTGGTAGCCGGTGAACGAGGTGAACTCGTTCACGTACTCCCACACGCGCTTGTTCGACGTGTGGAACAGGTGCGCGCCGTAGCGGTGCACCTCGATGCCTGTCTCGGGCTCTGCCTCCGAGTAGGCGTTGCCTCCGATGTGGTCACGCCGCTCCAGCACCAGCACCCGCTTGTTCAGCTGGGAGGCGGTGCGCTCGGCGACCGTGAGGCCGAAGAATCCGGAACCGACGACGATCAGGTCATAACCTGCGAAGCTCACGGCAAGCGAGGTTACCTGTATGCCCCGAGTGCCCCGAATTCAGGGCTGGGCTCGGAGAAGTTGTTCTTCAGTGCTCGCGACGCGCTTGTCCAGCTCAGCGCGCACGCCTTCCAGCTCGCAGCGCAGCAAGGCGATCTCCTCCACCGTGGTGCGCACCTCTTCTTCGAGGTGACCCACCTCACTGGACAGTTGCAGCACGACGAAGAGCAGCGTGAACGCGGCGGCGGCGAACAGGAAGTTGGCCGCGAGCTGGATGCCGGTGAGGTTCGACAACCACGTCGGAAGGCCGGGGATGGCGCCCAAAAGGACTACACCGATACCGACGAACAGCCACATTCCCGCGTACTTCTCGCGAAGCTTGCGGCGCCGCATCATTTCGACCACGACGATCAGCACGAGCGCCGCGACCACAATCGCCAGCAAACGGAACGCAGACACGGGAGCCTCCTAAGCGGCTTCGAAGGAGCCGGTCTTGGGCTTGCGGCGAACGAGGGCGAGCGTCAGCGCCAGGGTGGCCCGCAGCAGGTAGACGGCGGACTTCACGGGCGACGTGCTCGGCGTGCCGCCGGCGCGCACGCGCATCTCCACCGGCACCTGCACGATCTTCAGGTCGGCCCGCGCGGCCATGACGAGCGCCTCCAGCGTGTCGCCGAGGTACTCCGCCGGGTAGTGGGCGGCGAAGAGCCGCACCGCGCGCGGACCGGACGCCTTGAACCCCGACGTGACGTCGGTGAGCTTCTGGCCGGAGATCGCCGAGATCACCACGGCGAAGAGCTTCATGGCCCAGCGGCGCGGGCCGCGGGCCTTGTAGTCGCCCTTGCCGGCGAACCGGGCGCCGATGGCGATGTCCGCCTGGTCGAGCTGACGCAGCAGCTCGGGCACGTGCGCGGGGTTGTGCTGGCCGTCGGAGTCCACCTGGACCACGACCTCGAAGCCGTTGCGCACGGCGTAGCGGAACCCGGTGCGCATCGCACCGCCGACACCGAGGTTGACCGCGAGGCGCGCCACACGGGCACCGCTCTCCCGCGCACGCAGCGAGGTCTGGTCCGTGGAACCGTCGTCCACGACCAGCACGCCGACGTCCGGGAGGGCGGCCTTCACCTCGGCGATGACCTTCTCGATGTTGTGCTCCTCGTTCAACGCGGGAAGCACGATGAGCACTCGTCGCAAGTCGACAGAGTCAGACACGTCGAGGAGCCTAACCAGTAGAAGTTTCAGCACGGACACCAGGCCGCAGCACGAAAGCCATGGCCACGAACGCACCGATGGTCGGTGCGACCACCAGGCCGAGCACAGCGCGCAACACCAGGTCACCGGGCGCGAACGCCAGCACGAGCACGCTGAGCGCCGCGACGATCGCCCACAGCACCAGGACCTTGGCGCCCTCGGTCCGTGCGACCAGCACGGCCGCGAGCAGCATCACGGCGCCGAGCAGCACAGACGACCACACCAGGCCCGCGACGGCCCAGCCGGGAACGTCGTACTTGGCGCTGAAGAGCAGCTTGACCACCCACGGCCCGATGAGCCAGCCGAACGCGGCACCGATCCCCGCGAGCACGAACGCGCCGGCTGAACCTTTGACCAACAGCGCGCGAAGCTTTCCGTGCCCCTCCTCGTCCTGCGAGAGGCGCACGACCGTCGGCACCGCCATCGCCTGCACCGGCGACAACAGCAGAAGCGGCAGCCTCGCCACGGTCAGGGCGAGGAAGAGGCCGGCGAGCGACTCCAGCTCCTCCGCGGTGCCCGCGAAGAGCTTCACGATCGCCGGGTAGCCGGTCAGGACCGAAGCGGTGAGCCCGGCGCTGAGCATCAGCACGAGGATGCGCCTGGCCACGACGCCCCACGGCTCTGCGTCACCGCTCAGGTCGTGGCGCTTGAGCGCCCGCGGACCGAACGGCAGGAACGCGAACGACCCGGCCGCCACGGCGATCGCCAGCGGCACGATGCCGTTCAGGCCGAGCACGAGGAACAGGCCGAGCAACCCGATCCGCACGGCCGCCTCGGTGACGACGAGGCCACCGAACGACTTGGCCTCGTGGAAGCCGATGAGCGTGCCGCGGGTGCCGAACTGCACGGCGAACGCGAGTCCGGACGCCAGCGACACGAACGCGAGCGCGGTGTACTCACCGAACAGCTGCTCGCTCACCGGCGGGAGCGCGACGAGCAGTCCGAAAAGCCCCACGGCCGCTGCGGCGACCGCGATCGTGCGCAACCCCGTCGGACCGACGCGCTTGCCCGCCACGTCGGCCACGGCGGACAGCCGCGACAGCTCCTGCTCGACCGGCGAGAGCGCGCTGCCGACGCCGAAGACGATGCCCCAGAAGGTGAGGAAGACCGCGTTGTCCGCCGGCGTCAGGGTGCGGGCGGTGAGGATCAGGATCGGATAACCCAGACCCGCCGCGAGCAGCACCGCGATGCCGACGGTGCCGAGCGAACGACCTGCGGTCTTCTCACTCACTTGGTCAGTGCCTTCTTCAGCGCCAGGAACAGGCCGCGCACCACACCGGAGCCGAAGCTCGCGGCGAAGACGGGCAGCAGCTTCGACACGGCCAGCGTCTGGTCCTTGGTGGCACCGCACTTGCGGGCCACCGCGCCCGCCGCGCCCATGCCCACGAGGATCAGCAGCAGCGCCGTCTTCGGGAACTTCGCCGCGACCACGAGCCCGACCACACCGACGGCCATGGCGGCGAACAACGCGTTGCGCGCCGGGCCGGGCGAGTCGAGGTAGCTGTCGACGAACGTGGTGCCGCGGAAGTACGCGTGCTTCACGAACTTCTTGAAGGAGTCGCGGCTGTTGTAGGTGGCCGCGAAGCCGGGGCTCAGGTGGATGCGCTCCTGCTCGGAGATCCACCGCAGCATGCGCGTGTCGTCGCTCGCGAGCTTCACGTCGTCGAACAGCGACTCGAACGACCTCGCCGCACCCAGCAGCAGCTCGCGCGGCGCGCAGAAGAAGCCGGTGCCCTTGGGGTAGAGGTCGAACTCGTCCGCGCCGAACGACACCAGGCGCGGGTTCGCGACGTACTTGCGCCAGCCGATCGCGACCAGGCCGGCCCAGAAGCCGCCGTAGGGGTTGCCGACGGTGTCGACGTTGATGTGCCCGTTCCACACCTTGCGCTCGGGGTGCTGCACGAACTGGTCGCGCAGGTACGTGAACGCCTCGGGCGCGATGATCACGCGGCTGTCCAGCAGCAGGACGCGCTCGCCGGTGGCGGCGGCCAGACCTGCCTGGCGCGCGGCGAACCGGCCTGCGTTCTCCTGGCTCACCACGGTGATGCCGAACCGCTGCACGAGCTCCACGAGCCGCTTCGGCGTCTCGTCGGTGCTGCCGTCGTCGACCACCACGATCTCGGCCGGCCACTCGGCGCGGTCGAGCGATGTCATCAGGGCCTCGACCGAGCGAGCGATCCAGTCCTGCTCGTTGTAGGTGGGGATGACAACGCTGAGGGTGGGGACGCCGGGGAGGGAGTTGCTCCTGCTCGTCACGCGGACCAGTATCCAGGCGCTCCACCGCCCGCGAGTCTCAGGGGTGCGTGCCAACCCGGGCGGGACGGACGGGGCCCCGCACACGGCGAAGGGCCCGGCCGAGTCCCCGGCCGGGCCCTCCACACCACATCCGTCAGGACGTCTTGCCGGTGCCCGGCTCGACGAACTCGTAGATGGTGGCCTGCGGGTTCTCGTAGACCTTCCGCACCTCGGGCAGCCGTTCCAGGGCCATCAGCCCCGGCGCGGGCCGCGAGTTCGGCCGCACGTAGCCCGCTCCGACGAGGGCGTACTTCACGCCCAGCGCGTTGATGGCCTTGCGGACGTTCGGGTCCTTGTCGATGTCCTGCAGGTGCCAGGTGATCTGCCCGGCGTTGGTCTTCTCGTCGGCGCCGTAGAACGTCCACTCCACCGGCTTCACGCCGGCCAGCGCGTACATCCACACGGAGCCGTCCAGCCGGTCGTTGACGACCGGGCGGTCCTTCGAGTGCTCGGCGAGCCACTTGTAGGCCTCGCGTTCGCCCTTCGTGACGGTCGCGCCCTCATTGTTCGTCTCCGACAGGCGTTGCGCGTTGCGGCCGATGTAGGCGCCCTTGCCCAGCAGGCCGAGCACGAGCACCCCGGCGAGTCCGAACGCGACGGGCACGACGAACGCCGCCCGCTGCGCGCTGACTCGGGTGCCGAGCTTGGCGGTCAGCGCCGTGGCGACCGTGTAGCCGAGGTACCCCACCGCGACGGCACCGGCGAGCGGCAGCAGCGCCGCGAAGCGCCACGCGTCGTTGTAGAACGGACCGCTCAGCGTGTTGATCAGGTTGTTGTTCAACGACGCCGTACCGGCGTACAGCGCGCCCAGCAGGATCCACGCGCCGACGACCCACAGCATGACGCGGTTCTTGATCATCAGGACGATGCCGGTGATCGCCGCGATGCCGAGGAACCACTGCGGGAACGCGACGACCGGGGAGAACAGCAGCGTCTGGCCGATGCCCTCCGCGGGAGACGCGAACTCGTCCCACTGCGCGCCGGTCACACCGGCGGACTGCACCAGGGCCGGCAGCATCACCGGGATGACGGCGACCAGGCCGAGCCCCGCGGTCAGGGCGAGCTGTTTCCAGCTCGCCTTCCAGTCGATCGGCTCCAGCTTGAAGACCAGGGCCAGCGCCAGTATCAGGATGTAGGCGAACGCGATGAACACGAGGCTCGTGTGCAGGCCGGTGAGACCGGCGACCGCGAGCGCGAGGCCGAGCGGACCGGTCAGGCCGCGCGTCGTCATGATCTTGCGCGCGATGGCCATCGTGGCGGGCACGAGGGCGACGCCGGCGACGTAGGGCCACAGCGGACCGCGCCACAGCGAGTCGTACGGGAACGCGGTGAACCACGTCGACACGCCTGCGGCGATCGCGGCGCCGAGCGGCGGCATGCGCCACGCGAGCGCCAGTGCGGCGATGCCGAGCGGCCACGCGAGGATCACCGAGAGCGCGGCCAGGTTCAGCAGCTCCGGCATGCCCGCCGCCTTGTCGAGCAGCGGCGAGAGCAGCGCGTGGTACGTGTTCGGGTAGAAGTACTGCGTGCCGGCCGGCAGGTTCGCGATCGGCGCCAGCGCGGACGGCAGCGCGGTCGCGTGCTCGGACATCCAGCGGATCGCGTTGCCGTGGTACGGCGCGTCCCAGTCCTGGTTGACCGTGCTGAGCGTGCCGCCGATGCCGCGCAGGAACGTCGCCGCGCCCACGGCCATGCCGAGCACGACGCCGCCGAGGACCACGAGGTTCTCGCCGAGCGAGCGCTTCGGCTCCTCGATCAGCGGCTCACCGCCGGTGCGACGCGCGACGAGCCACGTCGCCACGCCGACGACGGCGGTCAGGACGACCGTCCACACCGCCACCGTGAGCAGGTTCCACGAGATGCCCAGCTTGCCGACCACCAGCGTGCCGAGCGCGATGGTGCCGAACGTGAGCACCGGCGCCGCGGCCGCGAGGGTCCAGCCTCTCAGCCGCAGCGCGAGCCCGACCGCGAGGCCGGGCAGGATGAACGCCAGAACGACGAATGCACCCATCAGAAGTCAGTTCTCCGGTTCAGCCGGCCAGCGCGGCGGACTTCGCCTTGACCTGGGCCACGGCGCGGTGCGACGGCAGGATCGAGTCGCGCTCGCGGTCGGCGTCGACCTTGCCGTCGATCAGGTCGAGGAACCTGTCGAGCTGGGTCGCGAGCGGCTCACGCGCCGTCACGAGCTCGGGGATCTCGATGATCGCCTGCTGCCGGTAACCGCGGCCGTCCGGCGTGGCGGCGTCCTGCGAGACGTGGTGGTAGATCGTCACGTTCCTGGTGAGCAGGTCCACCTCGATGAGGCGGTCGAGCTCGGTGATGGAGAGCGTGCGGATCTTGCGCTGGCCGATGCGCGACGCCGACACCGACGCCATGGCGCCCGTCGGGAAGTGCAGCAGCGTGTTGACCACGTCCTCCGCGCCGGTGACCGACGACGGGTGGAACTGGCCGACACCGGCGGACACGTTCGTCGGCTCGACACCCGCCATGCAGCGGATCGCCAGGTCGACGTCGTGGACGAGCAGGTCCCACGCCACGCCGGTGCGGATGCGCGGCGCGTACGGCGAGTGCCGGACCGCGGAGACGTAGACGGGCTCGGAGACGAGCTCCAGCGCCGTCATCACGGCCGGGTTGTAGCGCTCCAGCAGGCCGCACATGATCGGGATGCCGCGCTCCTTCGAGAGCGCCAGCACCTCCTCGGTCTCGGCGAGGTCGGCGCACACCGGCTTCTCGACGAGCAACGGCTTGCCCTGGTTCAGCACGTCCAGCGCGAGCCCGTAGTGCGACTCGGTCGCCGACGCGAGCACGACGGCGTCCACGTCGGACAGGTCGCCGATCTCGGGCGACCACGTGGTCTCGAACCCGGCGGCGACCTTGCGGCCGACCTCCTCGCGCGGGTCGACGATGCGGGCGAGCTCGACGCGTTCGGACTGGTTGATCACACGGGCGTGCAGCGAGCCCATGTTGCCCACGCCGATGAGCGCGATCTTCGGCACGGTGCTCATGCGCCCAGCACCTCGCGAACGGTCGCGATGATCGTGTCGAGCTGCGCCTCGGTCAGCTTCGGGTGCACCGGCAGCGACAGCGCCTGGCGGGCGACCCGCTCGGCGACCGGCACGTCGGAGATGACGACCTTGTCGTTGTCCCGGTAGCAGTCGTAGTCGAAGACCGTCTTCGGGTAGTAGATCCCGTTGCCGATGCCCTTCTCGGTGAGCTTCGCGGCGAACTCGTCGCGGCTCACGGGGGCGTCGTCGGTGATCAGCACCGTGTACTGGTGCCACACGTGGGTGCGGCCGGGCAGCACGGCCGGCAGCTGCAGGCCCTTGATGCCCGCGAGGCCCTTGCTCAACGCCTCGGCGTTGGCCTGGCGGGCCTTGGTGATCTCTTCCAGGCTCTCCAGCTGCGGGATGCCGATCGCCGCGTGGATGTCGGTCATCCGGTAGTTGTGACCGGCGACCTCGTACTGGTACCGCTGACGCATGCCCTGGTTGCGCAGCACGCGCAGGCGGTCGGCGATCGTGTCGTCCGAGGTCGTGATCACGCCGCCCTCGGCGGTGGTGATGTTCTTGGTCGCGTAGAGCGAGAAGCAGCCGATGCCGAAGCTGCCTGCCGGGCGGCCCTCGAACGTGGCACCGACGGCCTGCGCCGAGTCCTCGACCAGCGCGAGGCCGTGCTCCTGCGCGAGCGGGACGAGCTTGCCCATGTCCGCGGTCTGCCCGTAGAGGTGCACGGGCATGAGCACCTTGGTGTTCGGGGTGACCGCGGCGGCGACCTTGTCCGCGTCGATGTTGAAGTCGTCGTCGCGGATGTCCGCGAACCGGGCGGTGGCGCCGGCCTCGAGGATCGCGTTGAGCGTCGCGACGAACGTGAACGGCGAGGTGATGACCTCGTCTCCCGGCTGCAGGTCGAGCACCTGCAGCGACGCCACCAGCGCGGTGGTGCCGTTGTTCACGGCGATCGCGTGCGGCACTCCGGCGACGCCCGCGAAGGCGTCCTCGAAGCGCTTGACCATCGGGCCCTGCGCGATCGCGCCGGAGCGGAGCACCTGCAGCACGAGTTCCTCGGCCGCGGCCACGTCAACGACAGTAATCGGGATCATTCAGCGTCTCTCGCCTTCGGGGAACCACACCGGCGGGCCCGGCGCAGTGCGTGTGAGCCTGCGTCGCGGTTCATCACGCTACCCGTACGGGTGTTGACAGCTGATCCGGGCTCTACCTGGGCGGTTGGACGCGAGGCACGCGCTTGTAGAAGACGGCCGGGACCGCCGCGGGGTTGCCCGGAGCGGTTAGAACCACCTTTCCAGGACGAGGGCGACACCGTCCTCGCTGTTCGGTGCGGTGACCTCGTCGGCGACGTCGAGCGCGGACCGGTGGGCGTTGGCCATGGCGACGCCGTGACCTGCCCAGGTGAGCATGTCGACGTCGTTGCGCATGTCGCCGAACGCGATCACGTCGGCCGCGTCCACCCCGAACCGCTCCGCGACGTCGGCCAGGCCGCTCGCCTTCGTCACCCCCGGCACGGCGAGCTCGACCAGGCCGCTGTTCGTCGAGTAGGTGAGGTCGACCTGGTCGCCGAGCAGCGAGCCGATCGACTCGGCCATCTCCTCGCTGGTCATGTCCGGGTTGCGGACCAGCAGTTTCATCGCGGGCTTGCCCAGGGTCTCGGCGCGGCTCAGTCCGACGTTCGGGCCCTCGGGCCACGGGTGGACGTAGCTCAGCTCGGCGACGAACGTGGTGTCGTCCGTGCCGCCGCCGACCCGTTCCACGGCGTAGGTGCAGCCGGGCACCGCGCCGTCGATCGCACCGGCCACGTCGTGCAGCAGCATCGGGTCGAGTGTGTGCGCCCAGACGATCTCGTCGCGGCCGACGTCGTAGAGCACCGCGCCGTTCGCGCAGACCGCGAGGCCGTCGACGCCCGCCTCCCGCGCGATCCTCGGCACCCAGCGGGGCGGGCGGCCGGTCGCGAGCACGAACGGCACCCCGGCGGCGAGCACGCGCCCGATCACCGCGCGGGTGCGCTCGCTCACCTGCTCGGTCGGGTGCAGGAGGGTTCCGTCGATGTCAGATGCCACCAGGCGCGGTTGTTCCACAGCTGACATGTTGCCTGGTCCAGGTTCGTCGGAAGCTGAACAGCTCGTTACCGTACGAGCGTGCGCGTAGGAATCGTCATTCTCCCGGAACACCGCTGGTGGATCGCCGAACCGAAGTGGCGTGCCGCCGACGAGTACGGGTTCCACCACGCCTGGACCTACGACCACCTGGGCTGGCGGACACTCGTGGACGGCCCCTGGTTCGGTGCGGTCCCGACGCTCACAGCGGCCGCGATGGTGACCTCGCGCATCAGGCTCGGGACGTTCGTGGCGAACCCGAACTACCGCCACCCGGTGCCGTTCGCGCGGGAGCTGCTGACGCTCGACGACGTGTCCGACGGACGGTTCACGCTCGGCGTCGGCGCAGGTGGGGCGGGGTACGACACCACGGTGATGGGCGACAAGGCGCCGTTGCCGCGCGACCGGACGGCCCGGTTCGGCGAGTTCGTCGAGCTGCTCGACCAGCTGCTGGTCAAGGACCGCACGTCGTGGCAGGGCGAGTTCTACGCAGCGGAGGAGGCCCGCAGCGCGCCGGGCTGCGTGCAGCGGCCGCGGGTGCCGTTCGTGGTGGCGGCGAACGGGCCGAAGGCGATGCGGATCGCCGCCCGGTTCGGCCAGGGATGGGTCACCACCGGGCCGCCGACCGAGGACCTCGACGCGTGGTGGCGCGGGGTCGCCGAGATGTCCGAGCAGTTCACCGAGACGTTGGTCACGCAGGACCGTCCCGGCCGGGTCGCGAGGCACCTGAACCTCGACTCGGCGCCGAGGTACTCGCTGTCGAGCTCCGCGTACTTCACCGACGCCGTGGGCAGGGCCACCGAGCTGGGCTTCACCGACGTGGTCGTGCACTGGCCCCGGCACGACGGCATCTACGCGGGCAGCGAGTCGGTGGTCGAGGAGATCGCTGCGGACGTGCTGCCCACGCTGGGCCACTGAGGCGGTTCCAGCAGGTAGATTCCGCAGCCGTGGCGCAGGTCGTGGTGGTGGGTGGCGGAATCGTCGGACTCGCGGTGGCGCGGGAGCTCGCGGCGCGCGGCGACGGGGTGACGGTCCTCGAGAAGGAACGGCGCTGGGGCGCGCACCAGACCGGGCACAACAGCAACGTCGTGCACGCCGGCCTCTACTACAAGCCCGGTTCGCTCAAGGCCAGGATGTCGGTCGCCGGCAACGCGTCGATGATCGCGTTCGCACGCGAGCACGGCGTGCCCCACGAGGTGTGCGGCAAGCTCGTCGTGGCGACCTCCCCCGACGAACTGCCCCGCCTGAACGACCTCGCGGCGCGGGCAGAGGCGAACGGAGTGCCCGCGAAGCTGATCTCGGCGAGCGAGGCGCGGGAGTACGAGCCCCACGTGTCGTGCGTGGCGGCGTTGCGCGTCGAGTCGACCGGGATCATCGACTTCCCCGCGGTGTGCGAGGCGCTGGTGCGCGAGCTCGACGGCCACGACCTGCGGCTGCAGTCCCCCGCGGTCGCGATCCGGTCCGCGGCGAACGGCGTCGAGGTGCTCACGCCGCAGGGTGTGGTGCGGGCGGACGCGCTGGTGAACTGCGCGGGCCTGCAGAGCGACCGGGTGGCGCGGCTGGCCGGCCTCTCCCCCAAAGCGACCATCGTGCCGTTCCGCGGTGAGTACTACGAGCTGACGCGCACCGACCTGGTGCGCGGCCTCATCTACCCCGTGCCCGACCCGACGCTGCCGTTCCTCGGCGTGCACCTGACCCGGATGCTCGACGGCAGTGTCCACGCGGGACCGAACGCCGTGCTGGCGTTGCGGCGCGAGGGGTACCGGTGGCGGGACTTCTCGTTCGGCGACGTGGCGGACGTCGTGAAGTTCCCCGGCACCTGGAAGCTCGCGCGCAAGTACGCGAAGACCGGTGTGGACGAGGTGCTGAGGTCGTTGTCGCGCGCCCGGTTCGCGGCGTCGCTGGCGCGGCTCGTGCCCGAGGTGACCGAGGCGGACATCGTGCGCGCGGAGGCCGGCGTGCGCGCGCAGGCGATGCTCCCGGACGGCTCTCTCGTCGACGACTTCCTCATCGAGAGCGCACCTCGGCAGGTCCACGTGCTCAATGCGCCATCACCTGCCGCGACGGGATCGCTGGAGATCGGGAAGCACGTCGCGGACCTGACGCGGTCAATGATCGAGTAACGCCCCCGGTATCCTCGGCCGGGTGATTTCCTTCATCCTCGGCACCACCGCGGAGCTGATCAAGATCGCGCCCGTGTTCCACGCGATCTCCGAGCGCGGGACCAAGCCGCAGATCTGGTTCACCGCGCAGCACGTCGACCACGTCGAGGAGACGCTGGCCGACCTGCAGCTGCCAGAGCCCAGCGTCTGGCTGGTGCCGAAGGACCAGGCCAAGCACATCGAACGGCCGGCCCAGGTGCCCGGCTGGGCGGCGACGGTCATGCGCAACGCGTGGAGCCGCCGCCACGAGCTCAAGGCGATCCTGAAGGACGACGGCCGCCCGCCGCTCGTGCTGGTGCACGGTGACACGTTCACCACCCCCTACGGCGCGTTCATCGGCAAGCGGATCCTGCGTTCGCGCGTCGGCCACATCGAGGCCGGTGCCCGCTCGGGCAGCCTGCTCTCGCCGTTGCCGGAGGAGCTGAACCGCAAGCTGGCGGCCAAGATCGTCGACCTGCACTTCGCCCCCACGGCCAAGGAGGTCAACAACCTCCGCAACGCTCGTGGCGCGGTCATCGACACCGGCGCGAACACGGCGATCGACGCGATGCGTCTCGCCATCGACGCCGAGCCGACGTTCGACCTGCCGGAGGAGTTCGGCCTCGCGACGCTGCACCGCTTCGAACTGGTGTCCCGCAAGGACAAGTACACCGAGGCGCTGGAGCTGCTGAAGAAGGCGTCGGAGAAGATGCCGATCCTGTACCTGGCGGGCCCGCCGGAGCAGGAGCGCATCCGCCAGTACGGCCTCGGCCACCTCTTCGACGGCGAACGCCTCATCATCAAGCCGAAGCTGCGCTACCTCGCGTTCCTGCCGATCATGGCGCGTGCGAAGTTCGTGGTCACCGACTCCGGTGGTCTGCAGGCCGAGTGCAACTACCTCGGTGTGCCGTGCGCGATCCACCGCGAGCGGACCGAGGACAACCACGGCGGCAACACGACGCTGCTGCTGACCGGCATGGACGGCGGCAAGCTGCGGGGCTTCCTGGAGAACTACGAGTCGTACCGTCGTCCGTCCAAGATGGACGACTTCCACCCGAGCAAGATCGTGGTGGACACCCTGTCGAACATGGGTTTCTGCTGATCCCGCACTGACGCGAAAGGGGGCCCCGCCTGTCGGCGAGGCCCCCTTTCCGTTGTCCTGGAAGGCTTTCTAGGCCTTGACCGTGACGAGCCTGCTGAACTCGGCCAGCAGGTCGAACCCGTCCCAGTGCTCGGAGAACGCGAGCGCCGAGCCGAACGGCACGATCCTGTCGATGCCGCGACCCGCGAGGTCGTGCGCGAGCTGCTCCAGCTCCTCCTGGGAGAAACCGAACGCCGACAACGTCTGGTCCTTGCGCTGCACCATGTCCACGAGCTCGGAGAGCGACGACAGGGTGGCGAGCGGGAACGTGCCGACGCCCAGCCACTCGCGCGGAACGTCCTGCGGCGCGGTCAGTTCCAGCGTGGCGACCGCGTTGCCGTCGAAGCGGATCGACGTCGCGTGACCGTCCGCGGCCACGCCGTACGCCGACACCCTCTTCTGCACGGCCATCGCCGGCTCCACCACGAGCTCCTTCGCCGCGATCACGTCCGCGAGCAGGCCGCGGAACTCCTCACGACCGGCCTGCGCTCCGGCGGTGTCGCCGACCCAGAAGATCGCGCGCGGGGACGAGCACGCGGCCTGGTCGAACCAGTACGAGTCGTTGTAGAAGCCGACGGCGACGTCCCTGCGCTGCTCCGGCGTCGCCTTCTCCCAGCCCGCCACGGAGATCGCCGCGAACGAGGCCCGGTCGGGGAACGTGACGTCGCGGGCGTGCGGTGCCAGCGGCATCCTGCGCACCTCGGTCACCGCGCGGTCGCCGCCCCAGATGACCCGCAGGTCGCAGGCGGCGGAGAGGGCCGCGGTGATCTTGTCGTCGCGGTCGTAGGTGACCATGACCTGCGTCTGGGCGACCACCGGGTGGGCTTCTTCGAGGGCCGCGTTCAGCGCCTCCACCACGGCCTCGGCCGCGCCGGCCGAGCGCGGGGAGATGCGGACCACGTTGCGGTTCCCGGCGAGAGCCGACAGCGCCCAGGAGTAGACGAAGATCGTGTCGACGTTCGCCGGCGGCACGTGGAACACCAGACCGCGCGGGAACCTCATGACACCCGGCGGGGTCTCCACCGCGCGCAGGACCTTGGCGATCTCGCCCTTGCGCAGGAAGAACCCCAGCGAGGCCAGTTCCGGGTAGCGGCGCGCCATCTTCGGCGCCAGCAGCTTGCGGGCCAGGATGCGGAGGAAGTCGATGATCCGTTCGTCGCCCACCTTCAGGCGACCGCCTTCCGGTTCCTGGGCCAGGTCGGCGAGCAGCGAGTCGACGTCGGTGTCCGGGCCTGCCGGGAAACGGCGCTTCATGACGCAACAGCTCCAGAGAAGGTGTCCGAGCAACCGCGGGCCTCGGCGCGCGGCAGCCTGCCCAGTACGGAGAACCGCTTGCCCGGCCAGTCGCCGTCGTCGATGCCGTGCACGACACCCAGGTCCTCGGTCAGCAGGACGTGGCCGGGGTAGCTGCGCGGCAGCGTGCTGATGACCTCGATGACACCGGGCTCGCCGACGGGCTGCTCCTCCCAGGTGTCCGGGTTGCGGATGATGACGTCCGCGAACTCCGGGCAGTACAACGAGTTCCCGGACGGGCCCTCCAGGTAGACCGTGCCGATCTGCTCGATCATCCCGTAGTAGTTGTGGATCTTCGTGAGACCGGTGTCCTCGGCGAAGCGGCGGCGGAACTCGGCGTTGTCGACCGCGATGTCGATCAGCTTCTTCCAGCCACCGGAGTGGATCAGGATGCCGTTGGACAGGTCGAGCTCGTGCTCACGCGCGACCTCGTAGAGGTACTGCCACACCATGAAGGTGAAGCCGAAGATCAGGAACGGCTCGCTGCCGTGCTTCTCCAGGAAGCCCTTCACGGCCTCGACGTCCGGCTGGTCGTTCTCGTCGAGCGCGTAGACGTGCGCACGGCCGAAGTTCGCCATACCGAGCACACCCGCGCCTCGGGCCGAGAACGAGCGGCGGTTCTTGATGATGCTGATCGTGTCGACCATCAGCATCGGCAGCCGCTTGCCGCCGAGCACCTCGCGCAGGGTCGCGCCGAGCATGCGCGGCTGGACCGCGGCGGCGTCCTTGTCGAGGTAGATGCGGGACGGGTCGCCGGTCGTCCCGGACGAGGTGAGGACCTTGAAGACCTCGTCGTCCGGGACGCTCTTCAGCTCGTGGGTCTTGAACATCCGCACGGGCAACCACGGCAGCTCGGCCAGGGAGTCGAACTGCCGGCCGGACTCGATGCCGAGCGACGACAGGATCCGGTCGTACTGAACGGAGTGCGCGCGGTGGTGCTCGGTCAGCTCGGTGAGCTCGGTCAGCAGCGCGGCCTCGCGTTCGACCTGGCTGCGACCGAAGACGCTCTCGCTCATGCCTGTGCCTCCAGGGACCGGTAGTCGATCTTGCCGCTGGGCAGCAGCGGGAACCCGTCGCTCGGGCGCACGTCGAAGCCCGTCACGTGCAGGTGCAGGGTCTCCGACAGCAGCTTCGCGGCGGTCTTGCAGGTGGCCTTGTCCGCGCCGTCGAGCCAGACGACGACCTTGTCGCCGGCGGGCACCGCGGCGGCGGGTCCGTGCGCCTTCACGATCTGTTCCAGGTCGTCGAGGCTGACCCGGTTGCCGAAGACCTTGCCGATGCGCTTGATCCGGCCGGTGACGAAGAGGTAGCCGTCGGCGTCGAGGTGGCCCAGGTCGCCGGTGACGAGCTCGCCACCCGTGACGTCGCCCAGCGCCAGCTCGGCCTCGGACTCGGCGTAACCCATCATCACGTTCGGGCCGCGGTAGACGACCTCGCCGGTGACGCCGGGCTCGGTGATCTCGGTGCCGTCCTCGGCGCGGATCGCGAACGTCCCGCCCGGCAGCGCGGGCCCGACCGAGCCGAGCTTCTCGGTGAGCCGCTCGCTCGGCAGCGTCGACATGCGCGGGCCCGCCTCGGTCTGCCCGTACATGACGAACATCCGGCCGCCGGCCTCGGTCATCTTCGTGTGGAACTCGCTGATCAGCTCCGGGCGCAGCTTGCCGCCGGCCTGGGTCAGCGTGCGCAGCGCCGGGTACTTGGCCGGGTCGAACCGCAGCCGCCGCAGCATCTCGTAGTGGTACGGCACGCCCGCGAGCGACGTGATGCCGTAGCGCTCGACGGCGTCCCAGAAGCCGCGGCCGACCACGCCGGAGTTCTCCAGCACGACCGTCGCGCCGCGGACCAGGTGGCTGTTCAGCACGGACATGCCGTAGCTGTAGTGCAGGGGCAGGCTCGTCGGCGCGACCTCGTCCTCGTCGATGCCGAGCACCTCGGCGATCGCCTCGGCGTTGGCCGAGATGGCCTGCCGGGAGAGCCGGACGAACTTGGGGTTGCCGGTGGAGCCGCTGGTGGGCAGCAGAACGGCCAGGTCGGGGTGGGGAACCACGCCCTCGCTGTCCTCGCGCACCCAGTCGGCACCGTGGCCCGGCTGCGGGTCGCCTTCGCTCAGCACGGCGGCCGAGCGGTAGCCGGTCAGCGGCTCGCCCTCACCCGCACCGAGCACGGCGGCCGG
Source organism: Lentzea sp. NPDC055074 (assembly GCF_053608005.1). Taxonomy (NCBI): domain Bacteria; kingdom Bacillati; phylum Actinomycetota; class Actinomycetes; order Pseudonocardiales; family Pseudonocardiaceae; genus Lentzea; species Lentzea sp. NPDC055074. The sequence goes on from NZ_JBSGUQ010000004.1 coordinate 92,285, forward strand.
GCGGAGCCGGGCGACCAGGCCCTCCAGCACCTCGCGGTCCTGGGCGGGGTCGAGCAGCGCGACCGCGCGTCCCGCCTCCAGCGCGCCGAGATAGCCGATGACGCCGGCGACGTCGGGCGAGATGCGCGCGAACAGCACACCGGGCGGCAGCTCGGCGAACGCCTTGGCCTGCTTCGCGACCCGTTCCCGCAGGTCGTTGCCTGCGATGAGCTCGCCGGTGACGGCGTCGCGCAACCGGGCTCCCGCGTGCACCAGCATCACAGCACCAGTCCTCCGTCGATCCCGAGCACCTGCCCGGTCACGAACGACGCGTCGTCACCCGCCAGGAACGTGATCACCTTCGCGACCTCGTCGGCGGTGCCGATCCGGCGCAGCGCGGTGTTCTCCTTGACGCGCTCCAGCACCTCGTCGGACTGCTCGGCGATGAGGTCGGTCGCGATCACGCCGGGCGCCACCGCGTTGACCCGGATGCCGCTGCGCCCGAGCTCCTTGGCCGCGGACTTCGCGAACGCGCTGAGCGCGGCCTTCGAGGCGGCGTAGACGGCCTGGCCGGCGTTGCCCTCCTCGCCCACGATCGAGCCGAGCAGCACGATCGAACCGCTGCGCTTGCGCATCATGGCGCGCGCTGCGGCTTGGACGGTGACGATGGTGCCGGCGACGTTCGTGCTGAACGTCGTGGCGATGTGGTCGTCGGTGAGCATGCCGATGAGGCCGCCCTCCAGCACCCCGGCGCTGGCGACGAGCACGTCGATGCGCCCGTGCTCCTTGGCGACCGTCTTGAAGACGTCTTTCACCGCGGCAGAGTCGGTGACGTCGAGCGCCACCCCCTGCGCACCGATCTCCTCGGCGCGCACAGCGGCGGTCTCGGCGTCGCGGCCGGTCAGCACCACCGTGGCACCGGCCTCGCTCAGGGCGCGAGCCGTGGCGAAGCCGATACCGCGGGTGCCGCCGGTGACGACAGCGACCTTGCCGGTGAAGTCACTCACTGATGCCGAAGCCCTTGAGCATGTCGAGGGACACCTTGAAGCTGCTCATGTCGATGACCTGCTCGGTCTCGAACTGCACGTCGAACTCGTCCTCGATGGCCGCGACCAGCGCCATGTGGCCGACCGAGTCCCACTCCTCGATGTCGCGGTACTTGAGGTTCTCGACATCCACGTCGTCGTCCAGCTGCAGAGCTTCCACGAAGACACCGCGAAGACGGTCGTTCAGCGACATGTTCTCTCTCTCGGATCGGTGCTGGGCCGGGAATCAGTGCTGGTCTGAGCGCTCGTTCCACGCCTTGAGCAGCGTGGCGAGCTCCTCGGGCAGGCCGGCCGGAACGTCGGCGTCCTTCCCCGTGAGGAAACCCGTGAGCGCCGCGATCAATTCCTCGGTGCAGCCGCGGCGCTGCAGGCCGATGACGTTGACGCCGGTCGTGCGGGCCGGGTTGCCCAGCGTGATGGTGAACGCACCGACCTCCTTGCGGATGGCGGAGCCGAGCCCGACCATCGCGCCGGGGCCGATCTGGACGCCCTGGTGCACCACGGTGCCGAGCCCGATGTTCGCGCCGGACCACACGTGGCAGTGACCCGCGATCTGCACGGCGCTGGTGATGACCGCGCCGTTGTCGACCACGCAGTCGTGCGCGATGTGCGCACGGCCCATCACGTAGTTGTCGTTGCCGATCCGGGTGGCGTCCGAGACGCCCTGGTTGATCGTGACGAACTCGCGGATGCGGTTCCGGTCCCCGATCACGACCCCGGGCCCCTCGACCTCGCCGTCCCAGCCGGCGACGTGCGGCGCGCTGAGGTACTCCGCGGGCCCGCCGATGCTGACGTGCGGCCCGATGAAGTTGCCGTCGCCGATGCGGCACGGCCCGGCGATCACCGTGTACGGCCCGACGACGTTGTCGTCGCCGAACTCGACTTCCGCGCCGATGATCGCGGTCTCGTGAATGCGGTTCGCCACCTGGTCCGTTCCTGCCCGTCGGGTGCTGGTGTAACCCACGCCACCTGCGGATTCGCCGGACGGGGCCGGGTAGCAACCTTACCGGACCTCGCGGTTGGCCCGTCTGGGACGTCAGCGGCCTCACTCGGGGGCGCGAGGTGGTCGCAGCCGCGCCCGGCCGATCGAGAGATCAACATCCGATTGATGCACAATCACCCGATCCAGCGATAGACCCCTGTATCAATGGGAGTACACGGCATGCGGACGGTCACGCACGGCGAGTACCTGGCGATGAAGCGGTTCCCCGCTCTCGACGGGATGCGCGCTCTCGCCGCGGTGATGGTCGTGTTCTTCCACTTCGCCGGACCGAACTGGTCGCGGATCAACGGCTGGATCGGCGTGCACCTGTTCTTCGTGCTGTCCGGCTACCTGATCACCACACTGGCGTTGCGGGAGGAAGCCCGCGACGGCCGCATCTCGCTGCGCGACTTCTACGTGCGCCGGGCGTTCCGGATCCTGCCGGTCTACTACGTCTGCCTCGCGATCGTCGTGGCGTTCATGTGGCTGCGCGGCGAGTACGTGGCGAGCGGACTGCCCGCACAGCTGCCGCACTACCTGACGTTCACCAACGAGTACGCGGAGCCGGGCAAGATCTTCGGGCAGTCGTGGACGCTCGGCGTCGAGCAGAAGTTCTACCTGGTCTGGCCGGTGCTGATGTTCGCGTTCGGCGCCTTCACGCTCAAGCGGCGCCTACCGATGACGATCGGCCTGCTGGTGCTGGGCGCCTACCTGCACTTCACCGGGCCCGCGGCGCTCTCGGCCGGTGCCTACTACATGATCGTCGCGGGCTGCCTGCTCGCGTTCCTGCTGCACAACCCCAGGACGTTCGCGCTGCTGCGCCCGCTCACGCACCCGCTCGTCGCGATCCCCGCGCTGGTGGCCGCGGTCCTCGTCCAGACGAACATCGGCGAGATCGACGACGCGGTCGGCGGGACCGGCGGCCTGGTGCCGGTGAGCCTCTACGGCGTGACCATCGGCCTGCTCGTGCTCTCCACGCTCAGCGGCGGGCCCGTGCGGTGGGTGCTGTCGGTGCGGCCGATGGCGTTCGTGGGCGAGCGGTCGTACTCGCTCTACCTGATCCAGGAGATCGCGTGCTTCGCGGTGATCTACACGCTCCCGCCGTTCAGCACGGCCAGGTTCGGGACGGCTGTCCTGGTCACGCTGGTGGGGCTGGTCATGGCGGACCTGCTCTACCGGTGGGTGGAGCTGCCGATGATCGACCAGGGCCGCAAGCTCATCAAGAAGCTGAACGAGCGGAAGGCCGCTCGGGCCGCCGCCGACGTTCCGGAGCGGCAGCCCGAGCTCGCGACTACCTCGGCTCGAGGACTTCCAGGCCGCCCATGAACGGCCGCATCGCCACCGGGACGGTGACCGAGCCGTCGGCGTTCTGGTGGTTCTCCAGGATCGCGACGATCCAGCGCGTCGTCGCCAGCGTGCCGTTGAGCGTGGCGGCGATCTGCGACTTGCCGTTCTCGTCGCGGTAGCGGACGTTCAGGCGGCGGGCCTGGAACGTCGTGCAGTTCGACGTCGACGTCAGCTCGCGGTACTTCTGCTGCGTCGGCACCCAGGCCTCGCAGTCGAACTTGCGGTGCGCCGACGTGCCGAGGTCGCCCGTCGCCGTGTCGATGACGCGGTAGGGCACCTCGATCTTGGCGAGCATCTCCTCTTCCCAGCCGAGCAGCCGGGCGTGCTCCGCCTCGGCGTCCTCGGGCTTGACGTAGGAGAACATCTCGACCTTGTTGAACTGGTGCACGCGGATGATGCCGCGGGTGTCCTTGCCGTACGACCCGGCCTCGCGGCGGTAGCAGGACGACCAGCCCGCGTAGCGGCGTTCGCCGTCGATGATCTCGTCGGCGTGGTAGCCGGCGAGCGGCACCTCCGACGTGCCCACGAGGTACAGGTCGTCGGCCGGGAGGTGGTAGATCTCGCTCGAGTGCGCGCCGAGGAAGCCGGTGCCCGCCATGATCTCCGGCCGCACCAGGGTGGGCGTGATCATGAGCTCGAAGCCGTTGGCCGTGGCCTGCGCCGCCGCCATGTTGAGCAGCGCGAGCTCCAGCTGCGCGCCGACGCCCTTGAGGAAGTAGAACCGCGAGCCGCCGACCTTGGCGCCGCGCTCCATGTCGATCGCGCCGAGCCTCGTGCCCAGGTCGAGGTGGTCGACGGGCTCGAAGTCGAACTCGCGCGGCTCACCGACCGTCTTGACGACCACGAAGTCGTCCTCGCCGCCGACCGGCGCGTCCGGGTGCACCAGGTTCGGGATCTTGGCCAGGAGCTCGTTGACCTCCTCGACCGTGGCGTTCTGCTCGGCCTCGGCGGCCTTGACCTCTCCGGCCAGGTCCTTCGCCTTGGTGAGCAGGGCGGCGCGCTCGTCGCCCTTGGCCTTGCCGACCTCCTTGCCGAGCACCTTCTGCTCGGCGCGCAGGGTGTCGGCGCGGGAGATGGCGGAACGCCTGCGCTCGTCGGCGGACAGCAGGCTGTCGACGACGCCCTCGTCCTCGCCACGGGCACGCTGCGACGCGCGCACGATCTCCGGGTTCTCGCGCAACACCTTGAGGTCAATCACCTGGAAAAGGGTAGTCCCCGCCTCGCGGCCACTTCATCCGGATATCTGCCGGGGCCGTTCAACGGGTGGCGGGCGGGTGGCGTTGAAAGCGCAGGGGGTGCCAGATGACGAACAAGATCCCGCCCGGCTTCGACGAAGAGAGGTTCCACCGGGAGGCCACGCGGAGGCCGCACGCGGGTGTGGCCTTCGTCGGCAGCCTCCTGGCCGCCCTGCTGGGGCTCCCCCAGGAGACGGCCAGGCTGCACGACCGGACACGTCGCGAGGGGTGACAAAGCGAAGGGACCCGGCGCCTCGAGCACCGGGTCCCTTCGAAGACGTACGACCTAGTAGATCGCGAACGCCACCACGAGGCCGAGGGCGACGTGCGCCGCCGCGACGACGACGGAGGCCGGCGCGAACTTGTCCGACTCGATGATCGAGCCGATGTCCAGGCGGGTCACCCACTCCAGCAGCCGCACGGCCGCGACCTGCACGATGATGCCGACGATGCCGTAGATCAGCGACGTGAGCAGGCCCTCGTCGAGCTTGCCGACCGCGCTCAGGATCGCGACGACGACGATGAACGCCATCGACACGAGGCCGGAGGCGGTGACGATCACGGCGTTCGGGGCACCGTTGCGGACGAGGATCGACAGCTTGCCCGGCGTCGTCCAGTCGATCGCGTAGAAGCCGAACACCATGAGGACCAGACCGACGACGGCGTACAGCGCGATCGCGCCGATGCCCCGGCCGATGGCCGAGCCGAAGCCGGGGTCCAACGCGAGCGTCGTGTAGTCCATTTCCCGTTCCCTTTCGGAGTCTTACTCAACAATTCGATGCGGCACGAACGCCGCGCCATCGTCGGTCACCAGACCGACCGTTTCCCGGATGCCGAGGCCCGCCGACGTGTCGCCGACGACCCAGGCACCCAACGCGGGGCGGTAGCCGTCGAACTCCGGAAGCGGATCGAACAGCTGGTACACGAAGCCTTCTTTGCCGTACACGCCACCGGTCTGCGTCTCGTAACCGGGAGCGACGATCTGGATGTTCGACCCCTCGCGGCCGAGCAGCGGCTTGCGCACGTACTCGGTGAGCATGCCGGGGTCGTTCAGGTAAGCCGGGAGCAGGTTGGGGTGGCCCGGGTACATCTCCCACAGGATCGCGAGCAGCGCCTTGTTGGAGAGCAGCATCTTCCACAGCGGCTCGACCCAGAGCGTGCCGGGCAGCGACTCGACGGCGTGGCGGCCGAACTGCTCCTCGACCACCCACTCCCACGGGTACAGCTTGAAGACCGTGCCCATCGGCGACTCTTCGAGGTCGACGAACCGGTTGAGCAGCGTGTCCCAGCCGACCTCCTCGATCGCGAGGCCCACGGTGTTCAGGCCCGCCTCGGCGGCCGTCTCCTGCAGGCAGGCGATCGTGAGGTGGTCCTCGCCGGACGGGTCGGCGCCCGACCAGGTGAAGTGCAGCTCGCCGGAGGGCAGCTTGGCGCCGATCTCCGTCCACCGCTCGACCAGGCGCTCGTGCAGCGAGTTCCACTGGTCGCCGTCCGGGAAGACGTCTTCCTTCCAGTACCACTGGATGTACGCGGCCTCGAGCAGCGACGTCGGGGTGTCGGCGTTGTACTCGAGCATCTTCGCCGGGCCCGAACCGTCGTAGCGCAGGTCGAAGCGCCCGTAGACGTGCGGGTCGCGGCGGCGCCACGACTCGGCGATGTGCGGCCACACCCACTCGGGGATGCCGAAGTCGCGGTACCGCTCGGTCAGCACCACGTTGTCGACCGCGTCGAGGCACATGGAGTGGAGCAGTTCGACATCGGCTTCGAGCGAGAGGATGTCGCTCATCTCGAAGACGTAGTGCACCGACTCGTCCCAGTACGGACGGTCGGTGCCGTTCGCGTACTTCGCGGGCAGGCCGAACACCAACCCCTGGTCAGAGACCGTCCGCTGCCAGTTCGGCCGCGGCTGTGAGGTTTCACGACGCAAGTGTGCTCAGCCTCCGCTGCTGGAGGAGCCGCTGCTGACGCCGAAGCCGCCGCGCTGGACCGACGTGCCCGACTTCGTCGTGACGTTCGCGCCCTTCGGGACGGTGTAGCTGCCACCGACCGCCTTCTGGCCGACCGAGCCCGTGCCGCCGTAGTTGTAGCGGTACGAGGTGCCACCGATGTAGATGAAGCCACCGCTCGTGTACCCACCGTGACTGCGGTAGTACGACTCGTCGCAGTAGTCGTCGTCGACGATCACGTTGTTCGAGTCGGTGCACTGCGCGGTGACGTTCTTCGGGCTGGCGGCCGCGTACCAGATCGCGACCAGCGCGATCACGCCGACGGTGACGCCACCGCCGATGAGCAGGCGCTTGCGCGTCTTGCGCTTCTTCTCGAACGCGGCGGACTCGGCGGCGAACCGCTCCTGCTGCGCCTTCAGCGCGGCGGCACGAGCGCGTTGCTCGGCGACCGTGGCCTGGCGCGGTTTGGTCACGCCTGCCTGTTGCTGGCGCACCTTGCCCTTGGCAGGGGGCTGGTTCGGGCCGGACTGCTGCGGCGCAGGCTGGTACGCCGGCGGCTGCTGGCCGGGCTGTTGCGGCTGGCCGGGCTGTCCCGACGGCGGCCCAGGCTGGGGCGTCGGCTGGCCAGGTCCTGGCAGGTTGTTGTCAGTCATCACCACTCCCGCGGGCAAGGTACCTAGCGAGACAGCTGAAACATGGCCAATTCAGGGACGAGTGTCCTAATAGCAACACTCAACCCCAACCCGGCGCACAGCCGCCTCACACGGCACGGGCATCATGGATGAGATGTCTCCGAGCGCCGGTTGGTTGAGTCGATCCGGTCACATCCGCGACACGCGGCTTGTGATGGCCGGCGCTTTCGTGGGCGCTTTCGGCCTGTTGATGTTGTCCGCGTTCACGTCTGTGCTGGCAGGAGGCCCGCTCAGCACGAAGCGGGAGCTCGTCAACGCCGCGTACCAGGCTGTCGCGGGCGAATGCCTCAACTGGGAGAAACCCGACCTCTCCGACGCTCAGAAGGTCGACTGCACCGCCGCGCACAAGTTCGAGGTCACCGGAACGGCCGACATCACGGGCGCGTACCCGAAGGAAGCGCCGTTCCCGAACGCCGAGGCCTGGGAGAAGATCGCCCAGGAGAACTGCGCGCAGGCCTCGACCACCTACATGGCGGGCAAGCTCGACCCCAAGGGCAAGTACGGCGTCGGCACCCTGAACCCGGACCAGAACCGCTGGTCGAGCGGCTACCGGCAGCTCAGGTGCGGTCTGCAGGTCACGGCTCCGTCCGGCGCGCCGCTGCCGTCGTTCGGCAGCGCGAAGACCCAGGACCAGTCCGCCGTCTACGACCCGGGCGTCTGCGTCGCGCTGGCCGAGAACAACACGGTGGGTGACCCGATCGAGTGCGCGAAGCCGCACGCGTTCGAGATCGTCGGCGTCGTGCAACACGCCGAGGGCCCGTTCGTGGCGCTGGAGGCGCAGGACAAGGTGATGTCGGAGAAGTGCGCGGCCATCGCCGCCGAGTACACCGGCGGCGCCGACCTGAAGGCCAAGAACCTGCTGGTCACGTGGGACACGCGCGCCGAGGAGAGCTGGGCCGTCGGCTCCCGCAAGGCCAACTGCAAGATCGGCGCCGTCCCCCAGGGCAACAACCTGGTGGCGTGGGAGGGCTCGGTCCGCAACCCGAACGGCGCGCCGCTGACCACCGCGAACCCGCCTCAGACCACCTCGGTCAGGGCCCAGGACGAACCGACGGGCGCCCCGCTGCACTCCGAGTCGGGCAAGCCGCCGTCGGAGTCCGGCAAGCCCTCGGAGTCCGACAAGCCCGACAAGCCGTCGTCCAGCGCACCCACCACGACCACCGAGAACCGATGACCGTCGAGATGACCAGGGCTCGTTTCGACGAGCTGGTCGAAGAGGCGCTCGACCTGGTCCCGCCGGACTTCATGCACGCGATGAACAACGTCGTGGTGCTGGTCGAGGACCGCAACCCCGACGAGCCGTCCCTGCTCGGGCTCTACCAGGGCATCGCGCTGACCGAGCGCAGCTCCGACTACGGGGGCTCGCTGCCCGACCACATCTTCATCTACCGCGAGGCGATCCTCGACATCTGCCACACCGAGGAGGACGTGGTGGAGGAGGTCATCATCACCGTGGTGCACGAGATCGCGCACCACTTCGGGGTGGACGACGCACGGCTGCACGAGCTGGGCTGGGGCTAGCCTGCCTCCCCCGTGCGGGGGAGGATCTTCAGGTTTCCCGAGCGGATCCGACGAGGTCGCGATCGAGTCGGGTGCCGGTCAGATCTCCACGCCCGCCCAGGACCGGCACACCCAGCCGTCGCCCTCGGACTCCAGCACCACGACCCCGGTGTTCGGCAGCAGGTTCTCCGCCAGCTCCACCGGCACGTTCGACGCGAGCGCCAGCGCGCCCATCCGCCCCGCGCCACCGTGCGTCACGACCATGACGGTGCCTTCGCGCCGGATGGTCGAGATCGCGCCGAGGAACCGGTCCAGCACCTGCTGCCCGGTCTCACCGCCGCCGGGGAACGGGACGTCCAGCTCCCCCTCGGCCCAGCGGATCACGGTCTCGAGGTAGGTCTTGTACGCCTCGGTGTCGTTGCGGCCCTCGAGCGAGCCGACCTGGATCTCCTCGATGCCCTGCAGGATCTGGACGGGCAGGCCGAAGCGTTCGGCGGTCGGGGCCGCGGTCTGCTGCGCGCGCAGGCCGATGCTCGCGTGGACGGCGACGATGTCCTCGCCCGCGAGGACGTCGGCCAGTTCGCGGGCCTGCTTGTGGCCCAGCTCGGTGAGCGGAGGGCCCGGCATGGCCGTGTCCAGCTTGCGTTCGATGTTCGACGCCGTCTCGCCGTGCCTGACCAGCAGGAGCCTCACCCGCGCTCGCCCTTTCTGACAGCATCGACCCAGGAGGCGGCTGCGGCGAACTCGGCGTTGTGAGCCTCGACGGGCTCGTGGTCGGCCTTCGGGAAGGACCCGAGGAACCGGATCTCGCGCGAGTGTCGGTGCAGCGCGGCCAGCGCGTCACCGATCCTCGGCTCTGCGATGTGCCCCTCGACGTCGATGTAGAAGCGGTACGTCCCCAGTTTGCCCTTCTGGGGTCGCGATTCGAGGCCGGTGAGATTGATGCCACGCAACGCCAGCTCCGTGAGCAGCTCGGACAGCACGCCGACGCGGTTCGGGGTGGTCACGACGACGCTCGTGCGGTCTGCGCCGGTCGGCTCAGGCAGCTGACCCGGACGGCGCAGCAGCAGGAACCTCGTGCGCGCGTCGGGAACGTCCAGGACGTCCGTGGCGTACTCGTCGAGCTTGTAGTGGTGCACGGCCACAGGAGCGGTCACGGCGGCGTCGAACTCGCCGCGTTCCACCTCGGCGGCGGCCGCGGCGGTGGACGAGGTGGCGATCGACGTGACGCCCGGCAGTTCCGCGGCGATCCACTCGCGGACCTGGGCCAGCGCGTGCGGGTGCGAGGCGATGGTCCTGATCTCGGTCGTGCCGGGCCGGACCAGGACGCTGAACCGGACGTCGAGCACGGTCTCGGCCACGGCGACGACCGGCTCGTCGCGCACGAGGGCGTCGAGGGTCGCGGGCACGGCTCCCTCGACGGAGTTCTCGATCGGCACGCATGCGAACTCGGCCGTCCCCTGGCGCACGGCGGCGAACGCGAGCGGGATCGTCTCGACCGGGACCAGTTCACCCTCGAACCGCATGGCTGCCTGCTCGGTGAAGGTGCCCTGTGGTCCGAAGTACGCAATGCGCGGCATCAGGTCAGCGTAGTGCGGCGATCAGAGGCGGAAATCACGCCTGTGTCCGGCGCCAAACCTGGGTTCCGTCAGGACCGTTCGAACTGGAATGCTTGGGGCGTGCCCGTTCTAGCGCCTGAACTCGTGTTGTGCGCGGTCGACGAACCGATGGCGAACGCCTGGCTGGCCGTCGCGGACGGACGCACCGGGGTGCGGATGCATCGCGGGTCCGTTCTGGACATCCACGCGCAGGCCGTCGTCAGCCCGGCGAACTCGCAGGGCTGGATGCGCGGCGGCATCGACGCCGTCTACGCCACGGCGTTCCCGTTGGTCGAGAACAACGTCCGCAGCGCGGTCCTCGCGCTGCACGGCGGTGAGCTCCCGGTGGGCGAGGCGCAGATCGTGGCGACCGGCGAGACCGAACCGGCGTGGCTCATCAGCGCCCCGACGATGCGCCGGCCCGGCGAACGGCTGCCGGTCGACACCGTCCACCCCTACCTCGCCGCACGGGCCGTGCTGATGCTCTGGCTCACCGGGCGCCTGGAGGACGGCACGCCGGTGCGCGACGCCGTCCGCACCATCGCGATGCCAGGACTCGGCACCGGGGTGGGAGGCGTCGCACCGTCCACGTGCGCCCATCAGGTCGCCGCGGCGTGGGACGAGGCGTTCAACCCGCTGCACGTGTGACGGGAGTTGTCCACATGACTTGTGCACAACCCTGTGGACAGAGCTGTGGACACTTGTGGACTACTGCCGTGGCGCGACCCATCGTTCGAGGTCGACCTCATCTGTGATGGGGATGCCGAACTCCCCGACCGCGGGGATCTCGGGCTTGAGCTTGCGGGCCTCGCGCACCGCGTCCGGCCTCAGGGCCGTGAGCTTGAAGCCGCGCCGCTGGTAGAAGCGGATCGCGTCGAGGTTGTCGTTCGTGGTCGTCAGGCGCACCCGGTTGCACCCGAGCGTGCGCGCCTGGCGCACCGCGGCGTCGACCAGCGCGGTGCCGACGCCGCGGCCCCTTCGCAGCGCGTCGATCGTCACGATCTCCAACTGGTGGTTCGCCACCGCGTAGGTCAGCAGACCCAGCACGTGACCCTGCTTCTCCACGAGGAAGCCCGGCAGACTCGCCGGGAAGAACACCTCGCCGTGCGCGACGGCGGTGTGCGCTCCCCATAGCTCGAGAACCAGTCGGGCGACAACTATGCGATCTGCTTCCTCGACCGGTCGTACCGAGCCTTCTGCCATGACAAGAACTGTGCCAATTTGAGTCACGCTCAGGAACAGCCATTCGACGTACGGTGGATTCGTGCCAGTGCGCGTTTTGTTGGTTGACGATCACGAAGTAGTGCGCAGAGGACTGCGCGAGATGCTCGACGACGAGGCGGACATCTCGGTCATAGCCGAGGCCGGGTCCGTCGACGAGGCGGTGACACGGGCTCAGAAGACCCCACCTGACGTGGCGGTCGTCGACGTCCAGCTCCCGGACGGCAGCGGGGTCGACCTGTGCCGGTCCTTGAGGGACCTTGGCATTCGTTGCCTCGTGCTGACCGCGTTCGACGACGAGGAGGCACTCGTCGGCGCGATCATGGCTGGAGCGTCGGGCTATCTGCTCAAGCAGGTGCGCGGCCAGGACGTCGTCACGGCCGTGCGCGAGGTCGCGGCTGGACGGTCCCTTCTGGACCCCGCGACCACAAGCCGGGTACTCGAACGGATGCGCAATCCTGCCCCGGTCGGCCTCACCGACCAGGAACAGCGAGTGCTCGAACTCATCGGTGAGGGCCTCACGAACCGCCAAATCGGTGAACGGCTCTTCCTCGCGGAGAAGACGGTCAAGAACTACGTGACGTCCGTTCTGTCCAAACTCGGCATGGAACGGCGAACGCAAGCCGCCGCCTGGGTGGCTAAACGGGGACGGACCAGGTGAGCGTCGTCCCGTTCGGAGAACTCACCACGCGGAAATCACCGCTCGCGGACGTCGCCCGTTCGGCGAGGTGCCGCAGCCCGCGCTGAGTCACGCCGGACGGGATGCCGCACCCGTTGTCCGCGACACGCAGCAGCAGATGCTTCTCATCGCGCCGTACGTCGATCTGGACGTGCGTCGCGCCCGAGTGCCGCACGACGTTCGACAGGGCCTCGCGCAACGCCGCCCGCGCGTCGTCGGCGTGCCGTCGCGGCACGTTCGTCAGGTCGCCGGCCACGTGCAGGCGCGGTGAGAAGCCGAGCAGCTCACCGGCCGTGCGGACCTCGGCCTTGATCGAGTCGTGCAGGTCGGCGCCCTCGGCCGGGTCGGTGTTGCGCAGCTTGCGGACGGTCCCGCGCACCTCGGCGATCGTCTCGTCGACCAGGTCGACGGCCTCGTTGATCCGCGCGCGGTCCGTGCTGTCGAGCTTCTTGCCCAGACGGCGTTCGAGCAGGCTGAGCTGCACCCCTGCGCCGTAGAGCCGTTGGATGATCACGTCGTGCAGGTCGCGGGCGATCCGTTCGCGCTCCTCGTAGACCGCGACGCGCTGCCGGGCCGTGAAGCCCTCGGCCAGCACGACCGCGAGACCCGCCTGCGCCGCGAACGCCGTCAGCACGTCCACCGTCTCCTGCGTGAACGCCGCCTTGTCCCTGCGCCGGTACACCGCCAGGGCGCCGATCTTGCGGTCCGAGGTGCCGAACGGCGCCACCGCGAACGGTCCGTAGACGCGCAACGAGTGCGGCACGTACGGGGCGGTGCGCGGGTCGTTCGTGACGTCGTCGGCCATCACCGGGACGCCCGTGCGCGCGGCCTTGGCGGCGGCACTGCGCGGGCTCAGCGTCGCGACGATCGGCTCACCGCTCGAAGCCTCGACGGTCAGCGTGCCGTCGTCGTCCTCGGTGGCGAGCATGGCGAGGCCCAGGTCGGCGTCCGCGATCTCCGCGGCCGCCTCCACGACGAGCCGCAGCACGTTCTCCGGGTCTTCCAGCGCCGCCGACGTGATCTCGGTGGACGCGACGAGCACGCGCCGCGCCAGAGAGGGGTCCATGGTCCTCAACGGTATGCGGGGGTGCCGAGGTCCAGCACCAGGTCCGCCCTCGCCGCCTCGTCCGGGCGGTGCGTGATGTGCAGGACGGTCCTGCCGTCCTGCCTGAGCTGCTCCAGGAGCCGACGCGCGGTCGGTTCGTCGAGGTGCGCGGTGGGCTCGTCGAGCAGCACCACGTCGGCGTCGTGCAGCAACGCCCGTGCCAGCGCCAGCCGTTGCGCCTCGCCGCCCGACACCTGGTCGGGCCTGATGACCGTGTCGAGCCGGTCGGTCCAGTCCTCCAGGCAGGCCTTGCGCAGGGCCTCGCGGAGCGCCTCGTCGTCGTGCTGACCCGACATCCGCAGGTTCTCCCTCACGGTCGTGCTGACGAGCATCGGTTCCTGCGGGCACCAGGTGGCGCGCGGCAGTTCGACGATGCCGCGTTCCGGCTGCAGGAAGCCCAGGAGCAGCGCGAACAGCGTCGACTTGCCGCTGCCCGACGGTCCCACGATCGCGACGTGCGTGCCGGGCTCGACGTTGAGGTGCAGGTCCTGGAGCGTGGGCTCGGTCGCGCCGGGCCAGCGGACGTCGACGTTCTCCAGCCGGATCCGCTTGCCCCGCGGACGTTCGGGTCGTTCCGGCGCGTCGAACTGGAGCCGTGCGCTCGCCTCGCGCAACGCCCTGCGCTGCTGGGCGGCGAGCGGCAGCGCGGACAGCGGCTCGGCGAGCGCGAGCGGCACCAGGCCCAGCACCGGGTTGCCGGTCGTGGCGCAGACCAGTGCCGCCGCACCCGTCGCGAGCAGCACGATCGCCGTGGCCGCGCCCGTGCCGAACGCTTGCCGGCGGGTCTGGGCGGCGAGTTCCACGTCCTCGGCGTGCAGGCGGTCCAGCAGACGGTGGTGGGCGTCGTGCGCGATGAGGTCCGGTGCGGCCGAGAGCGCGTTGATCGTGTCGCGAGCGACCTTGCGACGCCCCCTGGCGAGCTTCGTGCTGGCCCGCCGCTCGGTCCAGACGGCGATCGCGGGTGCCGCGAGTCCGGCGGCGAGCAGCAGACCGCCCAACGTGAGCGCGGCGGCCGGGTCGATGAGCGCGAACAGGATCGTGGTCGCGATACCGGCGCCAATGGCCACGACCGGCGGCAAGAGCACTCGCGGCACGAGGTCGCGAACGGTGTCGGTGTCCTCCACGAGCCGTTGCAGCCCATCACGCCGTTGAGTCCGCACGAGCCTGAGCCACAGCTCGGCACGAAGCTTGTTCGCGAGACGGAACGTCTCGTCGTGCGTGACCAGCCGCTCGACGTACCGCAGCACGCCCTTGCTCAACGCGAACGTCCGCACGCCCACGGTCAGCACCGACAGCGTCAGGATCGGCGGCATCTCGGCGGCGCGCGCGATCAGGTGGGCGGCGAGCGCGGTCAGCGCGATACCCGCGACCACCGCGAGAACGCCCAGCCCGGCGCCCTTCCACGGGACCGGCAGGCGCTTCGGCCGTTCCTGGGCCGTCTCCTCGGTGACGACCTTGACGAACGTCTCGTCGTCGGTCGCCTCCTTCTCGCGGTGCGAGGCGAGGACGACGGCTGCCGTGGCGCTGGCTCGCTTGATCGCTTTGTCGACTTTGCGACTTGTCACCGGGTCGAGGTGAGCGGTCGGTTCGTCGAGCAGGAGCACCGTCGCGCCGTGACGCACCCTCAGCAGGGCGCGCGCGACTGCGACGCGTTGGCGTTCACCGGTCGAGAGGTCCGTGATGCGACGGTCGAGCAGATGAGTGGCCACGACCTCGTCCGCGACCTGCTCGATGTCGTCTGCCCCCGGAACCGTCAGCTCCAGCTCGGCACGGGGCGTGGCGGCCGCGAACGCGGGCCTCTGCGGCACGTACGCGATGTCGCCGGCCACGAACGCGGTGCCGTCCGTCGGTTCCACGAAGCCCAGCAGAACCCCGAACGTCGTCGACTTCCCGGCACCGCTCGCGCCTTCGAGTCGATAGATCTCCCCCGGCCTCACGGTGAAGCTCAGGCCGTCGGGCGCGAACCCGCCGCGCCGCAGGACCCGCAGGTTGTCGACCTGCACGTTGTTGACATGTCGATTGTCAACATCCTTACAACCGGCGGGCAGGCGCGGGCGCGAGCTGTCCTCGTGGTCGACGACCTCGGCCACCCGCCGGACCGCTTCGAGGCCGTCCTCGCTGGCGTGGTGGGCGGCACCGGCCGCGCGCAGCGGCAGGTAGCACTCGGGCGCCAGGATCAGCACGACCAGCGCGGTCATCAGCGTCATGTCGCCGTGCACGAGCCGGATGCCGATGCCGACGGCGATCAGCGCCACGCTCAGCGACGCCGCGATCTCCAGCACCAGCGCCGACAGGAACGCGATCCGGAGCGTGCCCATCGTGGCCTTGCGGTGCTGCTCGCCGATCTGCTCGACCGCACCGGCCTGCTGCTCGGCGCGACCGAAGACCGTGAGCACCGGCAGGGCGCGCAGGAGTTCCATGAGCTGGGCCGAGAGCAGCTCCGTGACGTCTGCGGCGTTGCGGACGCGCTTCTCGGTGTACCAGCCGATCAGCGCGGCGAAGACCGGGATCAGCGGCACGGTGACCGCGATCAGCACGGCCGACGGCCAGTCGGTGAAGAGGATCCACGCCCCGGCGAGCGGCGGCACGATCACGGCCGTGACCAGCGCGGGGAGGTAGCGGGTGAAGTAGGCGTCGAGCGCGTCGAGGCCCTTGGTAGCGAGCACCGACAGCTCCGCCGTGCCGCGTTCCGCGATCCAGCCGGGACCGCGTTCGAACGACTTGGCCAGCAGCTGGGTCCGCAGCTCCTCCTTCGCGCCGGCGGCGGCACGGGCGGCGGCGCTCTCCGTCGCCCACGACAGGGCCGCGCGGGCCAGGATCGCCACGGCCAGCAGCGGCAGACCCTCGCGAGTCGTGATCACCGATGCCAGCGCGACGGCCTGAGCGACGAGCGCCAAGGCGTTGAGGAACGCCAGCGCGCCCACCCCGACGAGGGCGCGCCGGGCGTTCCTGGAGAGCTGGGGCAGAGCTCCCAGCGGGCCTCGTTTCATCAGTGCGCAGCCGGGATGTGCTGGACGCCGATGCGCTTGCGGAACACCCAGTACGTCCAGCCCTGGTAGACGAGCACGGCGGGCGTGCCGAAGGCGGCGACCCACGTCATGACCTTCAGCGTGTACGGGCTCGACGCCGTGTTGGCGACCGTGAGCGACCACGCGTCGTTCAGCGTCGACGGCAGGACGTTCGGGTACAGCGTGCCGAACAGCACCACGACGGTCGCCGCGATCGCCAGTCCCATCAACGCGAACGACTGTCCGTCGCGGTCCACGGCCAGCCTCCACATCGCGAGGCCGAGGATCGCCACGACCACGACGGCCCAGAAGCCCGCGGTGATCACGAGCAGTGCAACGAGCGGCAGAAGTGCGACGGGCGCGAGGAGCAACGCGACCCGGCGAGCTCGTTCGCGGATCTCACCCTCGGTCTTCAGTGCCGTGAACACCGCGCCGTGCACCAACGCGTATCCCGCGAAAGCGAGCGCCCCCACCACTGTGTCGAGCCTGATCGCCGCGAACGGACCGCCGACGCGGTCACCGTTCGCGTCGATCGGCAGGCCCAGCACCGTCGTCGAGATCAGCAGGCCGACGCTGAGCGTGGCGACCCACGAGCCCACCACGATCGTTGCGTCCCAGGCCTTTCGCCAGCGCGGGTTGTCGACCTTGCCGCGGTAGTCGAACGCGACACCGCGGCCGATCAACGCGATGAGGAACAACGTGAGCGGCAGGTACGCGGCGCTCAGAAGCGCCGCATACCAGCCGGGGAAGGCCGCGAACGTGGCACCGATCGCGGTGATGAGCCACACCTCGTTGCCGTCCCAGACCGGCCCGATGGTGTTGATCATGACTCGGCGTTCGCGGTTGTCGCGTCCCAGCACGGGAAGCAGCATGCCGACGCCGAAGTCGAATCCTTCGAGGAACAGGTAGCCGAGCCACAGCACGGCGATCAGCACGAACCAGAGCGTTTCCACGTCGCCTCTCCCCTAGTACGCGAACGCCAGGGCGCCGTCGTCGGTCTTCTGCGGCAGCACACCGGGAATCCCGCTTCGGACGTACTTGCGGATCAGGTAGATCTCCACGACCGCGAGCACGGTGTAGACCGCGGTGAGCGCGATGAGCGAGGTCAGGATCTCGCCGGCCGTGGACTGGCTGACCGCCTGCGCGGTGAACATCCACACCCCGTCGACCCCGCTCGGGTTCGGCACCACGACGAACGGCTGCCGCCCCATCTCGGTGAAGATCCAGCCCGCGCTGTTGGCCAGGAAGGGAGTCGCGATGCCGGCGAGACCGAGTGCCGGGAACCACCAGCCGGTGGGCGTCCGGTTCTTGCGGGTCAACCAGAGCATGAGGACGCCCAGTCCGGCCGAGATGCCGCCGAACCCGATCATCAACCGGAAACCCCAGTACGTCACGGGAAGCGCGGGCACGTAGTCGATCGGCTTGCCGCTGAGCTCACCGAGCCGTTCGTCGACGGGGTAGAACTCGCCGTACTTCTCCTGGTACATCGGGACGAGGTCCTGGATTCCCTTGACCTCGCTGCTGAAGTCGTTGTGCGCCAAGAAGCTCAGCAGTGCGGGCACCGTGATGCTCTTGACGTTCTCGCAGTCGGGCCTGGTGACGTCGCCGATCGCGAAGATGCTGAAGCTCGCGGGCTGTTCGGTGTGGCACAACGCTTCCGCGGCGGCCATCTTCATCGGCTGCTGTTCGAACATCAGCTTGCCCTGCAGGTCACCGGTGATCGCCAGGACGCTGAACGCGACCACGCCGACCCACGTGCCGAGCTTGAGCGAGCTGCGCCAGACCTTCTCCTCCTCCGACTTGCGGTGGAGGTGCCAGGCGGCGATGCCCACGAGGAAGGCGGCCGACACCGCGAACGCGCCCGCGATGGTGTGCGGGAAGGCGGCGAGCGTCGTGTTGTTCGTCAGCACTGCCCAGATCGAGGTGAGGCGCGGACGGCCCTCGTGCATCTCGATGCCGACCGGGTGCTGCATCCACGAGTTGGCGGCGAGGATGAAGTACGCGCTGGCCATGGTCGCGAGGCTGAACGCCCAGGCGCACGCCAGGTGGACCTTCTTCGGCAGCTTGTCCCAGCCGAAGATCCACAGCCCGAGGAACGTCGACTCGACGAAGAAGGCGACGAGCGCCTCCATCGCGAGCGGCGCGCCGAACACGTCACCGACGAACCGCGAGTAGGCGCTCCAGGCCATGCCGAACTGGAACTCCTGCACGATGCCCGTCACGACACCCATGGCGAAGTTGATCAGGAGGAGCTTCCCCCAGAACTTCGTCATCTTGTAGTAGCGCTCGTTGCCCGTGCGCACCCACGCGGTCTGCATCCCTGCCACCAGCAGGGAAAGGCCGATCGTCAGCGGCACCATCAGAAAGTGGTAGACGGTGGTGATGCCGAACTGCCACCGCGCGAGTTCGAGTACTTCCACGGCTCCGAGCGTAGGTGTGGATCATGGGATTCATCAGGTACGACGGTCCCGTCCACACTCGGGACCAAGGTCCCGTGCGCGAAGTCACGCCTTGTGGGTGACATGCGTCGGTTACGATGTGTGCGCCAGAGGGGAGTAGTTCCCACCGGAGCAGTCGACCGGTGGCGTGGAGATCGACATACTGATCCGCCTTCGAGTGGATCCGGTCCCACACCCGATCTGATCGGGCGAACGAGACCTCCGGCCGGGTTGCAGCATGCCCGGTCGGGGTCTGTTGCGCCTCCGTCCGGGATCGTAGTCGGACGTGGAGGACCTCGTGGCCACATCATTGCTCGCGTTCATCACCGCCTTCGCGGTGGTGTTCCTCGTCGAGCTCCCGGACAAGACCATGGTCGCCACCCTGGTCCTGACCACGCGTTATCGCGCGTGGCCGGTGTTCGTCGGCGTCGTCGCGGCCTTCGCCGTGCAGAGCGTCGTCGCCGCCGCGTTCGGCTCGGCGATCACCCTGCTCCCCGACCGCGTGGTGGCCGGTGTCGTGGCCGGGCTGTTCGGCGTGGGCGCGTTCATGCTGCTGCGCGAGGGCTTCTCGCGGGACGAGGACTCGGCCGACGAGTCCGCGACGAGCGCCGCCGTGCCGTTCTGGCGCGCGGCCCTGACCTCGTTCGGCGTGCTGTTCGCGGCCGAGTGGGGCGACGCCTCGCAGCTCGCGACCGCCGGCATCACCGCCCGCTACGGCGCGCCGCTGGCCGTCGGTCTCGGCGCCTGGCTGGCGCTCGTGGCCGTGGCCGGGCTGGCCGTCCTCGTGGGACGCAAGCTCGCCGGGCGGTTGCCGACGCACTGGATCCAGCGGGTGGCCGGGGTGGTCTTCGCGGTGTTCGGCGTGATCGCCCTGACGCAGGTCTTCTAGCTACCAGACCGGACGGAGCCCTGGCTGGTCCTCGCCGTGGACGTGCCGCAGGTACGCGGCGAGGCCGGTCTTGATCGTGGCCAGGGTGTCCTCGCCGATCGCCTGGGCCATCTCGCCCTCGAGGTCCGCCCACAGGTTGTCCGCGAACTTCAGGTAGTCGCGGCCCTTCGTGGTCAGCGTGACGTACTGCGCGCGCTTGTCCGTCGGGTGCGGCTCCCTGAGCACGTACCCCCACTCGTCCAGCTCGGCGACGATCTTCGCGGCCGCCTGCTTCGTGACGCCGAGGTGCTGTCCGATGTCGACGGTCGTCGCGCGCCTCTCCTTGAGGAAGCGGAAGACGTAGCCGTGGGCCGGGCGTAGCGGTTCGAGGCCGATCTGGCCGAGCCGGTCGTGGAACTGGTCGCCCAGGGCGCGGTACGTCATCGCCAGCAGCATCGGCACCGGTTCCATCTGCGCGTTCCCATTCAGGTAGACAACCTGGTTGACCTTATTCTAAGGTTAGACAACTTGGTTGACTACTTTGGAGGTTGTCTTGCTGGTGACCGGGGATTCCGCGGAGCTGCACGAGTTCGGCGGCTTCGAGTTCCGCTCGCTGGCCGTGCCGTCGCGCGGCAGCTCGGAGATCGCGCTGTGGACCGTCGACGTGCCGGAAGGCGGCGACGGGACGCCGCACCGCGCGTCCAAGGAGGAGGTGTTCTACGTGCTGTCCGGATCGGTGACGATCCAGGGGCAGACGGCCGGGGTCGGCGACGCCGTCGTGGTGCCGCCGAACACCGAGCTGTCGTTGACCGGTGGGCCGGCGCGGGTGCTGGTCGCCACCTCGGTGGGGATCCAGGGCACGCTGGCCGACGGGCGGACGATCACGCCGCCCTGGTCGGTCTAGTTCGCCGGGGAGCCGTCTTCCCTCGGCGGTTCCGGAGTGGTGTCGGGGACCTCTTCGCGGAGTTCGCGGGCGATCTGCTTGGCCTCGTCGATGCGGTGCTGGGACTCGTCGAGGAGGCTCTCGTCGGGCGGCGTGAGGTCGCCGGGCGGAGCAGCGAGGCGGTCCTCGTCCGGCGCGGTGGCGCTGTCGGCTTCCGGTGCGACGTCACGCTCTTCGTCCGGCACGGTGGCGCGGTCTTCCTCTGGTGCGGTCACGCGTGTGGGATCGGCGAATCCTCGGATCGTGAAACCCCGGCCAGCAGGCCGCGGACGTGGGCGGCGAGGCGTTCGGCGATCTCCAGGTCCCATTCGTCGTCGGCCGCCGGTTGCGGTGTCTCGCCCGCGACGACGCGCTCGCCGAGCAGGCGGCGTTCGGCCGGGGTGAAGTCGGTGATGGCCCTGCGGAGCAGGGGCAGGGCGTCGTCGAACGCCTCACCGCGCAGGCCGCTCAGCCACTCGTCGATGAGGCCGAAGAGGCGCGGGTCCGCTGCCAGGAGGGTGGCGGAGCCGCGCAGGAAGCCCGCGACGAACGCGGTGGCGACGCTGCGGTGCAGGCGGGCGGCCACGTCGTCGCTCGTCAGTTCGCCCGCTTCCCAGAGCAGGCGGGTGGCCCTGCCCGTCGGGAGGCCGTGGGCCTCGGCCTTGACCAGCGCGTGCAGGGCTCGCCACCAGGTCTTCTGGTGCTCGTCGTCGGCTGCCAGCCGGGCGGCCTCGTGGGCACCGTCGACGACCTGCAGGGCGTGCTCCGCCGTCTCGTCGTCGACGCCCCGGCAGGCGATCGGGAGGCCGACCGCGCCTCGGGTGAGCAGGCCGTGCAGGGCCACGCGCAGCAGTTCCGGGTCGGTGCCGCGGACCGAGCCGTAGCGGACCGTCCTCGCCAGGTCCGGGAGGGCGGCCAGGAGCTCGAGGGCGTCGGTGGCGAGAGCCGCGCAGCGGTCGAGGGCCTTGCGCGCCTCGGCGACGGCCTTCGGCAGCTCGCAGCCGACGGACTTGGTGAGGGTCGCGGCGGCGTCGGCCACGCGCTTGGCGTCCTTGGCCGCCTGGGTCAGGACGTTCTCGGCTGCCGTGTGGACGGTGGTGCCGTGGCGGGCGGCGACGGCCACGGACACCGCGAAGACCGGGTCCCAGCGGAGCTGCCAGACCTCGGCGAAGGTGCCGAGCGAGTTCGAACGGTCCGGTTTGCCCCACGGCACACCCAGGACTTCCAGGCGCTGCAGGAGTTTCGACCGCTCCCGGTCGGTGTCCTTGCGGAGGTCCAGCTTGAGCTGCTTGGGCTGGACCTCCGCGGGGAGGCGGAGTTTGCGTTGCAGGCGCTGGAGGTCCGCGGCCAGCGGGGAGCGCGGGACGGCCTCGCCCACCTCACCGAGGCGTTCGCCCACCACCAGTTTGCGGTGGACCAGGCGGAGGTGGATCTCCTCGCCTCCGCAGAGGACGGCGAGCGCGGCCTCGTTGACCTCGCTCAGCCCCGCACTCGGGCGTTCCCTCAGCGCCGCAAGGGTTTCCGCGAGGCGGACGGCTTCCACGGCGCTCGCGGTCGAGGCCGGGAGGTCCTCTTCCCTGAGCACCGCGGCGGCCTTGGCGAACCAGCGCGGGACCACGTCGGCCTGGTGCTGCCAGAGGTGCGCGTACCAGCCCGGGGAGTCGATGCCCGCGCCGTAGCCCGACTCGGCGGCCAGCTGGCCGTGGCTCCACGGCACCCAGGTGCCGGAGATCCTGCGGCGGCGCAGGCCTTTGAGCAACGCGGTGTCGGAGGCGACCGTCGGTTTCGTGAGCAACGCCGGGACGTGCCAGGCACCGCAGACCACGACTATCGGGCCGTCGGTCTCCCTGCGCGCCTTGCGGATCGTCTGACGCATGAACGCTTCACGCCTGAGCGTGCGTTCGCCCACCTCTGTCTCGAACTCCGCGCGCACGGCGACCATGGCCTCGGCGATGGCGTTCGCGAGCTCGATCGGATCGGACGCGCTGTGCTCGACCACGTCCTCCCACCAGCGCTCCGGGTCGTCGAAGCCCGCGGCCTCGGCCAGCAGGCCGATCGGGTCGACGCTGCCGCTCGGGCCGTCGTCACCGATCGACGCCGAGGCAGGCAGGTCGAAGAAGCGCGCGGGGACACCGTTCTCGCTGGCGTACCTGAGCGCCTGCCACTCCGGGGAGAACTCGGCGAACGGCCAGAACGCCGCGTTCTCGGGCTCGGTCTCGTCGTGCAGCAGGATCGCGACCGGCGGCGTGAGCGCGTGGACGTGCTCCAGCAGCGCGTCCGCCTCCGGTGGCCCCTCGATCAGGATGAGCGCCGGGCTCGTCTGCGCCAGCGCCCGTTCGACCATCCGGGCCGAGCCGGGGCCGTGGTGCCTGATGCCGAGGAGGACGGGCTCAGTCACCGCTGGCGTCCAGGCAGGCCCGGTAGAGGTCACGCCATTCGGAGCGCTCCTTCAGCACCGTCTCCAGGTACTCCTGCCAGACCGTCGCGTCCGAGACCCTGTCCTTGATCACGGAGCCGATGAGGCCGCTCGCGAGCTCGTCCGCCCCCAGCGTGCCGTCGCCGAAGTGGCCGGCGAGCGCCATGCCGTTCGCGATGACCGAGATGGCCTCGGCCGTGGACAGGCTGCCGCTGGGCTTCTTCAGCTGCGTGCGACCGTCCACGGTGGAACCGTTGCGCAGCTCGCGGAAGATCCGCACGACGCGGCGCACCTCGTCGAGCGCGGGCGGTTCGGCGGGAAGCTGGAGCGCCTTGCCGAGCTGCTGGGCGCGGGTGATGACGATCTCGACCTCGGCGTCCTCCGTGGCCGGAGGCGGCAGCACGACGGTGTTGAAGCGCCGCGCGAGCGCCGAGGACATCTGGTTGACGCCGCGGTCGCGGTCGTTGGCCGTCGCGATGACCGTGAAGCCGGGCACCGCCTGGACCTGCGAGTTCAGCTCCGGCACCGGCAGGGACTTCTCGCTGAGCACCGTGATGAACGAGTCCTGCACCTCGGACGGCATGCGCGTCAGCTCTTCGATCCGCACGACCGACCCCTGCTGCATGCCCCTCATGACGGGGCTCGCCACGATGGCGTTCTCGCTCGGGCCCTCGGCGATCAGGCGGGCGTAGTTCCAGCCGTAGCGGACCTGGTCCTCGCTCGTGCCGGCCGTGCCCTGGACCACCAGCGTCGAGTCGCCGCTGATCGCCGCCGCGAGGTGCTCCGACAGCCACGACTTCGCCGTACCCGGCACACCGACGAGCAGCAGCGCCCTGTCCGTGACCAGCGTGCCCACCGCGACCTCGACCAGCCGGCGCGCGCCCACGTACTTCGGCGAGATCACGGTGCCGTCGGGCAGCGTGCCGCCCAGCACGTAGGTGACCACGGCCTGCGGCGAGAGGCGCCAGTTGGGCGGCCGCTGCCGGTCGTCCTGGGCCGCGACGGCCTCGAGCTCGGCGGCGTACTGCTGTTCGGCCGTCGGCCTGAGCACGGCGGTCACGGGGCCTCCTGGGGCTCGGGTGGCGCGAAGGACTCGCGAAGGCGGATGCGGAGGCGGAGGACCTCCAGTTCCAGGGAGTTCTCCGGCCAGCGACGGGTCAGAGCCTCCCAGCTCGTGCCGAGCAGGTCCGCGTCACCCCGCGCCAGCAACACCGCCGGCGGACGCCCCGCCCGCCAGCGGGGGTCGGGCAGGGCGGCGTAGCGGTGCATCAGCGCGCGGGTGGTCTCGGGCGACCACGGCGCCGGCAACTGCGCGCAGGCGTGGTCGAGGAGGTCGTAGTGCCAGTTCTTCGACACCGCCACCACCGCCTGCTCGGCCACGGACGCGGGCAGCGCGGCCAGCATCTCCAGCTGCTCCATGCCGGTCAGCGTCTCGGCGGCCGCCACGGCCCACGGCCGCGGGTCCTTGGCCGCGGCGAGCTGGTCCGCGACACCCCGGAGCAGCGCACCGGCCCACGGGCCCCTTCTCAGCATGTCGGCGGCCTTGGCGTCGTCGGCCTTGAGGGTCGAGGTCCAGTACGACGGCGGCACGCTCGCGGCCGCGGCCCGGATGCGCCCGGCCACGCCCCGCTCGGAGCCGTCCCGCATCAGGTCGCGCTCCTCCGCCGCGTCGGGCTGCCCGGTCCAGAGCTCGTCCGGCCGGACGTCGAGGCCGTCCGAGGTGAGGCGCAGGCCGTGCCGCAGGCGGTGTGCCGCGCGGGCACCGAGCCGGGTGGGCCGCAGCTTGCGCAGGAGCCGGAGGGCCTCGTCGTGGACGGCCGCCGCCTTGTCGTCGAGGGCCGCCTCGAGGAGCCGCTCGTCCTGCGGGCCGAGGCCGGTCTCCAGTGCGCTGATCAGCACCTGGCGGTCGGCCGAGCGACGCGACTGCTGGAACTCCCGCACGATGAACGCGCCGACCTCGTGCGGGTCGGCCTTGCGCTTGCGGCGCAGCGCGCGGACCCGTTGGGCGCTGGGCAGGTCGAGGATCTCTTCGAGCGGGACCTCGTCCACCAGCGGCGTGGCGCCGCTGGCCCAGGACCAGCCGGGGCGGGTGTTCGCGAGCCAGCGGCCCCGCGTGCCGAGGACCTCCACGACCGCCGCCCGCAGACCCGGCCGGGCCGTGCCGAGGGAGAGCAGGGCGGGGAGCATGCGGTGCTCGGCGACGACGTTGCCGGCCTTGGCGAGGGCGCACCACTCGGTGAGCAGGACCTCGTCGTCGAGGCTCATGATCGCCTCGAGGACGGCCTTGGCGGCGGGCCTGGGGAGGTTCGCGGGCTCGGGCGGGGCCAGCGGCAGGGGTTCGGCTGAGGCTTCCTGCGGGAGGGTGGCGCCGAACGCGGCCACGCCGAGGGTGGCGCAGTCGGACAGCAGGGCGGTGGGGTCGCCGCCGCCTCTGGTGGTGCCGATGAGGAGGTCTTGGACTGTCTTGGACCACTCGGTCTTCACGCCGCCACCTCCGGGGTGCGGAGGGGGTGGGCGGACGGTCGGGTGTGGTGAGCGGTTGAGGGGCGACGGCGGGCGGGGGGCGCGGCCGAGGTGTCGCGGCGGGCGGTGAACGGCGCGGGCGGGGCTTGACGGTGGGCTGCCGGGGCGCGGAAGCGGGCAGCGGGTGACGCGGCCGGGATGCGGAGGGCAGCCGGGGTGCGAAGGGCAGCCCGGGTGCGAAGGGCAGCCCGGGTGCGAAGGGCAGCCCGGGTGCGAAGGGCAGCCCGGGTGCGAAGGGCAGCCCGGGTGCGAAGGGCAGCCGGGGTGCGGAAGCAGGCGGCGGGGGACGCGACCGGGGTGCGTAGGGCGGCCGGAGTGCGGAGGCAGGCAGCGAGACCGGCTGAGGGCTGCTGGCCGGCCGTGGGCGGCGCGGACACGGTGACGCGGCAAGCGGCGACTGGCGCGGCTGAGGTCTGGCGACAGGCGGCGGGTGGCGTCACCGACGGCTGCTGGCCGCCGACAGGTCCCGCCACCACGACGACGCGGCAGGGCGCGGCCGTGGTCCGGTCGAGCCGGGCCGGCGCGGAAGGCGCTGGGCGCACGGTCACGCCACCACCTCCAGCGCGCCGTCCACCGCGATGGCCCCCAGCCGCAGCGCGTGGCCGTCCCACAGGCCCCAGGCGTCGAACGGCACGCCGCCGGTGAGCGCGAGCGCCATGTCGAGGCCCGTGTCGTCGCGGACCGGCAGGCCGTGGCCCGTGGCGTCGACCAGGGAGGCGCCGTGCAGGCGGACCGCGGCGCAGCCGAGCGGGAACAGGCGCTGCCACGGGTCGGCCGTCAGCATCGGTTCCAGGGACGCGAGCGCGGTGCGCCACGACGGCGGTGCGGGAACCGGGTCCGGGGCCTTCGAGCCCTCCAGGTCACCCAGGGCCACCCGGTCGGAGGCTGGGTAGGGGTGGAACAGGGCCGAGGACTCCAGGCCGTGTGGGAGGAGCGGGACCGGGGCTCCCACCGCGGAGTGGCGGATCGCCACGACCCAGCGGGACGTCTGGCGGCCCCAGCACCACTGGCGGACCGTGCGGACCCGGCCGTCGTCCGTTTCCAGGCGGAGCAGGGCCACCCAGCGGTCGGTGATGCCGGGTGTGGCGCGCACCGTCTCCTCGGGGATCGTCACGCCCAGGCGCGACCTGGGCTGCACGAAGCACAGCAGGTGGAGGCCTCCCAGGCGGTCGGCCACGTCCGAGGTCCAGCGCGGGCCCGAGCGGGCCACGATCTCCTGGATCTCGGCCACCGCGGCGGCCACGCCGGGGACCTGGGCGTCGATCATGCGGGCGATGAACGCCTGCCACCACGAGGCCGGGCGGCCCGGCAGGGAGGCGATGCCGGCGGACGCCACGTCGAGCAGCCAGTCGCGCAGGCCCTCTATGCCCGACGACATCGCGTTCGCCCGGTTCGCCGCCGTCTTCTCGCGGGAACGCAGGCGGCGGGCCACGGCCTCGGGTGACGAGTCGAGCTCACGGGTGGCGCGGCGGGTGGTCCACTCCTCGACCCAGTCGGGCGGCAGGGCGTCCGGGAGGTCCAGTTCCTGCAGGCTGATCGCGTGCTTGCAGGGGAACTTGCGGGACGGGCACGTGCACTTCGCCGAGCCCGCGGCCAGGTCGACGCACACGCGGTACGGCAGCGA
Source organism: Lentzea sp. NPDC055074 (assembly GCF_053608005.1). Taxonomy (NCBI): domain Bacteria; kingdom Bacillati; phylum Actinomycetota; class Actinomycetes; order Pseudonocardiales; family Pseudonocardiaceae; genus Lentzea; species Lentzea sp. NPDC055074. The sequence goes on from NZ_JBSGUQ010000004.1 coordinate 119,414, forward strand.
GCCGGAGCCCGTGTAGAGGCCCCACAGCACCGGCAGGGCCTTGCCCAGGCCCTGCCAGCGCGTCGGAACGGCTCGTGTCCTCACGAGACCAAAGTAGCGAGGACCTCCGACAGAAAATCAGGCCGGACCGCGACGAGCCCACGTCCACGCGTACGCCGGGTCCTCGGAGGCCTCCGCCGCCTCGCCCAGCTCCAGCGGGCGGAAGGTGTCGACCATGACCGCGGTCTCGTCGAAGTAGTCCACGCCCAGCGAGGCCTCGACGGCTCCGGGCTGCGGTCCGTGCGTGCAGCCGGACGGGTGCAGCGACAGCGAGCCGATGCCGATGCCCGAGCCCTTGCGCGCCTCGTAGTTGCCGCCCACGTAGAACATCAGCTCGTCCGAGTCGACGTTCGCGTGGTTGTACGGCACCGGCACGGACAACGGGTGGTAGTCGACCTTGCGCGGCACGAACGAGCACACGACGAAGTTCGGGCCCTCGAAAGTCTGGTGCACGGGCGGCGGCTGGTGCACGCGCCCGGTGATCGGCTCGAAGTCGCGGATGTTGAACGCCCACGGGTACAGGTGCCCGTCCCAGCCGACGACGTCGAACGGGTGGTTGGCGTAGGTGAAGCGCGTGAGGCCCGCACGGTGCCGCACGAGCACGTCGACGTCCTCACCTTCCACCACCAACGGTTCCTCGGGGCCCCGGATGTCGCGCTCGCAGTAAGGCGAGTGCTCCAGGAACTGCCCGGCCTTCGACAGGTACCGCTTGGGAGGCCCGACGTGCCCGGTCGCCTCCAGCACCAGCAACGACATCGGCGAGGACGGCACGACCCGGTAGGTGCACGAGGTCGGGATGACGACGTAGTCGCCGTCGCCGACCGTCAACGCGCCGTAGATCGTCTCGATGACGCCCGAGCCGCTCTGCACGTACAGGAGCTCGTCACCGAACGCGTTGCGGTACAGCGGAGAAGGCGCGTTGGCGACCACGAAACCGATGGTCACGTCCGGGTTGCCGAACAGCTTCCGCCGCCCGGTGACCGCGTCGACCTCGTCGGATGCCCAGGTCAGGTCCTGGGTCTTGAAGTGCCGCGGCTTCAACGGCAGGTTCGGCGCGATCGAACCGCGCTCGTCCTTCACCGTCTCCGCGTTGACGATCGCGGTCGGCAGGTACCGGTGGTAGAGCAGGGCCGAATCGGCCGAGAACCCCTCGACCCCCATGAGCTCTTCCGCGTAGAGGCCACCGTCCGGTTTGCGGAACTGGGTGTGGCGCTTTCGGGGGATCTCTCCCACCTGGCGGTAGTAGGCCATGAGTGCTCTCCGGGTCCCTTCAGGGCGTCCGACTATCGGACATCTTTGTTCACTTACCGATACCCAGCTAGCGTGTCAGCCGTGTCAAGCGCTGTCGAACTCCGTGCGCCCGGTCCGCGCGGTACTCCGCCCCTGCTCGCGAGGCTTGTGGACGATGCCGCGCTGTTCCCTCCGGGGAACGCGTCGATGCCCGACGCGGTGCGCGGTCACCTCGACGGACGCGTCGGTGACTTCTCCGGCGTCATGGGCCTCTTCCTCTGTCCCGCCTCCCGTCTCGCCGAGCTGATCACCGAGCTGATCAAGGTGAAGCCGGCCAAACCGATCGCTCTCAGCCTCGTGATCGACACCGGCCTCGGCGGCGTGCCGAAGGCCGTGTCCATCGTCGAGAGCAGGAGCGAGCTCCTGGCACTGCGCATGGTCGAGATGCCCGCACCGTCCGATGTGGACGAGGTGTGGCTCGAGCGCGTGTCGGAGTTCGTCCCCGAGGACGTCATCCGCGTCGTCGAACCCCGCCGCGGCGGTGCCGAGTGGCTCGACGGCGTCCGCCGGGTCATCGAGCACGGCAGCTGGCCCAAGCTGCGCTGCGGTGGTCTCTCCCAGGAGAACTTCCCGAGCGTCGAGGAGGTCGGTGACTTCCTGTCCGTCGTCAGCGGTGGCGGCGTCGCGTTCAAGGCGACGGCGGGCCTGCACAAGGCCGTCCGCTACACCGACGAGCAGGGCTTCACCCACCACGGTTTCCTGAACCTCCTCGTGGCCACCGCCCGCAGCCTGAGCGGCCGCGACGTCCGCGAGGCGCTCGCGAGCACCGACGCCGAGGCTCTCACCGCCGAGGCCAAGGCGCTCAGCGACCAGGCCGCCCACGCCGTGCGCGGTGTGTTCGCGAGCTACGGCTCGTGCTCGCTCGCCGAACCCGTTGCCGACCTTGAGGGGCTTGGACTCCTGTGAGCTGGATCAGCGACCCGAACTTCACCGGAGACCAGCCGTTCGGACCGCAGACCCTGCCCTACGGCGTCGTCGACGGGGGCGTGGCCGTCCGCGTCGGCGACCAGGCGTTGCTCCTCAAGAGCCTCGCGCTGGGCAAGTGCAGCGAGTACGTCCAGGGGGACTCCCTGGACCCTCTGCTGGCGGCCGGACGCCCGGTCTGGAGCGTGTTGCGCGCCAAGCTGCGCGAGATCGTCACGTCGAGCTCGGCCCCCAAGGGCGCGGAGCTCGTCGGCATCGAGACGGCGAAGCTGCCGTTCACGGTCGGCGACTACGTCGACTTCTACAGCAGCAGGCACCACGCGGAGAACGTCGGCAGGATGTTCCGCCCCGACGGCGACGCGCTCACGCCGAACTGGACGCACCTCCCGATCGGCTACCACGGCCGCGCGGGCACGGTGTACGTCTCAGGCACGGAGATCGTCCGCCCGAACGGCCAGAAGCGCGGCAGCGAGGGCCCGAAGTTCGGGCCGTCCGAGCGCCTCGACATCGAGGCCGAGGTCGGCTTCGTCTGCGGTGGCCCGAAGGCGGCCAACGTGAGCACCAGCCGGGCCGCCGAGCACGTCTTCGGCGTCGCGCTGGTCAACGACTGGTCGGCGCGCGACATCCAGGCGTGGGAGTACCAGCCGCTCGGCCCGTTCCTCGCCAAGTCGTTCGCGACGTCGATCGGCGCGTGGATCACGCCGCTGGAGGCGTTCTCAGTTGCACGCGTCCCGACGCCGCCGCTGCCGAACAAGCTGCACGACTACCTGACGTGCGACCAGCCCTGGGGCCTCGACATCACCATCACCGTCGAGCTCAACGACACGATCGTCGCGCGGCCTCCTTTCCGGGAAATGTCGTGGTCTTTTGTGCAACAGCTGGCGCACATGACGGTGAACGGGGCTACCGTGCGCCCAGGTGATCTGTTCGCCTCCGGCACGGTCTCGGGACCGGAGAAGGACGAGCGCGGCTCGTTCCTCGAACTCAGCTGGGGTGGCAAGGAACCGTTCAAGCTCGACGACGGCTCCACGAGGTCTTTCCTGGAGGACGGCGACACGGTCAAGCTGACCGCGACGGCTCCCGGTGAGAAGGGCTCCGTGGTCGGTCTCGCCGAGGTGGTGGGAACAGTTCGGAGTGCGTGATGGTCGGAGCGACGAAGGAGAGCTCGCTGACCCTGGAAAGGGGTCTGGCGCTGCTCCAGGCGGTCGCTGAGGCGGAGTCCGAGGCACCGTCGATCTCGGAGCTCGCCACGGCCATCGGCGCGTCCAGAGCGGCCGTGTACCGGCTTCTCGTGCCCCTGCAGGCGCGCGGTCTCGTGCGCCGCGAGGGTTCGAAGGTCAGGCTCGGCCTGGGCGTGCTGCGCCTCGCCTCCAACGTCCTCCCCCAGCTGCGGATGGCGGCGAACCCGGCGCTGCGGGAGCTCGCCGAGAAGGTCGGCGCCACCGCGCACCTCACGGTCGCCGACGGCACCGAGGCCCAGGCCGTCGCCGTCGTCGAACCGTCGTGGACCGCTTTCCACGTGGCGTACCGGGTGGGTTCCCGCCACCCGGTGCACCGCGGGGCGGCCGGCAAGGCCATCTCGCAGCCCTCCGAACCGTGGGTCGTCTCGGCCGGTGAGCTGCAGCCGAACGCGTACGGCGTCGCGGCACCGGTGCGCGGTGTGCCCGGTCTCAGGGCGTCCGTCGGCGTGGTGGCGCTGGAGAAGCTCGACGCGGACGTTGTCGGCCCTCACGTCGTGCGTGCGGCCGAAGAAGTGGCGGCAGCGCTCAAATGACCGAAGAGCGGCTACGGCGCTGGCGGTTGCTCCTGGGTCCGAGCGCGGAAGACGTGTCCGAACTCGGCGAGGACGACCAACGGCGTGATGGCGCACTCACGGGTCTCTACGGTGGTGGCGGCGATAGAGGTGCCGGTCTCGGCGCCAGCTCTCCGCAGCTGCACCGCTGGCTCGGCGACGTCCGCAAGTACTTCCCCACGTCCGTCGTGCAGGTCATGCAAAGGGACGCGGTCGAGAAGCTCGGCCTGAAGCAGCTGCTGCTCGAACCCGAACTGCTGCAGTCGGTCGAGCCGGACGTGAACCTCGTCAGCACCCTGCTGCAGCTCTCCCGGGCGATCCCGGCCCGCACCCGCGACACCGCGAAAGCCGTGGTGCGCAAGGTGGTCGAGGACATCGAGAAGCGCCTGCAGGACCGGCTGGTCGAGGCCGTGCGCGGCGCCGTCGACAGGTCCAGGCGCACCAGGAGGCCGCAGCTGCAGGACGTCGACTGGGCGACGACGATCCGCGCGAACCTCAAGAACTACCAGCCGCGGCACAAGACCGTCATCGTCGAGGACCTGATCGGGCACCGCAGGCGCAGCCGGACCGCGGCGATGCGGGACGTGATCCTGCTCGTCGACCAGTCCGGTTCGATGGCGGAGTCCCTGGTGCACGCGGCCGTTCTGGGCTCGGCGCTCGCGAGCATCCGGTCGATCTCGACGAAGCTCGTCGTGTTCGACACCGAGGTCGCCGACCTGACCGACCAGCTCAGCGACCCGGTCGACCTGCTGTTCAGCGCCCAGCTCGGCGGCGGCACGGACATCAACCGCGCGGTCGCCTACGCGCAGACCCAGGTCCGCAGGCCCACCGACACGGTCGTCGTGATCATCAGCGACCTCTACGAGGGCGGGTCGGAGACCGAGCTGCAGCGCCGGGTCCGCGAACTGGTCGCGAGCGGCGTCACGGTCGTGAACCTGTTGGCGCTCAGCGACTCCGGCACGCCCTCGTACGACCACGAGCTGGCCGCGAAGCTGCACGCGCTGGGCGCACCCGCGTTCGCCTGCACGCCGGACAAGTTCCCCGAACTGCTGGCGGCCGCGCTGCGCAAGGACGACCTCACGCAGTGGGCCGAAGGCGAAGGCATTCCCACGGGCGGCCGTTAGCGGTCGATCACGCGACCGCGGGTGAGGAACGCGAGGCCGCGCGTCATCGCGACGACGCGCCCGCGCTCGTCCGGACCGGCGATCCAGATCCGTCCTGTGTGCCGCACGAGAATCCGCGCCCGTTCAGGGAGTTCGGGCAGCCGCAGGTTCTTCTCCGAGTCCTCGACCCGCAGGTAGGCCTGCCGCCCGATGCGCCGGCCCGCCACGAAGCCCACCGACACCGGACGCCACGGGAACCGCTCCATCAGCTCGAGGGTGCCGCGGCGTGTGAGGAAGTGCCGCAACCCCGGCGCCGCGAGCTCCAGCACCACGGGCACGGACAGCACGATCAGCCAGAGCCAGCCGATGAAGAGCACGACGCCGAGCACCGCCAGTGCGAAGAAGATGTGCCCGACCGCGCGCCGGTCCGCCCGTGCCAGGCAGGTGTCGCTCCAGTTCTCGATGATCATCTCTGCACACGCGCCGGGATCAGCCGCGGTACTCCCCGGAACGTGACGAAGGTGCGCCCGGACGGATCCGGTGGCACGAACCACACACGGCGGTGACGCGCGATGCGTCCGCGCAGAAGAGGGCCGACACTCAGGGTCAGCAACAGAGGCGGTGACGACAACACGACGAGACGCCCTCCTTCCCACTGCACATGGGCGAAATGCCACGGTTCACCTTCCGGTAAACGCACCGGTCGCTTCCGTGTCACCACCCAGAGCACGGCCGCGGCGAAGAAGAGGAGCACGAGCGCCACCGGTGAGGACCAGGACCACACCAGCACCAGCACGAACTGGAGCGCGAAGGCCGCGCCGGCGAGCACCGTCCACACGAGGGCACGGCGGCTCGCCCGGTCGACACAGTGCCGGGTCCACCGATCGTCGAGCGCCTCCACCTCGGTGGACGGCTTGTTGGGCACGACCACCCGTCCAAGGTACAGGTGGCGCTTCCCTTGACGAGCAAAGCTAAGTTAGGCTTGCCTAACCTTTGAGGAGGTGGAGTGGTGACCGACACCCAGATCAAGCGCCCACCGGCGCCGCACGCCGCGGAGCGCGCCCGCACCATCGCGGCTCGCCACGGGTCCGCCGCGCTGCTTCCTCAGTCCGGATCCCGCACCAGCCCGTTGTTCCACCACGTGCACCCGTGCGGCACCACGATCCTGCTGCTCGCCGACGAACATCCGCTGGTGGCGCAGTTGTGGCAGGCCCCGCGGGCCGAGGTGACGGCGATGCTGGAGATCGCCGACCAGGCTCCCGTGCCGCTGCGCGAACCCGTCCGCGGCCTGCTCTGGCTGACCGGATGGGTCTCCGCGCTGGACGGCGAGGAGGCGCGCGAGGAGATCCTCTCGGTCGCCGACGTGCGCCCGGACCACCGCCTGCTCGACGCGGGCCACGGCGCCTCGGTGCTGCGGCTCACACCCGCGTCGATGGTGATCGCGGACGCCGAGGGCACCTCGTCGATCAGGCCGGAGCAGTTCGCGAGCGCGGCGCCGGACCCGTTCTGCCGCAACGAGGACCACTGGCTGCGGCACCTGGAGGCCGCGCACAGCGACGTCGTCGGCCAGCTCGCCCGCCACCTGCCGGACGAGCTGCGGCACGGCACCGTGCGGCCGCTCGGGCTCGACCGGTTCGGGCTGCGGCTGCGGGTCGAGGCGGAGTGCGAGGACCACGACGTGCGGATCGCGTTCTCCCAGCCGGTCGGCACTCCCCAGGAACTCGCCGCGGAACTGCGGCGGTTGATGGGCTGCCCGTTCCTCTCCCAGAGGTAGCGTCACGCAGGTGATCGAACCTGCGGTGATCCCGGACGCCGAGAAGCGCGGTTACCAGCTCGAGCTGCTGATCGTCTTCAGCATGACGCTCGGCCTGTCCGGGCTGCGCAGTCTCGTGCGGCTGGTCGACAGCCTGCTGCAGCCGACGCCGCTCAACCAGCAGTCCGTCGCGATCAACGTCCCGCAGGCGCGCGCCGACCTGCTGGACCTGGTGGCACAGCTGCTGGGTGTGCTGCAGCTCGCCGCGTGGGGCGGCATCGGGCTGTACCTGTTGTGGCGCACGGGGATCAAGCTGCGCGTCATCGGACTCGACGGCACCCGCAAGCTCGCCGACTCGCTGGGCGCCCTGGGACTGGCCGCGGTCATCGGCATCCCGGGGCTCGGCCTGTACTTCGCCGCCTGGGCGCTCGGGCTGAACCTCGCCGTCCAGCCGTCCACTTTGGACAACCAGTGGTGGATGAGCGTGGCGCTGATCCTCGCCGCCGCCGGCAACGCGTGGGCGGAGGAGGTGCTCGTCGTCGGGTACCTGATCACGCGGTTGCGGCAACTGGGCTGGCGGCAGTACACGGCGCTGGTCGCGGCGGCCGTGCTGCGCGGGTCGTACCACCTCTACCAAGGCTTCGGCGGGTTCGTCGGCAACGTGGTCATGGGCCTGGTGTTCGGGTTCTACTGGCAGCGGACCAAGCGGTTGTGGCCGCTGGTGATCGCCCACACCATCCTCGACGTGGTCGCGTTCGTGGGCTACACAATGTTGCGCGGCAAAGTCAGCTGGTTGCCCTAACGATTCGAGGGTGGCGCTCGATTTCAGCCGTGATTCGTTGCGATTCTCGGCTCTGGAGCGGCGATTTGTGCTGTTCGGGGTTACGCTCGATCGGTGACTGCGCACACGATCGCTGAGACCGAAGCACTTCCGGACGCCGCGCCTCGCGTGGACAGCGAGGTCGGCCCCTTGCGCACGGTGCTGCTGCACCGGCCGGGCAACGAGCTCAAGAGGCTCACTCCGCGCAACAACGACCAGCTGCTGTTCGACGGCGTGCCGTGGGTCGGCCGCGCCCAGGAGGAGCACGACGCGTTCGCCGCGACGCTGACCTCCCGCGGTGTCGAGGTGCTGCTGCTGGCCGACGTGCTGGTGCAGGCGCTGGAGGACAACCGCGCGCGCATCGCGGGCATCCACAGCGCCGTCAACGAGCGTCGCCTGGGCATCGACCTGGCCGACGCGTTGCGCAGCCACCTCACGTCGCTCGACGCGTCCACGCTCGCGCAGGTGCTGATGACCGGCATGACGTTCGAGGAGCTGCCGGCCGCCGAGGGCGCGTCGCTGGTGCGCAAGATGCACCTGCCGATCGACTTCGCCGTCGACCCGCTGCCGAACCTGCTCTTCACCCGCGACTCGTCGGTGTGGGTCGGCGACCGCGTGGCCATCACGTCCCTGGCGCTGCCCGCCCGCGACCGCGAGACGACGCTGACCGACCTGATCTACGCGTACCACCCGCGGTTCCGCCGCACGGGCCGTGCGTACGGCGCGCACTCGGCCCCACTGGAGGGCGGTGACGTGCTGCTGCTCGCGCCCGGCGTGATCGCCATCGGCGTCGGCGAGCGCACCACCCCGGCGGGCGCCGAGTCGTTCGCACGCTCGGCACTGGCCGACGGTCTCGCGCACACGGTGCTGGCGGTGCCGATCGAGCAGGAACGCGCCACCATGCACCTCGACACCGTCTGCACGATGGTCGACCGCGACGCCGTGGTGATGTACCCGGCGATCCGCCACACGCTGACGGCCTACCCGCTGCGCGCCGACGGCAACGGCGGCGTCCGCGTCGACGGCCCCGTGCCGTTCCTGGAGGCGGCGGCCGAGGCGATGGGCATCGAACGGCTGCGGGTGATCGACACGGGCCTCGACATCGTCACCGCCGAGCGCGAGCAGTGGGACGACGGCAACAACACCCTCGCCGTGGCCCCCGGTCTCGTCGTGGCGTACGAGCGCAACGTGGAGACGAACGCGCGCCTGGAGGACCAGGGCGTCGAGGTGCTGCGGATCGCCGGCTCGGAGCTCGGCTCCGGCCGCGGCGGACCCCGCTGCATGTCGTGCCCGATCGACCGCGCGCCATTGGTGTAGATCGTTAGGAATGCCTTACCTTTGTTTGGTTCACCTTTCCAAACAAAGGTTAGCTTTTCCTGGAATGCGAAGGTCTTCATTCTCGGCTAACGTACTCCTCATGGCCTCGAACGTGAAGAAGATCCTGTCCGGAAAGTCGAACTTCCGCGAGCTGCTGCGGACTCAGGTCGGCAACGAGTTCTCCGCTTCGCAGCAGTACATCGCGCTCGCCGTGTGGTTCGACAACGAGGACCTGCCGCGCCTCGCGTCGCACTTCTACAAGCAGGCTCTCGAAGAGCGCAACCACGCGATGATGATCGTGCAGTTCCTGATGGACAACGACATCCCGGTCGCCATTCCCGGTGTCGCCGCGCCGCTGACGGAGTTCAAGTCGCCGCGTGACCTCGTCGCGCTGGCGCTGACCCAGGAGCAGCAGGTCACCGACCAGATCATCGCGCTCGCGAAGGCCGCCCGCGAGGAGGGCGACTACATCGGCGAGCAGTTCATGCAGTGGTTCCTGAAGGAGCAGGTCGAGGAGGTCTCCTCGATGAAGACGCTGCTCACGATCATGGACCGCGCGGACGGCAACATGTTCTACGTGGAGACGTTCCTCACCCGCGAAAGCGTGGGCGACGAGGGTGCCGACTCCGGCGCCCCGACCGCCGCGGGCGGCAAGCTCTGAGTTTTTCTTCGCACGGTTGAGTGCCTGATCACAAAGGACCGTCCGACCTTCGGGTCGGGCGGTCCTTTCAGTTGTTGAGACGTGCGGCCTGCCAGGTGAGGTATTCCCGCTCGGCGAGGTTCGACGCTTTTCCGGCGGCCTCGACGTAAAGGCGCGCGGCCGTTCGCCGGTCGCCGTCGCGCTCGTGGAGGTATGCCGCCACGGCCGAGTAGCGGGGCAGGGAGTCGTCCAGTTCCGCCAGTGCTTTCAGTCCGGCACGCGGTCCGTCGGCCTCGCCCACGGCCACCGCACGGTTCAGCCGGACGACGGGGCTGTCCGTGAGTTTCGCGAGCTCGTCGTACCACTCCACGATCTGCACCCAGTCGGTCTCCTCGGCCACGGGCGCGTCCGCGTGCAGTGCCGCGATGGCCGCCTGCGCCTGGAACTCCCCCAGCCGGTCCCGGGCGAGCGCAGCCTGCAGGATCTCGACGCCCTCGGCGATCAGCGTCGTGTCCCACCTCCCCCGGTCCTGCTCGGCCAGCGGCACGAGCCTGCCGTCGTCCGTGCGGGACGCGCGCCGGGCGTGGTGCAGGAGCATGAGCGCGAGCAGCCCGGCGACCTCGGGGTGGTCGATCGCGACCGCGAGCCGCCGGGTGAGCCGGATGGCCTCGGCGGCCAGGTCGACGTCACCCGAGTAGCCCTCGTTGAAGACCAGGTACAGCACGCGCAACACGGTGGCGACGTCGCCGGGCTGGTCGAACCGCACGGCGCCGACGGTCTTCTTGGCCCGGCTGATGCGCTGGGCCATCGTCGCCTCGGGCACCAGGTAGGCCTGCGCGATCTGCCGCGTGGTCAGGCCGCCGACGGCCCTGAGCGTGAGCGCGACGGCCGACGACGGCGTGAGCGACGGGTGCGCGCACAGGAAGTAGAGCTGCAACGTGTCGTCGGAGTCCGGCGCGGGCCCCTGCTCGGGCTCGGCGTCGACGAGGTTCTCCCGCCGGCGCCGAGCCGTCTCCGCTCTCGTCGCGTCGAGGAACTTGCGCCAGGCCGCCGTGACCAGCCAGCCCTTGGGATCCCGAGGCGGATCCTCCGGCCACACTCGGACGGCCTCGACCAGTGCGTCCTGCACGGCGTCCTCGGCCGCCGCGAAGTCTGCTCCGCGACGGACGAGGATGCCGAGCACGGCCGGCGTGAGGCTCCTGACCAGCGCCTCGTCCACCGCTACTCCGTGATCGTCGGCGCGTTGCCGTAGAGCGGCCGGATCTCCAGCCACTCGTGGATCGGCTTGCCGTCCTTGCCCGGCGCCGCCGACAGCTCCCCCGCCAGCTCGAGCGCCCGCTCGTAGGTGTCGGTGTCGATGATCATCCACCCGGCGATGAGGTCCTTCGTCTCCGCGAACGGCCCGTCGGTGACCGGCGGGCGCCCCTCGCCGTCGTAGCGGACCCAGGTGCCCTCCTGCTCCAGCGCCTGGCCGTCGACGTACTCACCGCTGGTCTTGAGCCTGTCCGCGAAGTCGTTCATGTACTGGATGTGCGCGGTGATCTCGTCGGGCGTCCACTGGTCCATCGGCACGTCGTTGGCCGGGGCAGGGGCGCCGCGGTAGTGCTTGAGCAGCAGGTACTTCGCCATCGCTGGTGTCTCCCTCGGTGCGGTCGCGACCCATCCTGGTCGCTTTCACCACGGGGACGGAGCCGAAACGCGGATCTCTACGTGGCGGCCAGAGATCTTTTGAGCGACCGTGCCCGCCCCACCCCCAGCGGGGCGGGCACGACGATCCGGCAGGCCTCAGAGGTAGGCCATGGCGCAGTAGACGGTGGACGCGGTGATCTTGATGCGGACCACCTCGTCGGTGTCCGTGAAGTGGACGAGCTCGGAGCCGCCGATGAACGCGTACACCGCCTTGTCGGCCACCTTCGCCGACCAGCCGGCGCGGTACTCGGAGGCGCCGGGGTAGGCCTTCTTGACCTCGGCGAAGGTCGAGCCGACGCCGATCCCCTTCGAGGTCCTGGCCTCCGCGGGCAGCGTGATCCGCTCGACGCCGTACTGCTTGGAGATCGCGACCTTCCCGTCGGAGACGCACCCCTGCTCGCCCGGGCTGTCCCAGGTCAGGTCGGTCAGGCCGGCGGCACGCGCCTCCTCCAGCGACATGCCGAGCTTCAGACCGCCGTAGCCGAGCCGGTTGTCCACCTTCACGACGGCCTGCGGCGGGTTCGTCACCGTCGCGGTCACGACCTCCGTGACCACCTGGACGGGCAGCGTCGTCGTGCTGGACGAAACGGTGCTGGACGGAGCGGTGTTCGACGGGACGATGCTCGACGAAACAGTGTTCGACGGGGCAGGAGCAGAATTCTGCGTCGGCTCCGCAGTGCACGCGGTAATTCCCGCGACGGCGAGCGCGGCGACGAATGCGATCTTGACCGAGTTCTTCATTTCGATTCCCCCAAGCGTGTTTTCGGGCATCCCCATGCCCTTTCAGACACCAGTAAGACGTCACCTCGTCGGCAAGGTTGCGCAGTTCAGAGTCACGAAAAAATCACGGCGACCGGCACGGAAAAACGCACGCCGAATTCCCGCCGCACCATCAGGAGCAGCGGGATCTCAGCGATTCAGCAATAGGTCAAACAGTCGCGCAGTCGTTCGCGTTCAGTCGCATGAACACGGCGGAGACCACCATTCCGTCGGTTTCAAAAATGTACGACCACGGAGGCGTGGCCGACATTTGTGCCGTTATCACCGAGCCGCTTTGGGTGGAGTTCGCGTAGGCGGTCTTCACGTCGGCCACCTGCGAGCCCGCGCCGACGTTCTTCGGCGTCTTGGCGTAGGTCGGCATGGTGATCCGCACGATCCCCTTGGCCGGCGAGATGATCACGGCGTTGGCGTCGGGCACGGACTTCGTCGCGTAGGCCTTGCACCTGTTGTCCGGGTCGGCCGCGCTGCTGGGTTCGATCAGCGAGCCCGTCGCCAGCGCGGCGGCCTCGGACATGCCCAGCGAGAGCGTTCCGTACCGGCCCGGCTGCGACTCCGGGGTGGCCGGCCCTGACGACTTCGGGGCCGACTTGCTCGTGCCGCCGGGGTCGGGCTTGCCGGTGTTGCCGCCGGTGGAGTTCGGTGGCTGGCCCACCGTGACGGTCGCGGTCGAGACGACCGTGCTGATCGACGGCGGTGGTGGCGAGAGCGTCGTGGTGGTCGAGACGGCCGTCGTCAGGAGGGCACCCGCCGTGCTGTCCGACGAGGACGGCTGGAACCGGCTCACGCCGATCCCGGCGCCGACCACGGCCACCAGGGCGAAGGTCCCGGCGACGGCGGTTCGCCTGCGTTGGCGGCGAGTCGCTCCGAGGAGCACCTGCTCGGTGGAGACCGACGTGGAGTGGACGTCCAGCCGATCGTCGCTGAAGAGCTTGCGCAGATCATCATCCAGATCGCTCACCGGTCAGTCCTTTCCCAGGCGTGTTCGGAGACTCGCCATCGCCTTGCTGCTCTGGCTCTTCACCGTGCCGCACGAGATCCCGAGCGCGTGGGCGATCTCGGCCTCGGAGAGGTTCTCGTAGTACCGCAGCACGATCACCGCTCGCTGCCGCGGTGGCAACGAGCGCAGTGCCTGCCAGAGCGGTTCGTTCTCCAGCCTGCTCAGCTCCGGAGCGACGGCTCCGGTGTCCGGGAAGTCCGCCACGAGGCTCTCACGGCGACGGCGGCGCCAGATGCTGATGTGCGTGTTGGCCATCGCACGGCGGACGTACGCGAGCGGGTCGTCACCTTTGCGCTGCACGGCGACCCAGCGTGAGCCGACCTTCTCCAGCACCGACTGCACCAGGTCGGCGGAGTCGTGCGGGTTGCCGGTCAGCGCGTGGCCGTACCTCAGGAGTCCGGGCATGGAGACGCGCACGAACTCAGCGAAGTCCCCCACGGCTTCCGCTCTTCCCCCGCCGTGTTCGACGGCTGATCCCAGCTGCAACACCGCCGTCACGGCACGCCCCCTCCCCCGAAGCAACCTGGCTCGGGGTGTTCACGCGTGGGGCCGCGAAGCGGTTGCCGTCACTTTAATCACGGAACGGCAACGGGCGCAGGCAGTTCCGCCGTTCCGGGACGAGAACCGAGACCCGGCCGTCACGGAACGGCGACGGCCTCCGGGAGGACGAACGAGCCGTCGGGCTCGCAGGGGAAGTCGTGCACCTCGGCCACCGCGGCGACCGGGATCGGGCCGTAGACGTGCGGGAACCACAGCGGCGAGTCCGGCACCGCCTCCCAGCGCACCGGCACGCCGAGCAGCTTCGGGTCGACGACCAGCAGCAACAGTCCGCTCTGGCCGGGGAAGAACTTGCCCGCCGTCACGTGCACGACACCCCGGTCGGAGCAGTGCACGAACTCCTCACCCTCAGCGGGGGCGATGGAGCCGGCCGGCTGGGCAGCGGCCCAGCCGGCCTTCGTGATGATGTGCAGCAGCACTTATCCACAGCTCCTTGTGCACAACTATGTGGACAACCTGTGGACTACCGCAGGGTGATCTGGCGGCCCCGCAGGCCTTCCCGGGCGCGACGCTCGGCGTCGGACAGCTGCTCGTCGGAGGCCAGGGCCTCCTGCAGGCGCTTGCCCAGCGCCTCGGCCGGCTCGGCCCACTCGCGGGCGTGCATCTCGCGGTCGAGGTCCCAGACCGGCACGAGCAGGCCGTGGGCGCGGAACGAACCGGCGTAGCGCGAGCCCTCGCCGAGGTCGAGCTCACCGCGGGCGGACAGCCGGGCCATCGCGTCCAGCAGCTTCTCCTCGGGCTCCGGGCGGACCCAGCGCAGGTGCGCCTTGTCGCCCGCGTCGACCCAGTAGGCCGCCTTCACGCCGGGGGCGTCGAGGCGCTCGGTCGGCAGGATCGCGGCGTTCGCGCGCTCCAGGGACAGCGCCACGTCTCCGGTCGGCTCGGTGCCCTCGGGCATCCACCAGATGAAGTCGGTGTGCAGCACGGGCGTGATGTCCGCGTCGACGTCGAGCAGGTCCTGCAGACGGCCGGGGTTCTCGCCGTTGTCCGGGCCCACGACGGGCAGCACGTCACCGGTCTTGGCCTTCTGCGCCCACTGCAGCGCCCGCGCCAGGTCGCGGCTGATGTCGCCGGAGCGCGTCTGCACCTGCAGGCCCACGAACGGCACGTCGTCGCCGCGGATCAGACCGGCGGCGGCCATCGGCAGCACGGTGGCGAGCGTGACCTCGCGACCGTCCTTGGTCGGCAGCTTCACGATCGCCGACGGCACGAACTCGCGCAGGGCGATCAGCTCGCACTCGGCGGCGAGGCCCTCGAACGGCCGGGACACGATCACGTCCGTCGCGCCGCCGGGCGCGCCGTGGCAGGCCTTGTAGCGCTTGCCGGAGCCGCACGGGCAGGGCTGCTTGGGGTTGATCCCGTCCTTCGGTGCGTCCTTGACCGCGGTCCGCTTGGCCACCTTGGCCCTCCTCGTGCTCAGGCTTTTTCTAGGTCGCCAAAGTTAGCCGTCAGCAGGCGGCGGGTGTTCGCCGGGGCGTTCGTCGCGAGGTAGCGGACACCCAGGTCACGGCACAGCGCGACGTCCTCGGCGCTGTCCACCGTCCACACGTAGGTCTCGTGGCCCGCTCGCCTCGCCCGATCGACGTACCCGGGGTCGTTGCGCAGCACGTGCACACCCGGCCCGGTGTAGTCGGCGAACGACGGCAGCGCACCGCCGCGGTACCGGCCGAGGCGGTCGAGCAGCAGCACCGTGCGGATGTCCGGCGCCTGCTCGCGGAACACCTTCACCGCGGTCGGCGAGAACGACATCATGACGATCTGCGACGTCAGACCGTGCTTCTTCAACGCCGCGGCGAGCTTGCGCTCGACCTCGTTGCGGTACCGGACCGGGTGCTTGGTCTCGACGAAGAGCTCCACGTTCGTGCCCTTGACCAGCTCCAGCAGCTCGTCGAGCACCAACAGCCCGGCTCCCTGGCCGTGGCGGTGCCAGCTGCCGTAGTCGAACTTCCTCAGCTCTTCGAGCGTGAGCGCGCTGACCGTGCCACGGCCGTTCGAGGTACGAGCGAGAGTGCGATCGTGCACACACACGAGCTCGCCATCACGGGAGAGGCGGATGTCGCATTCGAGGCCGTCCGCTCCCTCTTTCAGGGCGAGTTCGTAGGCCCCGATGGTGTGCTCGGGACGGTCTGTGGACGCGCCTCGGTGCGCGACGACGGAGGGTTGCTGCACAACCCCGAACGATAGTGCTGTGGCCGCCGACCTTCACCGCGCGCTCCGGCGCCCAGCAGGGCGCCTCGCGGTGCCGGCCCCGCGCCCCCATGTGCCCGATATGAGGACGCGGGGCCGACACCGCGATTCACCCGTCTGAACGGCGGATCGCGGGGCGAAGGCCGACGGCCACAGCACCGGTGTCTGCGCAACAATTTGAGTCATCAATCAAATGGACGTGGACGAAACGCCGATCGCGACTTACCGTCCCGCCTTGTGACGTTCGACCAGCGTGATCCCGCGTTCATCGCCGACCCGTACCCGGCCTTCGCAGCCCTGCGCGAAGCCGGTGAGGTGCATCACCACGAGCAGATGGGCGTGGCCGTCGCCGTCTCGCACGCCGCCTGCTCCACCGTCCTGCGGCACCGCTCGGTGGGCAGGATCTGGTCGGACGTGAAGCCCGTCGAGCAGTTCATGTCGTTCAACCTCCTGCACCGCAACTCGCTGCTGGAGAACGAGCCGCCCACGCACACCCGCCTGCGCCGCCTGGTCGCCGCCGCGTTCGGCCGGGGTCACGTCGAGCGCCTGCGCCCGTGGGTCGCCGACCTGGCCGACAGGCTCGTCGACGAGCTGACCGCCAAGATCTCCGACGTCGGCCAGGCGGACCTGCTCGCCCACGTCGCCGCACCGCTGCCGGTCGAGGTGATCGCGGAGCTGCTCGGCGTGCCCGGCGAGGACCGCTACCTGCTACAGCCGTGGTCGAACGCCATCGTGAAGATGTACGAGTACGGCCTGCCCGCCGACCAGCAGGACGCCGCCGAACGCGCCGCCACCGAGTTCGTCGCCTACCTGCGCGAGCTGATCGCGTTGCGCCGCAAGAACCCCGGCGCCGACCTCGTCTCCGACCTGGTCGCCGTCACCGACACCGACGGCGCCAGGCTCACCGAGGACGAGCTCGTCGCCACCGCCGTGCTGCTGCTGATGGCAGGCCACGAGGCCACGGTCAACGTCATCGGCAACGGCGTCTACGCGCTGATGCAGCACCGCTCGCAGTGGGAGCGCCTCTCGCCCGAGATCATGCCCACCGCCGTGGAGGAGCTCATCCGCTACGACTCGCCGTTGCAGCTCTTCGAACGCACCGCCACCGAACGCGTGGAGATCGCCGGCCACGTCATCGAGCCCGGCGAGAAGATCGCGGCCCTCCTCGGTGCCGCCGCACGGGACCCGCTGGTCTTCGAGAACCCGGACGTGCTCGACGTCGGCCGCGAGAAGAACCAGCACCTCGGGTTCGGCATGGGAATTCACTACTGCCTGGGCGCGCCGCTCGCGCGCATCGAGGTGGAGGCGGCGCTGTCCTCGTTGCACCGCAAGCTCCCCAAGGCCGTGCTGGCCGAGGAACCCAACAGGCGCGCGGAGTTCGTGATCCGCGGCCTGCACTCGCTGTCCCTCGCCAACGGCTAGCGCGGGTAGCGCTTCGGGAGCGTGAACCCGCGCTCCTTCAAGACTTTCCGCAACCGGTCCGGGTAGTCGGTGATGATGCCGTCCACGCCGTCGTCGATCAGCTTGTGCATGGTGGCCGGGTCGTTCACCGTCCACGGGACCACCTTCAGCCCGTGCCGGTGGGCGTCCTGCACGAGCGCGCGAGTCGTGAACGGCACGTAGTCCGGATCGCCGACCTTGCCGCCCTGCGGGTTGCCGTGCACCGGCGACAACGCCTTGGCACCGAAGGACTTCGCCATCTTCGCGACGCTGCCGCCGAAGTCGGCGAGCTCGAGGCCGCCCGTCCACGGCGAGCCCGGCCGCAGCATCTCCGGCTGGGTCAGCGCCACCAGCGGGATCCGCGGCTCGACCTCGCGCAGGCGCATCAGCGTGCCCCAGTCGAAGGACTGGATCGTCACGTTCGGCAGGAAGCCCGAACGCCGGATCTCGCGGACCGCGCGCTGCACGAACTGCTCGCGCGGCGCGGTCTCGTGCGGTGCGGCGGCCTCGACCTTGGTCTCGATGTTGAAGCGGATGCCCCACGCGCGGTGCCTGCGCACCAGGTCGAAGAGCTCGGCCAGGGTGGGCATGCGGGCGCCCGGCGAGAGTTCCTGGTCCGGGTACTGCGACCAGCGGGTGCTGCCGCAGTCCAGGGTTCGGACCTGGGCGAACGTCAGGTCCTTCACGTACTTGCCGGCGTAGGGGAACTCGGGGTCGCCGGGGAACGCGGGCGCGGTGTCGAGGCACTTCGCCGGGTTCGTCCTGCGGTCGTGGGTGATGACCTCACGGCCGTCGCGCGTGATCTGGAGATCCAGCTCCAGGGTCGTCACGCCGAGTTCGAGCGCCTTGCCGAACGCCTTGAGCGTGCTCTCGACGGTCAGGCCGATGCCGCCGCGATGGGCCTGGAGGTCGAAGTCGCGGTGGTGCGCGTGGGCGACGCCCGGGGTGACCAGCGCGATCACCAGAGCCGCGATGAGTGTCCGCATGGGTCCAACCTGGCACTCACCGGACGACACCGGCAGGTCCGGCCGAGCGAACGTCAGCTGAACAGGATCAGCGGGGCGAGCCGGAGGCGCGGACCGCACGCAGCGGGGGTTCGGGGGCGTCCTTGACCTCGACCACGCGCATCAGCCGGACGGACGCGGCGTCCACCGGCAGCAGCAGCGTGGTGATGCGGCGGACGACCAGCGCCGACGTCACCGCGACCGCGGCGAGCAGCAGGTCGGCGAACGCGTGCAGCAGCACGCCGTCCGCGAGGGCCTGGGTGCTGGACCGGAACGACCAGGCGACCACGAGCACCACCGTCAGGCCCGACGCCGCCCAGAGACCCCACCACCACCGCAGGAGCCTCGACGGGTGCGGGCGTTCACCGGCGGGCCTGCGGGCCACGGCGTGTTCGAGCTCGGCGAGCACCGAGCCGGGCACCACGAGGTTCACGCCGGGCACGATCAGGCCGATCAGCACGTCCCGGTCCGACCGGGAGGGGCCGTAGCCCACGAGTGTCGCGGCCACGTTCCGCGCACGGCGCAGCCACAGCAGCCCGAGGATCAGCGACAGGAAGCAGCCGGTGATCGTGATCGCGGAGGACGACACCACCATGGCGTCCGACGTGCTCACGACGCCGGCCGACAACGCGCCGAACCTGCTCAGCGCGACCAGCACGTACCGCCAGATCTCGGAGAACGCGCCCCACAGGGCGACGAAGCCGAGCAGCCACAGCGAGTTCTGCACGGTGCGGCCGAGCCGGCGCACGCCGTCGACCGAGTCGGCCTGCTCGACCGTGCCGGGCACCGCCGTGGGCCAGCGCCACGCGAGCAGCGGGAAGCCCCAGCGCGGCGGGACCGGGTAGTTCGGCGGGCCGCCGTAGCTCAGCCGCTGCGAACGGGACTGCGGCTGCGGGTACGCACCGGGTGGCGGGGTCGCCACCCAGTCCACGCGCATCGGCTGCAGCGGCTGCACGGTCAGATGACCTGGGGTTCCGCGCCGTCGGTGCCGCCCTCGAGCGGACGACCGGCGGCCTCCCAGTGCTGCATGCCGCCCTCGACGTTGACGGCCTCCCAGCCGTTCTCGTTGAGGTACTGGGTCACGCGGGCGGAGCGGCCACCGGCGCGGCACACCACGTAGAGCTGCACGTCGTTCGGCACCTCACCGAGCCGGGCACCGATCTCGCTCATGGGGACGTGCACGGCGCCGGGCGCGTGGCCGGCGTCCCACTCGTCCTGCTCGCGCACGTCCAGCAGAACGGCGCCCTCGGGCAGCTGCGCCGGCACGTCGGCGATCTCCACGCTTGGAACAGTCACGCCGTAGATGTTCCCATGCCGGAGGTTGCACGGACGTGAACCTCCGGCACGGGACATCCTCAGGCCACCCCCGCGATGGCGGGCCCGAGCCTCGCGAACTGCGCCTCGGTCAGCGGCAGGTTCGCCCGTCCGGGACCGACCCGCTCCCAGTAGCCGGGCTGCTGCGCGGGAAGCAGGTCCTTGCTGCCGTAGTTGGCCAGCTCCATCTGCAGCATCAGGCCGTCCGGCTGGAACACCTCCATGGTCTGCAGGAGCGTCTGGAACGGCTCGGCCGCGCGCACGCTGTGCAGCTGGACGATCGTGCCGTCGGGCAGCGTCGTCCGGTACGGCGGCTCGCAGTCGCCGCTCGTCCAGATGTTGTCGTCGGCGTACTGCAGCGGCGTGCCCGCGAACCTGCCCAGGGTGAGCCGGACGCTGCCGGTGCCGCCGGAGTCGGTCAGGTCGACCGCGTACTCGATGTACGTCGACTCGTCGAGCCGCGGCGACAGCTCGCTCACCCGCACCTCGGGCAGCTGCTCGCGCACCGTGCCGATCCACTTCTGGACGAACCCGTCGTTCGGCTTCACGGAGCCGACGGGCACCTTCATCGCCCACTTCCGCGACCCGATGTCGCACCTGGGCATGGAGAGCACCGCGCGTCCGTCAGGAGGCGGCGCGGTGGACGCCGGGGACCACGTCCCGTACGGGACCTGCGGTGGCGTGCTGACCCGCGGCCAGCCCACCGAGTGCTCCACGACGGCAGGACCCTGGTTCGGCTGGTCCGCCTGCCTAGGTGGCCCGGCCTGGTTCAGCGTGGTGGCGCCGATGCCGATGCCGGCCACCACCGCGACCACACCGAGCACCGCTCCGGCGCGCTGGGCGAACACCCGGCGCCGACCACGCTTCATCACCACGTCCAAGGTCGTCGTGGGTGGCGGCGCGGAGACGTTGAGAGCTCCGCGCAGCTCGTCTTCCAGGTTCATCGATCACGCTCCGAGTTGACCGGTTCGCCGTACGCCTCGCGGAGCGCCGCCAAACCCCTGGCTGTCTGACTTTTGACGTTGCCCACCGAACAACCCAGCTCAGCGGCCGTCTGTTCGATGGACAGGTCGTGCACGAACCGCAGCACCAACGCGGCCCGCTGCTTCGGCGCCACCTTTTGCAGCGCCTCGTTCAACCGGGCGTCGGGATCGGAGAAACCACCGCCGACGCCGCGTTCGGGCAGGTCGGCGACAGGGCGTTCGCGGTCGCGGCCACGACGCCTGCTGTCGAGGAACAGGCGCGTCACGATGGTGCGGACATATCCCTCCGCCGTTTCCCGCCTGATGCTCGGCCATTTCGCATACGCCTTCACGAAGGCGTTCTGCGCGAGTTCTTCCGCCTCCGACCAGTCGCCGCACAACGCGTACGCCGTGCGCCTCGCCCAGTCGAACCTGCTCGTGAAGAACTCCGAGAACTCCTCGTCTCGTCGCACTCCGGTCCCCCAAGTTTTCTGCCGCGTTCGCAGTCAATACGCGAGCAGCCCCGGCAGGGTTGCACACGAAAAACGGGCCGCCCCCGTGAGGGACGGCCCGTTCTCCAGTGCTGCTTCTAGTGCGCGATGGCCTTCTCGGCGCCCGCACCCGTGAGGGAGCGGACCTCCATCTCGGCCTGCTTGGCGGGGTCGGCCTTGTCCTTCGAGAGGATCGTGCCGATGTAGCCGAGCAGGAACGCGACGGGGATCGAGACGATGCCGGGGTTCGACAGCGGGAACAGGTCGAAGTCGGCGTTCTTGAACATCGAGGTCGGCTTGCCGGAGACGGCGGGCGACAGGACGATCAGGGTGATCGTCACGATCAGACCGCCGTAGATGCTCCACAGCGCGCCCGAGGTGTTGAACCTCTTCCAGAACAGCGAGTAGAGGATCGTCGGCAGGTTCGCCGAGGCGGCGACCGCGAAGGCCAGCGCCACGAGGAACGCGATGTTCTGGCCGTTGGCCACGATGCCGCCGCCGATGGACACGAGACCGATGACGATCGCCGTGATCCGGGCGACCTTCACCTCGTCGGTCTTGTCCTCGTCGACCTCCGCGTTGCCGTTCTCCTCACGGCCCTTCTTGATGATGTTGGCGTAGATGTCGTGTGCGAACGACGCCGACGCCGTGATCGTCAAGCCGGCCACGACCGCGAGGATCGTCGCGAAGGCGACGGCCGCGATCAGGCCGAGCAGGATCGGGCCGCCCAGTTCCAGTGCGAGCAGCGGGGCGGCCGAGTTGGCCTTGCCGGGAGCCGCGTTGATCTTGTCCGGACCGACGAGCGCACCGGCGCCGTAGCCCAGGACCAGGGTGAACAGGTAGAAGATGCCGATCAGCCAGATCGCCCACACGACCGAACGACGGGCTTCCTTGGCCGTGGGCACGGTGTAGAAGCGCATCAGGATGTGCGGCAGACCCGCGGTGCCGAGGACCAGTGCGAGGGCCAGCGACAGGAAGTCCAGCTTGCTGGTGCCGGTCGCGCCGTACTGCAGGCCGGGGCCGAGCAGCTTCTCGCCCGCCTTCGGGGCGGCGTCGACCGCGGCACCGAGCAGGGACGAGAGGTTGAAGCCGTACTTGGCGAGCACCCAGACGGTCATGATGCCCGCACCGGCGATCAGCAGGACGGCCTTGATGATCTGCACCCAGGTGGTGCCCTTCATGCCGCCGATGAGGACGTAGGCGATCATCAGGGCGCCGACGACGGCGATGACCAGGGCCTGGCCACCGGTGCCGGTGATGCCGAGCAGCAGGGCGACGAGACCGCCCGCACCGGCCATCTGGGCCAGCAGGTAGAAGAACGAGACCGCCATGGTCGACGTGGCGGCGGCCGCGCGGACCGGACGCTGGCGCATCCGGAAGCTGAGCACGTCGCCCATCGTGTACTTGCCGGTGTTGCGCAGCAGCTCGGCGACCAGCAGCAGCGCGACGAGCCACGCCACCAGGAAGCCGATCGAGTACAGGAAGCCGTCGTAGCCGTTGAGGGCGATGGCGCCCGCGATGCCGAGGAACGACGCGGCCGACAGGTAGTCACCGGCGATCGCGATGCCGTTCTGCGGGCCCGTGAAGGCACGTCCGGCGGCGAGGTAGTCGGCAGCGGTCTTGGTGTTGCGGCTCGCCCGGATGACCACGACGAGCGTGATCAGGACGAAGACACCGAAGATGCTGATGTTGAGGATCGGGCTGGACTCGTTCACTTGCCGTCTCCCTCGATCTCGTTGCGGAGCTTCTCCGCCAGCGGGTCGAGGTTCTTGTTCGCGTGCCGCACGTACAGCGTCGTGATGACGAACGTCGACACGAACTGCAGCAGGCCGAAGATGAGCCCGACGTTGATGTTGCCGAACACCTTGGTGGACATGAAGCCGTGCGCGTAGTCCGCGAGCAGCACGTACAGCAGGTACCACGCGAGGAACAGGCCGGAGACGGGGAATACGAACTTTCGCAGTCGATGCTTCAGCTCCGCGAAGTCATCGCTCGCTTGGACGTCGGCCCACTTCTGCGCGTCTGGGGCCGACTCAGACGGGGTGTGATCGACGGTGCTCACAGGCCCCTCCTCGCGGTACTCGTCGTAGGTGTCAGCAACGTGACGTGCACGTAATGCCTCCAGGTGCGGTCCGTTCTTGGTCAGGAACCGTATGGAGACTTGAGTCACTCAGGTAAGACCCCGTTCGTGCCGTTGCGCCCAGCAGTCGGGTGATGCGACGAACGGTCAGTATGCGTAGACGAACAGCACTCAGCGTGACCTAGTTCACCGTTCACCGATTCGAGTGACCAATTTTCACCCATTTGAAACGGTGGCTACTTACCGTGTCCGCCCAGCTCCCCTGCGCTTCTCGTCCGCCAGTCTGGCCTTCTCCTCGGCGGTCCCGAAGCGGGCGATGGAGCGGTCCTGGATGAAGCCCAGCGGGTCCGGCGCGTGCAGTCTCAGCAGGATCTGGCTGACGTCCGCGGGCACCCGTCTGCGGGTCGCCTTGCTGACCACGATCATGATGATGAACGCGACCGGGACCGTGATCAGCGCAGGTTGGGTGATGAACGCGGGCGCCCAGCGGCCGGTGTAGGAGCTGACGACGCTGACGACCTGCGCGGTGATGACCATGCCGCCACCGACCACGAGACCGCAGACGGCACCCACCCAGGTGAGTCCCCTCCACCAGATGCCGAGGACGAGAAGCGGGCAGAACGTCGACGCGGCCAACGCGAACGACATCGCCACGGTCAGTGACGCGTCGGAGCGCGGCAGCACCATCGCGAGGCAGATCGCCACGATTCCCGTGAACACGGTCGCCCACCGGAAGTCACGAACCTTGCCCGGCATGATGTCCGTCGAGACCACCCCGGCGACCGACACGACGAGCCCGGACGAGGTCGACAGGAACGCCGCGAAGGCACCGGCCGCGACGATCGCGCCGACGATCTGGCCACCCAGGTTCGGCAGCATCGTCTCCGGCAGCATCAGCACCGCCGCGTCGGTCTTCCCGTTCACCAGCAGCTGCGGCAGGTAGAGCCGCGACAGCACGCCCAGCACCGTCGGGAAGATGTAGAACAGGCCCAGCAGGTAGAGCACGTGCAACGCCGTGCGGCGGGCCGCCTTGCCGTCCGGGTTGGTGTAGAAGCGGACCAGGACGTGCGGCAGGCCCATCGTGCCGAGGAACGTCGCGAAGATCAGCGAGTACGTCCTGATCAGCTCGGAGATGCCGCCGGTCTGCGGCCGCGTCCAGTCGTAGTTGGTGGTCGGCGAGCCCTCGACGACCGGCACCGGGCTGCCCGCGGTGAACTCCATCTTCGTACCTGGGCTCAGCTCGTAGACGCCACGGCCCCAGAACACCGCGCCGTCCGCGTTCCTGCCGTCGATCTGGCCGTACACCTTCAACGTCAGCGGCTGGTCGACGCGGACCTTCACGTCCTGCTCGGCCACGGTGATCGACTCGGCCGTCGGGAACCGGACCACGCCGTCGTCGCTGATCGGCTGCGTGCCCCGGTCCGGGGACGCGAGGAACACCACGAACAGCACGAACGTGGGCGCGGCGATCGCGAAGAGCTTGCCCCAGTACTGGAACGCCTGCACGAGCGTGATCGCGCGCATGCCACCGCCGAGCACGTTGACCACCACGATGGCCGTGACGATCAGGCCGCCGAACCACGCGGGCAGGCCGGTGATCGTGGTCAGCGTCAGGCCCGCGGACTGCAGCTGCGGCACCAGGTACAGCACGCCGATGCACACCACGAAGAACGTGCTGAAGTGCCGCACGTTCGCCGATCCGAGCCGTGCCTCGGCGAAGTCCGGCAGCGTGTAGGCACCGGAACGGCGCAGCGGCGCGGCGACGAACAGCAGCAGCGCGAGGTAGCCGGCGGTGAAGCCGATCGGGTACCAGAGGGCGTCGACGCCGTCCTTGAGCACGAGCCCGGCGACACCGAGGAACGACGCGGCGGACAGGTACTCGCCGGAGATCGCGGCGGCGTTGCGGGTGGCCGGGATCGCGCGGCGCGCCACCAGGAAGTCCGGGGTGGTGTTCGCCTTGCGCGACCCGACGTAGCCGAGCAGGAACGTCACGCCCGCAACGAGGACTATCGCGCCGAGGCTCCAGTAGGTGGTGTCCATGTCAGCGGTCGACCATGTTCACGAAGTCGCGCTCGTGCCGTTCGGCCTGCCTGCGGAAGACCCACCCGACGCCGTAGAGGATCGGGAAGGGGGCGAGGCCGAGCACGAGCCACGGGACGGGGATGCCGAGGATCTTCAGGTCCCCGATGGACGGGACCAGGTAGAAGGTGATCGGCAACAGGCACATGCCGATCAGCACCGCGAACGCGATCCCGAACGCGGACTTGAGCTGCTGCCGGATGAGGTCGCGGACCAGCTTCTCACCGACGCTGGTCTGCTCCTCCAGCTCGATGATCGTGCGTAAAGCCTTGCCGCTCTTCTTCGTGGAGTCCGCGAGCACGACCCTGCGGCGGCGTGGCCTGCTGCCCTGCTCACCGAGCCAGGCCTCCCGGGCGGGCGGTTCGGGCTTCCCCGCGTCGTGCCTGCTCACCAGCCGCTCTTCGGCGGTCGCACGATCCGCTCCTTGAGCTCCTTGGTGTGCCGGCGGCTGACCGGGAGCTCCTTGGCGCCCTCACCGGTGCCGATGACCACCGCGTAGCCGTTCGCCGTCATGCGCAACTCGCTGACCAGTGGCAACGCCACAAGGTACGAGCGGTGGATGCGCACGAAACCCGCGTTCGCCCAGCGTTCCTCGAGCTGCGCGAGCGGGATGCGGACGAGGTGGCTGCCGTCCTGCGTGTGGAGGCGGGCGTAGTCGCCCTGCGCCTCGACGTACCGCACGGACGCGCGCGGCACGAGCTTGATGGTGCCGCCGAGCTCGACGGGGATGACCTCGTCGTCGGTCGGTTCGGCGGGGTTCTGCGCGGACGGGTTCGACTGGGCCGCCGGAGCCGTCGTGCGCCCCACCCGGTCCGCGACCCGCGCGATCGCCTTGAGGACCCGTTCCTCGTTGATCGGCTTGTTGATGAAGTCCAGCGCGCCGACGTCGAACGCCGTGACGAGCGCGTCCCGTTCCTCGACACCCGTCACGAACACGAGCGCGGGCGGGTACCGGAACGCGCTGAGCACCCGTGCGAGATCCATGCCGGACAACCCGGGCATGTTGATGTCGGCGAAGACGGCGTCGACCGGCGGCAGGCCGTTCTTCGACCGGTCGATGACCTCCTGCTCGTAGTCACCCCTCAGGATGCGCAGTGCCTCGGCGGCGTCGAAGGCCGTGAGGACGCGCCGGATGTGAGGACTGCTCTCGAGCAGGAACTTGATCTCGCTCAGCCCAGGGGCCTCGTCATCGACTGCGAGGACGAGGAGACCGGTGTTGTCTTGGGTACTCACTGTGCTGGGCATCTTGCCCACCAATGTGCAGCCGTGTCTACGCCGGGGTAGGCGGCGACACGCCCGGTGAAACCGAACTGATGCTCAGAGCCCGAATCGGGACCAGCGCGCACGTTCCTCCACGCTCGCCAGCACCTGCGTCACGAGATCGCCCGATCGGGTGGACGCGCCGGTCAGCCCGAGCTTGGCCAGCAAGGGCTTGCGCGGTTCCGCGATCGTGAGCTCGGCGTCCGGGAAACGCTTGGCGATGACGGTCCGGATGGTGCCGATGCCGTCGATCAGGCCGAGCTGCTGGGCCTTGATGCCGGTCCAGATCTCCCCGCTGAAGAGGTCTTCCTCGCTCTTGAGCTTGGCGCCGCGGCGTTCGGTCACCCACGCCTTGAACTGCTCGTGCAGGTCGGCGTGCAGACCCTTGAGCCACTCGACGTCCTCGGGCTTCTCCGCCTGGAACGGGTCGAGCCGGACCTTGTTCTCGCCCGCCGTGTAGACGCGGCGCTCCACGCCGGCCTTGTCCAGCAGGCCGTTGAGCCCGAACCCGGCGCTCACGACACCGATGGACCCGACGAGGCTCGTGCCGTGCGCGTAGATCTCGTCGCCCGCGCACGCCAGCCAGTAGCCGCCGGACGCCGCCACGTCCTCGCAGAACGCGAGCACCGGCACGTGCTTCTTGGTGGCGAGCTCGCGGATGCGCTCGGCGATGAGGGCGGACTGCGTCGGAGCGCCGCCCGGAGAGTTGATGAGCAGGGCCACGGCGATCAGGCGCTCGTTGTCGAACGCGCGGTTGATCGCCGACTCGACGTTCTGGAGGTTGATCGTGTTGCGCGCGACGGGCGAGGACTGCGGGGTGATGACCCCGTGCAGCCGCACCGCCGCGACCACCGGAGGCCGCTCACCCCGGTCCATGACCCTCGGGAGGCGGGCCGCGATCTTGTCCGTGACGCTCATGTACTCGACAGTACGTGCGTTTCGAGGACACGCGGGAGCCTCGATGGTGGCCGGTTGCTCCCGCGTGACCTGGAACACAAGGGTGCCAGCGCCACGACTGTCTGGCCTTGCCCCGTCTTCCGACGGGCAGGCGGGTGCACCGCGTCGCCGGCCCCCGCCCCCCATATCGGGCATATGGGGGGGCGGGGGCCGGTGGCGCGAGGTGCCCTGCTGAGCGCTGGAAGACGAGGTGAGGCCAGGCAGTCGTGGTGCTAGGTTCGGGCTGTGACGTTCAACCCGATCCGCTGGCTCGAACGGTATGTCGAGTGGTGGGACGACCGGGGCAGGCAGAACGCCGCCGGGCCGACGCCGATGCACATCTACTGGATGTGGGTGAGCTGGAGCGTGTGCGCCGTCGTGCTGATCACGACCTTGGCGGTTGCAGCGCGCTGACCTGCGTGCCTGTCAGCACTTGCAGCTGCTGAACCCCTTGGCGGTGCACTTGATGCAGACGCGGACGCGCTCGGGTGACGGTGATTCGTGCACGGGATGTGGCCTTTGCTCGCGGCCGGCCTCTGGTTGCTCAAACGACCGGCTGTTCATTGGTCAACACCACAATCGGCAGCTTTCGCACCGAGGTTGAGCATGATTGATGCTGCAACTTTCGGAAAGTTCAGGCGCGGATCGCCGGCTGCTCGTTCGTCATCGGTTCGTCGGTCATCTGCGACCCGATGTTCAGGTTCGGCAGCACGTTGCGGGCGAACTTCGGCACGTTGAGGATCACCTTCGTGCCCGCGTTCGGGGCTGTCTCCACGACGAGCGCGTACTCCACGCCGAACACGGTCCTCATGCGGTCGTTGATGTTGCCGATGCCGACGTGCGCGCCCGTCTGGTGGGCGTCCTTGATGTCGTCGAGCCGCTCGGGGTCCATGCCGACGCCGTCGTCCTCGACGCTGATCAGGGCCTCGTTGCCGTTGTCCTCGGCGGTGATGGTGAGCATGCCGCCACCGGGCTTCTTGGCCAGGCCGTGCCGCACCGCGTTCTCGACCAGGGGCTGCAGGACGAGGAACGGCAGGACGACCTGCAGGACCTCGGGGGCGATGCGCAGCCGCACGTTCAGACGCGAGCCGTACCGCGCCTGTTCGATGGTCAGATACCTGTGGATGTTGGTCAACTCATCGGCGAGGGTCGTGAACAAGCCGTCGGTGCGGAACGAGTAGCGCGTGAACTCCGCGAACTCCTGCAGCAGCTCACGGGCGTGCGACGGGTCCGTGCGGATGAGCGACGAGATCGTGTTCAGCGCGTTGTAGACGAAGTGCGGCGAGATCTGCGCCCTCAGCGCCTTCACCTCGGCCTGGGCGAGGGCCTGGCGCTGCTTCTGGACGACCTCCAGCTCCAGCTGGGTCGAGACGAAGCGGGCGGTCTCCTCGGCCATGCGGATCTGGCGCTTCGACGCCACGCCGCTGACCACGATCAACGTGCCGGCGACGTCTCCCTCGACGACCAGGGGCACCACGACGACGCTGTGCAGTGAGCACGGGCCCTGCAGCTCGCAGCCGAGCTTGCGGTGGTCGACGTGTTCCTTGTGGCAGTTGTTGATGGCACGGGCGACCGTGTCGCGGAGGTACTCGTAGTGGTCGTTCGCGCCGCCGTCCCACGACAGGACAGTGCCTTCTTCGTCGGTGATGGCGACCGCGACGCACCGCAGCATCTCGCGCAGGTGAGGCGTCGCCTTGTTCGCGGCCTCCTCGGTCAGGCCCGCGCGGAGGTCGCTCGACGCCCTGGACATCCGGTCGAGCATGTCCATCACAGCATCCTCGACGGAGGTGCTGACTCGTCGAGCGCGGCACAGCATCACGAAGAGGCCAAGAACGGCCAGGGTCGCGATGACACCGAGCACGGCGCGCTCGGTCAACAGGTCGCCCACGGTGCACATGCTGTGCTGTGGGGCACCCCTATAGCAAGAGGCGCGCCCGGCGTACCCCCGTACGGTCCACCGATCCGGGTAGACATCCGATGAATTTGGGGAGAGGGTGTGCGGGTGAAAGTGGCTCTGTTCGCGACCTGCCTGACTGACACGTTCTTCCCGGAGACGGCCCGTGCCGTGGTGCGACTGCTGGAGCGGCTCGACTGTTCGGTCGAGTTCCCGCTCGATCAGACGTGCTGCGGCCAGATGCACTTCAACACCGGCTACCGGGAGCAGTCGAAGCCGTTGGCGCGCAAGTACACCGACGTCTTCGGGAGCTACGACTACGTGGTTGCGCCATCCGGGTCGTGCGCCGGCATGGTCCGGGAGATCCATCCCACCCTGGGTGAGTCCCCGCCGCGCACGTTCGAGCTCGCGGAGTTCCTCGTCGACGTGCTCGGGCTGACGGACGTCGGCGCCTGGTTCCCCCACCGGGTCACCTACCACCCCACGTGCCACTCGCTGCGCATGCTGGGGGTCGGCGACAAGCCGTTGGCGCTGCTCAGGGCCGTGAAGGCACTCGATCTGGTGGAGCTGCCGGACGCGACGCAGTGCTGCGGCTTCGGCGGCACGTTCGCGATCAAGAACGCCGAGACGTCCACGGCGATGCTCGCGGACAAGATGCGGTGCGTGCTGGACACCGGCGCCGAGGTGCTGTCCGCTGGTGACAACTCCTGCCTCATGCACATCGGAGGTGGGCTCTCGCGGCTGCGCGCGGGCGTGCGGCCGGTGCACCTGGCGGAGATCCTGGCTTCGACGGAGGAGGAACCGTGGCTCGCAACCCGGTGACGTGGCTGGGCAGCCCGACGTTCCCCAAGGCCGCCAAGGAGGCTCTGCAGGACACCCAGCTGCGGCAGAACCTGCGCAGGGCCACCGGCACCATCCGGGGACGCCGCGAGGCCGCGGTCGCCGAGATGACCGACTGGGAGATGCTCAGGGTCGCCGGCGAGCAGATCAAGGACGACGTCCTGGCGCGCCTCGACACGCTCCTGGTCCAGCTCGAGGAGTCGGTCACCGCACGCGGCGGAGTCGTCCACTGGGCGCGCGACGCCGAGGAGGCGAACCGGATCGTGCTCGGCCTCTGCCGGGACGCGGGCACGGACGAGGTCGTCAAGGTCAAGTCCATGGCCACGGCCGAGATCGGGCTCAACGAGGCGCTCGAGGCCGGTGGCGTGCACGCGATCGAGACCGACCTCGCCGAGCTGATCGTGCAGCTCGGCGACGACCGGCCGTCGCACATCCTGGTGCCCGCGATCCACCGCAACCGCTCGGAGATCCGCGAGATCTTCCAGCGCCGCATGGGTGTCGAGGTCTCCGACGAACCGGCGGACCTCGCCGAGGCCGCGCGCGTCTACCTGCGCGAGAAGTTCCTGACCACCAAGGTCGCCATCTCGGGAGCGAACTTCGCCGTCGCCGACACCGGGTCGATCGTGGTGCTGGAGTCAGAGGGCAACGGCCGGATGTGCCTGACGCTGCCGGACACCCTGATCACCGTGATGGGCATCGAGAAGCTCGTGCCCACGTGGCAGGACCTCGAGGTCTTCCTGCAGCTGTTGCCCCGCTCGTCCACGGCGGAGCGGATGAACCCGTACACGAGCGTTTGGACCGGCGTGACGCCCGGCGACGGCCCGCAGAGCTTCCACCTCGTGCTGATCGACAACGGCCGCACCTCGACGCTGGAGGACTCCGTCGGGCGCCAGGCGCTCCGGTGCATCCGGTGCTCCGCGTGCCTCAACGTCTGCCCGGTCTACGAACGCACCGGCGGCAAGTCGTACGGCTCGGTCTACCCCGGCCCGATCGGCGCGATCCTGACGCCGCAGCTGGTCGGAGACATGCACGACCCGCAGGCCGCGTCACTTCCTTACGCCTCTTCGCTGTGCGGCGCGTGCTTCGAGGTCTGCCCGGTGCGGATCGACATCCCGTCCGTCCTCACGCACCTGCGCGCCGAGGCCGTGGAGGCCAAGGGACGCACGGCGGAGTCCGTCGCGATGGCGGCCGCCGCGTGGATCTTCCGGGAGGCCTCGCGCTACGAGAAGTCCCAGAAAGCCGGTTCCCTGGCCCGGTTCCTGGCCCGCGACGGCAAGATCACGTCGCTGCCGTGGCCGGGGTCGAAGTGGACGTCCTCCCGTGACGTGCCCGCACCGCCGACCGAGTCGTTCCGCGCCTGGTGGAGGAAGAACCGTGGCTAGCGCACGAGAAGAGATCCTCCAGCGCATCCGCGACGCGCGGGTGCCCGCGGCCGCACCGGTCGTCCGCGGCTACGACCAGGAGGGCCCGGGCGGCGTCGAGCTGTTCGCCGAAAGGGTCGCCGACTACCGCGCGATCGTGCACACCGTCACCGACGTGCCGGAGGCTCTGCAAGTCTTGAAGGGCAAGCGGATCGTCGCGCCGGAAGGCCTCCCGGACGAGTGGCTCGTCGACGGTGTCACGTGGCTGCGCGAGCCCCTGGGCATCGAGGAGCTCGACCAGGCCGACGGCGTGCTGACCGGGTGCGCGGTCGCGATCGCCGACACCGGCACGATCGTGCTGGACGCCGGCGAGGGCCAGGGCCGCCGCGCGCTCACCCTGCTGCCCGACTACCACCTGTGCGTGGTGCGGGTGGACCAGATCGCGGCGTCGGTGCCGGAAGCGTTGAGGCGCTTGGAACCCACGCGCCCGCTGACGTTCATCAGCGGACCGTCGGCGACGAGCGACATCGAGCTCAACCGGGTGGAGGGCGTCCACGGCCCCCGCACCCTGGAGGTCCTGATCGTCATTTGAGCAGCCGGGACAACCGGCGGTCGGCCAGCGGCTTGCCCCCGGTCTGGCACGTCGGGCAGTACTGGAAGGCCTTGTCCGCGAACGACACCTCACGAACCGTGTCACCGCAGACCGGGCACGGCAGCCCCGTGCGCGCGTGCACCCGCAGCCCCGACCGCTTCTCGCCCTTCAACCGTGCGGCGTCCTGCCCCACGGACCGTGCGACAGCATCGGTCAGCGTCGTCAGCATCGCCTCGTGCAGGTGGTCGAGCTGTTCGGAGTTCAGCTTGCCCGTCGTCGCGTACGGCGAGAGCCGCGCCATGTGCATGATCTCGTCGGAGTAGGCGTTGCCGATGCCCGCGATCAGGGTCTGGTCCGTGAGCGACGTCTTCAGCCGCTCGGTCCGCTTGTCGAACAGGTCTTCCAGCTGCGTGCGGGTGATCCCCAGCGCGTCGGGACCGAGCCGAGCCACGCTCGCGATCGACTGAGGATCGCGCACGATCCACGCCGCGAGACCCTTCTTCGTACCCGCTTCCGTCAGGTCGAAGCCGGGACCCTGACCGGGCGGCCCGAGGTGGACGCGCAACGCGAGCGGCCCGCGGCCCTGTTTGGGCGGTGGCGCGGACATCGTGTCCGCCCAGCGCAGCCAGCCTGCTCGGGCGAGGTGGACGACCAGGTGCAGGCCGTCGGCGACCTCCAGGTCGAGGTGTTTGCCGTGCCGGTGCGCGGCGACGACCTCCTGGCCGTGGAGCGCCGTCCACGGCGGGTCGAACGTCTTGAGCACCTGCAGCGAGGCGACGTCGACGCGGTGCACCACACGGCCCACCGCGTTCTCACGCAGGTGGTGGACCAGTGCTTCTACCTCGGGTAGTTCGGGCACCGGTCCAGTGTCGCATCAGTCGACGGGTTGCAACGGACCTTCGACGTCCGGCAGCGAGTGCATCTCGATCGTGCGGGCGACCCGGGAGGCCTCCTGGCGCACGGCCATCGGACCGCGGACGGACCCGATCCAGCGCTCGGGCGGCAGCTCGTCGGCCGTGGCCTTGCTCTCCGCGACCAGCGTGTGCGGGCGACGCAGCGCCCAGCGGACCGGGAAGAACGCGAACAGGAAGATCAGCGCGAGGATCAGCCAGGCGGGCACGACGACCTGCGCCGGCGTCCAGGCGATCAGCACGACCACCATCACCACGAGCATCCCGGCCATCATGATGCCGGGCAGGATGCCGCCGCTGACGTCGTGTTCGAAGTCGTCGGACTCCGCGGGATTGCGCCACTCGATGCGGCTGTGGACAGTCCACATCCGGCCGTCAGCACCGCGCACCAGCCGCGTCATGTACCCGTCTCCCACGTTCGGTCGGTCTTGGACAAACCGTACCTGGCGCGGGCAGAGCCTTGTGGGTGAACTCGGCCGGGCTTGATCGTCACCGTCAGTCTTCGATTGCCGGTTTCGGGTAGAGCGTGATCGTCGTGACCGTGGTCTGCGGCGTCGAGCAGGGCTCGGAGGTCGGCGGATCGGTCGGCGACGACGGCGTGTTGAGCGAGTTGATCTCACGCGACGTCGTCTGCGCCGTGCTGACCAGGTCGGACTGCTCCGACGTCGTCACGACCTTCTCGGCCCGTTCGCCCGGCGGTTCCTGGCTCTGCTCGCTGGTCGGCGCCGGCACGGACGAGGAGGTCTTGCGCACGGTCTCCTGGCGCTGTCCGGCGGGGTTGACCACGTTCTCCTGCGGCTCGACCCGCTGCTGCCCGGGAGGGGGCGGCTGGGCCACCACGAGCTCCTGGCTGTGCTCGGAGCTGGACGACCCGGAAGTGCTCATGGCGATCACCGGGTTCTGGTCCGGCTGCAGCACGGCCACGCCCGGCGCGCCGTTGAACACGGCGGCCATCGTCCCGAAGAGCCCGACCGTCGCCACGCTCGCCGCCGCGACCGCCAGCTTCGCCTTGGTGAACAGCACCTTCCCGGCGAACGCGAGCCCCAGCGCGGGCACGACCAGGTACGCCGCGCTGGCCCGCAGCGTCGCGCAGACCTCGTTCAGCTCGGTGTGGAGCTGCGTGCAGGCGGAACAGGTGTCGAGGTGGGCGCGGATCCGGCGTTCCTCGACGCCCTGGACGCCGCCCGCGGTGTAGGTGCCGAGCTTGGAGCGGATCGCCGCGCACGACGAACGCCCGTCGTCGGCCGCGAGGTGGGCCTGCAGGTACGCCGCACGCAGCCCCTCACGCGCACGACGGGCCAACGCCGACATGGCGTTGGGCGAGAGCCCGAAGTGCGGTGCCACGGTGGCGGGGCGCTCGCCCTCGACCTCGACGCGCCACAGCACGACCCGCCAGCGTTCGGGCAGGCTGGAGAAGGCCCTGGTGATGAGGTTGTGCTCGGCTCTGCTGTTCGCGTTGTCGCTCACCGGCTCGACACGACGCCCCAGCTCCTCGTCCTCCACCGGCACGTCGCGACGCCGGCCGCTCCACTCCCACGCCACCCGGCGGGCGACGGTGAGCAGGTAGGTGCGGACGTGGTCGGTGGGCCCGCTGCCGCGGCGGATCGCCTGCAGCATGCGGAAGAACGATTCAGCGGTGAGGTCGTCGGCCTCGGCCGCCTCCCGGACGTGCCTGAGAGAAAAACGGCGGATCGCGTCCGCATGCCGGGAGAACAGTTCGCCGTAGGCCGAGTCGTCTCCCTCGCGCACCCTGGCGAGCAGGTCCCGGTCGACCTCGTTCTCGTCGACCATCACAGGCTTCAACATGCCACAAGGGGCCAGAACTGCTCCTTGATGAGAACAGGTCGATACACAAGACCATCCGTTAGTAGTGGGCTGATCAGCGCAACGCGATCGGTGACAGGACGGTCACAGGTGGGCGTCGGACGGTCGGCGCGACAAGATCCAGCGACTATCGTCAGGCGCGTGGTGGACTGGCGAGAACGCGCTTCGGCCCTGCTGCCGGAACTCAGGGCTGTCGCCGAGACCGAGGAGTGGTCCTGCCACGTCTTCTTCTCCGAGCTGTACCAGCTGGCCCAGGAAGCGCACCGGGAGCAGGACGACGACGTGCTGCGGCGCGCGTACGGCTTCGCGCACTGGTGCTTCCACCAGCCCGAGCAGTTCCTGGAGAACGCGGCACTGATCAGTTTCTACGAGCACGTGTTCGACGACTGGGACCTCCGCGAGGAGGTGGCCGCGTGGCTGCCGGTCGACGTGCTGCCGAAGGTGCGGGCGCTGTGGGAGTGGCGGTGGCCGAAGGAGCAGTTGGACGAGGTAGATCAACTGCTGGCCGGTTTGGCACCCCCCTCGCAAGATGCCGTTTAAGGCCTGTTGTATAGTTCTCTCCCGTAAGGCAGTGCGGATGTAGCGCAGTTGGTAGCGCATCACCTTGCCAAGGTGAGGGTCGCGAGTTCGAGTCTCGTCATCCGCTCTCGAAAGAAGTCCGGCACCCCCTGGGTGCCGGACTTCTTTCGTTTCAGCGGACTGCCGGCCCGACCACGAGCGTCCCCGTGTCGGCGTCCAACTCGGCGATTGGTCCAAGGGCCAGTGACAGCGGTTCGTCGCCGTGGCCGACGTCCAGGCCTCCGAGCACCGGCACGTCCAGGGTCTCCAGGCGGTCGCGCAGGACGTCGAGGACGGTCCAGTCGCGGTCGGTGTAGTCCTCGAACCCCGGGAAGCGGCCGAGCGCGACCCCTCGCAGTCCGTTCAGCGAGCCCGAGCGGATGAGTTGCGTCAGCTGCCGGTCGACGTGACCGAGTCCGACGGCGCGTGGGGCCTCCAGGAAGAGGATCGCGCCGTCCAGGTCGAGCAGTCCGGTGCCCACGGACCAGCCGAGGGTGCCGAGGTGACCGCCGACGACGTTGCCGGTGGCCGAGCCACCCACGCGAACGGCCGCGGTGAGCACCGCTGGGTCCCGGTGCAGTACCGCGGGTCCGGTCTCCATCAGCAACGACCGCGTCGAGGCCGCGGACCGCGCTCCGGCGAGGAACCCGTGGATCCCGGTGACGCGGCAGTGCCGCCACAGCGCGAGGTGCAGGTTCGTGATGTCGCTGAACCCGACCAACGGCTTGGGGTCGGCCCGCACGGCAGCGAAGTCGACGTCGTGCGCGATGCGGTAGGAGCCCGCACCGCCACGCGTGGCGAAGATCGCCCGCACGCCGGGATCGCGATAGGCGTCGTTGAGATCGGCCAGCCTGTCTTGGTCGTAGCCCGCCATGTAGCCGTGGCGGTCCAAGGCGTGCTTGCCGATCTCGACGACCAAACCCCAGCTCTCCAGCACCTCCACCGACTCGGCGAGCCCCTCCTCGTCCGGGTAGCTGGCGGGCGAGACGAGGCGGACCCGGTCTCCGGCGGCGACACGGGGTGGCAGCACGACGTTCACACGACCGACTCTCCCAGCCGGAGTCGAGCGGTTCTCGGGGTGATCTCCCGGCCCACCCGTGAAAAGGTGGTCTCAGACAGCTTGCTCCGACCTAAGGACATCGTGATCATGGCCATCAAGCAGACGGCAAACGCTCACTGGGAAGGCTCCCTCGTCGAGGGCAAGGGGAACGTCAGCCTCGCCACCTCCAACAGCGGCAGCTTCGACATCGACTGGAAGGCGCGCGCCGAGGAGGCGGGCGGCAAGACCAGCCCCGAGGAGCTCATCGCCGCTGCGCACTCGGCCTGCTACTCGATGGCGCTCTCCCACGGCCTCACCGGCGCGGGCACCCCGCCCACCTCGATCGACACCAAGGCCGAGGTGAGCTTCCAGGCGGGCGTCGGCATCACCGGCATCCACCTGACGGTCCGCGCCAACGTGCCGGGTCTGTCCCAGGAGGACTTCGTCGCGGCCGCCGAGGGCGCCAAGGCGAACTGCCCGGTCTCCAAGGCGCTCGCGGCCGTCGAGAACATCACCCTCGACGCTGCCCTGGTCTGAACCGCAGCTCCGCGGGCCCGTGACTGATCAGGTGCCTGCGGTAGCGCACGTCGCCGGGCTGCTCGGCCACCTCTGACGAGCGGTCGAGCAGCTCTTCGGCGACGATCCGGCCCTCCAGCCGCGCGAGCTGGGCGCCGAGGCAGTAGTGCGGGCCGTGCCCGAAGCCGAGGTGGGCCGGCACGGACGGCCTGCCGGGGTCGAAGTCCTCGGTGAACACCTTCGGGTCGCGGTTGCCCGCCGCGTAGTCGAGGAACAGGTGCTCGCCCTGCGCGATCTCCACCCCGCCCATCGTCACCGGGCACGTCGCCGTCCGGAAGAACCCGACGAACGGCGAGTCGAGCCGCACCACCTCCTCGACCACGCCGCCCAGCCGGAGTTCCTTCGCCTTCAGGCGCAGCAGCGTGCTCGCCAGCAGGTTGGTGGTCGACTCGGTGCCCGCGACGACGACCGCGAGGCACAGCGAGAGCCGTTCCTGTTCGGAGAGCTGGCCGCCGCGGAACGCGCCCGAGCGCCCGAAGTAGGCGCAGAACTCGTTCATCCCGGCGAAGTACGAGCCGAGCACGCGTTCGCTGACCTCCTCGCCGCTGGTCAGTTCCAGCACCGGTGCCACGAACTCGCGGAACAGCGGGAAGTCCGCTTCCGGCACGCCGAGCACGTCCCCGACGACCCCCAGGGCGAACGGGGCGGCGAACTCGCTGACGAAGTCGGCCTCTTCCGGAAGTTCGTCGAGCAGGGTCCTCGCGCGTTCCCGAATTGAGTCAGCCATGTGGCGCACGGCCATTTGAGTGAATTTCTGATTCGCCGCAGCACGAATTCGAGCATGCCTGGTGCCGTCCGCCGCGTTGAGCGAGGACATCAATTCCAGCAATCGCCGCTGCTCCGGTGGCATCAGCGCCGCCACGGCCGCGACCTGCGGACCTGCCATGTTCCGGGAGGAGAACGTCACCGGATCAGCCAGCACGGCACGCAGGTCGGCGTATGCGGTCACCCGCTGGGCGTTGATTCTCGGGTCGAATTCCATTGCGATATCTTGGCGCGGTTCCGGCCTTTGTCGGGGGCTGACGACAGGACGAATAACGTGATCATCCGGCTGCTCGGACCGCTCGAACTCACCGGTCCGAACGGAGCAGTTCAGCTCAGCAGCGCAGGACAGAGGACTCTCGTCGCACGGCTGGCGTTGAATCCGGGAGAGACGGTGCCGAGGAGTGCGCTCGTGGACGCGCTCTGGTCGGACGAGGCACCGGCGAGCGCCACGAAGACCCTGCACAGCCTGCTCGCGCGGCTGCGGGGGCAGATCCGCGACGCCGGACTGGGTGAGCTGATCACCACCCGCGAGCCGGGTTACGTGCTCAACGCGCCCGCGGACACCGTCGACGCGGCACGGTTCGAGGCGCTCGTCGCAGCAGCACGGCACAGCGACGAGCCGTTGGCATCCGCGAAGATGCTGCGCGAGGCCCTCTCGTTGTGGACGGGCGACCCGCTCGCGGACTGCCGGCCGGGTGAGTGGACCAGGCAGGAGTCCGCGCGGCTCACCGACCTGCGGATGGACGCGACCGAGGAGTTGATGGAGTGCTCGCTCGCGCTCGGTGAGCACGCCGCGGTGGCGCCGCTGGTCAACGCGCTGGTCGAGCAGCACCCGTTCCGCGAACGGCTGTGGGTGCAGCTGATGATCGCGCTGTACCGCTGCGGGCGGCAGGCCGAGTCGCTGGCCGCGTTCCAGCGGGCGCGCGGCGTGCTGGTCGACGAGCTCGGCATCGAGCCCGGCCCCCGGCTGCGCGACCTCGAACAGGCGGTGCTGACCGCCGATCCCCGCCTCGACCTGCCGGAACGCACTCCTGTCCTGGTGCGCGGCAACCTGCCGGCCGACCGGTCGAGCTTCGTGGACCGCCCGGAGACCGAGCACGTCGCGGACCTCATCAGGCGGCACCGGCTGGTCACGCTGATCGGTGTCGGCGGTGTGGGCAAGACGCGGCTCGCGATGCACGTGGCGCGCAGCGAGCAGCCGCCGGACGGCGTGTGGCTGGTGGAGCTGGCGGCGTTGCGCGACAGGGCCCTCGTGCCACACGCCGTCGCCGAGGCGCTGGGCGTGGTCGACCAGACCGGGCGCGGGCAGCTCAGCGTGCTCACGGAGTTCCTGGCCGAGAAGGACGCGTTGCTGGTGCTGGACAACTGCGAGCACGTCGTGGACCACTGCGCGGTCTTGGTGGACACGCTGCTGCGGATGGCGCCGAATCTCCGTGTCATCGCCACGTCCCGTCGCGCGCTACGGGTCTATGGCGAGCAGGTGATGTCCGTGGCGCCGTTGTCCGTGCCGTACCCGGCGGCGACGTTGTTCGCCCAACGCGCCGATGCGGCGATTCCCGGCTCGTTCGTCATCACGGCCGCGAACGAACAGGCCGTCACGGACCTGTGCCGGCGGCTGGACGGCATCCCGCTGGCGATCGAGATGGCGGCGTTGCGGGTGCGCGCGCTGACGCCGGCGCAGCTGCTGGAGCGGCTGGACGACAGGTTCCGGGTGCTCACCGACGGCGGGCGGACCGCGTTGCCGCAGCACCAGACCCTCCTCGCGACGATCGAGTGGAGCTTCGACCTCTGCTCGCCGCGTGAACAGCTGCTGTGGGGCCGGGCGTCCGTCTTCGCCGGCAGCTTCGACCTGGCCGCGGCCGAGGCGGTGTGCTCCGACGACGCGCTGACCGCGGACTTCATGTTCGACGCGGTGGACGGGCTGGTCGACAAGTCCGTGTTGCAGCGCGAAGAACACGCGGGCGTGGCGCGCTATCGGTTGCTGGAGACCATGCGCCAGTTCGGGCAGACACGGCTGCGTGCGAGCGATGAAGAGCCACTGCTGAGGATGCGCCATCGTGACTGGTACGCAGGCATTGCCGTGCAAGGAGAACGGGCCTGGTTCACGCCGCGGCAGATCGCGACGGTCGGGGCGATGACGGCCGAACGCGGCAACCTGCGGGCGGCGCTGGAGCACTCGCTGACGACGCCGGGCGAGGCCGACGCGGGACTGCGGCTGGCGGCGACGCTGTGGTTCTACTGGGTCGGCTGCGGGCGGTTCGCCGAGGGACGGCACTGGCTGAACTGGGCGCTGTCGCTGGAGACCGAGCCGTCGCGGGCGCGCTGCAAGGCGTTGTGGGTCAACGGATACCTGGCGACGTTGCAGGGCAACACCTCCGCGGTGCCGGCGCTGCTGGAGGCCTGCCGCGCCGAGGCCGCCGTGCTGGACGACGAGGACGCCGACGTCTTCGCGACCTACGTGCAGGGCGCGGCGGCGGTGTTCGACGACGACCTGCCGCTGGGCGCCACGCTGCTGGCCGAGGCCGACCGGCGGCACGCCCAGCTCGGGCACATGGACAGCAACGTGGTGATGGCGCGCGTGGCGTTGGCGATCACCGTGGCGTTCGGCGGCGAACTCGACCGTGCGGCGGAGATCTGCACCAG
The DNA here is from genome assembly GCF_053608005.1 of Lentzea sp. NPDC055074. Taxonomy (NCBI): domain Bacteria; kingdom Bacillati; phylum Actinomycetota; class Actinomycetes; order Pseudonocardiales; family Pseudonocardiaceae; genus Lentzea; species Lentzea sp. NPDC055074. The sequence continues at coordinate 159,872 of NZ_JBSGUQ010000004.1, forward strand.
GGCGCGCGCTGTGTGCGAGGAGAACGGTGAGTTGTGGGCGCGCGCGTTCGCGTTGTACGTCCTGGCTTTCGTGGCGATGGGACGCGGTGACGTCGTCGAGGCGCGCGAGCTGGCCACGACGTCGTTGCGCATCAAGGAGAAGTTCCACGACCTGCTGGGCATCGCGGTGTCGGTCGAGCTGCTGGCGTTGATCTCGGTGGTCACCGGGTCCGCGTCGCACGCCGCGATGCTGCTCGGCGGTGCGGACCGGGTGTGGCAGTCGGTCGGGCTGCCGCTCTTCGGTTCGGCGAACTTCGCGGCCTCGCACGACCAGTGCGTGGCGTTGTGCCGGCAGGCGTTGGGCGTCGAGGCCTACGACGAACACTTCGCGCGTGGTGCGGCGATGACCGTGACCTCGGTGGTCGCGGCCGCGCAGTCCTGACGCAGGGGCCGTGCAGCCGGACGCGGACAAGCTGGCGGGATGAGGACCAGCGTGCGCACACCCGACGCGGGAATCGTCGAGGAAGTGCTGAAACTCGCCGGCAGGGCACCGTCGTTCGACATCGTTCCGCCGTGGCGATGGCGCAACGGCAACGAGTGCCTCGAGCTCGTGACGGCACGTGCGGACCAGGCGGCGTTGCTCGCGTGTGGTGCGGTGCTGCACCACGTGCGGGTCGCGCTGTCGGCGATGGGCTGGGACTGCCACGTGCTGCGGACGCCGCGGCCGGACGGCCAGGTCGCGTCGGTGCACCCGCGCTGGGAGCTCGACCCGTTCTCGTGCGAGGTGGCCTCCGCGGCGGCGATCTCGTTGCGCAGGTCCGATCCCCGCCCCTACCTGCCCGACGAGGTGCCGGACTCGGCGCTGACGTGGCTGCTGCACGCGGCCCGCGCCGAGAACTGCGAACTGGAGCTCGTGGCGCGCCGCAACGGCGTGCTGCTCCGCATGCTCGGCCAAGACTGGTTGAGCACGGGTGAGGCCGTGAGCGCCGTGCTGCTGGCATCGACCGTGTGGGGCCTGGCGTCCCAGCCGTTGCTGCACGAGGGGGAGGTGCTCGTCCGTGTGGGCTGGCAGTCGCCCAATGCCGAACCGTTGCCTCAGTCGGCCCGCTAGCGACTCCCTTTGCGGGGACTATGGGTGCGTGGACCGGGACAGAACGCTGGCGCACCTCAGCGAGACCGACTGGGGCGGGCCCGACTCGTCGTCGACCCAGCTCTACCGGGACCTCTGTGCGCTGCGCGACCTGCCGGTCGGCCAGCTCACGCCCACGTCGTTGCACCTGCTCGTGACGCACCAGGTGGGGCTGGACGTGACCGCGCTGCTGGCGTTGGAACACGTGGAATGCGACCCGCTGCGGTCGGTCGCGCTGTACCCCGGCGACCTGCTCGCCGCTCTACTGAGAGTAGATCACTCGTTCTGGTCCGATCACCCAGCGTTGCTGTCGAGAATGTCCGCTTTGCTGGACCGTCTGCGCACGTTGCCGGACGGCGACTGGCAGATGTTGGTGTCCGCGGCCGAGCAGTTTCCCGGTTAGGCGCGCGTTAGGCGTCCCTTTGCCGGCGGGTGAGTTGCTTGCACCATGACGAAGATCCTCGCGGCAACCGGCCTCACACTGGCCTCTCTCGCCGCCACCGCCGTGTTCTTCTCCCCCGTGGCCTCCGCCGAGACCTGCAAGGCTTCCTACTACTCGGGCGGCGGCACCACGGCCAGCGGCGAACGCTTCGACCCCGACAAGCTGACGGCCGCGCACAAGACGCTGCCGTTCGGCACTCGGGTGAAGGTGAAGAACCGGTCCAACGGCAAGACCGTGACCGTGCGGATCAACGACCGGGGCCCGTTCATCACCGGCCGCTGCGTCGACCTGACCCCGAGGGCCTTCAAGACGATCGCGCCCCTGTCACAGGGCGTAGTGGGCGTCACCGTGACAAAGGTGTGAACGAGTAGAAAAAGACCGGTTTGCTTGACCCAATCGAGTGAACGAGATAGTCAATCCGGGTGTTCACGTCGATGAGTGGGCCCGCACGGCTTGCGACTGGGGCAGTCGCCGGTGTGGTCGTCGCGGTGTTGTGCGTGCTCGGGGCGTATCTCGGGTCGCTCATGGCGAACGATCCGCCTGAGCCGGCCAGAGACTCGCCGGCCCGCGTCTCGCTCATCAACACGCCTTCGCTGCTGCCGACGGAGTCCGAGACTCCGTCACAGACCGTGTCGGTCAGCTCATCGTCCGCAGCGTCGTCGTCTTCGTCGACGAGCAAGACGACGACGTCGACGAAGACCACGACCGTCACGACGACGACAACGACTCAAGCGCCGCCCCCGGTGACCACAACGACCCCGAAGCCGCGGCCGACGACAACTACGACGACCACGACCACGAGGCCGTGCGGACTCATCTTCTGTTAGTTGCTACGCGGTCCTGCGTCGCGCGAGGAAGACCGACGCGCCGCCGAGGAGCAGCGTCAACGCGCCGACCAGGCCCAGACCCTCGACGCTGGCACCGGTCTCCGCCAGCGGACCCGCCGCTGCCGTGTACTTGGCGACCGGCAGGATCGTCTGCACCGGGTTCTGCGGCTGCGGCTGGCCACCACCCGGCGTGCCACCGGGCTCGTCGGCCGGCACGACCTCGATCGTCCAGCCGGTGTTGCACCACTGGCTGCAGTCCTCGGCGGTGATCAGGGTCTCCGGGCGCTTCAGCTTCCACGGCCCGTTGACTACGACCTTGTAGAGGCCGACGGGGATGTCGGTGAAGTAGGCCTGACCGTGCTCGCCGGTGCCGCTGGCGGTCGCGGCCACGACGCCGGTCTTCGGGTCGACCAGGCTGAACGAGACGCCCGACAGGTGCTCGCCGATGCTCATCCAGCCGTTGCCGTCGCGGTCCTCGTAGAGCGAACCGTCGGTGTTGGTGCGCCTGTCGCCGACCTTGACGTACTCGAAGACGCCGGGGAAGCCGTCGATCAGGCCGTCCTGGGTGCCGAAGTCACAGCCCAGGAAGGAGTAGCCGTAGCGCTCGGCCTGCGTCGAGATCGTCGCGGCCACCGTGAACACCCGGCTCTGCCCGGCGAGGATGGTCGCGCCCTTGTTCCAGTCGAGGTCACCGAGGCCGTTCGGGAAACCGACGTGCGGGCCCATGCCGGCGCGGTCGCACGAGGCGACGATCCCGGAGATGTCCGAGCCGCCCTTGTTGGTCAGCGTGATCTCGATGGTCGCGGGCCCACCGGCGACGTGGTCGGTGGAGGTGAAGCGCGCCGAGGCGGACAGCTGGTCGCTCAGCGGCCGGACCGCCTTGTAGCGCAGCTCCGAGGTGGAGTCGCTGCCGTCGACCGGGATCTGCTCGGAGCTGTACGCCAGCACCCAGCCACCGGGCAGCTCGGAGAAGCCCAGGCCCCACGTCCGCAGCTCGAGCCCGGTGAAGGTGAAGCGACCGGTGGCGTCGGTGCGCGTCCGCGGGGTCACGTTCGGGTCGCCGCCGCCGTACAGGTACGCCTGCGCGCCGGCCAGCCCCTCGCCCGCGTCCTGCACGCCGTTGCCGTTCGTGTCACCCCAGATGACACCGCTGATGGTGCCCGTCTTGATCGGCTCCTGGATCGGGACCTCGACGGTCGCGTGACCCTCGAACGGGTTCACGTCGTTGGCGGCGTAGACGCGGATCAGGAACTTCGAGTTGCCCGCGTAGTTGTAGGTCTTGCCCGTGAGGGTGAAGGTCCGCGACGACTGCGCGGGGATCGTCAACGTGGCCGGCTGGCCGAACGGCGGCCGCAGCTCGCCCCAGCTCTCGGAGTCGATGTTGAAGTACGACCCGGAGATGTGGTCGATGTACGCGTAGACGCCGGTGGCCTCGACGGAGCCGGCGTTCGTGACGGTCAGCTTGACCGTCGCCGTCTGGCCGACGAGGAACGGCCCGGTGCCGACGACGGCGGCCGTGGCCGACACGTCCGCGCGTTCGGCGGCCTTCTCCTGCTCCTTGTCTGCGGGCTTCGCCTCCTCGGCCTTCTCCTCCGGCTTGTCGGCGGGCTTGTCGGCCGGCGTGTCAGCAACCGGAGGAGCGGTCGACTCGTCCGGGGTAAACGGCGTCGTCGGCGGCGTCGTCGTCTCGGGCTCGGTCGGCGTGGTGGTCTCGGCCGGCGTGCTCGGCGCCGTGACCTCCGTCGTCGGTGCGGCAGACTCTTCCTGCGCGTAAGCGGTGAAACTGGTGGTGGCGCTCAACGCCAGAACGGCCGCGAACACGGCCGATCTGCGCGCGACGCCACGCGCGCGTGATGTGGACAAGGTGGGACTCCCCAGAACTAAGCCACCGCGCCGACGCGACACGACCCCCGACGTACCGCGCGAAACCCCCGTCGTGCGGTGAGCGTGGTTTCTGCCCCGGACGCTAGGGGCAGGGACCAGGGAAGACAAGTCTCATTCAGCTCACAGTCGTTCGCGTGCGCGGAATCTCACTGCTCCGCGAGCTTCAGTCCCGTCGGGCAGCTGACACCGGTCCCGCCCAGACCGCAGTAGCCGTAAGGGTTCTTGGCATCGGACAGGTACTGCTGGTGGTAGTCCTCCGCGTAGTAGAACTCCCCCAGCGGCACCAGTTCCGTGGTGATCTCCCCACGCCCCGCCTCGGTCAACGCCCGCTGGTACACGGCCGCGGAGGCCTCGGCCGTGATCCGCTGCCCCTCGTCGGCGTGCAGGACCATCGACCGGTACTGCGTGCCGATGTCCGCGCCCTGCCGCATGCCCTGCGTCGGGTCGTGGCCCTCCCAGAACACCCGCAGCAGGTCCTGGAACGGGAGTGCGGCCGGGTCGAAGACGACGAGCACGACCTCGGCGTGGCCCGTGCGGCCCGAGCAGACCTCTTCGTAGGTGGGGTTCGGAGTGGTGCCGCCCGCGTAGCCCACGGCCGTCGACCAGACGCCCGGTGTCTGCCAGAAGAGACGTTCGGCGCCCCAGAAGCAGCCCATGCCGAAGACCGCGGAGCGGTGGCCGGACGGGATGTCCGTCAGGGAGCGGTCGGTGAACACGGCGTGGGTCCGGGGAACCTCGATGGGCTCGGCGCGGCCCGGCAGCGCGTCGGCTGCCGCGACCGGCTTGGCCTTCCGTCGACCGAACATGGGGCGAATCTACGGGGCCCGTACCACGTTGTGCATCACGACGGACGGTGTCGAGGCCGGCGTTGTGGCCGGCTTCGGCAGCAGGGAGCGCAGCTTCATCGTCGGCTTCTCCACCAGGTGCCACGACGCCAGGCCGGCCGCGTAGGCCAGCGGCACCGCGAGGAGCGCCAGCAGCCACTTGTCCCACACGCCCAGGTAGACGAGCACCTGCTGGATGAGGAACCCGTAGAGGTAGGTGCCGTACGAGCAGCTGAACCAGTCCTTGTCGCGCACGGCCAGTCGCTGTGGCCAGCGTGCGGCGAGGGTGAGGGCGGCGTACGCGATGGTGAGCGTCGTCAGGAAGTCGCCCACCGGGGTCGCGTTGATCACGAGCTGGACCACGACGAGCGCGATCGCCACCTTCGGTGACAACGGGATCCGGTCCCGGTAGGCGTAAAGGGTCACACCGAGCAGGAATGGCATCAGGAACTTGACCGTGGTCCCGAGCGACAGCTGCAGCCAGTACGGGGTGGCGTCGTCCGGGTTCACCGTCAGCCAGACGTTCAGCGCGACGAGGGCGACCAGCAGCACGATCGTCACGGAACGCCAGCGTTGGATCACTCCGACGACACCGAGAATCAGGACGACCGCGTATCCGACCAGCTCGATCGGCAACGTCCAGATCGAACCGTTCACCGAGTACGGGTACGGGTTGTAATCGAAGACACCGGGAAGCGTGTGCTGAAGGTTCAACACCGTCGCGTTGTTGAGCACATAGCCCCACGTCTTCGACGCGTCGAAGTAGTACGCCAGTGGCCAAGTCGTGACCAACGGACCAATGACGAGCGCGGCGATCATCGACATGACGATCAAGGGCGGCAGGATTCGCAGCAGCCGTTTGAACACGAAACGACCGATGGACGGGTCACTAGTCCACGAGCCCGCGATCTGATATCCGCTGAGCACGAAGAACGCGGTCAGACCCATGTGCGAGGGAACGAAGCTCCACCCCGGATACATGATCGACCGGCCGGTGAGCGGTGCGCTGTGGCAGAAAACGACCCACAACGCCGCGATGAGGCGCACCCAGGTGAACCCCTGCGTGAAGGTGCGACCGGGACGCGTGCGCTGCGTCCTTCCTCCAGTCGGCACATCAGAAACAGCCATACGTCCCCCCATCACTACGAGACGATAACTGCATCGGCGAACGATCAGGATCGATTCGCCAGAACAACTACCCTCAGCCCGAAGTCTCTGATGAGCAAGTGCGACAATGGCGCGGTTTCATGTTGGACGCGTCAGCAGGGGGCTACTGTGAGTTGGCAGGACGAGCTGCAGAAGCTCGACGCTGAGTTGGCGAGCGGCCGGGTGTCCGCTGACGAGTACCGGCAGCGCCGCGACGCGCTGTTGTCGGGCGACACCCGCGCACCGCAGGGCGGCAGTTTCTCGCCCCCTCCGCCACTGCAGTGGCAGGCGGTGCCACCGACGCCTCCGGCGCCGGCCACGTCGGAGAAGACCCAGTACATCCAGCCCGTCCAACCCGCCCCGGCGGCGCCGCAGCAGAACTCGGACAAGACCCAGGTCGTGTCCGTCAACGGTGGCGGCCAGGCGAACCCGAACCCGGACGCCACGCAGGTGGTCCCGAACAGCGGCGGCTTCCCCCAGCCGAACTACGGACAGCCGCAGCAGTTCTCCCAGGGCGGCTGGCAACAGCAGCAGGGTGGGTCGAGCGCACCACCTCCCCCGTGGGTGACTGGTGACGACTCCTTCTCGACGCCGTCGTGGAACCAAGGCCCCGAGGTCTTCGACTCCGCGGGCGGATCGTCCGGCAAGGGCAAGAAGATCGTCGGCATCGTGATCGTGGTCCTGCTCCTCGCAGGTATCGGTGTGGCCGGCTTCTTCTACTTCACCGGCAAGAAGGACAACGAGGCGCAGCCGCCGCCCGAACAGATCTCGACGCCGGCCACGCCGACGACGAAGCCGGTCCCGGACCCGCCCGCGCAGAAGCCCGACTCAGGCGCGACGGTCGACTCCATCTTCGGCCCGCTGCCCGGTACCGAGCGCGCCGGCGGCGGTCAGTTCGACCTGCCGAAGATGGCGGCGCAGAAGCTGATGGTGGGCAAGACGACCGAGGCGCTCGTCGCCGGCGGGATGACCGAGGCGACGCTCTCCACGTCGGTCAACGACAAGAACACCCTCAGCATCATGGCGATGGCGGTCACGGACCAGGCCGCCGCGAGCAAGTCGGTCGCCGCGTACCTCCAGGACCAGGCTGCGCTGAAGGAGAACAAGGACCTCTCGTACAAGGGCGTCAAGGTCGTCACCGACCCCGCCAAGAAGGTTCTGCGCGCCACTTACGTCTACTACAACAAGATGATCGTGGTCGAGGTCTTCACGTCCGACGCGGGTTCCGCTGCGGAGACCGAGTTCAAGGAGCTGCTGAAGAACCAGCTCGAGTTCGCTCCTCCGACGGTGAGGTGACCGGATGATCAACGCGTCGCACCCCAACGGCCACTTCTACTCGCCTGTGACAGACCCGGCCGAACTGGCCGTGCAGTCACATCGCCTGTGGCCGGCGAGGCCGCAGACGCTCGGCATCGACTTCAACGACGAGATGCACGAGCACGTCCTCACCGAGCTCTTCCCCAAGTACTTCGGGGCGTACGACTACCCCGAGGAACTGGAGGAGACGCCAGACCTCACCGACTTCTTCACGAAGAACTCGCAGTTCAGCTGGCTCGACAGCCGCAGTCTCTTCGTACTGCTGCGGCACTGGCGGCCCAAGCGGATGATCGAGGTCGGTTCAGGGTTCTCGTCGCTGCTCGTAGCTGACGTGAACCGGCGTTTCCTGGACAACTCGCTGAAGTTCACCTGCGTCGAGCCCTACCCGCGGGCGTTCCTCAACGACGGACTCGACGGCATCTCGCGCCTGATCCAGGCGAAGGTGCAGGACGTGCCGATGAGCGTCTTCGAGGAGCTCGAGGCGGGTGACATCCTGTTCATCGACTCGTCGCACGTGGCGAAGACCGGCAGCGACGTGAACCACCTCTACTTCGAGGTCATCCCGCGGCTGCGCCCCGGTGTGCGGATCCACATCCACGACATCTTCCTGCCGGCGGAGTACCCGCACGACTGGGTGATCACCGAGAACCGCAGCTGGAACGAGCAGTACCTGGTGCGCGCATTCCTCATGTACAACAAGGACTTCCGCGTCCTGTACGGCTCGGCGTACGCGCACCACCGCCACGAGAACCTGGTGGCGGACGCGCTGCAACTGCCGGGCCGCCGGTCCTTCGGCGGCGGCAGCCTCTGGCTCGAACGCGTTTCCTGATCCAGCACGGAGATCCAGCGCTACGAAGAAGGGCCCCGGGAAATCCCGGGGCCCTTCTTCGCTTCCTGTACTACTTGAGCAGACCTTCCAGCACCGTGCGGGCGACCTGCGGCCCGAACTGAGCGGCGATCTGTTCCTTGGCGGAACGGGAAAGCCGGTACCAGAGGTCGTCGTCGCGCATCAGCCGCACGATCGCCGCGGCGATCTCCTCCTCGCTGTCACCGACGAGCACGTCCTGCTCCGGCGTGAGGTGCATGCCTTCCAGCGCAAGGGTTGTACCCACGACGGGCACGCCCTCGCTGATGCTCTGGCCGATCTTCCCCTTCACGCCGGCGCCGTACCGCAGGGGCGCCACCGTCATCCTCGCCCGCGCGTAGATCGGGGCCAGGTCCTCGACGAACCCGATCACGTCGACACCCGCGTCCTCGTCGTGCAGGGCTTCGACTTCCGTCGTCGGGTTGGAACCGACGATGCGCAGCGTCGCGTCCGGGATCTCCTTGCGCACCAACGGCATGATGGACTTGGCGATCCACTGCGCCGCATCCCGGTTCGGCACGTGGTCGTACCCGCCGATGAACACGACGTCGGTGCGGCCGCCGATGGAGGTCGGCGCCCAGTCGACGGAGTGCACGTTGGACAGCACCCGCACGTCGGAGTCCGGCACCAGCTCGCGCAGCAACGCCTGCTCCGCCTCCGACACCACGAACGTCACGTCGGTCGCGCGCACCAGCCCGAGCTCGAGCTCACGCGTCGCGTTCGCCTTGCGGCGCAGACCGAACGCCGTCTCGGACTCGCCTTCGCGCTCGGCGAGCGCGGCCTGGCGTTCGAGCCGCAGGAAGTGCAGGTCGACCGTGTCGTAGGCGATGACGCACTGCGGTGCCCTCGTGCGCAGCTCCTCGAGCATGATCCACGCGACGTTCGGCCGGGACAGCAACGCGAACGACAGCTCGGAGGCCGCCTCGCGCATGAACTGCCACTGCCGCTCGTGCTGGGTCAGCACGGTGACACCGAGCTGGCGCAGCTCGTCGGTGTCGGGCTGGTGCTCGGCGAAGTTGGCGGGGAAGAACACGACCCGGCACCCGAGGCCGACCAGCTCCTCCAGCACCGCGCGCATCCGCACGGACCCGGAGTCCATCCTGGTGACCGGCACCTGGTGGTCCATCACCAGCACCAGCGGCCCACCGCGGTCGAACGGGTCGCGCTGGCGGGCGAGCCACAGGTTCGCCTCGCTCGGGCCCGGCAGCTGGCGGCTGAGCGCGTCAGCCCACTTCTCCGCGAACACCGTGCGGTTGAGCTCCTGGTGGCGCTTCACGCCACCGCTGACGTCCTTGCCGTGCGAGATGCCCTCGTGGTGCACGACGACCGCGTCCGGCTGCACGACCACACGGTGCCCGGACGCCCTGATCGCGAACGCGAGGTCGGTGTCCTCGTAGTAGGCGGGCGCGAACCGGGTGTCGAACCCGCCGATCCGCTCGAAGAGGTCGCGCCGGACCAGGATCGCCGCGCCCGAGCAGTAGTCGACGTCGCGCAGGACGTTGACGGCCTGGTCGTTCGGGTCGCCGTTGCGGCCGTAGTTCCACCCGGTCGCGTCGGACCAGATGATGCCGCCGGCCTCCTGCAACGTGCCGTCCGGGTAGACGAGCTTGGCGCCGACGAGACCGATCCGGTCGTCCGAGTTGATGGTGCCGACCAGCGCCTCCAGCCAGCCGTGCGTCACCTCGGTGTCGTTGTTCAGGAAGAGGATCAGCTCGGAACGCGCCTTCTCGGCGCCGAGGTTGCAGGCGCCGATGAACCCGAGGTTGCGCGGCGTGCGGACCAGCTGGACACCAGTGCACGCGGCGAGCTTCGCGGCGCTGTCGTCCGGTGAGGCGTCATCGACCACGATGACCTCGAACGGCACGTTGGAGCGCACGCTCTCGATGCTCAGCAGGCACTGACGCGTGTACGACCACTTGCCGTGCACCGGGATGATGATGCTGACCAGCGGCTTCTCGCTGGTGTGGACGGCGACGGGCGTCGTCGGGGCGACCGCCTTCGGCGCCACGGCGCCAGGCTGACGGCCCAGAGCCTTCTCGTAGCCGTCGCGCAACGTGCTGCCGCGCGGCGCCACCTTCTCGACGACGCTGCGGTACTTGCCGAGCGCACGTTGCACCAGTGCGTTCTGCTCGTCGACCTGCTCACGCAGCCGCTGTGCCTCGGCCTCGGCCCGCACTGCGCGCTGCTCGAGCGCGTTGGCCGAGTCCTGCATCCACTCGATGACGGCCGCCGAGCGGTCGGCGTTGCGCTGCGCCTGGTGCAGCTCGCTGGAGAGCCGCTCGCGTTCGACGTGCGAGCCCTGCACCGTCTCGAGCGCGTCCTGCACCGACTCGAGCGCTGCCAGTTTCTCCCGCTCCTCGGCCTGCCTGTGCCGCTCCAGGTTCTGGATCGCCGCCTTGAGCTGCTCGACCTCCGCGCGGCTGTCGTCGTACAGCTCGCGCAGCTGGCTCGTGGTGCGGCTGACCAGCGTCAGCGAGGGGTCGAGCATGACCGCGGCGGCGGGCAGCGCGGGCAGCTTGGCCTGCGAGGCCACCGCGAGCAGGTAGGTGTGCGGCAGACCCTTCTCGACGGACCACGTGTCCCCGTCGAGCCGTGCCGTGTGCCCGCTGACCGAACCCTTGGCCGGGCTGACCGCCGTGACGACCGAGCCGACGGCGACGTTCTGCCGGAACATCGCGACGTGGGCGAACTCCGCCTCGAGCAGCTCACCGAACTCGCGCTCGGTGAGCTCCTTGAGGTGGAACTCGTTGCAGTTGTGGTGCTGGTGGCTGTAGATCTCGGTGTCCGGCGTGCTGATCAGCAGCAGACCGCCGGGTGCGAGCCGCGCGCGGACCAGCTCCATCAGCCCCGCGTGGTCCGTGACGTGCTCGATCGCCTCGAAGCAGGTGATCACGTCGAACTGACCGGCGTCGGCCAGCACCGACGGGTCGGTGATGGACCCGACGACGAACCGCAGCGTGGCGCCGCCGTAGTTGACCTGCGCGTGCTCCACCGACGACTCGTCGATGTCGACACCGACGACCTCAGCGGCGACACCGGCGAGCATGGCCGAGCCGTAGCCCTCACCGCTGGCGAGGTCGAGCACCCGCTTGCCGGCGACGAGGTCTCGCGCGAGCGCGTAGCGGTGGTAGTGCTCGTACACCACCTGAGTGTCGTCGGTCCAGGGCACGCAACGCTCCCCGGTCCACTCGATCCGGCGGTCCAACTCCATGTACTTGTCTCCAGCGCTGGTCATCGGCAGGTGCTGCGCGACAGGGCGAACGCGCGTTCGTCGTGAGTGGGGGGTGACCGGGCACCCGAGCCGCTGCTCCGAGGAGAAGGCGGAGTCCACGCCTGGAGATTCTGCCCGACCGCGCGTTCACGGCGTGGCGGGTACGTACAACCTTCCGGCGGTGCTACACGTCTATGTGTGTAGGTCACCGACCCGGAGGCGACACATGTTGATCACCGTGACATTAGTCACATTAGGCGGTTTGGCGTTCTTGGTGCGAACCGTGACGGTCCTCCTGGCCGTTTCCTCATCCAAGAAGGCCAACGATTACCCTGCGCCACAAGCGTCCGCCAATTGAGATACTCGTTCGGAGTACGTCTTACGGCGGAACGTTGACTTAACGTACGATCCTTTCGGGTCGTATGACTGATCAGTCACCCGAAGGGGACCTCACAGGGGTAGGTGCGCCATGGACCACGCACTGAACAAGGTCATCGAGCTGCGCGAGAGTGGCTTTCAGTTCCTCCATCTGAGGGACGACGCCGGGCAGCTCGACCGAATCATGGCGTTCAAGCAGCGCAGAGGCTTCATCGACTCGATCCTGTTCTGGTCGGAGACAGAGGCGCGCGCGGGACGACTTCCCGCGGTACGCGACTCGGCTCGTCCGGCCCAGGCCGTGTGGATCTACGAAGGCCCGTTGGTCGAGGCCGTGGACAGGCTGCTGGACCTGCCTGAACCCGGCTCGCGCAACGCTCCCACGCTGATGAAGGCGACGGCCTCGGATCTGGCTGTCGTGACGACGCTGCCGTTCAAGCTGAAGTTGCCTCCGGGCGCGATCGCCTAGCTACTTCTCTTCGAAGTCGCCGCGCTTGATGGCGCCCACGAACGCTGCCCAGCCGGGCGCGGCGACCTCGGAGTTCGTGCTGCTCTTGGAGTCGCGCACACGCGCGACTGAGCCGTTCAGCGCAATCTCGACACAGTTGCCGTTTCCGCCGTTGTTGCTGCGGCTGCTCTTGCGCCACACAGCAGACACTTGGATCCCTACCTCTCGGCAGCCAGCCTCTCGATCCACACGGCGGACTCTTCGGGGGTCAACGCCAGCTTCGAGAGGTGCTTGAAGGCAAGGGTAGTGGCCTTCACCCGGTTCTGGTCCTCGATGTGCATCGAGCCGCCGGCGTGCTCGACGTAGAGGACCTTGGGATCTCCTGCGTACGGAAACTCCAGCAAAGTGAACGGGCCGTTGTGTCCGTCGTGCAGTCCGGCTGTGTCCAATACGACCTGAATCGTGACGTTCGGTAGCAGGCCGACCTGGTTGATGTGGAGAAGTTGATCTCGGTCGGCATGCCGGAGGGCGGACTCGGCGATGATCGCGTGGTAGAGCACGGGGTTGTCACCGACCAGCCGCTCCTGCCTGCGCACACGAACGGCGATTTGGTTGTCGACCCACTTCCTGGACCGTTGAGTGCGAGCACCGGCGAACACCGCACGCATGTATCCCCTGGACTGCACCATGCCCGGCAGATAGCTCGACTGGAACTCCCTGATCGCCGATGCGTCGTGTTCCAGGCTGATGTAGCCCTGGTCTTCGAGGCGGTACTGCTTCCACCACCCCTTCTCCTTGGCCAACTCCCACATCTCGAGGAATGGCTCTTCCTCGTCACCGATGACGCCGTACAGATCGAGCATCGCGCGCAACGCGTGGACGTCCGGCACCTGGCCGTTCTCGATGCGACTGAGCTTCGGAACGTTGTAGTCGATCCGGTCGGCCGCTTCACGCTGACTCAACCCGGATCGTTCGCGCAGCAGTTTCAACGCCTCGCCGAGGCGCCTTTGCCGGAACGTGGGTTCAGCCACGGCCCAAACGTTACGGGCGAGATCCGGAAAATGAGATTCTCACTCGCCGGGTGCGGTGAGGAACGTCCTGGTCATGGACCACCTCCACCGCATCGAGTACCACCGCCGGCGGCCCGACGGCGCGCTGGTGCTGGAGCACACCGAAGAGGTCGTCGACCACGGTTGGTACATAAGTAAAGGCGATGACTGGCGCCGCCGGTACACGGTGGAATGCGCCCACGACTTCATGTCCCGGGCCGGAACGAGACCGGGCACGTACGCGATATCCGTGTGGCGGCAGGGCTTCCGCGTGTGCACCGTCGGAATCGAGTGGCGTCCCTCCAAAGGATGAAGAATGTCCCTCGCCTGAGTTACGCAGCTTGATGTAGAGGCCCTGAACACGACACGTTCGCGCCTATGAACCTCAGGAAGACCGTCACGGGGGCCGCTGTTGCCCTCGGCAGCGCCACCGTCATGCTCGGCCTGGGTGGGATCGCACACGCGGACACCGGGTCCGCCGCCGTTCACACCACGCCCGACCTCGGTGGTCAGCTGGGCGAGATCGCCAAGGCCGGTGACCTCGCTTCCGTGAACACCGCCGACGCCGCGGGCAAGATCCAGGCCATCAACGCGCAGGACGTGGACGTCAACGCGCTCGTCGAGAACGTCGACGCGGGCGCGACCGGCCTTCCGGCCTCGACGCTGCTCGGCCTGAACGAGCCGAACGGCGTGCCGACCGGCGCCGCGTCCGTCGACATCTGATCTGACTGACCTTCCTGGCCGGGGCGGCGCCCGATTCCCTCCCCCTCGAATCGGGCGCCGTTCCACTTTTGAGGAGCGGAACGCGTTGGGCTTCAAGAAGATCGTCGCTTCCGCCGGCATCGCCGCGGGTGCCCTCGCCGCCATGGCCGGTACCGCGAGCGCCGCGCCTCAGGTGCCCGACGCCGTAGGCAAGATCAGCGAGCTCGGTGACAGCGCCGGGGTCAGCACGCTGCACGACTTCGGCGGGAACGTCGAGATGATCCACGACGGCCGCCACGTCATCGGCGGTCAGCGGCCCGCCGCGTAGCCCTGCGCGCCTCGTGGGTTCGCGCCGGCGCGCAGGAGTCCGTCGGCGGCATCCCTCGCCACGGCCGACATCCGGCCCAGCGTCCACTCGCCGGCGTCCACGACCTGGTGGCCCCGCGAGCGCAGCTCTTCCAGGACGTCCGCGCCGACTCGCGACTCGATGACGAGCTCTCCCGGCGTCCAGGCCCTCGGGTAGAACGAGCTCGGGAACGCGTTCGAGTGCCACATCGGCGAGTCGATCGCCTCCTGCAGGTTCAGGCCCGCCTGGTGCGCCAGCCAGAAGCCGAGCTGCCACTGGTCCTGCTGGTCGCCGCCGGGCGTGCCGAACGCGAGTGCGGGCCGGCCGTCGCGCAACGCCATCGACGGCGACAGGGTGATCCGCGGGCGCTTGCCGGGGGCCAGTGAGTTCGGCAGTCCCTTGTCCAGCCAGAACATCTGGGCGCGGCTGCCCAGGCAGAAGCCGAGCGACGGGATCGTCGGCGACGACTGCAGCCAGCCGCCGGACGGGGTCGCGGAGACCATGTTGCCCCAGCGGTCCACGACGTCCACGTGCACGGTGTCGCCGCGCGTCACGCCGGAGCGTTCCACGGTCGGTTCGCCGATCGCGCCCGTCGGGTCGGTCACCAGAGCCGAAGGGCCGCTGATGACGTGCTGGGGCAGCAACGGTTCGCGGCCGTCCGGTGAGCCCGGGCGAAGTTCCAACGAGGCCTCGGACGAGATCAGCGCACGGCGTTCGGTGGCGTAGGCGCGCGACAGCAGGGTCTCCAGCGGCACGTCCGGGACGTCGCCGTACCAGGCCTCGCGGTCGGCGAACGCGAGCTTCGCGGCCTCGACGGCGAGGTGCACGGTCTCCGCGGTGGGCTTGCCATCCACATAGGACAGGTCGTAGCCCTCCAGCAACCGGAGCTGTTGCGCCAGCACGGGTCCCTGCGTCCAGCCACCGGTCTTCACCAGCGACCACTCGCCGAAGTCCGCGACGAGCGCGTCCTCGTAGGAGGCCTCCCACGACGCCATGTCGGCACCGGTCAGCACGCCCGCGTGGTCACGGCCCGAGTCGTCGCGGAACGACGAACGGCAGAACTCGTCGATCTGCGCGGCCACGAACCCCTGCGACCAGGCACGGCGTGCGGCCTCGATCTGCGCCTCGCGGTCGGCACCGGCGGCCTCGGCGGCGGCCAGCAGCCACTCCCAGGTGTCGGCGAGCTTGGGGTTGCGGAAGCGGGCTCCGGGGGCCGGCAGAAGGCCGTCGGGCATCCACTGCGCGGCGGAGGACGGCCAGTGGTCGCGGAAGAGGTCCGAGACGAGGCCGATCGTGTGCGCGGCACGTTCGACGAGCGGGAAGCCGTCGCGGGCGTACCCGATCGCCCGGTCCAGCACCTCACGCAGCGTCTTGGTGCCGTGGTCGCGCAGCAGCGTGAGCCAGCCGTCCCACGCGCCCGGCACCGTCGCGGCCAGCAGACCGCTGCCGGGGATCAGCGAGAGTCCCAGGTCCGCGTAGTGCTCGATCGACGCTCCGGCGGGCGCCACGCCCTGCCCGCAGAGCACCTGGGGGGCCGCTCCGGCGGCCGAGAAGATGATCGGCACCTCGCCGCCGGGGCCGTTGAGGTGCGGTTCCACGACCTGCAGCACGAAGCCGGCGGTCACGGCGGCGTCGAAGGCGTTGCCGCCGTCCTCCAGCACCGCCATGGCCGACGCGGAGGCCAGCCAGTGGGTCGAAGCGACCATGCCGAAGGTGCCGACGAGTTCGGGGCGCGTGGTGAACACACCCATAAAGGTACGCGAGGCTAACTATATTGCGTGACTCCAAGTGACGTATGCCCCAGGCCCGAACGGAGCAGACCCTGAGACCCGTACGACTTTGGTCGTAGCGGACGGTGACAGATGTCCTACCAGAGGTCTACCGACGCGGCCGATGTTTCGAAACTTCGCAGACGGCACAGTTCTACACATGGGAATTCTGGGTGTCGCGACGATCTTCATCGGCCTCGCGCTCGTGGCAGCGGTGCCGTTGGTGGCCCTGCTCCACTGGACCGACCGTTGAGTTCGAGGTAACGAGCGTTAACCTCCTCGCGAGCAGTTCGCTTCGAGGAGGATGAAGGCATGGAGATCTCGGGTACCGCGGCCATCGTCACCGGTGGCGCGTCCGGCCTCGGCGGCGCCACGGCACGTGCGCTCGCGGCGCGTGGAGCGCAGGTGTTCGCACTCGACCTGCCCAGCGCCATCGCGAACGCCGACGCGATCGAGAACGTCACCTACCTGGCCGCCGACGTGACCTCGGGCGAAGAGGTCCAGGCCGCCGTCGACACCGCGGCCGGCTCCGGCGCCCCGCTGCGCATCACGGTGAACTGCGCGGGCATCGGCCCGTCGTCCCGCACCGTCGGCAAGTCCGGCCCGCACGACCTCGACCTCTACCGCAAGATCATCGAGGTCAACCTCATCGGCACGTTCAACGTGCTGCGCCTGGCCGCCGCGGCCATGGGCAAGACCGAGGAGCTCGAGCACGGCGCGCGCGGCGTCATCATCAACACCGCGTCGATCGCCGCGTTCGACGGCCAGATCGGCCAGGTCGCCTACGCCTCGTCCAAGGGCGGCGTCGTCGGCATGACCCTCCCGGCCGCCCGCGACCTGAGCAACGTGGGCATCCGCGTGCTCACGATCGCGCCCGGCATCGTCGACACCCCGATGCTCGCCACGGTCTCGGACGAGTTCCGCGCGGGCCTCGCCGCCGGCATCCCGTTCCCGAAGCGCCTGGCCCAGCCGTCGGAGTACGCGCAGCTCGCGCTCTCGATCATCGAGCACGACTACCTGAACGCGGAGGTCATCCGCATGGACGGCGCCCTCCGCATGGCTCCGCGCTAGAGGTCTCCCGCGAAGGGCAGACGGGTCATGGCGTCCGAGGTCATCCACTCGCGCAGGCGATGGGTGGCCCGGACGTCGTCCTCGTTGTACTCCAGCAGCCGCTGCCGCTGAGCCACGTCGAGCTCGTCGCCGTTCATCCCGACCGCGGACCGGTACCAGCGCATGGAGTTCTCGCCGCCCGCCTCCGGGTCGCGCCACGAGAACCCGGCGGCCGGCGCGATGACCTTCAGGCCCTTGCCGTGCGCGCACAGGAACTGCTCGCGGACGATGCCGAACAGGTCGACCCACGAGTCCGAGTTGATGAACTCCTTGATCTGGGCGATCGTCGGGATCCCCGGCTTGCCCGCGAACCGTTCCGCCGACGCCAGCAGCCAGCGGTTCTCCGCGAGCTCGTTGTAGCAGTAGGCGCGGAACGACAGGCCGCGTGCCTTGGCGCGCAACCGGATGCCCGTCAGCCAGGTCCAGAACTCGGCGAACGACCGGGCCTCGTCGTCGCACGGCAGCGCGTCCCACGTGACGAAGGCGCGGTAGCCGTGCTCCTCGTCGATGTCCTTTCCGGACAGCAGGCAGCCCCACATGTACGCGCCCAGGTCGCCGAAGCTCTCCATGTCGACGTCGACCTCGACGTCCGCGCGCGGCACGTTCATCTCGGGCACGCGGCGCACGAGCGTCAGGTCGCGCAGCCACGCCCGCGCCAGCACCACGGCGTCGCCGAACGGCATGCCGACGAGCTGGATCGGGCCGGTCTCCCTCGGGTCCAGCTCGGCCAGCTTGTCCACAGTGGACAGGCCGATCTTGCGCAACGCGACCGCGTCCTCGCCGCGCACGACGAGGCTGACGTCCCTGCCCTGCTTGAGGTCGCTGTCGCACTTCGGCCACCACGGGCACGTCTTGCAGTCGACGATCCGGGACGGCCGCGCGAGCGGTTCCTTCTCGTTCGCCGCCGCCAGCGCCACGGACAGGCGGTCGCTGAACCTCGCGTCGTACTCCGCCAGCGCGTTGCGGCCGCCCGGCCACGTCGGCGCCTCCAGGTCGTGCCACAGCACCACGTCGGCGTCCATGCCGATCACGCCGCCGGTGGCCCGTCCGTTGCGCGCGTAGCCGGCGGCCTGCAGCTGCCGCTGCGCGTGGGCGAGCCGCAGCTGGTCGCGGGGCTGGGGCCGGACCTTGCGGTGCGGGTCCGTGCGGCTGCCGTCGGGCAGCGGGATGCTCAGCGGGCTCGTCTTCGCGCCCTGGCCGGGGTCGGTGATCTTGTGCCGGACCACCAGCACCGGCACGTAGCCGGTGGAGTCCTTGACCAGCAGGTCGATTCCGCCACGACGGCCGCCGCGCGGGTCGCGCGGCAGTGCGGCGCCCCAGATGTACGGCGTGCCCATCTCCATCGCGGCGAGCGTCACGCGTTCGCGGTCCGCGCTGCGCACGTCCGGTCCGCTCGGCACTTCGAAGAGGTTCGAGCCGACGATTCTGCCGAGCGCGTCCGCCACCGCGCGACGATGGTTCGCCGCGTCCGCTTTCCGTTGCTCCGAAGCCGGATCCGGCGCCGCCTTGGGAGCGTCGCGCATCTCCGGATCGTTTTCGAGGTGCACCCGCCGCCGACAACGAGTGACCACGCCGGCGTCTAGCTGCACCTGGGAAGTCACAGGGTGCAGGGTATGTCGCGCGTCGGGGAGATGTGTCGGCAACCTGGGCAGTAAGTTTCACGTGACGGAGGAGGTGTACCCGAATGGCGCGCAAAGCGAAGGGCGGCTTCACGGCCGGCAGGGCGAAGAACCTGGTCGGAGTCGCGAAGGTGGTGGCCCCCGCGCTCATTCCGGTGCTGGCCCCGGTGATCGCCCGCGGAGCTGGGGTTTTGAGCGAGCAGTACGACCGGTACCGCGCGCGCAGGCTCGGCATCGACGTCGCGGACATCGGCAGGTACTCCGGATACGGCGCCCGGTTGCACGCTCGAATTGTCGGCTTTTCGGACTCGCTCGAGACATTGCGGGCGACAGATTCCGATTGGGTTTCGAAGACCGAGGCACGGCTCTCACAGTTGCTCGCCGCCGTTCGTGCTTCCGAACGCATGCCGACGGCCCGGCGCAAAGCAGCGCACCGGGCCGTCGGAACTGATCTGGACGTGCTGGAGCAGGAGTTGCTCAGGCGTTTGAACGTTCGCTGACGTTCGGCACCTTGCCGGTCACCTCGGCAACGGCCTTGACCGCCGCCTCCTCGACCACCTGACCGGGGTCGAGGTGCGCGGTGACCTCCTCCATCACCTCGGCGACGCGTTCCTCGCGCCTGATCATCGGGTCGGAGCGCAGGTCCTTGGCCAGCGAGACGCACAGCCCGATCATCACGACCATGAACGGCAGCGCCGCGATGATCGTCAGGTTCTGCAGGCCCGTCAGCGCGTTCGACCCGCCGACGAGCAGCATGACCGCGGCGACGGCACCGGTCAGCACGCCCCAGAAGACCACCACCGGTTTCTTGGGCTGGATCGAGCCCTCCTGGGAGAGCGTTCCCATGACGATCGACGCCGCGTCCGCGCCGGACACGAAGAAGATCGCCACCAGGATCATCACGACGACGCTGGCCACCGCGGCGAGCGGGAACTGGTCGAGCAACGTGAAGAGCTGCGACTCCGGCGTCGACTGACCCGCGATGTCCGCGCCGCCCCGCTGCTCGAAGATCGCCGTGCCACCGAGGATCGCGAACCACACCAGCGACACCGCGGACGGCACCAGGATCACGCCGGTCACGAACTGCTTGATCGTGCGGCCGCGCGAGATGCGGGCGATGAACATGCCGACGAACGGCGTCCACGAGATCCACCAGGCCCAGTAGAAGATCGTCCAGCCGGACAGCCAGGTCTCGGTCACGTCGCCACCGGACGCGGCGGTGCGGCCCGCCATCGTCGCGAGCTCGCGGAAGTAGTCACCGAGTGCCGTGGGCAGCAGGTTCAGGATGAAGATCGTCGGGCCGACCACGAACAGGAACAGCGCCAGCACCACGGCCAGCACCATGTTGATGTTCGACAGCCACTGGATGCCCTTGGCGACTCCCGACACGGCGGACGCGACGAAGGCCACGGTCAGGATCGCGATGATCGCGACCAGCACACCCTTGCCGACGTCACCGGCCCAGCCGGCCGCCTCCAGCCCGCTCCCGATCTGCAGGGCGCCGAGACCGAGGGAGGCGGCCGAGCCGAACAGGGTCGCGAAGATCGCCATCACGTCGATCACACGACCCCAGCCGCTGGCAGCCCGCTTGCCCAGCAGGGGGGCGAAGGCGGAGCTGATCAGCGAAGAACGTCCACGGCGGAAGCTGCTGTACGCGATGGCGATGCCGACGATGGCGTAGATCGCCCACGGGTGCAGCGTCCAGTGGAAGAGCGTGGTGGCCATCGCCGTCTCCAACGGGTCCCCGTCGGTGCCGGGCGGCGGCTTCACGAAGTGGGTCAGCGGCTCGTTGACGCCGTAGAACATGAGCCCGATGCCCATGCCGGCGCTGAACATCATGGCGACCCACGAGACCGTCTTGAACTCGGGTTTCTCGTCGTCCTGACCGAGCGGGATCTTGCCGTAGCGGCTGAACGCGAGCCACAGCGCGAAGACCACGAAGCCAGTGGCGGAGAGCACGAAGGCCCATCCCAGATGCTGGATGATCCATCCCAGCGCCGCCTTCGAGGCGGAGGCCAAACTCTCTGTGCCGACGATTCCCCAGGTCACGAACGCAAGCGTGAGACCTGCGGCAACGCCGAACACGACCCGGTCGGTACGGCCCGGCTTGTCGCATTGAACGGTCATGCGTCCCCGCATACCCACTGGTAGACCGGCGCAAACTCCTCCGATTACCCTCAAGCCTCGTGAGCACACGGACGAGTGAGTTGCGCACCCTTCGCGGTGCCGCACTCGCGCTGACGTCCGCCGCGCTCACGATCACCGCCCACGGGCTGGGCGGCGGCGAGATCAGCGAGTTCCTCCACGCGGCGCCACTGGTGGTGCTGATCGCGTTCGCGGCAGCGTCTCTCGCGGACAAGCGCACGGGGAAGCTCTCGGTCATCGCCGGGCTCGGCACGGCACAGCTCGCCCAGCACCTGTTGCTGACGTGGGTCAACCACGAGCACAACAACACGCTGAACTGGCAGATGTTCCTGGCGCACCTCGTCGCCGCGACGCTGACCGGCATCCTGCTGTTCCACGCCGAGAACGCCCTGTTCAGGCTGATCGCCGCCGTCACCCGCCTGATCCCCCGCAGGCTCACGCCGCTGCCGGTCACGACCCCGGTGCGGACGTTCACCAGCACGCCGTACGTCCGGAACGCGCACCAGCTGGACCTGACGCGTGCGAATCGGCGGCGCGGCCCGCCCTGTGACTCCTGATCATCCGTATCCCCTTGCAAGCCCCCTTTGGCATCAGGAGCCACAACTTCATGTCGACAAATCGATTTGGCGTGCGCACGCTCGCCGTTCTCGCCGTTGCCGGTATCGCCGTGCTCGGCACCCCGACCATCGCGTCGGCCCACGTCAGCGCCCAGCCCGCGGAGTTCACCCAGGGCGGCCGCGCCACCTTCGCGTTCCGCGTCCCGAACGAGCGCGACAACGCCGGCACCACCAAGATCGAGGTGACGCTGCCGCAGGACACGCCGCTCACCTCGGTGCGCACCAAGCCCCTCGCCGGCTGGAAGGCCGAGGCCGTCAAGGGCAAGCTCGACAAGCCCGTGACGATCGCCGGCAAGGAGGTCACGGAGGCGTTCAAGACGATCACCTGGACCGCCGAGCCCGGTGTGAAGATCAACGTCAACGAGTACCAGGAGTTCTTCGTCGCCATCGGCACCCTGCCCGAGGGCAAGGACAAGCTGGAGCTCCCGACCAAGCAGACCTACGACAACGGCGAGGTCGTCGACTGGGCACAGGCCACCGGCTCGGACGGCAAGGAGCCGGAGCACCCGGCCCCCGCGCTGAAGCTCGCCCCGAAGGCCGCCGGTGCGGACGACCACGGCCACGGCGCGACCAACGCCGGCACGGACACGCACGAGGCGTCCGCCGGCGGTTCCGACCAGACTGCCCGCTACCTCGGTGGCGCGGGTCTGGTCATCGGCGCGCTCGGCCTCGGCTTCGGTGTCGGCGCGATCCTCCGTTCGAGGCGCAAGGCATGAAGCGTGCGCTAATCGCGTTCCTGTTCGCCGGTGCGGCCGTGCTCGCCACGGCCGCCCCCGCGGCGGCGCACAACGCGCTGATCGGCAGCGACCCGAAGGACAAGGCCTCGCTGGAGGTCGGCCCGTCGAGCATCACGCTGACGTTCGACCAGGACGTCCAGGGTGGTCAGGGCATCAACGCCATCTCGGTCACCGACTCGAGCGGCGGCCACTACGAGGTCGCGGGCGACCCGACGATCAAGGACACGGCGGTCTCGCAGAAGGTCGACGCCCTCGGCAAGGCCGGCGAGTACAAGATCGGCTACCGCATCCTGTCCGCGGACGGGCACCCCGTGTCCGGTGAGCTGACGTTCACCCTCACCAAGGACGGCACCGGCACGCCCCGCCAGGGCGAGGTCAGCAACCTCAAGGATCAGCCGTCGGACGGCCTGCCCATCTGGGTCTGGATCGTCGGCGCCGTCGTGCTGCTCGGCGGAGGCGTGTTCTTCGCCCTGCGCGGCGGCGGAGGCTCGAAGGCATGAGCGACGTCCGGACCGCCGCCCCCACCCACTACCGCGTGCTCGCCGGACTGGTGTTCGGCGCACTCGGTGGCATCGCGCTCGGCCTCGTGCTGGCACCACCCGTCGTGGTCGCCGGGGTCGTCGACGCGGGGGCGGCGGTCCGGTACGGCCTTCCGGTCACCAGGGTCCTGCTCGACGTCTCGGCGACGATCGTCGTCGGGCTGTCGATCCTGCCGAAGCTGCTCGGCTTCGACCGGCCCACGCACACCGAACCCGTCATGCGCATCGCCCGGCCGGCCGCGGTCATCGCCGCCGCCGTCTGGGTGGTCACCGCACTGACGGCCATCGTCCTGCAGGCCGCCGAGCTGCGGCCGGGCAGCAACGTCAGCGTCGCCAACGCCCTCGACTACATCGGGTCCGTCGGCGCCGGCAAGGGCCTGCTGTTCAGCGCGGCCTGCGCGTTCGTCTACCTGATCGTCGGCGTGATGGCCGTGCGCAGCGGTGAGTCCGTGCCCGCTGAGCTGCGCATTCTCATCTCGATGTTCGGGCTGCTGCCGATCCCGGTGACCGGGCACGCCTCCAACTGGAAGTACCACGACTACTCGATGGTCTCCATGGAGCTGCACGTGCTGGGCGCCGCGGCCTGGACCGGTGGGCTCGGCGCGTTGATGGCGCTGGTCGCCTACCGCAAGGGACTGCTGGCGATCGCGCTGCCGAAGTTCTCCCGGATCGCGACCGTCTGCCTGGTCGTCGTCGCGGTGACGGGCCTATTCAACGGGTTGCTGGAGCTGGTCCTCAACCCCGTCGTGCCGTTCCCGCAGTCGCTGTTCACGACCGGCTACGGCCTGCTGTTCCTGGGCAAGACCGTCTGCACGGGGCTGATCGCGGTGCTCGGCGCGCACATCCGGTGGCGGCTGCTGCCGAAGATCTCCCAGCACAAGGTCACCGCGATCGTCCAGTGGGCGATCCTCGAGGTGACCGT
This sequence comes from Lentzea sp. NPDC055074, assembly GCF_053608005.1. NCBI lineage: Bacteria > Bacillati > Actinomycetota > Actinomycetes > Pseudonocardiales > Pseudonocardiaceae > Lentzea > Lentzea sp. NPDC055074. Next base: position 183,874 of record NZ_JBSGUQ010000004.1, read on the forward strand.
CATGGGCGTCGCGTTCGGGCTCGCCGTCGTGCTGAGCCGCGCTCCGGTCAGCTGAACCCCGTCGCCACCCCGACCAGGTCGGCAACGGCACGTGACCTGCTGTGCGGCGGCCATGCGATCACCGTCGTCACCTTCGGCGCATCGACCACCGGCACTGCGACCAGGCCTTCGAGCAGGCCGGTGCGGACAACCTCCGGCATGACCGCGACGGCCCGGCCGAGCGAGATCATCTGGAACAGCTGCGTCAGGTCGTGCACCTCCACGCCGGGGCCGGGGAGGTAGGTGCCGTCGGGCTCCGGCCAACGCGCGAGCTCCGGCAGGTCGACGTCGGCCATCCTCAGCTGGGCCGCACCGGCCAGTGGGTGCGAGGTCGGCAGGATCGCGAACTGGTTCTCGACGCGCAGAGCCTCGACGTCGAGACCCGCGGTCGAGTCGAACGGCTCGTGCAGGAGCGCCACGTCGGCCCGGCCGTCGAGCAGCGGTTGCGCGGTGTGGGCCTTGCACAGCAGCAGGTCGACGGCGACCGCACCGGGTTCGGCGGCGTAGGCGTCGAGCAGCTTCGCCAGCAGCTCGCTGGAACCACCCGCCTTGGCGGCCAGCACCAGCGACGGCCGGTCGACGGTCCTGGTGCGCCTCTCCGCCGCGGCCACCGCGCCGAGGATCACCCTGGCCTCGGCCAGCAGCACGGCGCCCGCGGCGGTGAGCGAGACCTTGCGGCTGGTGCGGGTCAGCAACGCGACGCCGAGCCGGTGTTCGAGCTGGGCGATCGTCCGGGACAGCGGCGGCTGCGCGATGCCGAGGCGGTCTGCAGCGCGGCCGAAGTGCAGTTCTTCGGCGACCGCGACGAAGTACCGAAGCTCTCGGGTCTCCACACCGCCCACGCTATCGATACCGGCCGGGTATCGCTGCCACACCGAAGCGGTGTTGGTCTCGAGCGGGCACCGGACCACGATCAAATGCATGAGCGAACAGACGATTGCGCTGGTCACCGGCGCGAACAAGGGCATCGGCTACGAGATCGCGGCGGGTCTCGGAATGACCGTCGGGGTCGGCGCGAGGGATGCCCGGCGCGGCGAGGAGGCCGTGGCGAAACTGCGCGCGAACGGCGTCGACGCGTTTGTGGTGCCGCTGGACGTGACCGACGACGAGAGCGTCCGGGCGGCGGTGACGCTGTTCGAGGAACGGTTCGGCCGCCTCGACGTGCTGGTCAACAACGCGGCCATCGCCGGGGCGTGGCCCGCGGCGCCGTCCTCCGCCACACCGGAGAGCCTGCGGGAGGTGCTGGAGACGAACGTGATCGGCGTCGTCCGCGTCACCAACGCGATGCTGCCGCTGCTGGCCCGGTCCGCATGGCCGCGGATCGTCAACCAGTCGAGCCACCTCGCGTCACTGACGCTGCAGACGACTCCAGAGGTGGACTTCGGCGAGGTCAACGGCACCTACACGCCGGCGAAGACGTTCCTGAACGCGCTGACCGTCCAGTACGCGAAGGAGCTGACGAACATCAAGGTCAACGCCGTCTGCCCCGGTTACGTGGCGACCGACCTCAACGGGTTCCAGGGAACGAGCACTCCCGCGGACGGTGCGAAGGCCGCGATCAGGCTGGCGAAGCTGCCCGACGACGGTCCTACCGGCGGTCTGTTCGACGACACCGGGACCGTGCCCTGGTGAGGGCCGGACACATGTTCAACGTGAAACATCCATGACTTCGCCGGACTCGGCGAGTGGTCCGATCGGCGCGACGAGCTGCCCACGAAAGGACTAGTCGGTGATCAGTCGCGCCGAAGATTCTTCGCGCATCCGCGCCAGCCGGTTCATCGTCCGCTGACCGCGACGGTCCAGCTCACGGCTGTCGATCCAGCCGTTGGCGTAGTAGCGGTAGTCCTGAGCCAACGCCACGAGCTCGGCCAGGTAGTCGGCGGACCGGCGCCGGCGCTCCTCGTCGAAACCCGCGAGCAGCGGTAGCTGGGTGTCCACCACCTCGTCGAGCAACTGCGCGGACCGCAGCGCTCTCCTGGAACGCCACCTCCGAGTAAGGCTCACGCGCCGCACCTCGTCCTTCGCCCCGACCTGCCGCACCTTAGGCGTGGATTTCTCGCCCGTCGATGCTGCATTCGTGTGCGAAGGTCCTGGCGTTACCGGTTCGTGTCCCACACCATCCAAAAGTGGTGCTATAGGACCCAAACGAGATTGGCTCAGGCGGCCGACTCGGCGCCGGTGAACCGCGCGACGCGGTCGGCGAGCTCGCGGGCCTCGGGGTTGTTGCGGCGCTTGTCGGCCTCCTGGCGAAGGGGCTCCATGCGCTGCTTCGTACGCACCGACTTGAGGCTTTCCGACAGGTCAACGGCCTGGCGACCGATCTTGGCGCCGTGGTCGATGTCGCCCTCGAGCAGGTGGTTGATCGCCATCGAGGTCAGGTTGAACGAGCGGCTGCGGGCGTACTCGTCACCGAAGTTGTTGATCGCCTTGGACAGCGCGGGGATCGCGGTCCTCGTGTACTTGGCGTCGACCGTCTGGGCCAGCTCCGTGTGCACCGTGCCGATCATCGACGAGAGGTCGATCTCGTTGAAGAACTTGGCCCAGGCGGGGGCCTCGGCGACGTTCGCACGGGAGAACTCGTCACGCGCGCGGCCGAGCAGCTTGAGCGCCTGCTCGTCGGAGCCCATCTTCGCGTAGGCCCAGGCCTCGTTCGCGCACAGGATGCCCACAGCCAGCTCGGAACCGGAGTTCTGCGCGGCCAGCTGACCCAGCTGGAACACCTTCAGCGCGTCGTCCGGGGCGTTCTGGTGCAAGTAGACGCGGCCCATGCGGTACAGGATGTTCGCCATCAGGGCCTCGTTCTCGCCCTGCTTGGCGAGGTCGAGCGCCTGGCCGAAGTGGTTGCGGGCGGAGTCCATCAGGCCCGTGTCGAACGACGTCCAGCCGGCGAGGTTGTGCAGGTCCGCCAGGGCGACGAAGAGTCGCTGGCGCACGATGTCCGTCGAGCTCGCACCCAGCATCTGCTGTCCCCAGGACAGCTGGGCGACCACCGCGTCGCGGCAGGAACCGCCGCCGTACTGGTAGTCCAGGGCACGCAACGCGCGAGTGGCCGCTTCGACCTGGCGCACATCGGTCATGCCGATGCGTCCCGGAGCCGGAGTCTGTGTGGGGTGTGAAACCCACGACCCGGAGTCCGCTCCGAACACGGCCGCGCCCACTGTCACGGCGGCGGCGTGCGCGAGGAACTTCCGACGCTTCACCGACTCGTCCTCCTCAGGATGGGGTGAGTCCGCGGTCGCGGCCACCCGTACTGCCGTTGTCTCGTCGTAGGCGAGACCCATGTATCCACGTGGGACACCCAAGCCGATGGCGATCCTGGTCAGAACGTCGTAGGCCATGACCTGACGTCCCTTGAGGATCTCCGAGACTTCGGACTGCGACTGCCCAGTGAGCGCCGCGATCTGGCGCTGGGACACGCCGTGCCTTCGGAGCAGCCGGTAGACCGAGCTGATCTCTCGTCGGGCAAGTGCGTCCCGCATCTCCTGGTGGTCCCACACGTCGGTGGGGATAGGAGAGCCCTGGGAACTCATGGTGTTCATCGCGCACCCTCACAGTCCGTTGGGCGTCATCGGCAGACTAGGGGCAGGTCCCCGAGCCCGAGAAGTCCTCTTCGGCGGAGCTGATCGGCTCTACCGAACACCGCTTACCGCTCACCGTAAGACTTCCACCGGTGGGCGCTGTGACGTCCCGTTCCGGCATGAATCATCGCAATCTAGATTCCGGTAAGCGAGTGAGCACGGAGAGGAACGACCTAATAGTGGACAGCTCCTCCTCAGGCTCCACCTCCATTGTGGAGACGGGTGACACCGAATCCACATGGCGCGGCATGACCGGGCAACGTCGGACGTGGCAGATCAGCTGCGGCGACGTGGTCGACCGGGACCGCCAGCTCACCGTGAAGGTCGTTCAGGGCCAAGTGGTCCTGGTAGGCCCTCCCGGGGAGACGGCAGTCTTGTCCCACGACCAGCTCGTACAGCTCAGGGCTGCGCTACGCGAAGCCGCCGACCAGGCGGAAAGGTGACGGTGACGTTCAATGGACGCGATCCTCGGACAGGTTCTTCGCAACGCTGTGTGGGAACGCCTCGACCTGCTCACTGAGCTGGCGAGCCGCGCGGACGCCCCGTCCCTCCTGTCGGTGGCTCGATCCGAGCTCCCTCGGCTGACCGAGGGATGGCGTGCACTTCTGGCAGCGCACGAGCCGGACGAGAAGGGCAACTGCCCCGAATGTTCCGGCCGCTGGCGCCAGACGAAGTCACCTTGCTCGGTGTGGCGCGCCGCGTACGAACACCTGGTCGCGGGCGGACTCGCCCCGCGCCCGGCTCGCCATCTGCGCGAGGCCCCGGTGACTCCTCCTGTCACCCGGTCCCGCCGCGCGGTGGCTCGAGCCCACTAACGGGCGTTTGCGACTGACCTGGCGTCCCCCCGACACGACCAGGTCTGCAAACCGCCTACTGACCGGTGGCTCGCGATGTGCGAACCCCCGACCGCGACATCGCGAGCCCCGGTCAGCTTTACAACTCCACAGATTCCCGCGGGCCGGTGACGTGCACCTACCCTCCCCGACCGTTGTCGGCCCGCGGTCACCAACCACGGCCCTTGTCTGCACCTCCCGCGCAGGCAGGGGCCGTTTTCATGCGCTTTCAGCGGTGGGTGCCGGTCTTCCAGGCGAGGTAGCTCGTCAGTCCGGGGAAGAGCCGGCCGGAGATCTCGAACGCCTTGAGCTGCCACGGGAACAGGTGCTCTGCACGTTCCTTCTCGACGGCGTCGACGATCGCCTTCGCGCACTGCGCCGGCGTGACCGTGGGGATCATCAGCCGGGCGATGCCCGGGATCCGCTCCTCGGCACCGGGGTTGTTGGTGAAGTACTCGCTGCTCACCTTGCCGGGGATGACCTCGGAGACACCGATGCCGGTCCCCCGCAGGTCCGTGCGCAGTGACGCGGTCAGTCCCCTGAGCGCCCACCGCGACGACTGGTAGCCCACGCAGCCGGGGATCGGCAGCCGGGACACCGGCGAGTTCACGGTGACGATCCAGCCGGAACCGCGCGTGCGCATGGCGCCCAGGTACTCCCTGGTCAGCAACAACGCCGCCAGGTACGGCACCGCGGTCATCGTGACCAGCTCTTCCGGCTCGGTCTCGTCGAGGAACAGCCAGCGGCCGACCCCCGCGTTGTTGACCAGCACGTCCGGTGCCGGAACCTCCTCGGCGAGCGCGCGGATCTGCGCGGCATCCGCGAGATCGGCCTGGTGAGCGGTCGCCGAGCCGCCGAACTCGGTGATCCGCTTGACCTGCAGATCGAGCAGTTCGGCGCTGCGGGCCACAAGGTGGACGTGCGCACCATGTGCCGCGAACCTGAACGCGGCCTCCGCGCCGATGCCCTGGGACGCTCCCGTGACCAGAACCTTCTTGCCCTCGACCTGCATCAGACCACCGATCGCACTCGACTCATCAACGCCGCCGCCAGCGTCGTCGCCAACGCCGACACCGCGAACAGCCCGCGGTACCCGCCCAGGTTCGCGAGGATCAACGCCGTCAGCAAGGGGGCGATGACCTGCGGTAACGCGTTGGCCACGTTCAGCACGCCCAGGTCCTTGGCACGGTCGGACGCGGCCGGCAGCACCTGCGTGAGCAGTGCGATCGCGACGGCCCAGTACGTGCCGAAGCCGACGCCGAGCAGCGGGGCGGCGACCAGCGCGGCCTCCCACGTGGGCCAGGCGACGAGCAGCAGCGCCGCGATCGCCATGACCGCGGCCGCGAGGTACACGTACGGCTTTCGACGGCCAGAACGATCACTCCGTGCGCCGAACAGCACCGCTCCTGCGGCGAGCGCCACCCCGTAGAGCGCCATCAACACCAGCAGACCGTCCTCCGGGGACGGGTGGTGGACGACGTCGCCGAGGAAGTAGAGGAGGTAGAGGGTGCCGAAGGCGTTGCCGAGGTTGATCATCAGGTGGCCGAGCCAAGCCCAGGCGAAGTCGGGGTGCTCGCGCGGCGAGATCCAGAACGTCGGCTTCACGGGCTTCGCGACGAGCTGCGTGTCGGGCGTGCGCCACACGAAGAAGAGGGCACCCACGATGACGATCGCCGCGCACGCCAGGTAACCGGCGGTCAGACCGCTGACCAGCAACGTCACCACGACCGCGCCCAGCACCGTGCCGAGCATCTGGCTGATGCCGATGAGCCCGCCGACCTGCGCCCGTTGCTCGACGGGGACCCGGTCCGGCACCGCGGAGGTCAGCGCGGCGAGCATGCCGCCGATCCCCGCCTGCACCAGGCACCAGCCGATGGTCATGACGACGACGGACGGCGCGGTGGCGAGCACGGCGAGTCCGGCGGCACCGATCACGGCGCCGCCCAGCGTCCACGGGTGGCGGCGGCCGAACCGCGAGGTCGTGCGGTCGGACAGGAACCCGATCAACGGCACGACCAGCAACGACACCAGGCCGCCGAAGCCGGTGACGATGCCGAACACCAGCTCCTTGTTGGCCTTGCTCAGCAGCTCGGCCTGCTGCGGGAGCAGCACCTGGATCGGCGCGTAGATCGCGAGCCACAGCCCGAGGTTCGCGAGGAACAGCCAGGTCATCCAGCCGCGGCGAACCCGCACCACCGGCTCGGCGAGGGCTTCACTCACCGCTGATCACCTTTCTGTACCAGTGGAACGAGTCGCGCGGCGTGCGGACCTGCGTCTCGTAGTCGACCTGGACGAGGCCGAACCGCTGCGAATATCCGGCCTCCCACTCGAAGTTGTCGAGCAGCGACCACACGAAGTACCCGGAGACGTCGGCCGCCTGGGCGGCCTTGAGGTGTCCGTCGAGGTAGGCGATCCGTTCGGCGTCCTGCAGCCCGTCGGGGAAGCTGCACCCGCTCTCGGTGACGTGGACCGGCGGCAGGTCAGGATGCCGCTCGCGCAACGTCGTGATCATCTCGGTGAGCCCGGCCGGCACGATCGGCCAGCCGAAGCCGGTGCGCTCGTACTCGTCGATCTCCGCCAGTTCGAACGGCAGCGGGTTGCCCTCGGACGGCGCCCTGAGCCGCGTCGGGTTGTAGTAGTTCACGCCGTAGAAGTCGAGCGGCTGGTGGATCGTGGCCAGGTCACCATCGGCAATAGGCAGGAGATCGGCGACTGCGTCGGGATATCGGCCCGACAGCATGGGGTCCGCGTAGATCCAGTTGTGGATTTCGCTGTACGCCTCGGCGGCTGCTACGTCGTTCGGCCCAACCGGCCACGCGGGGGTGTGGTTGTTCGCCGTGCCAACCGCTTGCGCGCCAGCCGAACGGAGCACCTCGACCGCACGGCCGTGGGCGAGGTTCAGGTGGTGGGCGGTCGGCAACGCGTCGAAGAGCAGCGTCTTGCCGGGAGCGTGCTCACCGATCGCATAGCCCTGCAACGTCACCATCGCCGGTTCGTTGACTGGGATCCACATCTTCACGCGGTCGGCTAGCCGGTCCGCGACCAGCGCCGTGTAGTCGGCGAACCGGTCGGCGATGTCCCGGTTCAGCCAGCCGCCCTCCGCTTCCAGCGCCACGGGGGTGTCCCAGTGGTACAACGTCACCACCGGGTGGATACCGATATCGACGAGCGCGTCGACCAGGCGGTCGTAGAAGTCGAGTCCCTCGGCGTTGACAGGTCCTTTGCCGGACGGCTGGATGCGCGGCCACGCGATCGAGAACCGATACGCGTTCACGCCGAGCTGCGTCATGAGCGCAACGTCCTCACGCCACCGGTGGTAGTGGTCGCACGCAACGGAAGCGTTCTGGTTCTCGTGTACTGGAGAGAACTCATCCCACACGGAGGGCCCACGGCCGCCAGCGTCGAACGCGCCCTCGATCTGGAACGCGGACGTCGACACTCCCCACAGGAAGTCGCTCATCGATCCTCCAAATGTGAAACTTGTTCGGATCGTAGGCGTGTTGACAGGTTCAGGGAAGTGAAAGAGCCGTGCAACGGGCAAGATGGAAGTACCCGAACTACTGGGAGTCGCCGTGACGAGCACCACCCCGCTTCGCCGCCAGCCCGTCCAGCAGCGCAGCGCCAAAAGAGTCGAGCGGATGCTCGAGGCCTGCGCCACCCTGATCGACGAGGTGGGCTACGACGGCGTCACCACGACGTTGATCGCGGAGAGAGCGGGCGTAGCAGTCGGTTCGCTCTACCAGTTCTTCCCCGACAAGAGAGCCGTCGTGCAGGCGCTGACCCTGCGCAACGTCGACAAGTTCTCCCAGGGCATCACCGAACGGCTCGAGCAGGCGACGCTCGAGCACTGGTGGGACGCCGTGGACACGGTGTTCGACGTCTACGTGACGATGCACCGCGAGATCCCCGCGTTCGGGAAGCTCCACTTCGGTGACGTCGTGGACATGCGACTGCTCGACGACCGCCGCGACAACAACGCCGTCATCTCCGACAAGATCTCGGAGCTGATCTCCGGCAAGTTCAGCATCCCGTTCGGCGAGGTCGGCCTGCCGATCGCGATCGCCGTCGAGGCCGCGGACGCCGTGCTGAAGATGGCGTTCCGGAACAACCCGACGGGCGACCAGGCGATCTTGATCGAAGCGAAGGCGCTGGTCAGGGGCTACCTGTCGTCACGCCTGCCGGCCTAGGCACCTAGCCGAAGTTGTGGCGCTCGCCGCGGTACGTGGGCACGGTGCGCTCGATCCGATCACCGTGCACCAGGTGCACCTCGTCGAACCGCTCGAACAGCTCCCCCGCCTTGGCGTGCCGCATCCAGACGCGGTCGCCGATCTGCAGGTGCTCCGCCGCCCTGCCGGTGACCGGCGTCTGCACCTCGCCCGCGCCCTCGAGCCCGAGCGTCTTCAGCCCGGCCGGCAGGTACGGCGACGGCTGGCGGTCGGGCGTGGGCGTGCCGGACGCGATGTACCCGCCGGCGAACAGCGTGGCCACCCGCTTGGTCGGCTTGCGCACCACCGACAACGCGAACAGCGCGGCCGGCTCCGGCGTGAACGCCTGGTAGGCGTCGAACAGCGTCGGCCCGAAGAGCCCGGACCCAGCCGCCAACTCCGTCACCGAGGGGTCAGACCCGGTCAACTCCAAGCTCCCGGTGCCACCACCGTTGACGAACTCCAGATCGGCGACCTGCCGAACGGCGCTGACGACGGCCGTTCGCCGCTGCACGAGCTCGGGCCCGGACTTGGACTGGATGAACCGGATCCCGATGGCCCGGAACGGCTGCCCGGGCGGGTTGTCCCCGAGCCCCGCGATCTGCCCCTCGTAGGCCATGACCCCGACGAGCTTGAACCCGGTGCGCCGCACGATCTTCGCGGCCAGAGCCTTCGCCTGCGCCGGCGTGTGGATCGACGACCGCCGCGGACCGATGTGGACACCGGGCAGCGGCCGCCAGGACACGTCGAGCTCCAGGCACACCCGGATGTCGGCGTGCGGCCCGATGGCGGCGTCGACGAAGTCGAGGTGCTCAACGGAGTCGACCATGATCGTGACCCGCTGCCGGGCGGTCTCGTTCGCAGCGAGCTTCTGCAACGACGCCCTGTCAGCAGTCGGATAAGCGACAAGCAGGTCTTCGCTGACGTTCTGCTCCGACAACCACAAGGCCTCAGCCAGCGAGTAGCACATGACCCCGGCGTAACCGGGCCGTTCGAGGGCCCGGCTCACCAGTTCCCGAACCCGGATCGACTTGCTCGCGACCCGGATCGGATGACCGGCAGCGCGACGGGCGAGGTCCGCCGCGTTGTGGTCGAAGGCATCCAGGTCGACGATCGCGAACGGAGGATCCAGATCCTTCGTCGCGGCATCGAGTCGAGTTCTGCGCATGCCCTGACGGTACGTCCTGAACCCTTGAAACGTGAAGAGCTTTCACTTACGTTACTCGCAGGTCACACTCTCTCGTGGAGGTTCGCGTGTGGACGAACTGGGCTAAAACGGCTTCGTGCACGCCAACGCGCGTAGTCCACCCGTCCAGCACGGACGAGATCGCGGCAGCAGTCCTGGCCGGCGGCCGAGTCCGCGCAAGGGGCAGCGGCCACTCGTTCAACGACATCGCAGTGGCCCCGGAAACCGCCCTGGACCTGGACCGCTGGACCGGAATAGTACGCGCGGACGCGGAAACCGGCCTGGTCACAGTCCGCTCCGGCACCCCGCTGAGCACCTTCAACGCGGACCTGCACCGCCTGGGCCTGGCCATGCCGAACCTGGGAGACATCGACGCCCAGACAGTGGCGGGCGCGGTCTCCACCTCGACCCACGGCACAGGCGGCAAGCTGGGCGTGCTGGCCACAGCGATCCACGAGCTGGAACTGGTCCTGGCCGACGGCTCAGTGGTGACCTGCTCCCGCACAGAACGCCCGGACCTCTTCAACGCGGCACGCGTAGGCCTGGGCGCCCTGGGCATCATCAGCACCCTGACTCTCCAGTGCGTCCCGGCCTTCGTCCTGCAGGCCCAAGAGTCCCCAGGCCGCCTGGACGCGGTGATGGAACAGTTCGACGACCTCTGCGCAGTGGAGGACCACGTCGAGTTCCACTGGTTCACCCACTCGGACCGCGTGATCCTCAAGCGCAACAACAGGATCACCGAAGAGGCCCGCCCACTCTCCAAACTCCGCCAGACCTGGGAGTACGAGGTGATGGAGAACGCCGCCTTCGGCGCCGTCACCAAGGTGGCGAAGACCTTCCCCCGCTACACCAAGCGCCTCAACGAACTCTGCGGCTCCCTGATCTCGGAACGCTCCTACTCGGACTACTCGCACAACGTCTTCGTGACCCCACGCCGAGTCCGCTTCGTGGAGACCGAGTTCTCCATCCCCCGCGAGACCCTGATGGACGTCCTCAAAGAACTCCGCACGGTGGCCGACAAGCTGGGAGAGCGCGACCACCTGATCGTCCCGTGCGAGGTGCGAGTGGCCCAGGCAGACGACATCTGGCTGTCCACGGCAAACGGCAGAGACACCGCCTACATCTCGATGCACCAAGCACTGGGCATGCAGTACAAGGCGTTCTTCGACGCGTACGCGAGCATCGCGGCGTCAGTAGGAGGCCGCCCGCACTGGGGCAAGATGCACGACCTGACGGCAACAGAACTACGCCCGCTGTACCCACACTTCGACGACTTCCTACGGGTACGCAACGAGGTAGACCCCAACAGAACCTTCACCAACCAGTACCTGGACCGAGTGCTGGGCGCCTGACCAACGCGAAGCCGAAGGCGAGCCGTCCTTAGCAAGAGCTATGGGCGGTGGGGTCCCATCACGAGTCGCGCCACAGCTCTTGCTGCATGCAGGTAGGGGTGTCAACTCGACACGCTTTTCGTCGAGTTGACACCCCTACCTGCATGTGGCCCGCTCTTGGCTCGGCTTGTGATGGGACCCCACCGCCAACGCCACCCAGCTACGAAACAGGCAGCCGCTCAAAGCAACAGGCGTGCCATCTACCCGCCGGCAGCGCTGGCCCCCTGATCAGATTGCCGGGGGTCTGGGGGCAGAGCCCCCAGGGGAAGCACGCAACAGCAACCCGCCGCACGCAACAGCAACGAACGCTGACGCAGGCGTCCCCCCGAATCGGGAACCCCTACATCACAACGTACTCAGCAGATCCGACAAGATCAGAGAACAGCCCGAACAGCCTCAGCAACAGGCGTGGACCCGTTCACCAACTCCAACGTCTTCCCAAAAGTCCCAGGCGCCTCGAGCATCTCCGCCAACACAGCAGCAACATCAGCCCGAGTGACCGAAGCCCGAGGCAACCGAGGCGGAGCCAAGGTGACCAGCCCGGTCGGTGCGTCATCGACCAACGGCCCTGGCCGAAGAATCGTCCAGTCGAGATCCCGCGACCGAAGATCCTCCTCGGCAAGCTTCTTCGCCTTCAGGTACACCGCGAACGAAGCATCCACCTCAGGCGAGTCAGCAGCCTCGATCCCCACCGTGGACACCTGGAGAAACCGCCGCACCCCCGCCTCCACAGCAGCGGAAGCGAACAAAGCGGCGGCCCCGTAGTCCACGGTGTCCTTGCGGGCAGCACCAGATCCAGCGCCTGCACCGGCGGCGAACACGGCCGCATCAGCACCGTTCAAATACGCGGCGACCGAGTCCAACTCCTCGGACTCCAGGTCGCACAACACCGGAACGGCTCCGGCTTCCTGCACATCACCAAAATGATCGGGGTTCCGGACCAGTGCGGTGGCGGCGTGTCCACGGGTGGCCAGCTGCTGCTCGAGGAGCAACGCGATCTGCCCGTGTCCGCCGGCTATGACTACTCGCATGACCCGACCGTAGATCAGTGAACCGTGCCCGGCACGACTCGCGATCGGCGAACCGGAGGATCAGGAAGCGGTGGCGAGGATCTGCTCGTAGACCATTTCGTTGACCCAGCGCGTGATGGCGGTGTCCTCGGAGGGCACGTTCTCCTGGCGACCGGACACGTCGACCGAGAGGTCCTTCTCATCGTCGGCCAGCAGAACGGAGACGCCGTAGCGACGGACGCGCGGCAGGCAGTTCGCGAGGTAGTCGTGCGAGAAGGCGACCGACTCGGGGAGGACGACCGCGGCGTTGCCGTAGCGGGCGAAGGGCACCGCGGAGGCCAGTGCGGTCCTCCAGTGGCGGGCGACGGCCAGGACTCCGACGATGCGCACGGCGGCCGGCGGCACGCGGCCTTCCATCTCCGGCCACACCCACGTGGAGACGGTGGTCTTGTCGGCCTCGGGGCTCGCGCCCACGCACACGCGCTCGGCGTGGGCGTCGGCCAGGAGCTCCGCCACGACGACGACCTTGCGGCCCATGAGGACCATTTCGGGGAGAACCACGCCGTGCCAGCCGAGGCGGATCGCCGCAGCGGCTGCCAACTCCTCGACGGACGCGGGCAGTTCCGGAACCGGGACCGGGGTGGTCGACAGACCGTTCGAGCTGTCGAGTGCCGCGATCCTTGCTGGGGTGCTGCTCACGCCAGTGCCTCCTCGTCACCCGCGGCGGGAGATCCGCCGCGTTTCGACTCGTGCTCTGGATAAGAATTAGCAGGAAGCGCGCGGCCCGCCCCCAGGTCACAGGACCCCCTGCGATCGACGGCGCCGACCGGTCGGTGACCGGTCGGACAGTGGCGAGGGGAGTTCGGTCCTACGGTGCTGCCGTCTGGGTGACGTTAATCCGGATGGACGCACCAAAAAGGCTGCTCAAAGTGGGTGCGCCAGGCGTGGCGGCAAAAAGCCGGTCAGCGGTACCGGTCACCGCCTGCCGACCGTTCACCGCGCCAGAACGACCACCTACATGATGATCACTGTTTTACCGGGCCCGTGACCTGCGAAAACGTCGGTCGCATCACGCAACGGCACGCGCCGGGCGATCGGTACTTCCAGGTCACCCGCCTGCACCAGGGACGCCAGTCGCCCCAGTGCTTCCCGTGACCCCTTCATGCCGAAGTTCTGGGCGGGATCAGCGGAGACGTAGTTGGTGTTGAAGGCCAACGGCGCGTAGCGCGCGTTCTCCTCGAACGACGAACGGTCGGCGCTCACGAGGTCGATGAGCGCGTCGGCCTCGACGAGCGAGTCGCCGCGGCCGATGGGGATGACCCGCTTGCCGGCCGCACGGGCGATCTGGACCGCGAACGACCCGACGCCGCCCGTGGCGCCGACGACGAGCACGGATTGCGCGGTGCCGAGCGACTCGACCAACTGCAATGCGGTCATTCCCGCGGTCGGCAATGCGGCGGCAACGGCGGGATCGAGGCCTTCCGGGATCGGAGCCAACGCGTTCTCCGCCGGAACTGTGACGTACTCGGCGTATGTTCCGCCGCCGACGGGACGGTGGAAGAAGGTGCCGAAAATCCTCTCTCCAGAACCTTCGACCTCACCCGCACCATCAGTTCCGGGAACAAGGGGGAACCGGTGGGGCGCGGAACCGCGGAGCATCCCGTTCACGACTTTGCGGTCGAACGGGTTCACGCTCGCCGCGAGGAGCCGAACGAGGAGCTGACCAGGCTCGGGCGCAGGCCGGGGAATCTCGACGAGCGCGAGCTCGGCACCGAAGTCAGCCGCGGCCATCGCCCACATGGCGCCCCCCGAACGAGTGACAGACATCACCTGTTGGATCAAGGAATCCGATCCTGCCGATCAACGAAAGAACCCCCCTCGCGATTTCCGCGAGAGGGGTTCTCTCTGTCTTTCGATGGGCAAGGGGGGAGTTGAACCCCCACGTCCTTTCGGACACACGGACCTGAACCGTGCGCGTCTGCCATTCCGCCACTTGCCCCTGGAGACGTTGGGAACACTAGCACGCGTCCAAACCAGGTTCCTAATCGCCCCCTGTAGGCCTGGTCGTACCCGGATACGATCGGTACAGGAGCCCGGCCGTGCGGGACGAGTGGAGGGAGTCGACATGGGCCTGCAACGCTTCGAACGCAAGCTGGAAGGTCTGGTCGGCAACAGCTTCGCGCGCGTGTTCGGCGGCAGCGTGGTGCCCCAAGAGGTGGCACAGGCACTGCAACGGGAGGGTGACAGCAACATCCGCGAACTCGCGGGTGGCAGACTGCTAGCCCCCAACCACTACAAGGTGCTGCTCGGGCCTCAGGACCACCAACGTCTTGCGGGCGACGAGCAGGATGAACTACGCATCACACAGCTTCTCGCAGAGGGCCTGCGAGAGCACCTGGCCGAGTCCGGATGGGATACCTATGGTGACGTCGTAGTCTCCCTGGAGCGCTCCGAGGCGCTGCACACCGGACAGTTCCGAACCAGCTCGTCCGTCGACCCCGACGTGAAAGCGGCCAGCCGACGGTCAGCACCACCTCGCACCGCAGGAGACCGATCCATGAGCCAGCCACCCGGCTACGGACAAGGACAGGGCCAGCCCGGCCAGGACCCTTATGGTCAGGGCGGCTACGGCCAGCAGGGCTACGACCAGCAGCAGCAGGGCTATGACCAGCAGGGTTATGGCCAGCCGCAGGGTTACGGCCAGCAAGGACAGGACCAGGCCTACGGCCAGCAGGGCTATGGCCAGCAGGGCTACGACCAGGGCTACGGCGGCGGCCAGCAGGGCGGCGGCTACGACCAGGGTTACGGCCAGCAGCAGGGCTACGACCAGGGTTACGGCGGCGGCCAGCAGCAGGGCTACGGCCAGGACCAGGGTTACGGCCAGCAGCAGGGCTACGGCCAGCAGGGCTACGACCAGGGCTACGGCGGCGGCCAGCAGGGCGGCGGCTACGACCAGGGTTACGGCCAGCAGCAGGCCGGCGGCTACGACCAGGGCTACGGCCAGCAGCAGGGTTACGGCCAGCAAGGCGGCTACGACCAGGGCTACAACCAGGGCGGATACGCCCCGCCGGCCACTCAGGGCGCGAACCGTCAGCTCAACGCGACGCTGCACCTCGACGACGGATCCAACCGGACGTACAACCTGAAGCAGGGTGGAAACGTCGTAGGACGTGGGCAGGAAGCCGACTTCCGCCTCCCGGACACCGGAGTCTCCAGGCGCCACCTGGAAATCTCCTGGGACGGGCAGAATGCGATGCTCGCTGATCTCGGTTCGACCAACGGCACCACGGTGAACGGAACGCCAGTGCAGACTTGGCAGCTCGCGGAGGGCGACGTCGTCCGCATCGGCCACTCGTCACTGGTCTACCGCACCGCGGGCTAGGTCGGTACGGGCGTCGGTAAGCAACTCAAGGCAGGAGCGGTTACAACCGGTGCCAGAGCTGGTGATGCAGCTGACCAGAGCGGGCTTTCTCGTGCTCCTCTGGCTCTTTGTGCTGGCCGCCCTACGTGTGGTCCGCTCTGATCTCTACGCAGCCTCAGGGCTCCGGGCATCAGGTCTGCCCGGATTCCGGAGGTCCGAGAAGTCGGCGAGGGGAAGCAAGGCGCCTCGGCAACTCGTGGTCACCCACGGGGCGCTCACAGGCACCCGCATCTCACTCGACGGCAGGCCGATCCTGATCGGCCGCGCTGACGACTCCACTCTCGTGCTGGACGACGACTTCGCGTCGACCAGGCACGCGAGGCTGTCCATGCGCGGTACCGACTGGTACGTGGAGGACCTCGGCTCCACGAACGGCACCTACCTAGACCGAGCCAAGGTCACCGCACCCCTGCGTGTACCCCTCGGCACCCCGATCCGCATTGGCAAAACGGTGATCGAGCTGCGCTCATGACCTTGGTTCTTCGATACGCGGCCCGCAGCGACAGGGGCCTGGTTCGCGCCAACAACCAGGACTCCGTGTACGCGGGCCCTCGCCTGCTCGCAGTAGCCGACGGCATGGGTGGCCACGCCGCCGGTGAAGTCGCGAGCAAGGTGGTCATCGCCTCGCTGGCCCACGTCGACGACGACGAGCCCGGCGACGACCTCCTCGGCAAGCTGCGCGACGCGGTCGCGAGTGGCAACGGCGCCATCTCCGAGCTCGTGACGAGCGACCCGGACCTGGAGGGCATGGGCACCACGCTCACGGCCATCCTGTTCGCGGGCAACCGCCTCGGTCTCGTGCACATCGGCGACTCGCGCGCGTACCTCCTCAGAGACGGCTCCTTCGCGCAGATCACGCACGACGACACGTTCGTCCAGTCGTTGATCGACGAAGGCAGGATCACCCCGGACGAGGCCGCCACGCACCCGCAACGCTCGTTGCTGCTGCGTGCACTCACGGGGCACGACTTCGAGCCCAGTCTCACGGTGCGCGAGGCGCGTGCCGGCGACCGGTTCCTGCTCTGCTCGGACGGTCTGTCCGGTGTCGTGAGCCTGGAGACGCTCGACGAGGCGATCCGGATCCCCGATCCGCAGGCCTGCTCCGACCGCATGATCGAGCTCGCGCTCAAGGGCGGCGGTCCCGACAACGTCACGGTGATCGTGGCGGACGTCGAGGACGTCGACTTCGGCGACGACTACCCGATCGTCGGCGGCGCGGCGGGTGACGGCAGCGAGGAGCACAACACTCCGCCGGACTCCGCGGCCTCCCGGGCAGCGACGTTGACCCAGCAGCGCCCGCCCATGCCCCAGCGCATGGACGCGCCGCCCCCTCCCCCGCAGGATCCGAAGCGCAAGAAGCGCAACGCCATCAAGGCGTTCGCGATCATCTTCGTGCTTCTCCTGCTCACGGGTGTCGTGGCGGTCGGCGGCAAGCTGTGGCTCAACACCCAGTACTACGTCGGAGCCACCGAGGACGGTCAGGTCGCGATCTTCCGCGGCCTCAACGGCACCGTGCTCGGCTTCAAGCTGTCGTCCAAGGTCGAGGACTCGTGCCCGCCCGGTTCCACGGGCTGCACCCCGATCACGCTCAAGGACCTGCAGGAAGCCGGCCGGAAGACCATCACCGCGGGCATCCGCAGCGACAACGGTCTCGACGGCGCCCGCGCCGCGGTCCGGTTGCTGCGCACCGAGCACATGCTGCCGCTGTGCAAGGACACCTCGTCGACGTCGAGCACCAGCACGACGCCCACGACGCCGTCCAGCACGCCCGGCACCAGCTCGTCGAGCACGCCGCCCGCGAACGGTTCCCCGAACCCGGAGACCGGTTCCACCGAGCCTTCGCTCACCCCCTCCCAGCAGAAGCCGGGTGTGGAATGCCGGGAGGGTCCGTAGTTGATGGGCTCGCCCGCCCCCACCGGGGAAGGCTCAGCGTCAGTGGCGACGAACACGTCGCCAGGGCTGAAGGCGCCGACGCGACGCGGCACCGAACTGGTGATGCTGTCGTTCGCCGCCGGTCTCGTGACGCTGGCACTGATCCTGGTCGAACTGAACCAGGAGCGCTCGCTGAGCCTGAGGATCCTCTACCTCGGTCTCGCGTACCTCGGTCTCTTCGCGTGTGCCCACCTCGCCGTGCGCAGGTGGGCGCCGTACGCCGACCCGGCGATCCTGCCGTGCGTCGCGCTGCTCAACGGGCTCGGCCTGGTGACCATCCACAGGATCGACCTCGCCATGGAGGGCACCGTCTTCCCGGACGGCTCGACGTGGGACCCGGTGGCGTTCAAGCAGGTCGTCTGGACCGCCATCGGGTTGCTGATGTTCGCCGCCACGCTGAAGTTCCTGCCGGACCACCGCATGCTCGCGAGGTTCGGCTACACCTTCGGCCTCGTCGGTCTCATCGCGCTGATGCTCCCCGGTGTGCTGCCGGGCTTCATCGCGCCCGAGATCAACGGCGCGAAGATCTGGCTGCGCGTCGGCCCGTTGTCGTTGCAGCCAGGTGAGTTCGCCAAGATCCTCCTGATGGTCTTCTTCGCCGCGTTCCTGGTGTCGAAGCGGGACCTCTTCACCGTGGCGGGCCGCCGGTTCCTCGGCATGGACCTGCCCCGCGCCCGTGACCTGGGCCCGCTGTTCGCGGCCTGGGGCGTCACGGTCGCGGTCATGGTGCTGCAGAAGGACCTCGGCTCCTCGCTGCTGTTCTTCGGCATCGTGCTCGTGCTGCTCTACATCGCCACCGAACGCGCGGCCTGGGTCGTGCTCGGTCTCGGCATGTTCGCCGGCGGCGCCATCGTGGCGTGGAAGCTCTTCAACCACGTGCAGCAGCGCGTCGCGAACTGGCAGGACCCGATCGCGCGCTACGAGGTGCTCGGCGGCGGTTACCAGATCTCGCAGTCGCTGTTCGGTCTCGCGACCGGCGGCATCGGCGGTGCGGGCCTCGGCGCCGGCCGTCCGGAGATGATCCCCGAGGCGAACACCGACTTCATCACCGCCGTGATCGGCGAGGAGCTCGGGTTCGTCGGCTTCGCGGCACTCCTGCTGATCTACATGGTCTTCGCGCTGCGCGGCCTGCGCAGTGCCATCTCGGTGCGCGACAGCTTCGGCAAGCTCCTGGGCGGCGGTCTCGCGTTCGCGGTCTGCTTCCAGGTGTTCATCGTCGTCGGCGGTGTCACGAAGCTGATCCCGATGACGGGTATCACCGCGCCGTTCCTGTCCTACGGCGGTTCGTCGCTTCTCGCGAACTACATCCTGGTCGCGTTGCTACTGCGAATTTCTGCGGCGGCACGGGCCCCGCAGCGGATCGCGAAGCCGAAACCGCAGCAGCCGGCCATCGCCGACCAGCACACTGTGATGGTGGAGCGTCCCAAATGAACACACCGCTCCGCCGCGTCGGCATGGCCATGATGGTGATGATCCTTCTCCTCATGGGCAACGCCACCTGGGTGCAGGTCATCAACGCCGACGAGTGGCGCAAGAACCCGTACAACCGCCGGGTGCTGCTCGACGAGTACGCCCGCAAGCGCGGTCTGATCACGGTCGCCGACGGCACGGTGATCGCGGACGTCAAGGAGACGAGCGACCGTCTCCGGTTCCTGCGCACCTACGGCGCCGGCCCGGCCTACGCGCCCGTCACCGGCTACCTGTCGGTCACCTACGGCACCTCCGGCATGGAGCGCGCCGAGAACGACCTGCTCAACGGCTCGGACGACAGGCTGCTCGCGCGCCGCATCTCCGCGCTGATCACCGGCCGTGACCCGGTCGGCGGCAACGTGCAGCTCACCCTGAACGCCAAGGTGCAGCAGACCGCGTACGACCAGCTGACGGCGAAGGGCTTCACCGGCTCGGTCGTCGCGATCAAGCCGGACACCGGCGAGATCCTCGCGATGGCGAGCACGCCGTCCTACGACCCGAACCTCCTCGCGAGCCACGACGCGAACGAGCAGGCGACGGCGTGGAAGAAGCTCAACGCCGAAGGCTCGGGCGACCCGCTGGTCAACCGCGCGACACAGGCCCTCTACCCGGCCGGCTCGACGCTGAAGGTCGTCGTGGCCGCGGCCGCGCTCGCCGACGGCAAGAACAAGGACACGCAGTACACGGCCAAGGGCTCGATCACGCTGCCCGGCAGCCAGACGCCGCTGCCGAACTTCAACGGCACCCCGTGCGGGCCCGGCGAGACGGTGTCGATGGAGACCGCGCTCGCCAAGTCGTGCAACACGGCGTTCGGTGAGATGGCCGGTCAGCTCGGTGCGAACAAGCTGCGCCGCCAGGCCGAGAAGTTCGGGTTCAACGACCCGGACCTCACGGTGCCGCTGGCCGTCGAGACCTCGACGCTCGGCCCGATCCCGGACGACGCGTCGCTCTACCAGACCGGCATCGGCCAGCGCGACGTGCAGATCACGCCGCTCGAGAACGCGGTGATCGCGGCGACGATCGCGAACAACGGCAAGCGCATGCAGCCGTACCTGGTGTCGAAGGTCCTCGGGCCGGACCTCAAGTCGATCGACGACACCGAGCCCGACGAGATCGAGTCCGCGATGAGCACGGCGAACGCCAACGCCCTGCGCGACATGATGATCCAGTCGGAGATCAACACCGGTGGCGAGGGCCGCCTGCAGAACGTGCAGGTCGCGTCCAAGACCGGTACCGCCGAGCACGGCGCCGACGTCACGAAGAACAAGCCGCACGCCTGGTACATCGCCTTCGCCCCGGCGCAGAAGCCGGAGATCGCCATCGCGGTCATCGTGGAGGACGGCGGCGACCGCGGTCTGGGCGCCACCGGTGGCAAGGTCGCCGCTCCGATCGGGCGCGCCGTGATGAACGCGTACCTGGCAGGCCGCTGATGCTGACCACGGGCCAGCTCCTCGCCGACCGCTACCGCCTCACCAGGCGGATAGCGGTCGGTGGCATGGGAGAGGTCTGGGAGGCGGCGGACGACAGGCTCGACCGCCGCGTCGCGGTGAAGGTGCTCAAGGCGGAGCTCTCCGGAGATCCCGAGTTCCTGCACCGCTTCCGCGTCGAGGCGCGGATGACGGCGTCGCTCAACCACCCCGGCATCGCGTCGGTGCACGACTACGGCGAGACCGCGTCGATCGCGGACGGGCCGGAGGACACGGCGTACCTGGTGATGGAGCTCGTCGAGGGCGAACCGCTCGCGACGATCATCTCCCGCGGCCGGCTGACCGCCGAGGTCACGCTCGACCTGCTGGAGCAGACCGGGAACGCGTTGCAGGCGGCCCACGAACGCGGGCTCGTGCACCGCGACGTGAAGCCCGGCAACATCATGGTCACGCCGTCGGGGAAGGTGAAGATCACCGACTTCGGCATCGCGAAGGCCGTGGACGCGGCACCCGTGACGCGGTCCGGCATGGTGATGGGCACCGCGCACTACATCGCCCCCGAGCAAGCTCTTGGCGGCGAGGCCGAACCGGCGAGCGATGTCTACTCGTTGGCTGTGTGTGGCTACGAGTGCCTGGCCGGTCACCGGCCGTTCCTGTCGGACAACGCCGTGACGGTCGCGATGATGCACATCCGCGACATCGCGCCGCCGTTGCCGCCGGACGTCCCGCCGGGTGCGCGGGCGTTGATCGAGGCGACCCTGGTGAAGGACCCGAGGCAGCGCTACCGGACCGGTGGCGAGTTCGCGGCGGCCGTCAGCGCGGTGCGGGTGAACCAGCCGCTGCCGACGCCGTCCGGGTTCTCGATGCCGCCGTCGATTCCGCAGCAGGTCGTGCAGGCGCCTCAACCGCCGCAGGTGTCGCAGCCGCTGCCGATCCCGCAGCAGTCGCCGCACCACCCCACGGGTCCGGTGCGGACGATCACCCCCCATCCGCCGCATCAGACGGGCATGCAACCGGCGCACCAGGCCGGAACGTTCACTCCCATGCCGACACCACCGGGGAGAAACCGGACCGTCGTCTGGGTTATGGTCGCTGTCCTGGTGGCAGTTCTGCTGGTGGTCGGCGTGGTCGTGCTGTGGAAGCTGACCGGCGAGCGGAACGACAGCACCGGGCAAGGCGGCCGGCCGACGACGTCCAGCACGGCGAACCCGAACGCCCCGGCGAACGGTCAGTCGAAGCCCGACTCCGCGGACCGGGTACCGGGCAGCCAGCCGATGCGGATCAACGAGGACGACTACATCGGCCGTTCCGGGGACGCGGTCAGCATCGATCTGATCGACCACGGTCTGGTGCCCAAAGTGCAGAGCGCGCAGGGCACAGCGCCGGGCGACTTGAAGAATTGCCGGGTCACCGCCATCGCGCCGACAGGCGAGGTGCCGGTCGGCTCGCAGGTGAAGGTGACGTGCGCGCCATGAGCAAGACCAGAACCGAGTTCGGAACACCGTCGACGAGGAGCGGGACGAAGCACCGATGAGCACTCCGCGACTGCTCTCAAACCGCTACGAACTGGGTGAGACTCTCGGGTACGGCGGCATGTCCGAGGTCCACAAGGGGCGGGACGTCCGCCTCGGCAGAGACGTGGCGATCAAGGTGCTGCGGGCCGACCTCGCCCGTGACTCCCAGTTCCAGGAACGTTTCCGGCGTGAGGCGCAGAACTCCGCCGCCCTGAACCACCCGGCGATCGTCGCCGTCTACGACACAGGTGAGACGCAGACCGAGTACGGCCCGTTGCCGTACATCGTGATGGAGTTCGTCGACGGGCGAACGCTGCGCGACATAGTGAAGACGCAGGGCCCGCTGTCCGGCAAGCGCGCCATGGAGGTCATGGCCGACGTCTCGGCCGCACTCGACTTCAGCCACCGGCACGGCATCGTCCACCGCGACGTGAAGCCGGCGAACGTGATGATCACGAAGTCGGGCGCCGTCAAGGTGATGGACTTCGGCATCGCCCGCGCGCTGCACGACGGCCAGGCCGCGGTCACCCAGACCGCCGCCGTCATCGGCACGGCCCAGTACCTGTCGCCGGAGCAGGCGCGCGGCGAGTCCGTCGACGCCCGTTCCGACGTCTACGCCGCCGGCTGCGTGCTGTTCGAGCTGCTGACCGGGGAGCCGCCGTTCACCGGTGACTCGCCCGTCGCGGTCGCGTACCAGCACGTGCGGGAGGACCCGAAGGCTCCGTCGCAGCTGAACCCGAAGGTGTCGCCGCAGCTCGACGCGATCGTGCTGAAGGCGATGTCGAAGGGTCCGGCGAACCGCTACCAGTCGGCCGCGGAGATGCGCGCCGACCTGGTGCGCGTGCTGTCGGGTCAGCGTCCGTCCGCGCCCGCCGTGATGACGGCCGAGGACCGCACCGCCGTGATGAACGAGCAGGCGGCGGCCCGTCCGGCCAGGACGCAGGTCGTGTCCGGCGGCAGGCACCGCCCGGCGGCGTTGAAGTCGGAGCCGGACGACGACTACGACCCGATCGCCGACGAGGAAGAAGAACGTCGCGCGCGGCGCAAGAAGGCCATCATGATCACGCTCGTGGTGATCCTGTGCGTTGCCGTCCTCGGCCTCGCCGCGTGGATCACCAAGAACGTGATGGACACCGGCAACCAGGCGGTGGAGAAGGCCTCGGTCCCGTCGATCGTGGGCCTGAGCCCGTTGGAAGCCAAGGAGAAGGTCCAGAAGGCCGGTCTCGTGGCGGTCCAGGAGGACGTGGCCTGCGAGCCCGGTGCGAACGGCGCCGCCGCCAGGTGCAACGCCGACCAGATCAACAAGGTGATCGCCAGCAACCCGCAGGAGGGCACCCAGCTCACCAGGGGCGGGCAGGTCACCATCTCCGTCGGCGCGCCTCCCGGTGAGGGCACCGTCCCCGACCTGAAGGGCAAGACCGCCGCGGAGGCCCAGGGGATCCTGGACAAGGACCCCAACGGCTTCAAGCTGCAGCAGGGCGAGTCCGTCGAGGTCGATGACGCGTCGAAGGCCGGCAAGGTCGCGCAGCAGAACCCCGAGGTCGGGCTGAAGCTGAAGAAGGGCGGCACGATCAGCATTCAGCTCGGCAAGGCGCCGGACAAGGTGAACGTGCCGGGCGTGCTGAACGACGACCAGGACGACGCTCGCCAGACCCTGGAGGGTTCCGGCTTCAAGGTCGTCATCACCCCGGTCGACAGCGCGAAGCCCGAGGGCACCGTCCTCACGCAGAACCCGCAGGCCAACTCCAAGGTCGAGAAGGGTGCGACGGTCACGCTGACGGTCTCGAAGGGCAACCAGCTCGAGATGCCGGACCTCGTTGGCCTGGAGCAGAAGGAAGCCGAGCAGAAGCTCAGGGCGTTGGGCTGGAACGGTTCCTTCAACGTCGAGAAGGTCCAGAACAGCGACCCGACGAAGCGCGACAAGGTGCTCACGCAGCAGATCGCCCGGGGCACGGCGATCACCCGGGGCACCGCGGTGAACGTCACCGTGGCCCAGCTCGGGATCGGCGGAAGCTGACCCGCGGAACGTGAAAGGGCGGCTTCCCAACGGAAGCCGCCCTTTTCTTTTGCCAGAAGCCTTCGTGCGTCAGAGGCGCGCGGCCGCGGCGAGCGTGCGCATGCCGTTCTCGAGCGTCGCGACCGTCGACTCGGGAACCTCGAAGCCGCAGACCTTCAGCCAGTTCGCGAGCATCCGGTGGCCGCCGTCGGTCAGCACCGACTCGGGGTGGAACTGCACACCCTCGACCGGGAGCTCCTTGTGGCGCATGCCCATCACGATGCCGGTCTCGGTCTTGCCGGTGACCTCGAACTCCGCCGGGATCGTCTCCGGCAGCACCGTCAGCGAGTGGTAGCGCGTCGCGATGAACGGCTGCGGCACGCCGGCGAGAACGCCCTTGCCCTCGTGGAAGACGATGCTCGTCTTGCCGTGCAACAACTCGGGCGCGCGGTCCACCGTGCCGCCCCAGACGACGCCGATGGCCTGGTGGCCGAGGCACACGCCGAAGACGGGTTTGCCGATGTCGGCGCACTTCTTGATGACGTCGATGCTCGCGCCCGCGCGCTCCGGTGTACCGGGGCCGGGGCTGACGAGGACACCGTCGACCTTGTCGATCTCGTCGAGGTCCACCTCGTCGTTGCGCCTCACGACGCACTCCGCACCCAGCTGAGCCAGGTACTGGACCAGGTTGTAGACGAAGCTGTCGTAGTTGTCGACCACGAGCACGCGCATGGAGAGAGCCTAGTCGGTCGAGTCGAGTGAGTTAGCTCTCGTCTCCATGCAGGTAAGGCTACCCTAAAATAGGTGTCATGAGTCGCCCCTTGCGCGTCGCCATCGTCGGCGCTGGACCGGCAGGCGTGTACGCCGCCGACATCCTCACCAAGTCCGACGTCGACGCGCAGATCGACCTCTTCGAGAAGCTCCCGGCGCCCTACGGCCTGGTCCGCTACGGCGTCGCGCCCGACCACCCGCGCATCAAGGGCATCGTCACCGCCCTGCAAAAGGTGCTCGACCGGCCGTCCATCCGCTTCTTCGGCAACGTCGAGTACGGCGTCGACATCAAGCTCGACGACCTGCGCCAGTTCTACGACGCCGTCATCTTCTCCACGGGCGCCATGGCCGACCGCGCCCTCGACATCCCCGGCATCGACCTGCCCGGCAGCTTCGGCGCCGCGGACTTCGTGTCCTGGTACGACGGCCACCCCGACGTGCCGCGCACCTGGCCGCTGACCGCGAGCTCCGTCGCGGTGCTCGGCGTCGGCAACGTCGCCCTGGACGTGGCCCGCATCCTGGCCAAGACCGCGGACGAGCTGCTGGTCACCGAGATCCCGGCGAACGTCCACGAGGGCCTCGCGTCCTCCCCCGTCACCGACGTGCACGTCTTCGGCCGCCGCGGCCCGGCCCAGGCCAAGTTCACGCCGCTGGAGCTGCGCGAGCTCGACCACTCGCCGAACGTCGAGGTCATCGTCCACGCCGAGGGCATCGAGTTCGACGAGGCCTCGATGCACGCGATCAGGACCAACAAGCAGGTCGAGATGATCGTGAAGACCCTGCAGGAGTGGGCGATCCGCGACGTCGGCAACCGGCCCCGCCGCCTGCACCTGCACTTCCTGGAGGCGCCGGTCGAGGTCCTCGGCACGTCGAGCGTCACGGGCCTGCGCACCGAGACCCAGGAGCTGACCGGCGACGGCAACGTCCGCGGCACCGGCGTCTTCACCGACTGGGACGTCCAGGCCGTGTACCGCGCGGTCGGCTACCTCTCGACGCACCTGGCCGACATCCCGTTCGACCACGTCTCGGGCACGATCCCCCACCTCGCCGGCCGCGTGCTCGACCTCGACGAGGTGCCCATCCCCGGCGTCTACACGACCGGCTGGATCAAGCGCGGCCCGATCGGCCTCATCGGCCACACCAAGGGCGACGCCCTGGAGACCATCACCAGCCTGCTGGAGGACGCCGCGGCGCTGCCTGCCGCCACGTCGCCCTCGCCCGCGTCGGTGGTCGAGTTCCTGGAGCAGCGCGGAGTGCCGTTCGTGACGAACGAGGGCTGGAGCCGACTCGACGCGCACGAGATCGCGTTGGGCGCGGCGCACGGCCGTGAGCGCGTGAAGGTCGTGTCGCGCGAGGAGATGACCGCCGTCTCGAACGGCTGAGAACCTGAACGGCTCGAAGGCCGTTCCTCGATGGAGCCGCCATCGCGTGATCGCGATGGCGGTTTCACTCTTTTCGGTCGCGCAGGCACGGACACTGGTCCTGTGAACGCAGAGCTCCGCAAGCGCTTGGTCCGCCTCAACGCGGACCTCGCGGACAACTCGACCGACCCGGAACGGGCCGTGTGGCTCGCGTGCGACCTGCTGGTCGCGGGCCTCGCCTCCCCCGCCCTTGCGGAGCTCGCCGGTGAGTCACCCTCACAGCTCGTGGAGCGGGACGCCGACGTGCTGGTCGCGCAGGTGCTCGCCGAGCTCGGCATCACGCCGATGTCCGAGGAGGAAGCCGACTGGTACCTCGGCCGTGAGACCGCCCTCCAGGTCGTCGCCGGGACACCGCGTGCCGAGTGGAACGACGGGGTCTGGCGCATCACCCAGAGGATGAACGACGAGGAGGACGGCGTGTACCGGGCGCTGGCCAGGTACAACACCGACACCGAGCCGTTCCTCGGCTACGTCCGCGAGTACCTGCGCCTCGCCGAGGAGCGGCTCACTGGGTCGTGACGTTGTTGAACGGCAGCAGCGGCTCCGCCCACGGGAACACCACGAACATCAGCAGCGCGACGATGCCCACGACCAGCACGACCGCCTCGGCCACCCGCAGGTACAGCGGGCCCGGCAGGTGCCGCCAGATCCAGCCGTACATCAGCCCTCCGTCATCTCTGGCGGCACGAAGCCGTCGGCCACCGGGTAGCTCTTGGTCTCGATGGCGTGCACGATCAGCCGCTGCTTGTCGGAGAAGCGCGGGTGGCAGGTCGTCAGGGTGAGCAGGCGGGCCTGCTTGTCGACGGGCACGGTGGTGCCCACCTGGTGCGGGATCGGCGCGATGACCTCGCCCTGGGTCGGCACGACGATCTCCTGGCCGACGGTCTTGGCGTAGGCGTCGCCGAAGGTCGTCGACAGCGGGGCGACGCCGGCGCAGGCGGCTTCCTTCGACTTCGGGTTGCTGGCCCACCCGGCGACCTCGTTGCTCATCGGCAGCACCCGGTAGACGAACCACTGGGTCTGGGTCTGCACGACGATCGAGTTGCACGACTGCAGCAGGTCGAGGTCGTTGAACGGCGCGCCCTTGCCGACGCGGTGGCCGGCGATGGAGAAGTTGCCCCCCTCGCCCGGCTGGGCGGTGTCCTTGTAGTGGCCGGGGCCGATCTCGAGGTGCTTGTCCGTGGTGCCCTCGACGACGGAGAACTTCCAGTCGTTGCCGAAGACCGGGATGTACATCTTCGCGAAGGCCTTGCCCTCGATGAGGTTGAGCTGCGACTTGCGGTTCGGGTCGGCCGGGGGCGGCGTCACGACGTTCGAGCTCCACTCGGAGTCGAGCGCGGCGGTCGCGTCCTGCTGCTTCTCCGCGGAGAGCAGGTCGGTCACGTAGACCTCGTAGACGACGAACAGCAGCACGACCAGGCCCATCGTGATGAGGGCTTCGCCGAAGCCGCGCACGGTCTTGCGCGCGAGGCTGTCCGGCGGCGGGGCGTCCTCGGCCGCAGGCTCGTCGTCGTAGTACTCGTCATCGTCGTAGTACTCGTCGTCGTAGTCGTCCTCGACGCGCGGGATCACCTCGGTGGGCGGGTCGACCGGGCGGGGACGCGGGGGCATCGGCCTGCGGGGCATTCCGCCCGGCGGCGTTCCGGGAGGCGGACCGGGACGGCCCGGCTGCGGCACTCCGCGCGCGGGCGTGCCCGGCGGCGGGCTCTGGAACGGCGGCGGCGAGAACGGCGGGGGCTGACGACGCTGCGCCTGGCCGTTCGGCGGCAGGCTGCCGGAGAACGCGCTGGTGAACTGGGTCGCCTCCGGCGGCGGCACAGGGTGGGGAGAAGGAGTGGCCCGCACGTGCTGCAGGTCATCACGACGAGGTACAGGACGCCGTGGAGGCGGCTGCTGGGGTCCCGAGTTCACCTGAGAACCTCCGCACGGACTGTGAACTGAAAACAACTGCGTCTGCAAGGTGGTTCGCTGACCACCGTCGCTACGTTAACGTGTCTACCGAGTAGTGCACGTAAACTCGCGTCACTCACGGATATCCACGTCAGGCGAGGACAGCATGCCCAAGTCGAAGGTCCGGAAGAAGGCGGTCTACACCGCACCCACTGACCGCCGCACGCCGGTCAAGGTCAAGGCAGCGGGGCCGTCTCACCCGGTCTACGTCGTTGTCATGCTCGGCTTCATGCTGCTGGGCCTCGCGTGGCTGGTCGTCAACTACATCGCGGCCGAGAAGATCCCGTTCATGCTCGAGCTGGGCGCGTGGAACTTCGCGATCGGGTTCGCGCTGATGATCATCGGCCTGCTGATGACGATGCGCTGGCGCTAGGCGCTCGGCAAGTCACTGTTCGTAGAGGTCGGCCTGGACGTCACACGTCCGGGCCGACCTTTGTTTGTGCCTGGTTCATCTGGTTCATCCGAGCGTCACCGAAGCACACAGCTGTAAGTCATCCCCATTGGGGACAAGTCCTGTGGACAACTTTGCACCAAAATGCACAAGCGACGGTTTTCCCTCATGCGGACCCGTTCGGTTGTCCACAATTCATGCGGGACACTCGACAGTGTGACTCGAACCTGGTCCACGCCCGTCCCCCTGGTCGCCGTCGCGTGGGTGGTCGCCCTCGCTCTCGCCGTCGCGGCGTTCGTCGCCGACGACAACGCGGGCCGTCTCCTCATCGGACTGGCAACGCTGCTGGTCATCGGCCTCGCGGCGTTCGCCACGATCGCCCGGCCGAGGCTCACCGCGGACGCCGAGGGCCTGTCCGTGCGCGGGTTCACGGGCACGACGCTGCTGCCGTGGCACGAGGTGAAGGTGAAGCTGCAGACCACCCGCCGGCTCGGCAGGGAACAGCAGACGTTGGAACTCGACGCCGACGACCGTCTCGTGGTGCTCACGAGACTGGACCTCGGCGCCGACCCAGAAGAAGTCGCCGGAGTACTGCACGCGCTGCGGCCGTGAAACAGTTCTAGCGACAGGTCCTGGCGTACTCGAGGACGAGTTCCGCCGCTGTGTCGAGTTCGGAGGCACGCAACACGAACATGACTCCGAGCAACAACGCGGCCGCCGCCACAGCACCGATCTGGTAGGCGTTGCGGTTCTTCTGCGGCGCCCTGACCAGCGCGAGCGTCAGCAGGCCACCGATCACGAACCCGCCGAGGTGCCCGAGCAGCGAGGCGTTGGTGAAGAGGTTCGACACCAGGTTGATGCCGACGACCACGAGGATCGTCGAGATGTCCCGCTTCTGCCGCTTGAACACGATCAGCAGCGCGCCCATCAGGCCGAACACCGCACCGGACGCGCCGGCGAGCTGCTGGCAGACGGTGCCGAAGTAGAACGCCGCCGCACTGCCGCCGAGCAGCGACAGGAAGTACACGGCGCTGTACCGCAGCCTGCCCAGCTCCTGCTCGACCACCGGACCCACCACGAAGAGCGCCGCCATGTTGAGCGCGAGGTGGATCAGGCCGAAGTGCATGAAGCCCGACGTGAGGATGCGCCACCACTCACCGTTGGCGGTGAGCTCCGGGATCATCGACGTCGCCGTGAACAGGCCGGCCCGCTGGTTGTTCATCGGGCTGCCGGACTGGAAGACCGTGACCACGTACGCGACCACGTTGAGCGCGATCATCACCTGCGTGATGATCGGCCGGCCGGTCGAGACCACCGCGCCCGCGGACGTGCGAGCTTGGCGGACCGAGCGGGCGCCCTCGTTCACGCAGTCGACGCACTGCATGCCGACCGAGGCGTCGCGCAGACAGTCCGGGCACGCCGGACGGTCGCACCGGGAGCAGCGCAGCCGGGTGGGCCGATCGGAATGACGCACGCAGACCGGGAGGTCCGGCTGTGCTCCGATCGGCCCGTCCGGTGGCACGGGGGCGTTGCTCACGCGCGTTCGATCGTGATCCGCTCGATCTTGATGTCGTTGACCGGACGGTCGCCCGCGCCGGTCGTGGTGTTGCCGATCGCGTCGACGACGTCGCGCGACTCCTGGTCCGCGACCTCACCGAAGATCGTGTGCTTGAAGTTCAGCCACGTCGTCGGTGCCACGGTGACGAAGAACTGGGAGCCGTTGGTGTTGGGCCCGGCGTTCGCCATCGCGAGGATGTACGGCTTGTTGAACTGCAGTTCGGAGTTGAACTCGTCCGCGAAGCGGTAGCCGGGGCCACCGCGGCCGGTGCCGGTCGGGTCACCGGTCTGGAGCATGAAGCCCGCGATGACGCGGTGGAACAGGGTGCCGTCGTAGAACGGACCCGACTTGGTACCGCTCGCGTTCGCCTCGGTGTAGTCCTTGGTGCCCTCGGCGAGCCCGACGAAGTTCGCCACCGTCTTGGGGGCGTGGTCGGGGAACAGGTTGATGCGGATGTCGCCCTGCGTGGTGTGCAGGGTCGCCGTCACCTTGGTCCCGACGAAGGATTCGTTGCTGTCAGCCACCACCCCATCGTGCCATCACAGGCGCCGATGTTCAGAAAGGGGCACGATGGGTACACCTGTTGACATCACCGGACGACAACGTGTGGAGCTGAGGATGGACGAGGTGGACGTCATGACCCGAGCCGGCGAGAACGTTGGCAAGGCTGTCGGCACCGGTCTGAAGGCCGCGCGTCAGGGAGTCGTTCGCGCTGGTCACGTCGCCGAGGCCAAGCTGGCCGACCGCGGCATCACAACGGACCAGGTTCGCGGCGCACTCGTTGAGCGGGCGGACACGCTCATGGGCAAGGCCGAGGACTGGGAGAAGCAGACGCGCCGCTCGCGCAAGCGCCTCGCCAAGAAGAGCGCGAAGACGCGAGCCGACCTCATGAGCAAGGCCGAGGTCGTGCGCAAGGAAGTGAAGAAGGCGGCCAAGGGCGCCCGCAAGGACGCGAAGGTGCGCGCCAAGGAGATCCGCAAGGCCGCGGCCCAGCTCGGTGCGGACGCACCGAAGCGCCGCCGCTGGCCGTGGGTGCTCGGTCTGCTGATCGCAGCCGCGGCTGCCGGCTATGTCGCCATGACGCGCAGGCCGCAGGAAGTGCACCTGCAGGAAGAGGAGCAGGTTCCGCACGCGGAGCCCGTCCTCAACGGGCAGGTGCCCTCCCAGAAGGAGCCGATCAAGTAGGTCAGAGCTTCAGGCCCTTGATCGCCTCCTCGGCGATCCGCCGGGCTTTGATCGACTGCTTTTGATTGCTAGTGACGACCACAGCGGCGTCGTTCTTCGCCACGGCGTAGACGACGCCGCTGTCGTTGTTCACATACCCTCCGGTCCAGCCGGTGGGCGAGTTCGCGGGCTGTGAACCGTCCGGCGCCGCCTCGTTCACGATGAGCTTCGCCACGCTCTCGGCACCCACGTACACCCGCACGGTCAACTGGATCTCCGTTGCCGTGGCGTAGAAAAAGCACGCTGGGTGAGGTTCGTCCGTTGACAGTTTCACTTTGGGTACACGCTGGCCGTTGGCCTCGGCGACGAAACCGGTCGCGAGGTACGGGCAGGTGCCGTCTTTCACGGGCTGGGGCGCGGGCGGCACTGTCGGAGCCGCGCTGGTCGTGGTGGTGACCTGCTTGGTCTGGGTCGTCGGCACCGGCGCGTTCTGGGCCTCAGGGGTGCCACACGCGGCGAGGACGCCGAGCAGGGGCAGCAACAGTGCTCGTTTCATAGGGGCAACAGTCAACCAGATACCAAAAGCACCTTGAGCGGCACACTCTAAATTGGTCCATACCTTTTGTGTCCTGCCCCCTCCCCCGCGCCTCGGAAGGACCCGATCATGGAGTTCCTGGAGCAACGACGAGAGCACGCCCTCGCGCTCTTCCGCATCATCATCGGCCTGCTCTTCGTGTTCCACGGGGTGCAGAAGCTGTCCAAGGGCGTCGAGCTGCTCTCGTGGCCGTCCGGCCCGATGGCACTGATCGAGCTCATCGGTGGCGGCCTCATCATCATCGGTCTGTGGACCCGCTGGGCGGCGCTGCTCAGCTCCGGCGCCATGGCCTACGCCTACTTCGTGGTGCACCAGCCCAAGGCCCTGCTCCCGATCGAGAACGGCGGCGAACTGGCGGCCATCTACTCCTGGGCCTTCCTGCTGCTCGCCTTCACCGGAGCCGGCGCCTGGAGCATCGACGCCCTCCGCAAGACGCCGAAGAAGTCCCTCGCCGCCGCAGCCTGATCGGCGCGACGGCGTGACGCCCAGCAGAACGCACTGAAGCCCTCGCTCGCAGCGCCGCGAACGAGGGCTTCAGCCATTGAGCACTGATGGGGCCTGCCAACGCCGAAGGCGAGGCGGCCGGGGGTCCGGGGGCAAGTCCCCGGCGTGGGGCTTGGGGGCTCGGCCCCCAAAAAACACTCGGAACGTAAAAGGCTCGCGCTCTTTGCGAGCACGAGCCGTCGATACGTGGAGACGAGGGGAATCGAACCCCTAACCCCCGCCTTGCAAAGGCGGTGCTCTGCCAATTGAGCTACGTCCCCGAGCCTGAGGGCGGCGGAACCACCCGTCAGAGCGAAGATCAGTCGGTGGGAGCGGTGGCCTCGCGCCACAGGTCCGCGTCGGCCTTGGCCGAACGGCTGCGCTTCACGAAGAACAGGACCGCACCGGCGACCACGACGAGTGCGATGATCTTCTTAGCCACTTCGAATCCCTCCCAAGGACCAGAAAAGTAAGCGACCCCACCACGTTACAGCAAGGCGACGGCCGCCGAGCGATCAACTGTGATGGGGGGTTCCGGAGGCTTGCCCCCGGTAGGGGATCTGAAGGCCTGGCCTTCAGACAAAGAACTGTGATTCAAGAATCTATCGACGATTTCCGCCGACGTGGATTGCCCTCGAATCGAGTGGGCCTAGGAGGACTTGAACCTCCGACCTCTTCATTATCAGTGAAGCGCTCTAACCGCCTGAGCTATAGGCCCTCGATCAACTGTCACCCCTTGGGGCGACGAGGAGAACCTTACAGGATCGTCCTCGCCGCCCCCAAATCGGGGGTCACTCACGCTCGGAGAGCGTCAACTCCAAACCACCGGCCAGATCCGCGGACACGTTGTAGACGAACGCGCCCACGGTCGCGAGAGCCGTGAACAGCACGATGTTGACGGCACCGATGATCGCCGAGACGCCGAACACGCGGCCGGCGCTGATCAGCGGTTCGCCCGGCTCGTTGGCCTGGAGCAGGTCGTTCGCGGTGCTGTTGATCTTGTCCCAGACGCCCATGCCGTGCAGGACGCCGTAGAGCACACCGACCGCCACGAGCCAGACGAAGAACAGTGCGACGCCCAGCACCAGGGCGAGCTTCAGGACCGACCACGGGTCGACGCGCTTCACCTGCAGCGAGGCGCGGCGCGGGCCGCGGCCGGGGCGCCGGGCCGACGGCGAGGACGCGGCGGGGCGGGCCCCGCTGCTGCCCATGTTCACCGACGTGCGGCTGCTGCCCAGGCCGACCGGCACGGCCGAGCCCGTGACCACGGGCTTCTGCACCTTGACGGTGTCCGGGTCGGTCTGCGGGAAGGCGGGAGCCGGTTCGGCGGCGGACGGCACGGGCGGCGCGGCCGGAGCCGTGTACGTCTCGGTCGTGTCGCTCTGAGCGGCTTCCGTGTCGTTCGTCACCCGCTGCCAGGGCGGCGGGGTGGAGACGACGACCGGCTCGTCCGCGACGGGCGCGGGTGCCGGAGTCGGAGCGGCCGCGCCGAGCGAGACCGTCTTCTCCTCAGCCGGAGCAGCCGGGGTCGCCGGAGCGGCCTTGGTGGCTGCCGGTGCGGGAGCCGGGGCCGGCGTCGCGGCCGGAGCGGGAGTCGCCGGAGCCGGAGTCGCCGGAGCGGCCGGCTTCTCCTTCGCGGGTGCGGCGGGGGCGACGGCCTCGGCCGCCTTCTCCGCCGACACCGGCTTGGTCTTGTCCTGCGCGGTTCCACCCGAGGAACCGGAGGCCGCTGCCGAATCCGCCTTCTTCTCCGCGGGCTTGGCAGCGGAGTTCTGCGGAGTCGGTTTGGTGATCACCGCGGTCTTGTCCGCGTCCCGACCTTCGCGGTTCTCGGGTGGAGTCACGAGCTTGTCCTTGACCTCTCGCTAGCGATGCCGGCTACTCAGCCGAGTCGGTGGGGGTGGCTGACTGGTCAGCGGCAGAGTCCTCCGCGGCAGACGCCTCACTGATAGTGACGTCGCTGGGCTCGTCCGCGTTGCGTGCGACGGCGATCAAAGTGGTGCTCTCGCCGAGGTTCATCAGCCGCACGCCCTTCGTCTGCCGTCCAGCCTTGCGCACCTGCTCGGCCCGAGTCCTGATGACTCCGCCGCTCGAGGTGATGGCGTAGAGCTCGTCGTCGACGTCGACGATGAGCGCGCCCACCAGCCTGCCACGTCGCCGGTCGTGCTGAATGGTCAGCACACCCTTGCCGCCACGGCCCTGGACCGGGTAGTCCTCGATCGGCGTTCGCTTCGAGTACCCACCGTCCGTCGCGACCAAAACGAAGAGGCCCTCTTGGACGACGCCGACGGAAAGCAGCTCGTCATCGGCGTTGAACCGCATGCCCTGCACACCTGACGTGGCACGACCCATCGGGCGCAGCACGTCGTCGGTCGCGTGGAAGCGGATCGACTGGCCGTCGGCGGAGACCATGAGCAGGTCGTCGTCGGCCGAGCACAGCACCGCGCCGACGAGCTCGTCGTCCTCGCGGAGGTTGATGCCGATAAGACCACCCGATCGGTTGGAATCGAAGTCGGTGAGCTTCGACTTCTTC
The DNA here is from genome assembly GCF_053608005.1 of Lentzea sp. NPDC055074. NCBI lineage: Bacteria > Bacillati > Actinomycetota > Actinomycetes > Pseudonocardiales > Pseudonocardiaceae > Lentzea > Lentzea sp. NPDC055074. The sequence continues at coordinate 218,742 of NZ_JBSGUQ010000004.1, forward strand.
ACCAGGCCCTTGCGGGTGGCGAGCACGAGGTACGGCGACACCTCGTAGTTCTTGATCTGGATGACCTGCGCGATCTCCTCGTCCGGCTGGAACGCGAGGAGGTTCGCGACGTGCTGGCCGCGGGCGTTGCGGTTCGCCTCGGGCAGCTCGTACGCCTTCGTGCGGTACACGCGGCCCTTGTTCGTGAAGAACAGGATCCAGTCGTGCGTCGAGCACACGAAGAAGTGCGCCACGATGTCGTCCTGCTTGAGCTGCGCGCCCTGGACTCCCTTGCCGCCGCGCTTCTGCGCCCGGTAGAGGTCGGTCTTGGTGCGCTTCGCGTAGCCGGTACGCGTGATCGTGACGACCACGTCCTCGACCGCGATCAGGTCCTCCATGGACACGTCGCCGTCGAACGGGATGATCTTCGTGCGGCGGTCGTCGCCGAACTTGTCCACGATCGCCGTGAGCTCGTCGCGCACGATCTTGCGCTGCCGCTCCGGCTTTTCGAGGATGTCCTTGAGGTCCGCGATCTCCAGCTCGATCTCGGCCAACTGGTCGATGATCTTCTGGCGCTCGAGGGCGGCCAGGCGGCGGAGCTGCATCTCCAGGATCGCGTTGGCCTGGATCTCGTCGACGTCGAGGAGCTCCATCAGGCCCGAGCGGGCGATGTCCGGCGTCTCGGACCGGCGGATCAACGCGATCACCGCGTCGAGCTGGTCGAGCGCCTTCACCAGACCGCGCAGGATGTGGGCGCGCTCTTCGGCCTTGCGCAGGCGGAACCTGGTCCGCCGCTGGATGACCTCGATCTGGTGCTTCACGTAGTGGCGGATCATCTGGTCGATCCGCAGCGTGCGCGGCACGCCGTCGACCAGCGCCAGCATGTTGACGCCGAACGAGTACTGCAGCTGGGTGTGCTTGTAGAGGTTGTTCAGCACGACCTTCGCCACCGCGTCGCGCTTGAGCGTGACGACGATGCGCATGCCGATGCGGCGGTTCGACTCGTCCGCGATGTTCGCGATGCCGGTGAGCTTGGCGTCGCGCACGAGCGCGGCGATGTTCTCGACCAGGTTGTCCGGGTTCACCTGGTACGGCAGCTCGGTGACGACGAGGATCGTGCGGCCCTTGGCGTCCTCGTCCATCTCGACGACCGCGCGCATGCGGACCGAGCCGCGGCCGGTGCGGTACGCGTCCTCGATGCCGGAGGTGCCGAGGATCTGGCCGTACGTCGGGAAGTCCGGGCCCTTGATCCGCGCGATCGTCGCCTCGAGGGTCTCCTCGTCGGAGGCCTCGTGGTTGTCGAGCGCCCACACGACCGCGTCCGCCACCTCGCGGAGGTTGTGCGGCGGGATGTTGGTCGCCATGCCGACCGCGATGCCCGAGCTGCCGTTGATCAGCAGGTTCGGGATGCGCGACGGGAGGACGACCGGCTCCTGGATGCGGCCGTCGTAGTTGTCGCGGAAGTCGACGGTCTCTTCCTCGATGTCGGCCAGCATGTGCATGGCCAACGGGGAGAGCCGGCACTCCGTGTACCGCATGGCGGCGGCGGGGTCGTTGCCCGGCGAGCCGAAGTTGCCCTGGCCCTGGATCAACGGGTAGCGCAGCGCCCACGGCTGGGCGAGACGCACCAGCGCGTCGTAGATCGCCGAGTCACCGTGCGGGTGGTAGTTGCCCATCACGTCGCCGACGACGCGCGCGCACTTGTTGAAGCCGCGGTCGGGGCGGAAGCCGGAGTCGAACATCGAGTACAGAACGCGGACGTGCACGGGCTTCAACCCGTCGCGCACGTCCGGCAACGCACGACCCACGATGACGGACATCGCGTAGTTGATGTACGAGTTCTGCATCTCCTGCTGGATCTCGACCGGCTCGATGCGGTCGTGCTCCGGAGGGAGGGTCGTCTCGCTCACTGTTCTCTTTCCTTCTCGCCAGAAACGCCAGGATGCCTAGGGACCAAGACCGGACTCAGATGTCCAGGAACTTGATGCTCTTGGCGTTGCGGGTGATGAACGAACGGCGTGCCTCGACGTCCTCGCCCATGAGCACGCTGAACAGCTCGTCGGCGGTGGCCGCGTCGTCCATGGTGACCTGCCGCAGGATCCGGTTCGCCGGGTCCATCGTGGTCTCCCACAGCTCCTCGGCGTTCATCTCGCCAAGACCCTTGTACCGCTGGATGTTGTCGTCCTTGCCGAGCCTCTTGCCGCCTTCGAGACCTGCCTTGATCACGGCGTCGCGCTCGCGGTCGGAGTAGACGTACTCCGGCTCCGCCCGCTGCCACTTGATCTTGTAGAGCGGCGGCTGCGCGAGGTACACGTGGTTGTGCTCGATGAGCGGCTGCATGAAGCGGAACAGCAGCGTGAGCAACAGCGTGCGGATGTGCTGGCCGTCGACGTCGGCGTCGGCCATCAGCACGATCTTGTGATAGCGCAGCTTCGTGAGGTCGAACTCGTCGTGGATGCCGGTGCCCAGCGCGGTGATCAGCGACTGGACCTCGGTGTTCTTGAGAACGCGGTCGATGCGCGCCTTCTCGACGTTGATGATCTTGCCGCGGATCGGGAGGATGGCCTGGTACATGGAGTCCCGGCCTTCCTTGGCCGAGCCGCCTGCCGAGTCGCCCTCGACGATGTAGAGCTCGCAGCGCTCCGGCTCGGTCGAGCGGCAGTCCTTCAGCTTGCCGGGCAGGCCGCCGATGTCGAGCGCGCCCTTGCGGCGCACCAGCTCGCGGGCCTTGCGGGCGGCGATGCGGGCCTGCGCCGACGACACCGACTTGGTGACGATGGTCTTGGCCTCGTTGGGGTGGCGCTCGAACCAGTCGGCCAGGTGCTCGTTCGTCGACTTCTGCACGAACGACTTCGCCTCGCTGTTGCCCAGCTTGGTCTTCGTCTGGCCCTCGAACTGGGGCTCCTTGAGCTTCACCGAGATGATCGCCGCGAGACCCTCGCGGATGTCGTCACCGGTGAGGTTCGTGTCCTTCTCCTTGAGGAGCTTCTTCTCGCGCGCGTACTCGTTGACCACTCGGGTCAGCGCGGCGCGGAAGCCTTCCTCGTGCGTGCCGCCCTCGTGCGTGTTGATCGTGTTCGCGAAGGTGTAGACCGAGGCCGTGTAGCCCGTGTTCCACTGCATCGCGATCTCGACCTGGAGGTCGTCGCCCTGCACCTCGAAGCCGATCACCTTCTGGTGCACGGCCTCGCGCGTGTGGTTGATGTGGCGGACGAAGTCCTCCAGACCACCGGGGTAGTGGAAGACGCGCTCCTTCACCGCGGCCTTGTGGCCCTCGGCGTCGGCCTCCTCGTCCGCCTCCGAGACCCGCTCGTCGCGCAGGATGATCGTGATCCCCTTGTTGAGGAACGCCATCTCCTGCAGGCGGCGTGCGATCGTCTCGACGTTGTACTCGGTGGTCTCGAAGATCTCCGGGTCCGCCCAGAACGTGACGGTGGTGCCGGTCTCCGTCGTCGGCTCGCCCTTGCGCAGCTCGTGCGCGGGCTTGGAGGCCTCGTAGCGCTGGGTCCAGACGTGACCCGCGTTCTTGATCTCCAGGTCGACGGCGGTGGACAGCGCGTTCACCACCGAGATGCCGACGCCGTGCAGACCGCCGGACACCGCGTAGGAGTCGCTGTCGAACTTGCCGCCCGCGTGCAGCTTGGTCATGACGACCTCGACGGTCGGCACGCCCTCCACCGGGTGGATGCCGGTCGGGATGCCACGACCGTCGTCGATGACCCGGATGCCGCCGTTGGCCAGCAGCGTGACGTCGACCGTCGTCGCGTAGCCGGCCATCGCCTCGTCGACCGAGTTGTCCACGACCTCCTGGACCAGGTGGTGCAGACCGCGTTCACCGGTGGAACCGATGTACATGCCCGGCCGCTTGCGCACTGCCTCGAGGCCTTCGAGGACGGTGATCGAGGACGCGTCGTACTCGTTCTTCTTTTCTGACACGGGCCTGGAGTCTCCTCGCTGATGCGGGCAGAACCCGCACGGTGTTCCCCGGACTTCTGGGATGGGGGTGACGCTCTCCTGTGATTCTACCGGTGCACCCCGACAGAACGGGGTCAAGGACACCTTTGATTCGGTCACAGAGCGCCTCAAGAAGCGCAGGACGGGTCAGGACGGCTGAAATGGGGGTTCAAATCCGCAGGTGAACGCTCATTGAGCCGTAGAACGGCCGCTGAGCCCTTGACAGGACCTCACCCGTAGGTGTCACGCGGACCGCGCCCAGGCGCGTGCCTGGGGCCGTGTCGCCAGCTGGGAGCGTCCGGTCCCTTGATCTTGAGCTTCTTGACGACGCCGTTGCCCACACCCGCGGCGATCCGTTTGATCAGCTCGCGCTGCAGAAGGCGCAGCTGAGTGGCCCACGCCGTCGACGACGCCTGGACCGTCAGTTCCCCGTCACTGAGAGCGATTGGCTTCGCGTGCTCGGCGACGTCCTCTCCCACCAATTTTGCCCAACGACCGAAGACCTGGCCACCCTGCAGCTGCTCGACCCAGCCGCGGTCCGCCGCGAGCCTGGACGCGATCCGCCCGAGCGGCTGGGGGTCGCGGTCGTCCGGGCCCGGACCCGACCAGCGACGCCGTCGGCGTTGGACCGGACGGCCCTTCGCCTTGCTCCCCGGCACCCGTCCGCGGGCCTTCGCGGCCGCTTTCGCCGCCTCCAGAGCCGCACGCGCGAGGTCCGAACCCTTGAGCTGCTCACCCTCAGGTGTGAATGAACCTGTGGACAAGTCCGGATTTGTGACGGAGTTATCCACACCATCCACAGACTTGTCCCCAGATGTGTGGGCGGACACACCCGATCGAGCTACATGTGGGGGCTTTGAACCCCCAGAGTCAGCCTCGGAGTCAGACACGTCGCACCTCCCCGCCGTGGACCTCGAACCGGGCACCGCTCAGCTCGTCCGGAACGTCCTCGGCCACCGCCGCGGTGATCAGCACCTGCTCGGCGGCGGCCGCCACCTTGGCCAGTTGCTGACGCCGGCCGCGGTCGAGCTCCGCGAACACATCGTCCAGCACGAGCACCGGTTCGATGCCGTCGACACGCATCAGCTCGTACCCGCCGAGCCTCAGGGCGAGCGCGAAGGACCATGACTCTCCGTGACTGGCGTAGCCCTTCGCGGGGAGCTCGCCGAGCGTCAGGTCCAGGTCGTCCCGGTGGGGACCGACGAGGCACACGCCGCGTTCGATCTCCTGCCGCCGCACCCGGTCGAGCTCGCCGAGCAGCAGGTCCTCGATGCTCTCCTTGTCCTCCGGCAGGTCGCCGACGCTCGACCGGTACGAGATGAGCGCCGGCCGTGACTCCGGAGCAACCTCCGCGTAGGCCGAGGTCACGTGGTCCGCCATGTCGCGGACCAGCTTCAACCGCGCGGCCAGGAGCTCCGCGCCGTGCTGGGCGAGGTGCCCGTCCCAGACGTCGAGCGTCGAGAGGTCCGCCGACCGCGAGTGCTTCACCGTCTTCAACAACGCACTGCGCTGCTTCAGGACACGGTCGTAGTCACTGCGAACACCGGCATAGCGCGGTGCGCGCAACACGAGCATCTCGTCGAGGAACCGCCGCCGGTCGCTCGGATCGCCTCTCACGAGAGAGAGGTCCTCCGGTGCGAACAGCACGGTCCGCAGAATCCCGAGCACGTCGCGCGGCCGCGGCACCGGGCCCCGGTTGATGCGGGCCCGGTTCGACTTGCCGGCCGTGATCTCGAGTTCGACGAGCAGCTCGCGGTCGTCGTTGACCACGGCCGCCCGCACCACGGCGCGATGAGCACCGTGCCGGATCAGCGGCGCGTCGCTGGAGACGCGGTGCGAACCCAGCGTCGCCACGTACCCGATCGCCTCGACCAGGTTCGTCTTGCCCTGGCCGTTGCGTCCGACGAGCACCGACGCGCCGGGCTCGAGCTCCAGGTCGGCGAGCTCCCACGACCGGAAGTCGCTGACCTGGAGGTGTCTGACGTGCACTCGCTAGCCCTGGGTGCTGCCGCCGCCGGACGACGGTCCGGCGAGGTGAACCGAGTGGCCACCGAACTGGTTGCGCAGCGCGGCGACCGCACGCATCGCCGGCGAGTCCTCCTGGCGCGACTGGAACCGCGCGAAGAGCGCGGCGGAGATCACCGGGAGCGGCACCGCGTTGTTGATGCCCTCCTCGACGGTCCACCGGCCCTCGCCCGAGTCCTCGACGTACCCGCGCAGGTCGTCGAGCTCCGGGTCGGACTCCAGCGCGCGGACCAGCAGGTCGAGCAGCCACGAGCGCACGACGGTGCCGCGCTGCCAGGCCGAGATGACCGCGGGCACGTTGTCCACGACGTCGGTCTTGTCGAGCAGTTCGAAGCCCTCGGCGTACGCCTGCATCAGGCCGTACTCGATGCCGTTGTGGACCATCTTCGAGTAGTGGCCGGCGCCGACCTTGCCCGCGTGCGCGAAGCCTTCCTCGCGCGGGCCCTCCGGACGGAGCGCGTCGAAGATCGGCATCGCCTGCTCGACGTGGGCGGCGTCGCCACCGACCATCAGCGCGTAGCCGTTGTCGAGGCCCCACACGCCACCGGACACGCCGGCGTCGACGTAGCCGATCCCCTTCTCCGCCAACAGGTCTGCGTGCACGCGGTCGTCGGTGAACTTGGAGTTGCCGCCGTCGACGACCAGGTCGCCGGGCGCCAGCAGCTCGGACAGCTCCTTCACCGTGTTACGGGTGATGTCGCCCGCGGGCACCATGACCCACACGACGCGCGGCGCTTCGAGCTTGGCCACCATGTCCGCCAACGACTCCGAGTCGGTGACCTCGGGGTTGCGGTCGTAGCCGATCACCTCGTGACCGGCCCGGCGCACCCGCTCGCGCATGTTGAAACCCATCTTGCCGAGGCCGACGAGTCCGAGCTGCACGGTGTTCTCCCCTACGTTCTTCTGTTGCCCGGTAAGGGTTTTCTCAGCCGGGAAGGCGAACGGGCATGAGCAGGTACAGGTAGCCCGGCGCCACGTTCCCATCCTCGTCCACCGGCTTCAGCAATGCCGGTCGGCTGGGTGTGGTGAAGGACAAGTGGACTTTCTGCGTGCGGACGGCTCCGAGGCCGTCGAGCAGGTAGCCCGGGTTGAACGCGATGGTGACCGCGTCGCCGGTGTACTCGACCGGGAGCTCTTCCTCGGCCGAACCCTCGTCGTCGCCGCCGGCCGAGAGACGCAGACCACCGTCGACGAACTCGAGGCGCACCTGCGTGCCGCGTTCGGCGACGAGCGACACGCGCTTGATCGCCTGCTGCAGCGCGTCGATGTCGATGATCGCCGCGGCGCTGTGCTCGGACGGCAGCAGCTGGCGGTACTTCGGGAAGTCCGCGTCGAGCAGGCGGGTGGTGGTCCGCTTGCCGGAGCCGGACAGACCGAGCAGTCCGTCGTTGGCCGCGAGCGACATCTCGACCTTGCTGCCGCCCGAGCCGAGCGTCTTCGCGGCGTCGCTGAGCGTGCGGGCGGGGACGAGGACCGCGACGTCGCCGAGCGTCGCGTCGGGCTCCCACGGGAACTCGCGCATCGCGAGGCGGAACCGGTCGGTGGCGACGAGGGTCAGCTTGCCCTCGCCGATCTCGACGCGGACGCCGGTCAGCATCGGGAGCGTGTCGTCCTTGCCGGCCGCGACGGCGACCTGGCTGACCGCCTCGCCGAAGACTTCGCCGGGGAGCTCACCGATGAGCTGCGGCATCGACGGGAGCGCCGGGTAGTCCTCGACCGGCATCGTCGGGAGGCTGAACCGGGCGCTGCCACAGCTGATCATCATTCGAGCACCGTCGACCGCGATCTCGACGGGGTGGTTCGGGAGCGCCTTGGTGATGTCGGCGAGAAGACGCCCGGAGACCAGAGCGCGGCCACCGTCGGCGATCGTCGCGGGCACACCGACCTGAGCGGAGACCTCGTAGTCGAACCCGGAGACCGTCAGCGAATCGTCCGACTCCGCGTCGAGCAGCACGCCGCCCAGCACGGGAACCGGTGGACGAGACGGAAGGCTGCGAGCGACCCAGGCGACAGCGTCGGCCAGGCCGTCGCGTTCGACGCGGATCTTCATGAGGCGTCCTTTCCTCGACAGTCGACAAGCCCAACCACGACAACGAGCCAGTGGGGGTTAGGGAGCCTCGACCTCGGCTGACCCGAGGTGCGGAGCAACAACGTTAGAGCGTCCTGGCCCTTCCCGTCACTTCGGGGTTCGGGCACCGATCCCCGGGAACCATCCACCGCTGTTTTGCTTTTGAGTTCTCCCAGAAGAGATCAAACAGCAGTAACAGTAAGGGTTGTGGATTGTGGGGACAGCCGTTAAACCTGCAGGTCAAGGTGTCACCCACCATGTGGACTAAGGGGGGATGGCACCCGGGGACAGATCGGCGCACCCGGGGACAGCCAGTTGTGCACAGGTCTCGATCCACAGATCGTCCACAGTTGTCCCCGGGTGCGTCCCCGGGTGCGGGCCAGTTGTACCCGGGTGTTCAACAGGCTTCTGTGGCCAGATCGTGGCCGGGGCCACAGACTTTTCCAGTTGTCCCCACCCCTTCGAGTGCCTGGGGTCAACAGAAAGCCTCGCCGCGCGGCGGATCGAGCCTCGTCTACCCAGGTACGTGTGCGGCTCGTGGTGGTGGTTGGAGCCGCACGGGCTTATGCAGTCCCATGCTGTCGCCCAAGTCGTCCCCAGGTGTTGGTCGTCGGGCGGCGGCCGCGCCCCCGGGTGCTCGCTGCCGGACCGCGGATCCGTCCCCGGGTGCTCGCCGCCGAGCCGGCCGGTCGCCTCCGGACCGTCCGGCCGTCCCGCTCACTGTCCCTGGGTGCGAACGAAAAAGGGGCCCTCCGCGGTGGAGGACCCCTTCGTTGCTACCCGGGTGGATCAGGAGATGTGGCGGGCGCGCTGCTTGATGCGCGACGTCAGTTCCTGCACCTGGTCGTAGATGCGTCGGCGTTCGGCCATCTCCTTGCGGATCTTCTTGTCCGCGTGCATGACCGTCGTGTGGTCGCGGCCGCCGAACGTCTGGCCGATCTTCGGCAGCGACAGGTCCGTCAGCTCGCGGCACAGGTACATGGAGATCTGCCGCGCCTGGGCGAGCGCCTTCGTCTTGCCGGGGCCGCACAGGTCGTCGATCGAGACGCCGAAGAACTCGGCGGTGACCGCCATGATCATCGGTGCGGTGATCTCCGGCGCGTGCGAGTCCGGGATGAGGTCGCGCAGCACGATCTCGGCGAGCTGGATGTCGACCGGCTGGCGGTTGAGCGACGCGAACGCCGTGACGCGGATGAGCGCGCCCTCGAGCTCGCGGATGTTGCGCTCTATGCGGGAGGCGATGAACTCCAGGACGTCCGCGGGAGCCGCGAGCCGGTCCTGGGCCGCCTTCTTGCGCAGGATCGCGATCCGGGTCTCCAGCTCGGGCGGCTGGATGTCCGTGATCAGGCCCCACTCGAACCGCGTGCGCAGACGGTCTTCCAGCGTCTCCAGCCGCTTGGGCGGCCGGTCGCTCGACACCACGATCTGCTTGTTCGTGTTGTGGAGCGTGTTGAACGTGTGGAAGAACTCCTCCTGCGTACCTTCCTTGCCCTCCAGGAACTGGATGTCGTCGACGAGGAGAACGTCGATGTCCCGGTAGCGGCGCTGGAAGGCGACCTTGCGGTCGTCGCGCAGCGAGTTGATGAAGTCGTTGGTGAACTCCTCGGTCGACACGTACCGCACGCGCATGCCGGGGAACAGGCGCTGGGCGTAGTGCCCGACGGCGTGCAACAGGTGCGTCTTGCCGAGGCCGCTCTCACCCCAGATGAAGAGCGGGTTGTACGCCCGGGCGGGAGCCTCGGCCACCGCGACGGCCGCGGCGTGCGCGAACCGGTTCGAGGCGCCGATGACGAACGTGTCGAAGTTGTACTTCTCGTTCAGCCGGGTCTGCGACGGCGACGGGTTCGCGGGCCGCGTGTAAGGGAGGTTCGCGTTCGGAGCCACCCCGCCCGCGGTGTTGGCCGTGTTGAACGTCGGCCAGATCTCGGAGACGGCCGCGAGCGCGTCGCCGGCCTCGTCGACTTCTTCTTCCGGGTCGTCCGCGATCACGGGGCCGGGCGTGTCGCCGTTCGGGATCGCGGGGATCCCCGGGACGACCGACGGCGCCACGGGCTGGACGACCTGCGCGGCCTGGATCGCGTGGACGGAGATCGGGGTGGTCGGCGGGCTCACGACGGGACTCACCGGTTCCGGCGAGTCGACCTTCACCGCGAGCGAGACCGAGCGGCCGAGCCTGCGGGAGAGCGCCGCGGTGATCGGGTCGCGCAGTGCGCGTTCGATCGCTTCTTTCGCGAAGTCACTGGGAGCAGCGAGCAGTGCCGTTCCATCCAGCAAACCGATCGGACGGGTGACCCTCATCCACGCGCGCTGCTGAGGGGACAGGTGGCTCGTCGCCAGTTCCTGCACCACCTCGGCCCACACGAGACCAAGATCGACCTGCTGGTTCGACACCTCCGCGCTCCCCTCCCCTCCGCCGGAGCCCAAGACTCCACATGTGGACACGGAGAATAGAGGTATCCACAGAGTTATCCACAACTGTGCACTAAAAGGTGCGTTGTGTTGCCGGTCGGTGGCGGCTCCCACGCCAACCCCGGCACGCGCGAAGGACGAACGGTAACAAGGCCCGGCACGCCTCACAAGACGTGGTGTGGCCCACCCCGATTTGGTCGCCGCACCCGGGCATGCGTACCCTCGTACGAGTCTCCCGCTTGCGACGGGCGCCTTTCGCGCGCCTACGTCCACTGCCGTCGGGGACAACCACAAGGCTTTGTCAGCAGTGAAGCACCGGGAGACCGACCGTGAGCAAGGGTAAGCGCACCTTCCAGCCCAACAACCGCCGCCGCGCGAAGACGCACGGCTTCCGGCTGCGCATGCGGACCCGCGCCGGCCGCGCCATTCTGGCCGCGCGCCGCAGCAAGGGCCGTGCCACTCTGTCCGCCTGACAGCGGCTGGTAAGCGCAGCGACGTCGTGCTACCACCGGCCGCCCGGCTCACCCGCAGCCAGGACTTCGGCCTGGTGGTCCGCCGAGGCCGCCGCGCCGGACGACCCCGGTTGGTCGTCCACGTCTTGAAGCCCGACGTGCCCACCTTGGATTCGTCCAAGGTGGGCTTCGTCGTGAGCAAGGCAGTGGGCAACTCGGTGGTTCGCCACCGTGTCTACCGACGCCTTCGCCACGTCGTCCGCCCGGCACTGGAAGAACTGCCGCCGGGAACTCTCGTCGTGGTCAGGGCGTTGGCTCCAGCAGCCGAGGCGTCGAGCTCCGAGCTCTCCGCCGATTTCTCTTCTGCCCTGCGCAAGGTGCTGCGATGACCACGTTGCCCGCGAAGGTCGCGCTGCTGCCGGTGCACTTCTATCGGAAGTTCATCTCGCCGCTGCTGCCGCCGACCTGCCGCTTCTACCCGAGTTGCAGCGCGTACGCGGTGGAAGCCCTGACAGTCCACGGCGCACTGCGAGGAACCTGGCTGACCATCCGCCGGTTGCTGCGCTGCGGACCCTGGCACCCTGGAGGCCTGGACCCCGTTCCGCCGAGGCGGCAGGTCCCCGACGTATCCACCGAGGAGTAGCTCCCGTGCTCAACTTCATCTACTACCCGGTGTCCTTCATCTTGTGGTGTTGGCACTGGGTGTTCGGCAAGGTCTTCGGTGAGTCGAGCGGCTTCGCCTGGGCACTGGCCGTGATCTTCCTGGTCTTCACGCTCCGCGCCATCCTCTTCAAGCCGTTCGTCGGCCAGGTGCGCTCCATGCGAAAGATGCAGGAGTTCGCGCCGGAGATGCAGAAGCTGAAGAAGAAGTACCCGAACGACCGCCAGCGCCAGGCGCAGGAGATGCAGAAGCTGCAGTCCGAGCACGGCGTCAACCCGCTCGGCGGCTGCCTGCCGATGCTGGTGCAGATCCCGGTGTTCATCGGTCTGTTCCACGTGCTGCGCTCGTTCAAGCCCGGCTGGGGCGAGGTCTACTTCTTCGACAAGCAGGGCGTCGACTCGTTCGTCAACGCCAAGCTCTTCGGCACGAACCTCTCGACCTTCATCACGATGCCGTCCGACCAGCTCGCGCAGTTCGGCACGGAGCGCCTGAACGTCATCCTGCTGTCGGTGCCGCTGATGATCATCGCGTCGATCGCGACCCACTTCACGGCCCGCCACTCGGTCGCCCGCCAGAACGCCTCGGCCCTGGACAACCCCCAGACGGCGATCATGAACAAGCTGACGCTCTGGGTCTTCCCCCTGGGTGTTCTCGCCGGTGGCTTCTTCTTCCCCGTCGCGATCCTGCTGTACTGGCTGTCCAACAACGCGTGGACCCTCGGCCAGCAGCACTTCGTCTACAAGCGCATCGACGCCGAGGAAGAGGAGAAGAAGGCCACGGTCGTCGAGACCCGCCAGGCCCTCGCTCCGAAGCCGGGCGCGAAGCCGGTCAACCCGAAGAAGCCCGCACCGGGAGCCAAGCCGGCCAACGGCGCCAAGCGCATGCCGACCGCGGGCCCGAGCGGCGCGCCGAAGGCGTCTTCCACGGATGCTGCCACCAACGGCAACGCCAACACCGAGATCCCCGGCCTGACCCCAGGCCGATCCACCAGCAAGAAGCCGGGCAGCAAGAAGCGCCGCTGATTTCGGGCGTTGCCCCGGAGAGGAGACATCGTGTCGGAGACCTTGCAGGCGACCGACGACGTGGAGGCGTCGTCGGAGGCCGAGGCCCAGACCGAGAGCACCGGGACTGCTGCTGAACCGCAGTCCCCCAGCAAGACCGAGGACCTGCTCGTCCAGGAAGGCGACATCGCGGGCGACTACCTCGAGCGCCTGCTCGACCTGCTCGACTACGACGGCGACATCGACCTGGACGTGGAAAGCGGCCGCGCCATCGTCAGCATCGACGGCGGCGAAGACCTCGCCAAGCTGGTGGGCCCCCGCGGCAACGTCCTCGAGTCGCTGCAGGAACTCACCCGCCTGGCCGTCCAGCAGGAAACGGGAGTCCGCTCCCGCCTCATGCTGGACATCGCCCAGTGGCGAGCGGGCCGCAGGGCAGAACTGGCAGAGATGGGCCGCACCACCGCGGAGAAGGTGGCCGCCTCAGGCGAGCGCGCCCGCCTGCACCCCATGACCCCGTTCGAGCGCAAGGTCGTCCACGACGCCGTCGCCTCGGTCGCGGGCGTGCACAGCGAGAGCGAGGGCGAGGAGCCGCAGCGGCGGGTCATCATCTTCCCCAAGCCGTAGCAGCTGGACCTCTCTCACGGCCCCTGGTTCCACTGGAACCAGGGGCCGTTTGCTGTCCCGGGGCAGGCAGGGCGGGGCGGCGCGGCCGGCTCGGGGGGCCGGGGCGGCTGCGGGAGGCGGTGGAGGGCCGGAGAGAGAAGGCAAGGGCTAGAAGCGAGAGCGCGAAGCCGAGAGCGGGAGCGAGGTGGGGGTGAGACATGGCGGCACAGACGGGGGCGAGGGCTGGGCAAGAGCGGGAGCGAGGAGGTGGAGGCGAGGGCTGGGGGCGGCGGCAGGAGGCCGAGCTAGTGCGGGAGCTGGGCGGCGGGAACTGGACAGCCGAGGCAGCGCGGAGAGGCAGCGCGGAGAGGCAGCGCGGAGAGGCAGCGCGGAGAGGCAGCGCGGAGAGGCAGCGCGGAGAGGCAGCGCGGAGAGGCGGAGTGCGCGTGAGCGGAGTGGGCGCGGCTAGCGACATGTCGACATGACGCGATCCCCCCTGAACGCAGACCGGGAGCAGTCCCCACGGGCGACGGCCACGCGCTCAGCGGCTCCCTAGACACGGCACTTGCGGGGACCACCGAGGCGATGGCGAAGCCGAGGCGTCACTCCAGAACCACAGGGCAAGGCGACCGATCGCAATGGCGGAGCCGAGGCGTGCGTACCTCTCCCCGCCGGGCAACCGGCGACAAAGGTGGGCGCGGCGCGATTGGGGCTTGACCTTGAGGGGTTGGATGCGACCGTGGCAGGGATCGGCTGGGTTGTTATGCCCAGCTTGTAAAGGTCCGATATGGCATCCAGCTAGAGGCTCAAGGTCAAGCCCCAATCGCGATCGTCGCGAAGCGGCGATGCCCCAGCACCGCCACGTCACGACCCAACCCAGCCACCCACGCAAGGCGACACGACGCGCGATAGGCACCCCCGCTGGAACAGCAGAGACAACCGTTCCACGTGAAACACCTACCCCCGCCCACCCCACCAGTTCTCCAACCACTCCCCCTGCCCCACGGTCTGAGGCACCGCCCTCCCCCGCACTCCGGAGATCAACCCCCAAGCCTCCGAAGGCGGAACCCCATCCATCCCCAACAACAACCCGGCCATCAACGAAGACCGCCCCACTCCAGCCCAGCAGTGAAACACCACATGCCCACCACCCACGTACACCTCGTGCAGCGGCCGAACCAACGCAACGGCCGCATCGACGTCAGGCACAGACCCATCCGCCACGGGCAAGCACAGGTATCGAATCCCGGCCGCGGAAACGACCCGCTCCTCATCCACCAGATCGCACTCGACCCGCTCGGAATCAGTCTGCAGCGACACCAGTACATCCACCCCCGCTCGCCGCAGCCCAGCAGCCTTCCCCTCCAGCAGCCACCCGCCTGCCGGATGACCCATGGTCGACACGAGCCCACGACCCGTACGAGCGACCGTCCACAGCGTCGAATCCAACTTTCCCCCAAGTTTCACGTGAAACGGCGCTCAGGATTTGGCGCCACCCACTGTCGATCCGTCATGATGGTGCCCTGGCATTCGCCAGCTTTTCCACCGGCCGCTGGGACACCGCCGCCGCGTGGTTTCACGTGAAACGCGGATGGAGAACATGGCCGGGGATTTGCCCGACAACGCGAAGCTCGTCTTCGGTGAGCACGTCGATCGTGCCGCCGAGTATGTCCGGCTCCTGGAGGAGCACGGCGTGGAGCGCGGACTCATCGGCCCTCGTGAGGTCGAGAAGATCTGGGATCGGCACGTGCTCAACTCGGCGGTGATCGAGGAGCTCTTCCAGCCCAACGAACGTGTCGTCGACGTGGGCTCAGGCGCCGGGCTGCCGGGAGTGCCGCTCGCCATTGCGCGGCCCGACCTGAGGATCACGTTGCTGGAGCCGATGGCTCGCCGCATCGCGTGGCTCGACGAGGTCAAGGAACGGCTGAGCCTCGACAACGTGACGGTCCTCCGCGGGCGCGCGGAGGAAGGACCGATCCGGAAGCAGTTGCTCAACTGCGACTCGGCCACGGCGAGGGCGGTGGCTCCGCTGGAGAAGCTGACGAAGTGGTGCCTGCCGCTTCTCAAGGGCGGTGGGCGGATGGTGGCGCTCAAGGGCGAGCGTGCGCAGGAGGAGTTGGAACGCGACGGTGCGGCGGTGCTCAAAGCTGGGGGCGCCAACCCGCACGTGGTCGTCGTGGGAGCGGACGTACTTGAGGTGCCGACGACGGTGCTCATCGTGGAGCGCCAGACCCGGAGGGATCGGTGAGCGTGTACCCGGAGTTCCAGGCCGCCGATGTTCCACGTGAAACGAAGCCCTCCAAACCCAAAGCCAAGACGACCAACAACGGAGATGACAGCGCCGTGGTGTGGACCCCGATTGCAGAAGAGGCGGCTCGTGCGGCAAGCGTGCTGCACCCCGACGAGTCACTGCTCCCCCGCCCGACCCATCGCCGGGTGATCACCGTCGCCAACCAGAAGGGTGGCGTCGGCAAGACGACGAGCACGGTGAACCTCGCTGCCGCGCTCGCCATTCACGGGCTCAAGACGCTCGTGATCGACCTCGACCCCCAGGGCAACGCCAGCACGGCGCTCTCCGTTGAGCACCGCAGCGGCACGCCGTCCGTCTACGAGGTCCTCATCGGCGAGATCTCCATCGCCGAGGCCGCTCAGGTCAGCCCGACGTCGCCGAACCTCTTCTGCGTGCCCGCGACGATCGACCTCGCCGGCGCCGAGATCGAGCTCGTCTCGATGGTGGCGCGTGAGGCGCGGCTCAAGGAGGCGCTCTCCCCCGAGGCGCTCGACCAGCTGCAGCCCGACTACGTCTTCATCGACTGCCCGCCGAGTCTCGGCCTGCTGACCGTCAACGCGATGGTCGCGGCGCAGGAGGTCCTCATCCCGATCCAGTGCGAGTACTACGCGCTGGAGGGTCTGAGCCAGCTGCTGCGCAACATCGAACTGGTGCAGCAGCACCTCAACCCGGAGCTCAGCATCTCCACGATCCTCCTCACGATGTACGACGGCCGCACGAAGCTCGCGGACCAGGTGACCAGTGAGGTGCGCGGTCACTTCGGCGACGTCGCCCTCAAGACGGTGATTCCGCGCAGCGTGAAGGTTTCCGAGGCGCCAGGATTCGGGCAGACGGTGTTGACGTACGACCCGGGCTCGCGCGGGTCGATGAGCTATCTCGACGCCGCCAAGGAGATCGCGATCCGCGGGGCCAAGAAGGAGGGCGCATGACGGAGCAGCGCAAGGGTGGACTCGGGCGCGGTCTGGCCGCACTCATCCCCCAGGGTCCGCCGGCCGGTGCGCCCAGCACGATCCGGCCCGCGATGGCCGGCAACGGGGCCACCAAGACCCAGACCGCGCAGCCTGCCGGTGAGGTAGCCGGGGCGGTGTACCGCGAGATCGCGGTCACCGCGATCCGTACGAACACCAAGCAGCCGCGTCAGGTGTTCGACCAGGATGCGATCGACGAGCTCTCGTTCTCCATCAAGGAGTTCGGGCTCATGCAGCCGATCGTGGTCCGCGAGCTGACCGCGGACACGTTCGAGCTCGTCATGGGTGAGCGCCGGTGGCGTGCCACGCAGCAGGCCGGGCTCAAGACGATCCCGGCCATCGTGCGGCAGACCGCCGACGACAACATGCTGCGGGACGCGCTGCTGGAGAACATTCACCGCGTCCAGCTCAACCCGCTCGAAGAGGCGGCGGCGTACCAGCAGCTGCTGGAGGAGTTCGGCGTCACGCACGAGGAGCTCGCGGACCGCATCGGTCGCAGCCGCCCCGTCGTCACGAACACCATCCGGCTGCTGAAGCTCCCCCTCCCCGTCCAGCGACGGGTCGCGGCGGGTGTGCTGAGCGCCGGCCACGCGCGTGCACTCCTCGGTCTGGACGACGCGGGAATGCAGGAGGACCTCGCGGCACGGATCATCGCCGAGGGCATGTCGGTCCGCGCGACCGAAGAAGCGGTGACGATCGCCAAGAACGAGAAGCCCAAGAAGGAGAAGGCCGCCCCGCGCAAGCAGCTGCACGCGCCCGGTCTGCAGGAGCTCGCCGAGCGCCTCTCGGACAACTTCGACACCCGCGTGAAGGTCGAACTCGGGCAGCGAAAAGGGCGGATCGTGGTCGAGTTCGGGTCAGTTGATGATCTTCAAAGGATCATCGGCATGATGAGCCCGGAAACGACAATTCGGACATCGGAGTAGGCCCATAGGATCACACCAGGGCCTTATGTCACGGTGACGATGACGCCCCGCATCCATACGGATACGGGGCGTCACCTATGAATGAGAGATCATCGAGCGACAGCGCGCTCGACCAAACCGGCGTAGATCTCGCCCAACGACTGCCCCGCCGCCTCGACGGCCATCGGCAGGAGCGACGTCTCGGTCAGTCCCGGCGACACGTTCACTTCCAGGAAGTAGACGGTGCCGTCCTCGGCCACGATCGCGTCGGTCCGCGACACGTCCCGCAGTCCGAGCAACCGGTGCGCCGCGACGGCCAGCTCCCCCACCGCCTTCGCGGACGAGGCGTCCAACCGAGCCGGCGCGTGGAAGTCCGTCAGCCCCGCGGTGTAGCGAGCGGTGTAGTCGTACACCCCGGTCTCCGGAACGATCTCGACCGCCGGCAGCGCGTACGGACCCTCCGGCCCGTCGACGACCGCGACCGCCACCTCCACCCCGGAGATGAACTGCTCGGCCAGCACGGTGTCCCCGTACGCCAGGCACCCGACCATCGCCGGCGGCAGCTCGGCCGCGTCACGCACGACCTGAGCGCCCAGCGCCGACCCGCCCTGGTCCGGCTTCAGCATCAACGGCAACCCGAGCGTCGAGACCATCGCGTCCAGCACCGGACGAGCGCCCAGCTCCCGGAACGTCGCGTGCGGCAGCACGACCCACTCCGGCGTCGCCAGCCCGGCACGGGCGAGCTCGGCCTTGGCGGTCGGCTTGTCCCACGCACGACGGCACGCCCGCGAGTCCGTGCCCACGTACGGCACGCCGAACATCTCGAGGATCGCCTGCACCGACCCGTTCTCACCCTCACCGCCGTGCAGGGCGACGACGACCGCGTCCGGGCGGTGGGACTCGAGGCGCGTCAGCAACGAGGCGTCGGCGTCCCACTCCTCCACCGTCAGGCCCACCGACCGCAGGGCGGCCGACAGCCGGCGGCCCGAGCGGATCGAGACTTCACGTTCGTGGGAGAGCCCACCGGACAGCACAGCGACCACACGGTCAGCCACAGCAAAACTCCAAAGAAGATCAGGCGGTGTCGGGCGACGGGGTCTGCGGACCGGACAGCTGACGGCCAGGTGTCGCCCCGAAGGTCGCGTGCAGCTGCATCTCTTCCTCGATGACGTTCGCCAGGCGGCGGACGCCCTCGCGGATGCGCTCCGGCGTCGGGTAGCAGTACGAGATCCGCAGCTGGCGGGAGCCGAAGCCGTCCGCGTAGAAGCCGGTGCCGGACGCGTAGGCCACACGGGCCGTCACGGCGCGGGGCAGCATCGCCTTCGTGTCGATGCCCTCCGGCACCGTCACCCAGACGTAGAAGCCGCCATCCGGAATGTTCCACGTGGAACCTTGCGGCATGTGCTGCTCGAGAGCCGAGATCGCCGCGTCCCGGCGATCCCGGTACGCCTCCCGGTAGGTCTTGATCTGCCCCTTCCAGTCCTGCGTCGACAGGTACCGGGACACGATCATCTGGTTCAGCGTGGGCGGGCACAGCGTGGCCGACTCGGCCGCCAGCACCAGCTTCTCGCGGACGGCGTGCGGCGCCAGCACCCAGCCGACCCGCAGACCGGCCGCGAACGTCTTGGAGAACGAGCCGAGGTACACGACGTTGTCCGGGTCCATCGACCGCAGCGCCGGGTACGTCTGACCATCGAACCCGAGCAGCCCGTACGGGTTGTCCTCCACGACCAGCACGCCGTAGGTCCGGCAGATCTCCAGGATCTCGGCCCGTCGCGACACCGCCAGCGTCACGCCGGCGGGGTTGTGGAAGTTCGGGATCGTGTACAGGAACTTGACCCGCTGCCCAGCGCGCTTGCACGCCTCCAGGGCCTCACGCAGCAACGACGGCACGAGCCCGTCGGCGTCCATCGCGACGTGCACGACCTGCGCCTGGTACGCGGTGAACGACCCGAGAGCGCCCACGTAGGAGGGCCCCTCGGCGATCACGACGTCACCGGGGTCGCAGAAGATCCGCGTGACCATGTCGAGGCCCATCTGCGAGCCCACGGTCACCACCACGTCGTCCGGGTGGCCGTTGATGCCCTCGAGCGCCATGACGTCGCAGATCTGCTCGCGCAGCAACGGGACGCCGTGCGCCGAGCCGTACTGCAGGGCCACGAGCCCTTCCGAAGCCACCAGCTGACCGATCTCCGCGGACAGCGACTCCAGGGGCAGCGCGGCCAGGTGCGGCATACCGCCGGCCAGCGACACGACCTCGGGCCTGGACGCCACTGCGAAAAGTGCCCGGATCTCCGATGCCGTCATCCCTGCCGTGCGCGCTGCGTAGCGACGGAGGTGGGGATCAAGGCTTCTGGGGCCCTGCTTGGCGGGTTGCCCGGGCATCGTCATGTGGGACTCCTGTATGGGAAATGTCCCGAGCGAGTGTAACCGTCGTCCCGTTCAGGGCACGCGCCTTCCGGGTTCCGTCACATTCGCCTACCCTCGTATGGGTTCGCTTTGCGTTTTAACGGGTGGAGGTCGGGGTGTCCCGTCGCGTCGTAGGCGTCACGCTGGACAACCTGGAGCATCTCTCCAAGCACAGCAGAACGTGCGTTTTCTGGGAGCTGGCTCCTCACCTGCGTGAACAGGCCGAGGAATACGGCGACACCGAGTTCGAGAAGGAAGCCTGGGTCTCCAGCGTCCTGCTCGAGTGGGGTTCGTGCGGTCGTCTCATCTACTGCGACGGCATCCCCGCCGGTTCGGTCTTCTACGCACCACCGGCCGCCGTGCCGCGCAGTTCCGCCTTCCCCACGTCCCCGGTGAGCCCGGACGCCGTCCTCATGACGTCGCTGGACGTCCTCCCCGAGTTCCGAGGGGGAGGACTCGCGCGAGTGCTCGTGCAGGCCGTGGCGAAGGACCTGACGCGTCGTGGCGTGAAGGCCATCGAGGCGTTCGGTGACATGCGCCCGGACGACGAAGAGGCGAGTTGCGTCACGCCCGCCGACTTCCTGACGAGCGTCGGCTTCAAGACCGTGCGGCCGCACCCTCGCTGGCCCCGGTTGCGGATGGAGCTCCGCAGCTCCATCACCTGGAAGGAAGACGTGGAGGCCGCTCTCGAACGGCTCCTCAACAGCGTCACCGTCTCCACCGCGGAACCCAGCTTCCGCCCCGTCTGAGACAGCGAAAAGGCCCCCTCGCCGAAGCGGAGGGGGCCTTTTTCGTCAGAACGTCAGCCCTTGGCCATCTCGTAGCGCAGCAGGTCGTTGAACGTGAACGTGCCCGTCGGCTGGTCGTCCTTGCCGAGCAGGTAGAGACGCTTCACGGCCACGAGGATGCCCTCGGCCACGATGTCGCGGAACCCCGGAGTCGCGAGGCGGGCCCGGTCCTCCGCGTTCGTCAGGTACCCGACCTCGACGCGGACGGCCGTGCAGCGGGTGAGCCGCAGCAGGTCCCACGTCTTCGGGTGCGAACCGCAGTTCGACATCGTCGTGCGGGCGGTGACCTCGCGCTGGATGAACCCGGCCAGCGCCTCACCGACCGTCGACGACGTGCCGTTGCCCGTCCCGTAGTGGAACGTGGCCACGCCCTGCGCGTTCGGCGACGAGTTGCCGTCGCTGTGCAGCGACAGGATCAGGTCGGCGCCCGCCTCGTTCGCGAACCGGGCGCGCTCGTTCTCGTCCGGGCAGTTGTCCGGACCGCGGGTGAGCAGCGCCTCCATGCCGGTGGCCGCCATCTTGCCTTCGAGGCGACGGGCCAGGTCCAGCATCAGGTCGGCCTCGGACAGCCCGTTCACGACCACACCGCGGTCCTGGCCGCCGTGGCCGGGGTCGATCACGATCCGCTTGCCGGACAGGCGTGAGCCGGCACCGCGGAGCCGTTCCTGCTCCCGCAACAGCTGCGGGCGGCCGCCGCGGACCTTCGGCTGGAGCTGGCGCAACGCGCGGACCGTGTCGGGACCGCACATGCCGTCCACGATCAGGCCGTAGTCGCGCTGGAAGTTCTTCAGCGCCTGCTCGGTCTGCTGACCGAACACACCGTTGGAACGGCCGACGTCGTAGCCGAGCTCCAGCAGGCGTTCCTGCAGCATCAGCACGTCGTCACCGGTCGTCGGCTGCGACATCAGGAACGCGAGCGGCCGGTCCCCCAACCGGAACGTCGCGTCACGCAGCGAACGGTAGGTCGCCGGGCCGACGATGCCATCGATGATCAGCCCCCGCTGCTGCTGGAACGCGCGCACGGCGTGCTCGACCTGTTGGTCGAACACCGGCGGCGCCTGTGGGTCGGCCGGCGGAAGCAGTCCGAGCCTGGTCACGATCGACCGGATCTCGGCAACATCACTTCCGACGTCCCCGCGGCGGAGCAGCTGCATGCACCCTCGCTCGACTAGGGCACCGAACTCGGTCGGCGCGTCAGTTGGGAAGCCCTCATTGTGCCCTGCTGCGCTCAGTGATCGATGCAGGGCTACTCACAGTCGTACCGGGATCACCGTCCCGGCACCGAAAACGAACGTGACCCGCTCGTCTTATCGATAGACGGGCGGGTCACGTTGCGCGTTGCAAAGGACTTGTTGGCCAATGCAACTTCTTCGCTCAGGCCAGGACGTCCTGCAGGTCCTTCAGCAGCGCGGCCTTGGGCTTCGCGCCGACGATCTGCTTCACCGGGCGGCCGCCCTGGAAGAGGATCAGCGTCGGGACGGACATGATCTGGTAGTCACGGGCGATCGACGGGTTGGCGTCGATGTCGACCTTGGCGACGGTGATCTTCTCGCCGTGCTCGGCCGCGATCTCCTCCAGCACCGGCGCAACCATCTTGCACGGGCCGCACCAGGTCGCCCAGAAGTCGACCAGCACGGGCTTCTCGCTGGTCAGCACGTCGTCCGCGAACGACTTGTCGGTCACCGTGACGGTGGCGCCTGCCATGTTGATCTCCCTAGAACTCTCTCGCAGCAGTTGCTTCAGTTGCTCTTGCCGTAGCCGCCACCGACGGCCTCGGCGGCGATCTCGGCCTGCTCGGTGCCGTGCTCGGCGAGCCACCGTTCCGCGTCGATCGCAGCGCTGCAACCGGAGCCGGCGGCGGTGATGGCCTGGCGGTACTCGTGGTCGACGAGGTCGCCGGCGGCGAACACGCCTTCCAGGTTCGTGTAGGAGGACTTGCCCTTGGTCAGGACGTAACCCTCCGCGTCGAGGTCGACCTGGCCCTTGACCAGCGCGGAACGCGGGTCGTGGCCGATCGCCAGGAAGAAGCCGGTGACGGGCATCTCGGACTCGGCGCCGGTCTGGGTGTCCTTGATCTTGATCGAGGACACGGTGCCGTCACCCAGCACGTCGGTGACCTGCGTGTTCAGCTGCCACTTGATCTTCTCGTTGGCGCGGGCGCGCTCGAGCATGACCTTCGAGGCCCGGAACTCCTCGCGGCGGTGGATGACCGTCACGGACTTGGCGAAGCGAGTGAGGAACGTCGCCTCCTCCATGGCCGTGTCGCCGCCGCCGACGACCGCGATGTCGTGGTCGCGGAAGAAGAACCCGTCACAGGTCGCACAGGCGGACACACCGCGGCCGAGCAGCTCCTGCTCGCCGGGGATGTCGAGGTACCGGGCGGCCGCGCCCATCGCCAGGATGACGGCCTTGGCCTCGTACTCGACGCCGTTCGCGACGACCTTCTTGATCTCACCGGTCAGCTCGACCGACTCGACGTCCTCGGCACGCAGCTCGGCACCGAAGCGGGTCGCCTGCTCGCGCATCTGCTCCATGAGCTCGGGGCCCATGATGCCGTCGCGGAAGCCCGGGTAGTTCTCGACCTCGGTCGTCGTCATGAGGGCGCCACCGTACTGCGAACCCTCGAAGACCAGGGGCTCCAGCTGCGCGCGTGCCGCGTAGACCGCCGCGGTGTAGCCCGCCGGTCCCGATCCAATGATGATCACGTTGCGCACGCTCACTGGCCTGCAACTCCTCGATCTCGTCGTCTGACTGGCTCAACGGATCGTAGGTGCAGCTAATTCCGTGACTTGAGCGACTACCTCGGCTTGATGGTGGTGTCGGCCAGAACGCCCTGCGGCTTGTCCGGCCCGCAGGTCTCCGGATCCAGCACGACCAGCCGGTACTGGCCCAGACCGGCGGGCAGGATCGCCATCACCGCGTCCTTGCCCTCCAGGTTGATCGGGCTGATGCCGAGCGGGTTGCCCGAGCTGGTGATGCCGCCGCCCTTGAGGCAGCCGGCCAGCCGGTCGGACGTCTCGAGCGGGCCGTAGTTCTGGGCCTTGAGCACCTCACCGACCGCGGAGCCCAGCTCGTCGCGCTTGAGCGCGAGCGGGGGCGCCTGGCTCGGCTTGGCCGTCGGTGCGGGCGCGGCGTCGTTCGCGGGCGGCTGCTGCGCACCCGGTGACACGGCCAGCACGATGCCGAACGCGGCCGCGGCGGCGACCAGCACGCCGACCCCGCCCAGGCCGAGCCGGCGGCTGCGCTTCTTGCGGACGTCGTCCAGGGACACGACCGGCGCGATGCCCGGACGGGCCTCGGCGGCCAGTGCGGCGTCGATCCGGGCGGCCACGTGGTCGGGCATCGGGATCGGCGGCAACGACCGGAGGTCCATCAGCGTCGCGTCGAGCGCCTGCAGGACCTCCCTGGCGTCGGGGTCTGCCTCGACCCTCGGGCGCAGCTGTGCGGCGACCTCAGGGGGCAGCACGCCCGCGTGCAGGTCCGCGATGAGGTCAACAGACCACGGCGGACCCATCGGCACGCGCTCCATGCCGGTCATCGGCCCTCCCACTGACGTTGCTCTTGCACATTCACACCGTCAGCTGGGACGTTCGCATCTGCGATTCGGTTCCTGAGGTGCCCGAGAACTTTGGCGAGCTTGGCGCGACCCCGCGCACACCTGCTCTTGACCGTGCCCTCCGCGATGCCGAGGATCTTGGCCGTTTCGGCGACCGAGTACCCCTCGACGTCGACGAGCACGATGGGCGCCCGCTGCTCTTCCGGCAGCTCCATCAACGCCTGCTGCACCATCAGGCTGGTCTCCCGGTCGCTCATCGCGTCACGGGGCGCGACGGGCTCGCCGGGACCGGCCTCGGGCAACGGCACTGTCGGTCTTGTTTGTCGCCGTCTCATCCGATCGAGACACGCGTTCACCACGATCCGGTGAAGCCAGGTGGTCACCTGTGACTCGGCGCGGAACGACGACGCTGCCCGGAAGGCGGAGATGAACGCCTCCTGCAGCGCGTCCGCGGCCTCTTCGGGATCACGCAGCGTGCGCAACGCCACCGCCCACATCCGGTCGCGGTGCCGTTTGACCAGCTCCGAGAACGCGTAGGGGTCACCTGCGGCGTGGGCCGAGATGAGATCGGCGTCCGAGCTGGCTGCGGCGGTCACGGGACGCACTTTAGCGAGGGTGATCACAGATCACCCGGACAGGTCTACCCAGAGTGCACGCGTAGTTCTACTGAGCCCGCGTGTACAGGACCTCTCGGATCTCCGACTGGTTCTTGCCACCGCCGGAGCTCGTCAGCTGAGTGATCCAGATCAGCACGTGGCTGGTCGGTTCGTGGTCGTTCAGCTGGATCTGCGTCTGCCCCTCGGACAGGTCCGCGACGCCGATGACCTTGGTCTCCTCGATCGGCGAGTCGAGCGCCGAGGCGACCCGGATCTCGACCTTCGTGCCCTTGCTGGGCGAGGTGATCGTGACCGAGGCCAGCTTCACCGGCTCCGCGAACGACGCCATCAGCCCGATGCCCGGCTTCAGCGTCGGGAACTGCTGGAAGTAGTTGTCGGTCCGCCAGAACGTGCCCGCGTTGTTGTCGACCGCCCGGCTCGCCTGGTTCGCGTTGTCGGGCTGGTTCGTCACGTCGTAGACGCCGATCTGGCCCGGCTGGACCGGACCGGCCGGCGCGGGCGGGGGCGCGGACTGGCCGTTCGACCCCGGCTGGTTGATCACCACGGTCGGGCCGCCGCCCTTGGACGGCTCGTCGCTGAAGAACCCGACGATCTGCACGCTCAGCCACACGATCACGGTCAGCGTGGCCAGGGCGAGCACGCCGACGCTGATCCACAGCTTCTTCTTCTGCTGCTTGTCCTGCCTCGGGCGCTGGGTCGTCCACACGACCTGGTCGTCGTCATCGCGTGACGCCGCCACGGCAGGGATCAGCGCCGTCTGGGCCTCCTCGGCCG
The DNA here is from genome assembly GCF_053608005.1 of Lentzea sp. NPDC055074. Classification (NCBI taxonomy): domain Bacteria; kingdom Bacillati; phylum Actinomycetota; class Actinomycetes; order Pseudonocardiales; family Pseudonocardiaceae; genus Lentzea; species Lentzea sp. NPDC055074. Next base: position 244,201 of record NZ_JBSGUQ010000004.1, read on the forward strand.
CGATCTGGTCGAGGACCTGCAGGATCGCCGCGGACGTGCGGATGCCGCCGACCGACGTGTCCTCCAGCGACCGCACCGCGACGGACGACAGGTCGTGCGGCAGGTACGGGTGCAACGCGTTCGGCGCGACCACGGACCCGTCGGGCCCGGTCGGTGCGACCGGCACGCCCTGAGGGCCGCCCGGCAGCGCCCACCGGCCGGTGAGCAGCAGGTACAGGATCGCGCCGAGGCCCTTGACGTCGTCGCGAGCGATCGCGTCCGGGCGCGGGCCGGGGAACGCGAGGCGCAGGCGGCCGTCCGAGGTGACCCGGATGCGCTGCGGGTGGTCGGCGCCCAGCACGAGACCGGCGTGGTGCGCGCCCTCGATGGCGGCGCCCAGCGGTTCGAGCAGGCGGGTCGCGGCGCCCGCCGGCAGCGGGCCCTCCGCGATGAGGTCCATCAGGTCGGTGCCCTGGGTCCACTCGGCGATGACGATGCCGAGGATGCCCTCGTCGGGACGGATGCCGGTGCCGGGCGTCAGCACGTCGATCACCCTGGACACGCCGGGGTGCGTGAACGACGACGCGTGCATCGCCCGTTCGACCGTTCGGCGGGCACGGGCGGCTGCCTCGTTGTCCGCGAGGTTGCCCAGCAGGACCGTCAGCGCCACGTCCCGGTTGAGCTGACCGTCCCGCGCGCGCCACAGCTCCGCGTTGGACCGCGCGTCCGCTCCGGATTTCGCGAGCAGCCGGTAGCGGCCGTTGCCGATGACGCCGCCAGGATTCAGGGCGGCGTGAACTCCGCTACTCACGGACACCAGGCTACGGGACGGCGCTCACGGACTGGAGTCACCTTCGCCGCACCAAACGGTTGATCTTGTCGATCGCCGGCTTCATCTCGGGCACCCGGAACGCGGCCAGAAGGCCGAACGCGAGCGGAAGACCGATCAGCGTCACCAGGATGGTCTCGAACCAGGCGGCCACCACGGGGTTCGAGAACGCGATCAGGTCCAGAAGCAGCGCGTTCACCCCCTTGGCGACGGCGAAGGCCAGCGCGGACGCCACCACGGTCAGGCAGACGGTCCAGATCGTGAAACCCGTCCGCAGCCGGCCGAGGCGGACGCGCAGCCACACCTGGCCGACGATCGCGCCGAAGATGAAGCTGAGCGACATGGCGAGCGACACACCGACGGCGAGCTGCTCGGGCTCGGACACCGCCAGGAAGAAGTAGAGCAACCCGATCCGGACGGCCACGATCAGCGCCTGGATCAACGTCGGCGTGCGCGCGTCCTTCATCGCGTAGAAGACCCGCAGCTGCAGCAGCGTGACCGCGTAGGGCACCAGGCCGAACGCCGACAGCGCGAGCGCCAGGCCGACCGCCGTGCCGCCCTCCACGCCCGACTTGCCGAACCCGAACGCCGCGAGGCCGATGGCGACACCGGAGACCGTCATCAGGACGCTGAACGGCATCAGCAGGATCGTCGACATCCGGTTGCCGAACAGCAGGTCGCGGACGATCGCGTCGTTGTCGTTGTTCGCGGCGGCGCGGCTCATCTTGGGCATGAGCGCGGTCAGCAGTGAGACGCCCAGCACGCCGTAGGGCACCTGGGCGATCAGCCACTGGAAGTTGAACGCCGTCAGGGCGCCGTCGCCGTGGGTCGCGACCTTGGTCAGCACCGTCATGCTGGCGAAACCGAGACCGACGTAGAGCAGCACCCAGAACGCGAGGTTGCCGAACTCGGCGAGCCGCGCGTCCCAGCCGAACCGCCACTTGAACCGGAAGCCGGTCTTGCGCAGTGCCGGGAACAGCACGAGCGCCTGCACCGCGACACCGAGAGCGGTGCCGAGACCGAGCACCAGGACGTGGGCGTCGGTCATGGAGACCGGGTTGAGCGTGATGTCACCGGGCAGCAGCCAGTAGACCCCGAGAACGAGCATCACGACGACGTTGTTCAGGACCGGGGCCCAGGTCGGCAGGCCGAACACGTGCCGTGCGTTGAGCACGGCGCCGATCAGCGCCGTCAGGCCGTAGAACACGATGCCCGGCAGCACCAGGTAGGCGAACGAGGTGACCAGGTCCCGGTTCGCGTTCGGCGAGTCGGCGATGAACAGCGAGGTCAGCAGTGGCGCGCAGGCCACCGCGAGCACCGTGCCGACGGCGAGGATCGCGGTGCCCATGCTGATCAGCCACTGGGCGTACGACTCACCGCCGTCGCCGTCCTCCTTCTCGGCGCGGACCAGCAGCGGGATCGCCACGCTGGTCAGGATGCCGCCGAGGAGCAGCTCGTTGATCATGGTCGGCAGCGTCGACGCCGCCTGGTACGAGTCGTTGAGGGTGCCGATGCCCAGTGCCGCGACCAGCAGCACCTTCGACAGCAGGCCGGTGACCCGGCTGACGATCGTCGCGATCGCCATCGACCCGCTGGCCCTGGCGACCGACGGTCCCTGCTTCTGCTGCTCTGGCTGGGTGGTCGTGGCTGTCTCGCTCACGCGCTCGACTTCTCCGGTGTGACGTTCTCGATGGACGGTGCGCCGCCGTTCTCGCCGTTGCGAGCGCGGACCCGCTTGTAGATGCGCCGTCCGGAGAGCAGGACGAGCGCGATCCCGGCGATCACGGTGATGATCACCGTGATGGTGCCGTAGGCGGACGACGACACCTCCAGCTTGACAGTGTCACCCAGAGCGACGCCCTCGGGAGTGGTCAGGCGGACGCTGACCGGGAACCGGCCGGACCTCAGCACCTCGACGGGCACGCGCACGACGCGCTCGCCGCGGGCGGGGAGCACCTGGTCGGCGAGGTCGAGCTTCCGGATTCCCGGGGTGTCGGCGAGCGTGATGCGGACCGTCACGCGGACGTCGAGCTTGTTCGTGATCGTGACCGGGATCGGGCTGTCGCCGGAGCCGAGCAGGATCGGGCTGTTCGGCTGCGTCACGCCGACCATGCCGGTCAGCGCGTCGAGCTCGCTCTGGCTGACCTCGGCCGCGGACCGGGCGCCCTGCTCGTTGCCCCGCCACGCACCGGACATCACCCGCAGCAGCCCGAGCCACAGCGGGTCGGCCAGGTCGCCCGGCGCCGCGTGCGCGCTGTCCTCCTGCTGCATGGCCGCGACGAGGCCGTTGAGCTCGACGCTCTGGTTCGTCACGGAGTCCGAGATGATCGCCGAGATCTCCCGCGCACCGGCCTCCGGCGGGTAGGCGATCTTGGCGTTCGTCACCGCGGGGGTGGTGCCGGTGAGCTCCTCGAGCCCCGTCTGGGACGCGTAACCGCCGGTCAGCAGCTTCTGGGCGGTGGTCAGGAACTCGGTCATCTCCGAGAGCGGCGCGTGCCAGCGGCGCGGCGGCGCGACCAGCACGTTGCGGCCGTCGCCCTGCCAGCCGGCGCGGAACACCAGCACCGCCAGCGCGTTCTGCACGGACACCGGCTGGCTCTCGACCGGCGTGGTCACGCCGGACAACGTGCGCGGCCGCGACTCGCTGCCCTGCAGCGCGTCCGAGACCATCGAGTCGATCTTCACAGCGGTGACCGGGGTCTTGCCGCCTACGCCCACGGGAGCGGTGCCCGGCGCGTCGGAGAGTCCGGTCGGGTCGAGCAGCAGCGACTTCGCGCCGGGGTAGCTCTTGTCCGGCTGCGGGGTGACCAGTTCGTCGAACGTCGACTGGTCGAGCACGCCGTCCTCGGGCCACACCAGGTCGGGCAGCGGCCGCACACCCAGGACGTCCTGGATGAGCTTGGGGCCGTCCGTCACCGCGAGCGTGCGCATCGTGGACAGCTTCGCCCTGTTCAACGCCACGAGGTCGGCGTCGGCGTACGGCAGCGCGACGACGCACCGGCCCGTGACGGCGAGCTTGAGGCGGTCGAGCCACAGCTTCGCCTCGATCCTGCCCTTGCCCTCGGCGCCACCGCGGAGCGTGTACCCGGTGCTCATGGCCTGCACGGTGCGCAGCAGGTCCGGGTCGATGGCGAGGCACATGGCCGTGCTCATCGACGGGACCGCCTGCTCGTAGGCCTGCAGCAGGCCGTACAGCCTGCCGTTGACCGAGAGGGACGACGCGAGCTCGTCGTCGATCAGCTCCGACCGGCCCTCGCCGCCGAGCCGGACCAGCCGGGGGCGGTCCGCGATCGGCCACAGCACCGTGAGCTTCGAGCCCGCGCCCGGCTTGCCCTTGGTCTCGCCGCCGGGCACGCCCAGCACGGGCAGCAGCGTCGAGAGCGCCGCGAGCCGTGCCTGGCCGCCGAAGTCCGGCCTGCCGTTCACGTTCGCGAGGATCGGGTAGATGCCGGGCTGCTCGACCTCGAGCGACGTCGGTTCGGTACCGCGCAGCGGCACCTCCAGCGTGAAGTCCTTCTGCTGGCCGGGCTCGAGCTCACCCGCGACCGGGGTGAACTTGGGCTGCACGGCCTCGGCCGCCGCCGGCTCCCGCAGCGCCTTGCGCAGGTCGTCCTCGGTGCCGAGCGGCTCACCGCGCTCCAGGCGCAGCACGATGTCGAACACCTTGCGGTCGCCGACGTTCGCGATCTTGCCGGTGATCTTGACGGTCCCCGGTGAGTCGCTCGTCACGAACCGGGGCGTGAGCTGGTCGATGTCGAGCCGCAGGAACTGCGGCTGCGCCGTGCCGGGCTGGGCGGAGAGGGATCTGGTCGCCCACACCTGCGTGGCGGGGGCGGGCATGAACGGCAGCGCGTCGACCTCGTCCGGTTGCGACTGCTGCGCGCCGGCGGGCGGCGCCGCGAGCACCACGAAGGCGGTGACAGCGGCTGTGCAGACGAGTTTCCTCAGGCTCACGCCGACTCCGCCCCGTTCCGGCAGCGGTCGGAGAGCAGTTCGGCGGCTCGGCGGACCAGTCGGCGCTCGTCGGCGTACGCGAGTCGCTCGTCCAGTTCGCCGAGGGGCACCCACGCCACCTCGGTGACCTCCACGTCTTCGTCGGAAAGCTCTCCCCCCGTCGCTTCGAGGAGGAAGTGGTGAACCGTCTTGTGCACCCGGCGGTCGTCCGCGACGAACCAGTAGTCGATCGACCCCAACGGGCGCAGCACCCTGCTATGAATACCGGTCTCCTCGGCGACCTCGCGCACCGCGGTCTGTTCCGCGGTCTCGCCGGCCTCGATGTGACCCTTGGGCAAAGACCACAGCAACCGGCCTCGCCGGTCAAGTCTGCCGATCACCGCAGCCCGTTGCTCTGCGTCGAGCACCAGGCCACCGGCCGACGTCTCGTCGACCGTCTGGAGCCTCCTGCCCCGGCGCCGCTTCCGGCGCCCCGGCTTGGGACTCCCGGAACGTGCGGCTGACGGCGGCATACGGCCGATCGTACTTACGATCCTTGAGTACGCTGGTTTCTCGTGTCTCGATCGCTCCAGCAGAATGCGGTGGTGGAGAAGCCCGCCATCACACCAGTCGTCGCTGAGCTCGCCGCTCGGTTCGCAGCCGAGGACAAGCGCCTCTACCTCGTGGGTGGAAGTGTGCGCGACGCCGTGCTGGTGCGCCCGACGAACGACTTCGACTTCACCACGGACGCGCGACCTGCGGAGATCCAGAAGCTGCTGAGCGGCTGGGCCGACGCGCAGTGGGACACCGGCATCGCCTTCGGGACGGTCGGCGCGTCCAAGAAGGGCGAGATCATCGAGATCACGACCTTCCGCGCGGACGTCTACGACGGTGTGACCCGCAACCCCGAGGTGACCTTCGGCGACTCGATCGACGGTGACCTGGTCCGCCGCGACTTCACGGTCAACGCGATGGCGTACGACATCGCCGCCTCCGAGTTCGTCGACCCGACCGGTGGCCTGCAGGCGGCGCGCGAGGGCGTGCTGGACACCCCCGCGACCCCGCAGGAGTCGTTCGGCGACGACCCGCTGCGCATGCTGCGCGCCGCCCGGTTCGTCTCGCAGCTCGGCTTCACGGCCGCGCCGCGGGTGGTCGAGGCGATGCGGTCGATGGCAGGCGAGCTCGCCCGCATCACGCCGGAGCGCGTGCAGGCGGAGCTCTCGAAGCTCCTGTGCGGGGCGCACCCCCGCCGCGGCATCGAGCTCATGGTCGAGACCGGGCTGGCGGACATCGTCCTGCCCGAGCTCACGGCCATGAAGCTGGAGATCGACGAACATCATCAGCACAAGGACGTCTTCGACCACTCCCTGGTTGTGCTGGAACAGGCAATTGATCTTGAAGAAGTTGATCAGTCACCCGATCTGGTGCTGAGGATCGCCGCGCTCCTGCACGACATCGGCAAGCCGGCGACGCGGAAGTTCGAGTCCGGCGGCGGCGTCTCGTTCCACCACCACGAGGTCGTGGGCGCGAAGATGGTCCGCAAGCGCTTGCGGGCGTTGCGGTACTCGAAGGAGATCACCGAGGACGTCGCGAAGCTCGTCTACCTGCACCTCCGCTTCCACGGGTACGGCAACGGCGAGTGGACGGACTCGGCCGTGCGCCGGTACGTGACGGACGCCGGTGACCTGCTGACGCGGTTGCACAAGCTCGTCCGTGCGGACTGCACGACCCGGAACAAGCGCAAGGCGAACCTGCTGCGCCGGACCTACGACTCTCTCGAAGAACGCATCGCGCGCATCGCGGCCGAGGAAGACCTCGCGCGCGTGCGTCCGGACCTCGACGGCAACGAGATCATGAAGCTGCTCGGCCTGGCGCCGGGCCGTGAGGTCGGTGCCGCGTGGAAGTTCCTCAAGGAGCTCAGGCTGGACCGAGGGCCGCTGGACCGCGACGACGCCGAGGCGGCGTTGCTCGACTGGGCGCGCGAACAGGGGATCACCCCGCCAGCCCAGTGACTCATAGTGAGTGAATGCAATCCCCGCGTGAGCGAAGTGTCAGCGCAGGGGTGCACCATGTGAAGTGCGCCAGGGGGGCGCATGGGGGTGGTGCAGATGTTCGCTTGGGGACTTTCCGCAGGTCCTGCCGTACGGGACCTCGACGTTCTGACCGACGACCAGCGGGCCGTGCTGAGGTGTCTCGCGCGTGGTCACGCCGACCACGAGATCGCGCGCGTGCTCGGTTTCGGGCTGCAGCGGGTCGCCGACGAGGTGGCCGACATCCTGCGGAGGCTGGATCTACCCGATCGGGTGGCTGCCGTCGTTTTCGCGCACGAGGCCGGAATGCTTCATCTGCCGTTCCCGCGATGACAGGAGCAGGTAGGCGGCGAGCCCGACCAGGTAGAGGCACGCGGCGACGAGGATGAGCGCGTGCGAGCGGCCGTTCAGCGGGACGACCGTCGCGGTGATGGACACCGCTGTGACCTGCGCGATGTTGAAGAGGGTGTCGTAGAGGGCGAACACACGCCCGCGCACCTCGTCACCGACGTCGTGCTGCACGGCGGTGTCGACGCAGAGCTTGACGATCTGCCCGGCGAAGATGATCACGAAGCTGGCCAGCAGGATCGTCGGCAGCGTCATCGGCAGCCCGAGCCCGACCTGCGCGGCGGCGGTCAGCAGCAACGCTCCGCAGATCGTGCGCTTGACGCCGAACCGGTCGACGATCCGGTCGGTCAGGATGCCGGCGAGCAGCACACCGGCGCCGCCCGCGACCGCGACCTCGCCGAGCCCGCCGATCCCGGCCTTGAGGATGCCGACGTCCTCCAGGCTGTAGCGCATCAGCAGCAGCGTGATCATCAGGCTGATGCCGAACGCCGCCCGGTGCGCGAGCAACGCGGCCAGCCCGGCCGTCACGCTGGGCGTGCGCCAGGTGGCCTTCGCGCCGTCCACCAGGCCGCGAGCGACGGCCGTGAGGGCGTGGCTGGGCTCGTCGACCTCGTCCGGCCCGAGCACACCCGCCTTGAACCGGCTGGCGATGAACGCGCTGAGCAGCAGTCCGACCACGGCGATGCTGGTCGTCCACGCCGAACCGCCGTCCCCGGCGCCGAGCAGCGTGCGGAACCCGATGGCACTGGCCGCGCCGATCACGGCCATGACCGCGCCGGCCGTCGTGGCCAGCGCGTTCGCCTCGACCAGGTGGTCCTCGTCGACGACGTGCGGCAGTGACGCCGAGAGTCCGGACCCGACGAACCGGCCGATGCCCATGACGACGAGCGCGGAGACGTAGAGGGGCAGCCCGCTCAGCCCCGCACCCACGGCGAGCGCGGTGAGCAGCACGAACGTCGCGCGCAACAGGTTCGCCACGACGATGACCCGCTTGCGGTCCCACCGGTCGAGCAGAGCGCCGGTGAACGGTCCGATCAGCGAGTACGGCAGGAGCAGGACCGCGAACCCGGCCGCGATCGCCGCCGGATCGGCCTGGCGCTCGGGGTTGAACAGCACGGCCCCGGCGAGCCCGGCCTGGAAGAGCCCGTCGCCCCACTGGGAAGCGAGGCGGGTGGCGAGAAGTCTGCGGTAGGCGGGGATGCCGAGGAACCGGCGTGATCCCCAGTGGTGTTTCTCCACCGCAAGCGTTGTCACCGTTGCACTCTATGCGCGTGGTGGTGAAAACCACGAAAGCCGGACCTCACGGTCCGGCTCCCCTGGTGCCGGATGCCAGGTCGCCTCACGGCGCGGTGCACCAAGCGGTTCCAGCCGAACGGTATTCCGCAAGGGCGGTTGTCTGTTGAGCCCGGGGGACACAAAGACATCCGACACCTCAGTCTAACGGGACGCGGCCCTGAGTTGTTCCGGCGATCACGGGTGATTTCATGGTGACGTGCGTCCCGATGACGAAGTCGAAGTCGAGCCGGGCTCCCTCTTGGTAGCCGCTCCGAGCCTGAACGACCCGAACTTCACGCGCACCGTCGTCTACATCATCGACCAACGTCCAGAGGGGACCCTCGGCGTCGTGCTGAACCGCCCCTCCGAGGTGGCAGTGCACGACGTGCTGCCGCCGTGGGGTTCCCACGTCACGAAGCCGCAGTGCATCTACATCGGCGGCCCGGTCGAGCAGAAGACGGCGCTGTGCCTGGCAGCGTTGAAGGCGGGCACCGACCCGTCCTCCGTGGAGGGTCTGGTCAGCGTGCAGGGCCCGGTCGCGTTGGTCGACCTCGACGCCGAACCGGACGACCTGATGCCGCTGGTGCGCGGCCTGCGGGTGTTCGCGGGCTACAGCGGCTGGGGCGAGGGCCAGTTGCAGAGCGAGATCGACCGCGGCGACTGGATCGTCGTGACCGGACTGGCCGACGACGTGCTGGTCGGCGCGAACGTCGACCTGTGGGGCAGGGTGCTGCGCCGGCAGGGCATGCCGCTGGCGCTGCTGTCGACCTACCCGAAGGACCCCAAGGACAACTGATCCACTTCGCTTCCACGCCGTCGGCTCGGCCCGGTGAGTTGATTCACGTGAAACGTCGGCACGAAAAAGGCCGGACCACCCTGTGATCCGGCCTGTCGTTCGAGAGAGGCCCTAGAGGCCCGCGAGCGGGGAGCAACCGCCACCGCCGCAAGCGCAGCCACCGCAGCCCTTGGGCTTGACCGGCTCCGGCAGCGCCTCGGCCGCCCGGCTGCCGACGATCCCGCCGGCGAAGGCGATCGCGAGCGCGCCCACCAGTCCGATGATCCCAGCGGTGACGGCGAGGTCGGCCATGACGAACGCCATCGCGCCCGACACGATCGCCACGACACCGGCGGCCACGTTCGGCACGCCCGCCACGCGGTTGGCCAGCGCGAACGTCTCCTCGTCACGCACGGCGGCGGCCGTGCGCACACCGACGAAGCGGTTGCGGCGCAGCTTGCCCTGCAGACCCAGCAGACCGACCGCGCCGAGAGCGACGCCGAGCACACCCAGGACGACCGACAGCACGATGTTCACCCCATGAGGGTAAGACGGGACGCCGCCTGCCTCACGCTCACCCCGGTCTGATGTGCCGCAGGCCACCGCCCGGTTCATCGTGCTTGCGCTGCGCTGATACCGTTGAGGGCATGAGCACGGCCCGCCTGCTCCTTATCTAGCCGCGACGACCTCTTCGAGAGACGGTCGGCGCGGCCACCCTCCATGCCCGTCTGGGCTGGGGGGTTTCGTCATGTCAGGGGCAGGAACAGACGTGAGAGGGACCTTGAAATGAGCACGGACGCGGCGGAGATTCCCGCCTACCGCTACACCGCAGAGCTGGCGAACCAGATCGAGGAGCGGTGGCAGCGGTACTGGGAGGACCACGGCACCTACCACGCGCCCAACCCCGTTGGCGCGCTCAAGGGTGACGTGCCCGCGGACAAGCTGTTCGTCCAGGACATGTTCCCGTACCCGAGCGGCGCCGGCCTGCACGTCGGTCACCCGCTGGGCTTCATCGGCACGGACGTCTTCGCGCGGTACCACCGCATGAACGGCCGCAACGTGCTGCACACCATGGGTTTCGACGCGTTCGGGCTGCCCGCCGAGCAGTACGCGGTGCAGACGGGCCAGCACCCGCGCAAGACCACCGAAGACAACATCAACACCTACCTGCGCCAGATCCGGCGGCTGGGACTGGGCCACGACGAGCGCCGTCGCATCTCGACGATCGACCCGGAGTACTACAAGTGGACCCAGTGGATCTTCTTGCAGATCTTCAACTCCTGGTACGACGCCGACGCGCGCAAGGCTCGTCCGATCGCCGAGCTGATCGCGCAGTTCGAGTCTGGTGAGCGCGACGTCGAGGGCGGTCAGACGTGGTCTGAGCTGTCTTTTGCCGACCAGCAAAGGATCTTGGGCGAATTCCGCCTGGCCTACATGTCGGAGGCGCCCGTCAACTGGTGTCCCGGACTGGGTACTGTCTTGGCGAACGAAGAGGTCACCGCGGACGGTCGCAGTGAGCGTGGCAACTTCCCGGTGTTCAGGAAAAGCCTGCGCCAGTGGATGATGCGCATCACCGCGTACTCGGACCGGCTGATCGACGACCTGGACAGGTTGGACTGGCCGGACAAGGTCAAAGCCATGCAGCGCAACTGGATCGGGCGCTCGCACGGCGCCCGTGTCCGCTTTGCGGTGGGAAGCGAGAACATTGAGGTCTTCACGACCCGCCCGGACACGTTGTTCGGCGCGACCTACATGGTCCTGGCACCGGAACACGAGCTGGTGGACCAGATTGCGACGCCCGATCGCGTGGCAGACATCGCCGCGTACCGGCGCGCAGCGTCCCTGAAGTCCGAACTGGACCGTCAGGAGAACAAGGAGAAGACCGGCGTCTTCATCGGGGCGTACGCCACGAACCCGGTGAACGGCAAGGAGATCCCGGTCTACATCGCCGACTACGTGCTGATGGGCTACGGCACGGGCGCGATCATGGCCGTCCCCGGCCAGGACCAGCGCGACTGGGACTTCGCCAAGAAGTTCGACCTGCCCATCATCCGCACTGTCCAGCCGTCGGAGGGCTTCGAGGGCGAGGCCTACACCGGTGACGGCCCGGCGGTGAACTCGGGCTTCCTGGACGGCATGGCGATCGACGACGCCAAGAAGACGATGATCGGCTGGCTGGAGGAGAACAACGCCGGCCACGGCACCGTCCAGTTCAAGCTGCGCGACTGGCTGTTCAGCCGCCAGCGCTACTGGGGCGAGCCGTTCCCGGTCGTCTACGACGAGGCCGGCACCGCCATCGCGCTGCCCGAGTCGATGCTGCCGATCGAGCTGCCCGAGGTCGACGACTACTCGCCGCGCACCTTCGACCCGGAGGCCGCGGACACCGAGCCGTCGCCGCCGCTGTCGCGCGCGACCGAGTGGACGACCGTCGAGCTGGACCTGGGCGACGGCCTGAAGACCTACCGCCGCGACACGAACACCATGCCGAACTGGGCGGGTTCGTGCTGGTACCAGCTGCGCTACGTCGACCCGGTCGAGACCGAGCGGTTCGTCAACCCGGAGAACGAGAAGTACTGGCTGGGCCCGCGCACCGCGGAGCACGGCCCGACCGACCCCGGCGGCGTCGACCTGTACATCGGCGGCGTCGAGCACGCGGTGCTGCACCTGCTGTACTCGCGCTTCTGGCAGAAGGTCCTGTTCGACCTGGGCCACCTGTCCGGCGACGAGCCGTACCGCCGCCTGTTCAACCAGGGCTACATCCAGGCGTACGCGTACCGCGACCCGCGTGGTGTGCACGTGCCCGCGGACGAGGTCGTCGAGGCCGACGGCAAGTACCTGTACAACGGCGAGGAAGTCACTCGTGAGTACGGGAAGATGGGCAAGAGCCTGAAGAACGTCGTCACGCCGGACGAGATGTGCGAACGGTACGGCGCCGACACCTTCCGGTTCTACGAGATGTCGATGGGCCCGATGGACGTCTCACGCCCGTGGGCGACCAAGGACGTCGTTGGCGCACAACGGTTCATGCAGCGCCTGTGGCGCAACCTGGTCGACGAGACCGACGGTTCGCTGCGCGTCACCGCCGAAGAGCCTTCGGTGGAAGCGTTGCGCCTGCTGCACAAGACGATCGCCGGCGTGCACGACGACTACGCGAACCTGCGCTACAACACGGCGGGCGCGAAGCTGATCGAGCTGAACAACTTCGTCACCAAGCACTACTCGTCCGGCACGCCCCGCGCGCTGGCCGAGGCCATGGTGCTGATGCTGGCTCCGCAGGCCCCGCACGTGGCCGAGGAGCTGTGGTCGAAGCTGGGCAACGACGGCTCGCTGGCCCACGGCCCGTTCCCGAAGGCCGACGAGCAGTACCTGGTCGAGGACACCGTCGAGTACCCGATCCAGGTCAACGGCAAGGTCCGCTCGCGGGTCGTCGTGTCGGCGTCCGCGGCGCAGGACGAGATCAAGGCCGCCGCGCTGGCGGAGGAGAAGATCGCGGAGCTGGTCGCCGGTGGTGAGCCGCGCAAGGTGATCGTGGTGCCCGGCCGCCTGGTGAACATCGTCCTGTAGCAACGAGAAGAGCTGGCGCGGCTACGGCCGTGCCAGCTCTTCCAGCACCTGCTCCACCTCGAGCGTCGGGTCGGCCACGCGAGCCGCCCGCAACGCCCCCGCGAGCACGGTCATGAGCATCTCCACGACCAGGTCCGCGCCGAACGGGTGCGCGCCCGTCAGGTAGTCGCGCGCCAGCTGGTCGGCCGCTGTCGTGTACGTCCGCAGCGCGGCCCTGACCGCCGGCCTGTCGTAGTCCAGGCCCAGGTTCTCGCCCAGCTTCCGCGCGCCGTCGTCCCGCACGCGGTCGAACGGCTCCTCCACACCCCAAGGCCGCAGCACCAGGTTGAGCGCCAGGTCCCTGTGCGCGGCCAGGTACGTCAGGTGCGCCGCGTGCGACCGGCGGACCCGCTGCCCCAGCGGCACGTCCGGGTCGTCGACGTGCAGGTCCAGCACCTCGCGCCCGATCGAGCACAGCACCTCGCTGTAGAGCCCCTGCTTGCTGCCGAAGTGGTGGAACACCAACCCGTGCGCGACTCCGGCCGCTCGGGCGATGTCGGCTGCCTTCACCTCGTCGTACTTCGAGGTGATGAACAGCTCTCGGGCCGCTGCCAGGACTTTCTCCTTGGTGGCGGCTGCGGTGGCGGCACGGGTCATGCGACCACGCTAACAGCTCGTTGACTCCGAGTCAGTGAAGGAGTAGTTGTTGATTAAGAGTCATTGACTTTAAGTCAACGAGGGGATGCGAGATGACGAAGACACTGATCATCGGAGCGACCGGGACCGTGGGCGGCCTGGTTCTCGCGGAGGCCGTGCGCCGAGGTGCGGACGTGCGCGCGTTGGTGCGCAGCAAGGAGCGAGCGAACCTGCCCGACACGGTCGAGCTGGTCCAAGGAGATCTGGCCGACCGCGAGGCCGTGGCCGGCGCGTTGCGGGGCGTCGACTCGGCGTTCTACGTGTCGCCGCACGAGACCAACGAGGTCGAGATCGCGACGATCTTCGGCCAGGAGGCCGAGCGGGCCGGCGCGCGCCTGGTCTTCGGCGGCTTCCACATCGAGGACGACGACGCGCGCGAGGCGGCGGGCAGCGCGATCCCGGCCTACATCCCGAAGCTGAAGCTGGCAGCGTTCCTCGCGAGCACCGACACCAGGCCCGCGATGGTCAGCATCACCAACTTCGCCCAGAACGACGAGGTCTTCCGCGCGGACATCGAGGCAGGGACGTTCCCGACGCCCCTGCACCCCGGCGGGGTCAACCGGATCGACCTGCGCGACGCGGCCGAGGTGCTCACCAACGCGCTGGTCGACGTGAGCTTCGCGGCCGGCTCCTACCAGCTCGTGGGCCCCGAGTCGCTGAACGGTGAGCAGTCGGCGCAGATCTGGGCGGAGGAACTCGGGCGGCCGGTCGTCTACACCGGTGGCGACCCCGAGTGGCGCAGGGCGTTCGAACGCAGGCTGTCGGGCCAGAAGCTGGTGGACTGGATCCGCAGCTTCGAGCTGCTCAGCGCGGCGCCGATCCCCACGGCCGAGGCCGAGGTCGCGACCATGACGAAGCTGCTCGGGCACGCGCCGCGCACGCTGCGCGACTACGTGCGCGACTCGGTGAACAGCTGAGTTTCAGCGAGCAGCTGAGCTCGAGGAGTCCTCGAAGCCGATGTCCGTCAGCATCTGGTCGAGCATGCTGTCGAACATCGGCTCCGGGTTGCTCACCGCGAACGGGAACCGCCCGAACACCTCCAGGGCCACGTGCCCGTACAGCCGCACCCACGACTGCACGACGTGGTAGATCTTCCCGAGGTTCAGCACCTCGTCCGCCAGCGTCACCCCGTGCTCCGCCACCGCGTCCCGCAGCACCTGCTGGAAGCGGACCAGGTCTTCGTGCAGCACGGCGGGCACTTCCTCGCCCGCGTGGTTGGCGTCCTCGTTGGACGCGATCAGCGGCCCCGCGAGCTGCAGGAACACCGAGCCGAACTGGTCGGCTCCCAGGGGGTCCCGCGGCGAGGCGAACACCAGCGCGAACTCCTGCGGGTGGGCCAGCGCCCAGCGGCGGAACGCGTGGCAGACCGCGCGCACCTTGCATCCCACCTGGCCTGACGTGTCCGCGGCGAGGTCGGTGTGCAGGGCTGCCGCCATGTCCGCGCAGATGTCGTCGCAGAGCTGGCGCAGCAGCGCGTCGTGCGAGTCGTAGTAGCGGTACAGGGCGGGCGCGGTGATGCCTAGTTTGCGCGCGATCGCACGCAGGGTAACCGCGTCGCGGCCGCTCTCCACCAAAAGAGTGCGGGCCGCCTGCCGAATCTCACGCTCGGTCTCGGCGCGGAGTCGTTCTCGGCGAGTGGCCTCGGTCATATGTCACTCCATCGGGTTGTAGACCCCGTCCGCTGACCCGTACGGTTTCAGTGAACGGTGTTTACAAGAGTTCACGGGATTTACAGACGGTAACCCAGGAGGCCGGTCGTCGATGTTCGCGAAGTGGGGATCTATCGCATATCGCCGCCGGTGGGTGGTGTTGATCGCGACCGTACTGCTCGCGGTCGTCGGCGGTGTGTGGGGCATCGGCGTGTTCGACAAGCTCAGCCAGGGTGGTTACGAGGCTCCTTCCAGTGAGGCGGCGCGGGCCGACAAAGTAGCCGAGGAGGCGTTCGGGCGGCAGAACGGTGACGTGATCGTCATTTATCGCGGCGATTTCGCGAACCCGCTCGAGCTCAAGAAGGTCGCCGACCACATCAGCGGCTTCCCCAAGGACGACGTGCTCAAGGCCGTCGGGCCGGTGCCGTCCGACGACAAGCAGCAGGCTCTCGTCGCGATCACGCTGAGCAGCGGTGACTCGAACGAGCAGATCAAGCAGTTCCAGGACGTCCAGTCCCAGCTGAAGATCGACGGCTTCACCGAGCAGGTCGGCGGGCTCGTGCCCACCCAGAAGGCCATCAACGACATGTCCCAGGAGGACCTGACGCGCGCGGAGATGTTCTCGCTGCCGCTGGTCCTGCTGCTGCTCGTGATCATCTTCGGCGGCCTGGTGGCCGCGAGCCTCCCCGTCGTGGTCGGCGGTCTCTCGATCATGGGCGCGCTCGGCGTGCTGCACGCCGTGGCCATCTTCACCGAGGTCAACTCGTTCGCGGTCAACGTCGCCTCGCTGCTCGGCCTGGGCATGGCGATCGACTACGGGCTGTTCATGGTCGGCCGGTTCCGCGAGGAGCTCGCCCAGGGACGCACGACCGAACAGGCCGTCGGCCGCACGGTCGCGTCGGCCGGCCGCACCGTCGTGTTCAGCGCGACGCTGCTGGTCATCGCACTGGCCGGGCTGCTGCTCTTCCCGCACGGCTTCCTGAAGTCCCTCGCCTACGGCGGTGTGGCCTCGGTCGCCATCGCGGCGCTCGTCTCGATCACCCTGCTGCCCGCGTTGCTCGGCGTGCTCGGCCACCGGGTCGACAAGCTCGCGATGCCGTGGCGCAAGAAGGAGCCCAGCGAACGCGGCTGGCGCAGGCTCAGCGGCAAGGTCATGAAGCGGCCCGTGCTCATCGCCGTGCCGATCGTCGGCGTGCTGCTCGCGCTCGGCTCGCCGTTCCTCGGCGTGCAGTTCGGCCAGGTCACCGAGAAGGTCCTGCCCGAGGGCAACGCCGTGCGCGTGGCCACCGAGAACATCAACCAGAACTTCTCGGCGCTCTCCAACACCGGCTTCAAGATCGTCGTCAGGGGCGGTGACGAGGCCGCGGTCCAGGCCTACCTGGGCAAGGTCAAGGACGTCCCGGGCGTCGGCGAGGTCCAGCCGACCGGCTCCGGCAACGGCGTCACGGCCGCGTCCGCCGGGCTCGACAACGACGCGCTGAGCGAGGAGTCCAAGCAGGCGCTCGAGGACGTTCGCGCCCTCGAACCTCCCGCCGGTGCCGAGGTGCTGGTCGGCGGCAACACCGCCACGGTCAGCGACTCGCTCGACGCGATCGCCGCCGGACTGCCGCTCATGGTCACGCTGCTGGTCGGTGCGACGCTGATCCTGATGTTCCTGGCGTTCGGCTCGGTCGTGCTGCCGATCAAGGCCGTGCTCATGAGCGCGCTGTCGCTGTCCGCGACGTTCGGCGTGCTGGTCTGGATCTTCCAGGACGGCCACGGCGCCGACTGGCTCGGCGTCACGCCGGGGCCGCTCGAGTCCGGCATCGTCGTGCTGATGGCGGCCATCGTGTTCGGTCTGTCGACGGACTACGAGGTCTTCCTGCTCAGCAGGATGGTCGAGGCCCGCGGTCAGGGCGCGACGACGGAGGAGGCGGTCACGACCGGCCTCGCCAAGACCGGCCGCGTGATCACCTCGGCCGCGCTGCTGCTGATCGTGGTGACCGGCGCGTTCGCGTTCTCGCAGGTCGCGATGATGCGGTTCGTCGGCGTCGGCATGATCCTCGCGCTGGCGCTCGACGCCACCGTGGTCCGGATGCTGCTCGTGCCCGCCGTCATGAAGCTGCTCGGCAACGCCGCGTGGTGGTCACCCGGCCCGCTCAAGAAGATCCAGGAACGCCTGGCGCTTCACGACGAGCCGGTGGACGACCTCGACGACTTCGACGACGAGGTCCGCAGGCCCGTCCCGGTCGGCTGAGGCGGGAAGGCGATCATGGCCGCGTCGAACAGGCGCGGCCTCGCCTCCAGCTCACCCGTCTTCATCAGGTACGTGGTGAGCACGGCGTTCGTGCTGTCCAGAACCGTCGTCGTCGCGCCGGTGGCGAGGAAGACCCTCGTGTCACCCGGCGCGATGGCGACGCTCGGCGAGTCGATCGGCAAGCGTTCGCGCACCGTCATGGTCGCCGTGTCCACGACCACCACCGACCGCTCCTTCGGCAACGTCACGTAGGCCGTGGCGCCGTCCGGGGTGACGGCGATGCTGCCCGCTCCCCTGCCGACCTCCACCGCGCCGACGACCTGGTTCGTGGTCGTGTCGATCACCGACACCGTGCCGGGCGTCTTCGTCCCGAGGCGCATGCTGCTCACGTAGAGGCGCTTGCCGTCCGGGGAGATCGCCAGGTGCTGCGGCAGCCCGCCGACCTGCACCGCCGAGGTCTGGAACGCCGTCGCCGTGTCGATCAGGCCGACCGTGCCGTCCTGGGAGTTCGCGACGTAGAGGATCTTGTTGTCCGGGTGGACGGCGAGGCCCTGCGGCTGCCCGCCCGCCTTGATCACCGCGACCAGCTGGAAGCTCTCCGGGTTCACCACCGCGACGCCGCCGCTGGCCGAGACGTAGAGCCGCCGGCCGTCCGGGCGCATCGCCGCGTGGGAGAGCTGGACCTGGGTGAAGAGCCGGTCGACGATCGCACCGCTGCGGGGGTCGACGACGGTGATCGCGCCGGTCCACCCGTTGATCACGTAGAGCCGCCGCCCGTCGGGCGACACCGCGACACCCGTCGCACGGCCCCCGGTGTCGGCCTGCACCAGAACGGCACCGTTGCGGGTGTCCACGACCTGGACGAGACCGGTCTTCCCCACCACGTACGCAAGCGGTGCCACCGATGCGGAAGAAGTGGTCGTGTACTCGTGCCCTTGGTGAACACCCGTCGCCGCGAAGGCCGCTGAGAGCGCTAGAACCGCGGCCACGAGGCGTGGCTTTGCCATACGGCCGATGGGAACACTTCCGGGTGCTTTCGATCCACTTCAGTCACTCGACCGAGGGAAATCTATGCCTGGATGTAGTACGGCTGTCGTCCGCGACGGCGGTGCGGACGACAGCCGTCCCATCAGTAGGAGTGCGGAGCCACCGGTTTGGATTCATACGACTCGGGATTCCTCGCCGATGTCACCAGTTTGGCGTAACGAGCGCCCGCGGTGAGCAGGACCAGACCGGCACCGAGGAACGCCAGCACGCGGGCGACGCCGTCGAGCGCGGAGAGGTCGAACAGCACGAGCTTCACGACCGCGGCGGCGACGAGGATCAGGCCGGAGATCCGCAGCGCCTTGTTGTTGATCCCCCTGACCAGCAGGAACAACGCGGCGATCGTCCACGACACGGTGACGATGGAGTGTCCGAAGAGGAACCCGGTCTCGTCCGGCGAGATGAGCAGCGCCGCGCACAGCACCACTCCGGCCGCGCCGTAGAGCAGCACGAGCCCCGAGACGATCCACGGGAACGGGTGCCTGGCCGGCTCGCGCAGCACCTGCATCTTCAGCGCGGCCCACGGCAGCACGGCCGCGAACACGCCGAGCACGATCGCCGTCACCAGGCCCGCCGCGTAGTCGCCCGGCTCGACGTTGCTGAAGAACCGCGGCTCCGAGATCAGCCACGTGATCGGGACGGCCAGGCCCATCGTCATGATGAACCCGACGACACCGAACGCGATCGAGCCCACCAGCGCGCTCTTCTTGTTCAGCTGGGCCGCGAGGAACGCCAGCAGCACGGCCTCGGCCAGCACGATCGCCGTGCGGACGTTGCCGTCGAGCGCGATCACCGTGGTCTGGAACAGCGCGAGCATGCCCGTCGCACCGGCCGCGGTCGTGAACGCGCGGGGCAGGTCGGGGACCATCCAGATCGCGAGCAGCACGGCCGCGACCGCACCGGCGAGGATCGAGTTGGCCGGGTTCTCCAGCAGCGTCGTCGCGAACATCGCCGGCAGCGCCGACCCCGCGATCAACGCGATCGCGACGATGTCGTCGGGACGCTTGCGGATCGTGAGGAACGCGACCGCGATGCCGACGACGGTCGTGGCCGCGGCGACGCCGACCACGGTCCACTCGTAGGTACGCGGGATGGCGTTCGCGGTGGTGAGCAGTGAGGCGAAGATCGGCGGGAAGCCACCGGCGATGGCGAGACCCGGCCAGTTGCGACGGATGTGGACCGGCGTGCTGGCCATCTTGAGCACGAGCAGGAAGCCGACGAGCAGGACCGTGAAGCCCTCGGTGATGATCGGCGAGCACACGGCGCAAGCTGCGACGACGGTGACCGCGAGCGCTTGCGACTCCCACTTCAGCGCGAGCACGACACCGGCCGCCGCGACGGCGAGTCCGACGACGAGGCCCACGCTCTCGGGCAGATATCCGTAGAGGCTGGTCGCCGCGATCACGTCCAGGTAGAGCCCGGCGAAACCGGTGAAGGCCAGTGCCATCGCCCCGGTGCGACCGGTGGGGTTGCGGTGCAGCCACATGCCGATGCCGACCAGCGCGCCGCTGAACACCGCGCCGCCGATCACACGCGGCAGCGGGCCGAGCCAGCCGCGCTGCACGGCGAGGACCAGCAGCAACACGAAGCCGAGCACGGTGATCGCGCCACCGACCCACGCCAGCAGCTTGGCTCCGGCGCCGTCCTTGCCGAGCTTCTCGAACAGGGTCTCGCGCGGCTGCTGCGGCCACGGCTGCTGCTGCGGGTGAGGCCACTGCTGCTGACCGGGCGGAGGCGGGAACTGGGGTCCGGGCGGCGGGAACTGCGCGCCGGGAGGAGGCGGCGGAAGCTGCTGGCCGGACGGCGCCGGGGGCAGCTGGGCCGAGGCCGCGGACTGCTGCGACCAGGGGTTCGGCTGCTGAGGCGCGCCCGCCGGCGGCTGCTGCTGCGGTGCGCCGACGGGTGCCTGCTGCGGCACCCCGGCAGGCGGAGTCGGGACGGTCGTGGCCGGCGGCTGCGGCACCGCGACCGGCCGCGCCACCTCGGGTGCCTCGAGAACCGCGGTCGCGGTCGAGGTGGAGCGCTCACGCAGCTCCGAGCTGATCGTCGTCAGCCGCTGCCCGATGGCCGCGAGCTCCAGCGCGAGGCGCTGCTCGTCTCCGAGGCGATCCTGTCCGTCCATGTGATCAGAGTGAGGCAGGGCACCCCCAGTTACATCCGTACACCTACTCATCCACTGGTCTCGGCTTGACTACATCCATGTGTAATCGATTAACTACGGCCTCGTGACGACCATGAAGGACGTCGCGCAGCACGCAGGCGTCTCCACAGCCACCGTGTCGCGCGTGCTCAACGGGCACGCCGCACCCACGCCCGAGACCCGTGAGCGCGTGCTCGCCGCGATCGAGGAACTCGGCTACCGGCCCAACGCCCTGGCGCGATCCCTCAGGACCACCAGCACCCAGACCCTCGGTCTGGTCATCAGCGACCTGCTGAACCCGTTCTTCGCCGAGATCGCCCGAGCGGTCGAGGACGAAGCCCGGTCACACGGCTACTGCGTCGTGATCGGGAACGCCGACGAGAACACCGAGCAGGAGGCCACCTACGTGCGCACCCTGCTCGACCGCCGGGTGGACGGCCTCCTGCTGTGCCCAGCGACCGACGACCCGAGTCTGGTTCGCGAAGTGAGCGCAGGCGGCGTACCCCTGGTTCTGCTCGACCGGACGGTCCGGGGCGCCACATGCCCCGTCGTCCGCGCTGACGGCAGCGAGGCGTTGACCGCGCTCGCCCGGCGGCTCGTCGGCGCCGGCCACACCCGCATCGGAGTGATCGCGGGTCCGCCGAACACCTCCACTGGAAGAGAACGAACCGACGTGCTCACGGGGTCGCTCGGCGGCCTCGCGCAGGTAGTGCACGGCGACTTCCGCCAGGAGAGCGGCAGCCAGGCCGCCGCGAGGCTCCTCGACGACGGCGCCACGGCGCTGGTCGCGATGGACAACCTGATGGGCCTCGGCGCGCTGGGCGAGATCCGGGCCCGCGGCCTGCAGATCCCGCACGACATCGCGTTCGCGGTGTTCGACGACCAGCCGTGGTTCCCGCTGCTCGACCCGCCGATCACGGTCATCGCGCAGCCCACCGTCGAGATGGGCAAGGCCGCCGCGCGCAGCCTCCTCGCCCTGATCGACGGACGGCAGCCCGACGACGTCCGCCTCACCGCGAAGCTCGTGCTGCGCGGCTCGCTCGGGGAGGCCGAGCTGTGAACACCCTGATCACCGCCCGCGGCATCACCAAGCACTTCGGCGCCACCAAGGCGCTGGACGGCGTGGACCTCGACATCAACGCGGGCGAGGTCCACGTCCTGCTCGGCGAGAACGGCGCGGGCAAGTCCACGCTGGTCAAGGTCCTCGCGGGCATCCACGGCCACGACGCCGGCACGATCGAGGGCCACACGAGCCTCGCCGTGATCCACCAGGAACTGGCGCTGGTGCCCGAGCTGTCGGTCGCCGAGAACCTGTTCCTCAACCGGCTGCCGAGGAGGTTCGGCTTCGTCGACCGTGCGGAGATGCGCCGCAGGGCACCGGAGCTGCTGAACCGCGTCGGCCTGAACGTCGACCCGGACGCCAAGGTCAAGGACCTCGGCATCGCCCAGCAGCAGATGATCGAGATCGCCCGCGCGCTCGACAAGGACACGGGCGTGCTGATCCTCGACGAGCCGACCGCCGTGCTCACCGAGACCGAGACCGACCGGTTGCTGCAGATCATGGCCCAGCTGCGCGACAACGGTGTCGGCCTCGTCTTCATCACCCACCACCTCGACGAGATCCAGCGCGTCGCCGACCGCATCACGGTCCTGCGCGACGGCCGGAGCGTCGGCGTGCTCGGACCGCGGGCCACCACCCAGCACATGATCGAGCTGATGGTCGGCCGCCCGATCGACGAGCAGTACCCGCGCGCGCACCAACGCCCGGGCAGGCCGTTGCTCAGCATCCAGGGTCTGACCAGGCGCGGAGTCTTCGAGGACATCACCATCGAGGTCCACGCGGGCGAGGTCGTCGGCATCGCGGGCCTGGTCGGAGCGGGACGCACGGAGGTCGCGCGAGCGGCGTTCGGCGTGGACGCCTACGACCACGGCATGGTCGAGGTCGACGGGAAACCGTTGCCCCGCCACAACGTGCAGGCCGCCATCAAGGCCGGTCTCGGCCTGGTCCCGGAGGACCGCAAGGGCCAGGGCCTCGTCCTCACCGCCACGGTCGGCCGCAACCTCGAGCTCGTCACGCTCGACGACCGCGACCAGAAGCGCCTGCACGACATCGCGGGCAAGCTCCGCATCAAGGGCCGCGTCGAGCAGCCCGTGAAGGAGCTCTCCGGCGGCAACCAGCAGAAGGTCGTCATCGGCAAGTGGCTGCTGGCCGACCCGAAGGTGCTGATCCTCGACGAACCGACCAGGGGCGTCGACGTCGGCGCCAAGGTCGAGATCTACGAGCTGATCAACCGCATGACCGCGCAGGGCCGGGCCGTGCTGCTCGTGTCCAGCGACCTGCCCGAGGTGATCGGGATGAGCGACCGCGTCGTCGTCATGGCCCACGGCCGGGTGGCCGGTGAGCTGCCCGAGGGCGCGACCCAAGACCAGGTGATGGCACTCGCCGTGCAGGAGATCTCAGCGTGAGCACGATCAGCATCCGCAAGTACGCCAGCGAAAACGGAGCCCTGGCGGGGCTTGTGATCCTCGCCCTGGCCATCGCGGTCATGCAGC
This sequence comes from Lentzea sp. NPDC055074, assembly GCF_053608005.1. NCBI lineage: Bacteria > Bacillati > Actinomycetota > Actinomycetes > Pseudonocardiales > Pseudonocardiaceae > Lentzea > Lentzea sp. NPDC055074. Next base: position 267,231 of record NZ_JBSGUQ010000004.1, read on the forward strand.
CGGCGTTCCTCAACGCGCAGAACCTGCTCAACGTCGGTGTGCAGGCCGCGGTCATCGCGATCATGGCGTTCGGCATGACGTTCGTGGTGGTCGCGGGCGGGATCGACCTGAGCGTCGGCAGCATCGCCGCGCTCGCCGCGATGGTCGGCGCCCTCACCGCCGGACCGGTCGGCCTCCTGGTCGGCGCGCTCTGCGGTCTCGTCAACGGCGCGTTGGTCAGCTACGGCAAGCTGCCGCCGTTCATCGCGACGCTGGCCATGCTCAGCGTCGCCCGCGGTCTCACGCTGGTGTTCTCCGAGGGGCAGCCGCACGAGACCGACGCGCTGGTCACGTTCCTCGGCTCGAACCTCGCGCCGATGGTCCCGTTGCCCCTGCTGCTGATGCTCGCGTTCTTCGGCGTCACCGGCCTGATCCTCACGCGCACCAACCTCGGCCGTCGCATGTACGCGATCGGCGGCAACGAGGAGGCCGCGAAGCTCAGCGGCATCGACGTGCGCCGCAACAAGCTCTGGATCTACGCGCTCTCCGGCCTGTTCGCCGCCGCCGCGGGCCTCGTGCTCGCGGGACGGCTCGGGTCCGCCGGTCCGCAGGCAGCGGTCGGCTACGAGCTCGACGCCATCGCCGCGGTCGTCATCGGCGGTGCGTCGTTGTCCGGTGGCGTTGGCCGCGCCACCGGGACGTTGGTCGGCGCACTCGTGCTCGCCGTCCTGCGCAACGGCCTCAACCTGCTGCAGGTCCCGCCGTTCTGGCAGCAGGTCGTCATCGGTGCGGTGATCGCTCTCGCCGCGCTGCTCGACTCACTTCGCCGTCGCTGAGAAAACCCGCAACAGGTAAGGAAGACACCAATGAAGGTGACCCGACGGATCGCGCTGACGCTCGGTGCCGCTGCTCTCGTGGCGACCGGCTGCAGCGGAACCGGGGCGTCCGGAGACATCACCATCGGCCTCGCAGTGTCCACTCTGAACAACCCGTTCTTCGTGGAGCTGCAGCAGGGCGCGCAGGAGATGGCGAACCAGCTGGGAGCCAAGCTCACCGTGGTCGACGCGCAGAACGACGCGACGAACCAGGTCAACCAGGTGCAGACGCTGGTGACCCAGGGCGTCAAGGCGATCATCCTCAACCCGGTCGACTCGAAGCAGTCCGCGCCCGCCGCGAAGGCCGCCGAGACCGCGAACATCCCGCTGATCTCGGTCGACCGCGCCGTCGAGGGCAAGGTCGCCGCCGAGGTCGCCTCGAACAACGTCTCGGGCGGCAGCCTCGCGGCCATCGAGCTCGGCCGTGCCACGTCCGGTGAGGTCGCGCACCTCAAGGGCATCCCGGGCGCGTCGGCGTCGCGTGACCGCGGTCAGGGCTTCGAGCAGGGCTTGAACAGCGGCAACATCAAGGTCGTCGCCTCGGCCGTCGCCGACTTCGACCGCGCCAAGGGCCTCAACGAGACCACGAACCTGCTGCAGGGCCACCCCGGTCTCAAGGGCCTCTTCGCCGAGAACGACGAGATGGCGCTCGGCGCGATCAAGGCTCTCGGCGCCCGTGCCGGCAAGGACGTCCAGGTCGTCGGCTTCGACGGCACCCCGGACGGCCTGAAGGCGATCCAGGACGGCACGCTCGCCGCGACCGTCGCCCAGCAGCCGAAGCTGCTCGGGTCGAAGGCCGTCGAGCAGGCCGTGCACGCCGCCAAGAACGAGCCCGTTCAGCAGGTCGTGGACGTCGAGGTCAAGGTCATCACCGCGAAGAACGTGGCAGAGTTCGTCAAGTGACACAGACTCTGCTCGTTCTCGGGTCCGCCAACGCCGACCTCGTGGTCGAGGTCGGCAGGCGGCCCGCCGGCGGTGAGACCGTGCTCGGCGGCGACACCGTCGTGCTGCCCGGCGGCAAGGGCGCGAACACCGCCGTCGCCGCCGCTCGCGTCGGTGCGTCCGTCTCGCTGGTCGGCGCTGTCGGTGGCGACGGGTACGGCGCGCTGCTGCGCGAGTCGCTGGAGTCGTCCGGTGTCGGCACCGCGCTGGTGAAGACTTCCGATCGCCCCACCGGGATCGCGTACATCACCGTGACGCCGGACGGCGAGAACTCGATCGTCGTCTCCCCCGGCGCGAACGCCGACGTGTCACTGTCCGATGTGGACGCCCTGTCGTTCGACGGCGTGCGGGTGCTGACCTGTTCGCTGGAGGTGCCGCTGGAGACGGTGGTCCACGCGATCGGCGTCGCCTCGAAGGCCGGCGTCACGACGGTGCTGAACCTGTCGCCGGTCGCCGAACTGCCCGCGGAGACGTTGCGGCAGCTCACCGTTCTGATCGTGAACGAGCACGAGGCCGCGCAGCTCGCCGCGGACTGGAACGGCCTGCTCGACCTGGGCCCCAGCTCGGCGATCATCACGCTCGGCGCGCGCGGCGCCGCCGTGGTCGAGAAGTCCGGCGTCGTCGAGGTGCCGTCGGTCGAGGTCGACGAGGTGGTCGACACGACCGGTGCCGGTGACGCGTTCGCCGGTGCGCTGTCCGCCCGCCTCGCCGAGGGCGACGACCTGGTGCGGGCCGCGCGTTACGCCGCGAAGGTCGCCGCGCTGTCCGTCACGAAGGCGGGCGCGCAGCCGTCCTACCCGACCGCGGCCGAGGTCGGCTGACCTACGCCCGCACCGCCGCGCGGTCGTCGAACAGGTCCTCGTCCGGCAGCGTGTACCTCTCGACGTTCGGCGCCCTGTCCGGCAGAGGCCCGTCCGGCATCTCCGGCTGCACCGGCGGCGCGGCGACCTGGGTGAACGGGATTCCGCGCGGTGCCCTGGCCTTCTTCCCGGGACCGACGACCACGTCGCCCCCGGGATTGCCGGTGACCAGGTTGCGGGACATTCCGTCGCGCGGCCTTCCCGTGATGCTCATGCCGATCCCGAACGCGCTGTTCTCGCGTGCCGGTGACAGCGCTTCGTCGTTGTCGGAGACGAGGTTGCCGACGAACACCACGTCGTCCAGCGCGGAGGCGTCCGAGGTCAGGCCGACGCGGTTGCCGCTGAACCTGTTGCCCAGCACGAACATCCGGCCGGACGCGTTCGTGCCCGCGTACCCGACGGCGTTGCGCTCGGCGACGTTGCCGCGCACCACGACGTCGCACGGCTGGCACTGGCGCACGTGGAATCCGGAGTCCGTGCTGCCGCTCGCGTAGCTCTGCTCGATCACGCCGTGCTGGGCGCCCAACGCGTAGATGCCGTTGATCGCGTTGTTGCTCGCTGTCACGTACGAGATGCGGAAGCCCTGCGACCGCGAGATCAGCACGCCGTGGGACGTGTGGTTGCGGACCGTCAGGTTCTGCACCGTCACGTCCGGCGCGGACAACACGATCCCGTCGGCCCGCCTGACCTCACCGTCGATGATCACGCTGCCGCGCTGCACACCCCTGATCGTCACCCCGCGCGTGCCGACCCGCACCGACTCCCGGTAGACGCCGGGTGCGACCAGGATCGTCGCGCCCTCACGCGCCACGTCGACGGCGGCCTGGATGGTCCCGGCCTGCCCCGGAACTCTGATCTCCAGCCTGGGGTCCTCGGGCGACGAGCACCCGGCGACGAGAAGCGCTACGGCGCAGGCGTACAGAAAACGCACGGCAGGCACCGTACTGCTCTGTTCGGCCCAATGGAGCGCTGCCCCTGTTTTCATCTGTGTTACGCCATGAAGACGAGCTTCGCGTCGTTCCGCATTCTGTGTGCCGGTTGGTCACACTGAGCTGTCCTGGGTTCCCAGCTGGAGGGTATGGTCTAGACCATGTCGAGCGCGCGGCTGAGCGGTGTCGGTGTCAGCAGCGGTCGGGCAACCGGCCCCGTGGTAAGGGTGACCGAGGCCCTGCCGGAACCCCCTGCGGGCCTGCGAACAGCGGATACGAAGATGGAAGCCTCCCTAATCCGTCCCGCGACGGAGGTCGTGGCGCAGCGCCTGATGGAGCGCGCGAAGACGGTCGAGGGTGATGCCCGTGCCGTGTTGGAGACCACCGCCGCGATGGCGGGCGACCCGTCGCTCATCAAGGCCGCCGAGAAGCTCGTCGTCGACCAGTCGCTGACCGCCGCACGCGCCGTGCACCAGGCCGCCGCGAAGTTCATCACCGCGCTGCAGTCCGCCGGTGGCTACATGGCCGAACGCGCCCGCGACGTCCAGGACGTCCGCGACCGCGTGGTGGCCGAGCTCCTCGGCCTGCCCGCACCCGGCGTCCCCGACCTGGCCTCGCCGTCCGTGCTGGTGGCGCGCGACCTCGCGCCCGCCGACACCGCGGGCCTCGACCCGGCGAAGGTCCTCGCCCTGGTCACCGAGGAGGGCGGCCCGACCTCGCACACCGCGATCCTCGCCCGTTCGCTCGGCATCCCGGCCGTCGTCGCGTGCCGCGGCATCCTCGCGTTCGAGGGCACCTCTCTCGACGTCGACGGCGACACCGGCCAGGTTCGCGAGTCGGACGGCAAGGTCCGCACGGCCGGCACCGGCAAGAAGGCCGAGTGGAACGGCGTCGGCGTCCTCAAGGACGGCCTGCGCGTGAAGGTCCTCGGCAACGTCGGCTCCCCCGCCGACGCCCAGGCCGCCGCTGCGGCGGGTGCGGAGGGCGTGGGCCTCTTCCGCACGGAGTTCTGCTTCCTGGACGCAGCTGAGGAACCGACCGTTGCTGAGCAGACTGCTGCTTACGAGGCTGTGCTGGCGCCGTTTGCGGGCAAACCCGTTGTGGTGCGCACCCTCGACGCGGGCGCGGACAAGCCGCTGGCGTTTCTGAGCCCGGACCCCGAGCCCAACCCGGCCCTGGGCGTCCGCGGCCTGCGCGTCGCCTTCGACCGTCCCGAGGTCCTCGACCGCCAGCTCGAGGCGATCGCCGCCGCGGCCAAGTCCTCCGGCGCCGACGTCTCGGTCATGGCCCCGATGGTCGCCACCGCCGCCGAGGCCGCGTGGTTCGTCGAACGCGCCCGCAAGGCCGGCATCGCGCGCGTCGGCGTGATGGTCGAGGTCCCGTCCGCCGCCTTGTCCGCGAAGGAGATCCTGCAGGTCGTCGACTTCATCTCCATCGGCACCAACGACCTGGCCCAGTACGTCTTCGCCGCCGACCGCCAGCTCGGCGGTGTCGCGGCGCTGAACGACCCGTGGCAGCCCGCGTTGCTGCGCCTGATCGCCCTGGTCGGCGAGGCGGCCACCGCCACCGGCAAGCCCGTGGGCGTCTGCGGCGAGGCGGCGGCCGACCCGCTGCTCGCGTGCGTGCTCATCGGCATGGGCGTGACGTCGCTGTCGATGAACCACACCGCGCTCTCCGGCGTCGGCGCGAGGCTCGCGACGTCCAGCATGGACCTCTGCCAGCTCGCGGCCCGCGGCGCACTGGCGGCGGGCGACCCGGCGTCGGCCAAGCTGGCGGCCCGCGCCCCGCACTAGCTGACTGCGGTCACGCGGATCTCGATGCGCATCTTCGGGTGACCGAGGGCGGTGACCCCGCTCTCGGTCCAGATCGGCGCACGCTCGCCCATGCGCGCACGGAACTGCTCCACCATCACGCGGTTGTGGTCGTCGAACGAGTCGTCGCCGAGCACGTGGTACGAGTTCACGTGCACGACGTCGGCCCACGACGCGCCTGCCGTCGCGAGGGTGCGCTCGACGTTCTCGAACGCCTGCACGATCTCGTCCTCCAGCGAGGCGGGGAACTCGAACGAGTCGTCCCAGCCGCCCTGACCCGAGATCTCGACGCGGTCGCCGATGCGCACCGCCTGGCTGTAGTGCATGTTCTTCAGCTGCGTCTCGCCGTATCCGGGGGTGGCGAAGAACTCCGGCTTGCTCATGATTGCCTCCTATGACTTCATGCTTGAAGTCAACGTAGCATGACTTCAAGCATGAAGTAAGCTGCGCGGCATGGAGTGGCTGAACGCCGAGGAGAAGGACGCCTGGACCGGGCTGGTCTCGTTGCTGCTGCTGATGCCGGGCCGGCTGGAGGCGCCGCTGCAGCAGGAGTCGGGGCTGAGCCTCTTCGACTACCTGGTGCTCAGCCACGTTTCCGAGGCTCCGGACCGCACCATGCGCATGAGCAAGCTCGCGCACCTGGCGAACGGGTCGCTGTCGCGGCTGTCCAACGTGGTCAAGCGCTTCGAGCAGCGTGGCTGGGTGGTGCGGTCGCCCGATCCCGACGACGGCCGCTACACCGTCGCCTTCCTCACCGACGAGGGCTACGAGGTGGTCAAGGAAGCCGCGCCCACGCACCTGCGCGCGGTCCGGCAGTGCGTGCTCGACCCGCTCTCCGCCGCCGACCGCCAGGCGCTGATCCGCATCGCGGCCAAGCTGAACGTGACCATCCCGCCGCCCTAACGCGGGCGCAGCTCGTCGAGCACCGCCCTGATCAGCGGATGGTCCTCGGACCCGCGACGCACCGCCGCGACGACCCGCCGCAACGGCGCAACGCCCGACACGGCCCGTCGTACCGCCACGGCGCTGCCGACCCGCACGCCGCCGACGGCGTTCCGGGGCGCCAACGCCACCCCCGCACCTGCCGCGACCAGTGCTTCGATCGCGCGGAAGTCGTCAGAGGTGTGCCTGATGCGCGGCGTGAACCCGGCTTGCGCGCACGCCATCTCCACGACGTCCCGCAGCGGGTTGCCGGGCAGCGTCACCACCCAATCCTCGTCGGCGAGCGACGCCAGGTCCACTGGTCCGGAGACCGGGTGCCCTGGCGGCAGCACGACGTCGAAAGGCTCCGTGTAGAGCGGAAACCGGGTGAAGCGCTCCGTCGTGCGGTGCTCCTCGGTGATCGCCACGTCGATCTCGCCGTCGAGCAGGAGCCGCACGCTCTCGTGCCCCTCGGCGTCGCGCACGGAGAGTTCGATCGAGCGTTCCTTCAACGCCGCCAGCGCGGGCGCGACGACCTGCGTGATCGCCGACGCGAACGCCGCTACCGCCACGCGCCCGGCGGTGCCGGCGGCGAGAGCGTCCAAAGTGGCCTGTGCGCGCTCCAGTTCGGCGGCGACGACGTGGGCGTGCGCGACGAGCAACGAACCGGCCGGCGTCAGCGACACCCGCCGTCCCTTGCGCAGCAACAACGGATGCCCTGCCTCGGACTCCAGTGCTGCGAGCTGCTGCGACACCGCTGACGGCGTGAGGTGCAGCGCGGCGGCTGCGGCCGTCACGGTGCCGTGGTCAGCTAGCGCGCGCAGCACGCGGAGCCGTCGTGGGTCGATCACCGCTCAATGATGGGGGATTCCACTTCGCCGTTCACGGGGACGCCCAACGGGAGGGCCGGCTCGACGTTCGTCCCCTCCAACAGGAGGTACTGCTCCTCCGCGATCGGCGTCCTCGCGGGAAGGCCGTGCTGGGACGTCGTGATGACGTTCCGCTTCAAGATCGGCTTGCCCGTCGCGGGGTTGATGACGAACTCGGTCTCGACGTCGTCGAACTGGAACTGCTTCAGCGCGGGGATCGCCACCCCGACGCCCACGCCCCCGTTGGGCAGGGGCACGCGGTCGAGGTACCGCACCCCGTCGAGCGACTTCAGCAGCTCGAACGCTCCCCGGCGCTGGTCGTCGCGCACGTCCGCGATCATCACCGCCATGACGAGGTCCGCGAGCTCGTAGGCGCCCTTCTCCTCGGGCTGCAGCTTCGCCTTCATGCCAGCCGGGTCCGCGGGCAGGTCGTCGAACGACTCCAGCCGCTCCCAGTAGGCGGACGTCAGCGAGAGCCCGCTGACGTAGGACTCCTGCACCGCCGGCGCCATCGGACCGATGCGCACCGACCGGCTGCCGTTGAGCTGGGGCACGACCTCAGGACGACCTGCGGCTTCCCACGCGTTCTTGTCGTCCCGCGAGTACGGCGCGACCTCGCCGTCCTTCTGCACCACCGCGATCTCGCGGTTCCCGGCCTGCCACTGATCGGTCTTGGAGTCGAACCGCACGACGTACGGTTTCGTCGACCCCTCGACGACCATCAACGACGACTGCTGCCGCAACACCCGCCACCACTTGGAGATGGCACCCGGCTGCACGGGCTGAGAAGGCTCAGGCAGCACAACGACCGCAAGGGCGATCACAGCGGCGACGACGGCCAACGGAGCGAACCGCCTCACGAACTGCTTCCGCGCCGGCCTCTCTCGCGGCAACGTGACGATGCGTGCGAGGTCGCGTTCCATCCGGCCGGGATCGACCTCGGGTGTCGGTGGCCTGGCCTGCGCCAGGTCTTTCAGGATGTCTTCCACGACGCCCTCGCACGGTCGAAGTTCGGTGTCCAGAGAGCGGCCTGCAACCGCCGCCGAGCCCGATGCAGCCGCACGAAGAACGTCGCGGTCGTGCACCCGAGCACCTGCGCCGCCTCGGCCGCGGCCAGTCCGTGCCACGCGATGAGCGTCAGCACCTCCTGGTCCACCTCGGACAGACTCGCCAGGGCCGCACGCAGTTCGATCACCGCGAAGTCGTCCTCCGCCGGGAAGTCGGTGAGCTCGATGTGCGTCGTCTGCCGACGGGCCGAACGCACCAGGTTGCGGGCGATGCCGAGCAACCACGGCAGCGCGTTAGACGGCATCTGGTCGGACTTGTGCCACGCGATCGTGAAGGTCTCGCTGGTGATGTCCTCGGCAAGCCGCAGCCCCGCGTGGCTCGCCGCATAAGCGAGCACCCGCGGGTAGCACTCGCGGTAGACAGCCGAGAAGTCCTCCACGTGAGGAAGTGCGCCGACCGGCCGGATTCTTACCGGCTAGTGACGCGGGTCACATCGCGGAGGAATGCGGACCACGCTTCACCCGACACGGGGAGGTGCGTGGCCGGTGCCTTGCTGTCCCGGATGCCGACGCCGCGCCCGACCTCGACGCAGTCACTCGAGTTCGGGCTGTATGAGCTCTTGCGCCAGGTAGACATGCGGAACGTCTCCTCAGATCAGGAAGCCGGTGATCAGCTCCTTCGATTCTTCCGGATCGAGAGCTTGATCGTCGAGCCGCTTCAGCACGGCGGTGTAGACAGCAATTGACTTCGGGTCCTCCAAGAAGAGGCCGGAGTTCTCGCCTTCGAGGAAGACGGCAGGCTCGAACTTCTCGTAGCCGAGCCGGATGAATGATCCTGAAACACCGGCGTGAGAGCCGATCGAGGCCGGTACGACTCGCACGGTCATGTAGGAACGCTGTGCCATCCCCAGTAGGTGGATGTATTGATCCTTCATCACGTCTGGTCCGCCTACGGGCAGACGCAGTGCGTATTCGTGGATGTAGAAGACGAACGCGCGGCTCCAGTGGAAGAGCTTGTGGCGTTCGAGCTTCGCCGCGATGACCTTCTCGTAGTCGACCGACTCGGGCTGAGCCACTCCGTCCACGGCGGCACGCATGTAGTCGGTGGTCTGGAGGTGGCCAGGGACGAGGAGCGACGACCAGACGGTGATCTCGTTGGCGAGGAGTTCTTGCTTGAGCAGCGTGGACATCTGCTCTGACCCGCCGGGGAACTCGAGGTAACCGCGTTCCCGAGTCTCGCGGAACAGCGCGAGCAGCCGCTGGGCCTCCGGCGTCTTGACGTGGCAGAAACCCAGCAGCAGCGTCACGTCGGCTTCGGTCACGCCGCCCTTGCCGCGGACCAGGTCAGAGAGTTTGGCTTCGTCCCAGCCGAGTTCTTCGGCGATCTTGCGGTGAGTCAGTCCGGTCTGCTCGATGGCGTACCGGACGCCCTCGCCGAGCTCTCGACCCACCACACTGGACTTTCGTCGTGGCATGTCGAAGAAAATAGAAGAAAAGTTCGTACCGGCTCCAGGGTTTTCCTCGAAAGAAGTAGTTCCTTGGAGCCGGTACAAGTCCGATCTCTACATCTTTTCGCGTGCCGCGATAAACGCGTCCACCGCCCGGTTAACGTCTTCGGTGGTGTGCGAAGCCGACATCTGCGTGCGGATACGCGCCTTGCCGTGCGGCACGACCGGGTACGAGAACCCGATGACGTACACGCCCTGCTCCAGCAACAGGTCCGCGAGCCTGGCCGCCTCCGCCGCGTCGCCGATCATCACCGGGATGATCGGGTGCTCGCCGGGGAGCAGGTCGAAGCCGGCCTCGGTCATCCGCCGGCGGAACAGCTCGGTGTTCGACCGCAGCTGCACCAGCAGCTCCGACGAGGACGACAGCATGTCGAGCGTCGCGATGGCGGCCGCGGTGATCGAGGGCGCCAGGGAGTTCGAGAACAGGTACGGGCGCGAGCGCTGGCGCAGCAGTTCGACGATCTCCTTGCGGCCGGACGTGTACCCGCCGGACGCGCCGCCCAGCGCCTTGCCCAGGGTGCCCGTCACGATGTCGACGCGGTCCTGCACGCCGAACAGCTCCGGGGTGCCGCGGCCGGTCGGGCCGGTGAAGCCGACAGCGTGCGAGTCGTCGACCATTACCAGGGCGTTGTAGCGCTCGGCCAGGTCGCAGATCTCGTCCAGCGGCGCGAGGTAGCCGTCCATGGAGAAGACGCCGTCGGTCGCGATCAGGCGGTAGCGGGCGTCGGCGGCGTCCTTGAGCTGGCGCTCCAGGTCGTCCATGTCGCGGTTCTTGTAGCGGAACCGGCGAGCCTTCGACAGCCGCACGCCGTCGATGATCGAGGCGTGGTTCAGCTCGTCGGAGATGATCGCGTCCTCGGCGCCGAGCAGCGTCTCGAAGAGACCGCCGTTCGCGTCGAAGCAGGAGCTGTAGAGGATCGTGTCCTCGGTGCCGAGGAACTCGGAGAGCTTGCGCTCCAGTTCCTTGTGCGGTTCCTGGGTGCCGCAGATGAACCGCACCGAGGCCATGCCGAAGCCCCAGTCGTCCAGCGCCTTCTTGGCGGCCTCGATGAGCGTCGGGTGGTCGGCGAGGCCGAGGTAGTTGTTGGCGCAGAAGTTCAGCACCTCGTCGCCGGAACCGACGCGGACGGCGGCGTTCTGCGGGGTGGCGATGACGCGTTCGGACTTGTAGAGCCCGGCCTCCCTGATCTCCTCGATCGTCTTGAGGAGGTCGTTCTTCAGCTCGCCGTACATCAGGCTCCCGTCCAGTCGAGGATGACCTTGCCGCACTTGCCTTCACGCGCGGTGGCGAACGCCTCCGCGTGCTGCGTGTGGTCGTACCGGTGCGTGATGACCGGCGCGAGGTCGAGGCCGCGCTGCAGCAGCACGGTCATCGAGTACCAGGTCTCGAACATCTCGCGGCCGTAGATCCCCTTGATGTGCAGCATCTTCAGCACGACGCTGCTCCAGTCGACGGAGAACTCGTCCGCGGGCAGTCCGAGCATCGCGATCCGGCCGCCGTGGGCCATGTTCGCGATCATGTCGCGCATCGCGACCGGCTTGCCGGACATCTCCATGCCGACGTCGAAGCCCTCGGCCATGCCGAGTTCCCGCTGGGCGTCGGCGATGGTCTTCTCGGCGACGTTCACCGCGAGGTCGACGCCGACCTTGCGGGCCAGGTCGAGGCGGTGCTCGGAGATGTCGGTGATCACGACGTTGCGCGCGCCCGCGTGCTTGGCGACGGCGGCGGCCATGATGCCGATCGGGCCGGCGCCCGTGATGATCACGTCCTCGCCGATGACCGGGAACGACAGCGCGGTGTGCACGGCGTTGCCGAACGGGTCGAAGATCGCGGCCACGTCCAGGTCGACCTGCGTGCGGTGCACCCAGGCGTTCTGCTCGGGCAGCACGACGTACTGCGCGAACGCCCCGTCGGAGTGCACGCCGAGGCCGCGCGTGTTCGCGCAGAGGTGGCGGCGGCCGGCCTTGCAGTTGCGGCAGGTCCCGCAGACGAGGTGGCCCTCGCCGCTGACCAGGTCGCCGACCTTCACGCCGGTGACGCTGCCGCCGACCTCGACGACCTCGCCGACGAACTCGTGGCCGAGGACCAGCGGCGCCTTGATGTTGGTCGCGGCCCAGTCGTCCCACGAGTCGATGTGCAGGTCGGTGCCGCAGATACCGGTGCGCAGCACCCTGACCAGCACGTCCGTCGGTCCGGGGGTAAGGTCCGGGACGTCGGTCAGTTCGAGGCCAGGCCCAGCGGCGACCTTGACGAGAGCCTTCATGCGGGAAGTTTCACCCTTTGCTGCTTGTGCAGTCCATCAGGACTTTCTGAAGTTCTTGTGCAGCTCGGCTTCATTGGCGATGTTGCGCACCATGCCGCCGAACACGATGCCGTGGAACGGCCAGACGGCCCACCAGTAGAGGTGTCCGGCGAGCCCTTTGGGGACGAACACGGCGCGTTGGCGGTAAGTGGACCCGTGTCCCTCGTTGGCCGCCACTCGAAGCTCCAGCCACGCCTTGCCGGGCACCTTCATCTCGGCCCGCAGCCGCAACAACTTCCCGTGCTCGATCTCCTCGACCCGCCAGAAGTCGAGCGCCTCACCCACGTAGAGCCGCTGCGGATCACGCCGTCCACGCCGCAGCCCCACGCCGCCGACCAGCCGGTCCATCCACCCCCGGACCGCCCAGGCCAGCGGGAACGAGTACCAGCCGCGTTCACCGCCGATGCCCTCGACGACCTGCCACAGCCGTTCGGGCGTCGCGTTCGTGCGCTGCTCGCGGTCGTCGGTGTAGACCGAGCCACCGGACCAGTCGGGGTCGGTCGGCAACGGTTCGCTCGGCGCGCCCGGCAGCGTCGCCCCCGACCAGCGGGTCTCGACGTCGGCGTCGCGGATCTTCGACAACGCCAGTTCGACGGCCTTGTCGTAGCCGGTGTTCTCGCCCGGCAGCACCTCGCGGATGTCGTTCTCGTGGCACACCACCTCGTGCACCAGCGACTCGATCAACGGCTTGGCGATCGACTTCGGCACCGGCGTGACGACGTTGACCCAGTGCGACGACAGGCCCGGCGTCAGCAGCGGCACGGGCAGCACACGGCGCTTGGGCAGGCCCGCGACCTCGGCGTACCTCATCATCATCTGCAGGTACGTCAGCACGTCCGGGCCGCCGATGTCGAACGTGCGGTTCTCGTTCTCGAGCGTGGTGGCCTCGACCAGGTACCGCAGCACGTCCCGCACGGCGATCGGCTGGATCCGGTTGTGGACCCAGCGCGGCGTGACCATGACCGGCAGCCGTTCGGTGAGGTAGCGCAGCATCTCGAAGCTCGCCGAGCCCGACCCGATGATCACCGCGGCCTGCAGCACCACGGCCTGCACGCCGGACTTCAGGAAGACATCGCCGACCTCCTTGCGGGAGGCCAGGTGCGGCGACAGCTCGACGCCCTCGGGGTGCAGTCCGCCCAGGTAGACGATCCGCTTGACGCCCGCGCGTTCCGCTGCCCGGGCCGTGTTCTCCGCAGCCTTGCGGTCGGCGTCCGCGAAGTCCTTCGAGTGCAGCGAGTGCACGAGGTAGTGGACGACCTCGACGTCCCGCATGGCCTCGTCGAGATCCCCGAGCACGTCTCCGCGCACGATCTCGACGTCAGCCGCCCACGGGACGTCGCGCAACTTCTCCGGCGAACGCACCAGGCAGCGGACCTCGTGCCCTTCGGCCAGCAGCCGGGGCACGAGTCGTCCGCCGAGGTATCCGGTCGCGCCGGTCACGAGGCATCGCATGCCTCGATCCTGCTGGTTCGCAGGTCGGCGTGCAGATCAGCGCTTGCTGCGCTTGACCACCACGGTCCCGCCGCGCACCACTCCCTTGAGCTGGAAGTGCGGGGTGCCCGCCGAGTTCCGGACCTTGTCCTTCACCTCGCCCGCGGTGATCTCGACGGCGTCGAAGTTGAGCGACGCCCCCGGCGGCAACAGCATCTTCACCGTGCCGAGCGACACGTCGAGGTCGACGTTGACCACCGGCGGCACCTCGGCGGCGGTGAAGTCGAGGTTCGTGGTGCCGAGGGTGTTGCGGATGACGAGCTCGTTCGGCACGACCCAGTGCCCCTTGCGGGTCGTGGTGCTCATCGTGTTCTTCAGCTCGGTGCGTTCGCGGGCCAGCTCGTTGTTGACCATGCCGGGCAGGTCCATCAGCACCGCGTTGAGGTCCGCCCTGGTCTTCGCGGCGAGAGCGGTGTCCGTGCGGACGGTGAACTCGTCCAGCGTGATCATGCCGCGGCCCACCGCCTTGTTCAACAGGCTGACGACGTGCTCACGCTCCGCGTCGGACACTCGTAACTCTCTGGCGTCTGTCATTTCTCTGCCTCCGGTTCGGCGTCGAGACCGTGCTCGATGGCATAACGCGCCAACTCCACCCGGTTGTGCAGTTGAAGTTTGCGCAAAGTCGACTGGACGTGGTTCTCGACCGTGCGGTGGGAGATCACCAGGCGGTTCGCGATCTGCCGTGCGGTCAGGCCCTTGGCCACCAGCCGCAGCACCTCGGTCTCCCGATCGGTGAGCTGCGGCTTCTCCTCCGAGTCGTCCGGTGCGGCGGCCATGCGCCGGTACTCGCCCAGCACCAGGCCCGCGAGGCCGGCGGTGAAGACGGCGTCGCCCGCGGCCGTGCGGGAGACGGCCTCGACCAGTTCCTCGGAGGACGCGGACTTCACCAGGTAACCGGACGCGCCCGCCTTCACGGCCTGCAGCACGTCGTCGTGCTCGCCGGACGCGGACAGCACGAGCACGCGCGTCTCCGGCAGCTCACTGGTGATCATCGCGGTCGCGTCGACCCCGGAGAGCTCACCGAGGTTGAGGTCCATCAGGACCACGTTGGGCCGCACGGCCTTCGCGATCCGCACAGCCGACGGCGCGTCGCCCGCGGTCGCCACTATCTCGAAGCCGCGCTCCTGCAGATCGCGCGCCACGCCCTCGCGCCACATCGGGTGGTCGTCCACCACCATCACCGAGACCGTCATCCTGCCGCCCCCTTCCTGAACACCCGAACCTCCCATTCCGTGCCCTCCCCCGGCCCGGTCTGGAGCTCGAGCGTGCCACCGAGCGACTCCACCCGGCCTTTGATCGACTTCTCGATCCCCATCCTGCCTTCCGCGGCGGCCACGGCTATCCGGCCTTCCGGGATGCCAGGCCCATCGTCCCTGACGCTGAGCACGATCTCCTCTCCCAGGTCCTCGAGCAGCACCCAGGCCCGCGCGTCCTCACCGGCGTGCTTGTCCACGTTGGACAGCGCCTCGCGGACCAGCGACGTGAGCTCGACCGCGGCGCCGGTCTTCAGCATGACCTGCGTGGCGGGCGTGGAGATCTGGATGCGCGGCGTGGCCAGCAGCTGCAGCCCCGGCCGCAGGTCGATCTCTCCATCCACAGTGGAGTCGGCGGGGGCGGCGGCCACCAGGTTCCGCAGCGCCACCTCCTGCTCGCCGGCCATCTGGGCCAGCTCCGCCGCCTCGCCACCGACCTCGAGGCCGCGCTTGCGCACGCGGGCGAGGACCTGGAGGACGCTGTCGTGGATCGAGCGGGCAAGCCTTTCGCGTTCGGCGGTGGCCGCTTCCGCTCTCAACGCCTGCGCGAGAAGCACCGCACTGCGTCGCGCGGTGGCCGATGCCATGCCGACGACCATGCCCGCGCCGGCGAGCAGCACGACGTCGCGCAGGAGGTCGAGGCTCGGCGAACGGTGGGACAGGTAGGTGAAGAGCCCGACGGTCAGCCCGCCGCCGAAGCCCGCGGCGGCCCCGCCGAGTGCGCCCAGCGCGACCGCCGGCACGCACGCCCAGATCGTCGTGATCAGCGGGACGTGCTGGATCAGCAGCTGGTAGTCGGACATGATCAACGGCGACAGCGACATGAGACCGCAGGTCAGCGCTAGGTCCACGAGGACGAGCGGCCACCGCCTGCCCCACGTCGTGCTGTAGGCGCGGCTCGTGAAGACGGACCACAGCGCCATCACCCCGAGCGTGGTCCACGCGAGCCACGGCCGTACGTAACCGGACTGGTTCGCGATGATGTTCGCCGTCGCGAAGAGGAATGTGACTATGCGTAGCGCAATCGTCCCGCGCCACAGGGGCGTGGTCGGGTCGTCGATCACCTTCGTCACACGTTCGGCAGGCTCTTTGCGCACTCTGTGCTCCCTTCGGACACCATCCTGCCGCGTGAACGTGTGCTGGCTAACCCCCAGGTGGCCGTCTTCTGCCGAACGGAGGAATGTGCGACGCTCTCCGGGTTCGGGGGAGGGCGAATGCAGGTGCGGGACTGGCCGTTGTGGACTTTGCGGCGGCCCGCGCTCTGCTACTGGTTGTTCATCGACATGGTCGCGCTCGCGACCGTCGTGCACGCGATCGTTTCGTCGGAAACGCCGTCACCCTCCGAAATCGCCAGGTTCGCGGCCATCGCGGGCACAGCGGGCGCGGTGATCATCGGCAGCTCCATCTACAGCCACCGGCTGGGCGAGACCGAGCGCAACCCGTGGGCGGCCCACCTCTGCTACCTGACGGCGGGCATCCTGGCCCTGCCGCCGAACCTCCTGGTGCTCCTGCTCTTCGGCCCGGCCCTGCACTGCCTGCTGGCCCAGCGCCCGGAGACCCACCGCTGGCTCTTCACCCTGAGCGCCACCGCCCTCGCGGTCTTCGGCACCCGCTACGCCCTCGGCTGGGTCGACCCCCACGCCAACCTGCTGGTCCTCACCCTGGGCGCGGCCCTGCTGCTGATCCTGCGCGCGGGCCTGATCTCGTTCGGCCTCAAGCTCCGCAGCCCCTCCGCGACGTTCGAGGAGAACGTCGGTGAACCCATCGACGCCGTCCTGGGCATCGTCGCGGTGTCGATCGGCGGCCTCATGGGCTGCGTGGCGGAGACGAACGCCATCCACGCCCTGATCGCCGGCCCGCCGCTGGCCCTGCTGGAACGCGCCGCCCAACTCCCCCAGTGGCGCCGCTCGGCCCAGCGCGACGCCAAGACCGGCCTGGCCAACGCGGTGCACTGGGACAGCCGGGCCCGCTACGAACTGACCAAGGGCTCCGGCCGCACCCGCCCGATGGCCGTGATGCTCATGGACCTCGACCACTTCAAGCGCGTCAACGACGAGGTCGGCCACCTGGCGGGAGACGCCGCGCTGGCCGCGATCTCGTTGCTGCTGCGCGGCACCGTTCGCCGCGGGGACCTGGTGGGGCGGTTCGGCGGCGAGGAGTTCGTCGTGCTGCTGCCCGAGGCCACGCCGGACGAGGCCGAGTCCGTCGCCGAACGCGTGCGCAAGGCCGTGGCGGCTCTTCGCGTGCCGACGATGGCCACGAACGGGAAGCCTCACGAGCTGCACGGGCTGACAGTGTCCATCGGGGTGTCGACGACGACTCGGTTCGGGTACGAGCTGCCGGACCTGCTGGTTGCGGCCGACGCGGCGTTGCTGGCGGCGAAGGCCTACGGCCGCAACCTCGTCTCGATGGCTTAGAGCTCCTTGACCCGTTCGCTCTTGTCGTCCTTCGGCGCCGTGTCCTGAGGGTTCAGCACGTCCACCTTCTCCGGCTTCTGCTCGGCGTCCGCATCGGACACCAGCGACCGGATCCCGGAGTTCAGCACCGCGAGCAACGGCACGGCCAGCAACGCCCCGGCGATGCCCCCGGTGACCAACCCACCGGCGATCGCCAGCACCACGGCCAACGGGTGCAGCTTGACCGCACGCCCCAGCAACAGCGGCTGCAACACGTGCGACTCCAGCTGCATCACGCCGATGAGCACGGCCAGCACCACAAGCGCCGCGATCGGTCCGTTGGTCACCAACGCGATCAAGACCGCGACGGCACCCGTGAACACCGCACCGATGATGGGGATGAACGCACCGAGGAACACCAACGCGGACAGCGGCACGACCAACGGCACCCCGATGATCGCCAGCCCGACGCCGACACCGACGGCGTCCACGATCGCGACCACGGCCGTGGCGCGCACATAAGAAACGAGAGAGCCGAACCCGCGACGCCCCGCCACGTCGACACGCTGCCGCACGTCCCGAGGCACCGCACGCGTCACGAACCGCCAGATCCCGTCACCGTCGTGCAAGAAGAAGATGAGCGTGAACAGCGCCAGCAACAGCCCGGTGAGCAGCTCGCCCAGAGTGGCGGCGGTCGTCAGAGCACCGGACGTGATCTCCGCCTGGTTCTCCTTGATCGTCTTCACGATCTCGTTGACGTAGTTCTGCAGCTGCGCGTCCGACAGGTGCGCGGGCCCGTCCTTCAACCACGTCTGAATGGTGTCGAGCGACGCCGCCACCTGCGACTGCAGCTCCGGCAGACCGCGGGAGAACTCGCTGATCACGAACGTCAGCACGCCGCCGAGCGCACCGATGCCGATGATCATCATCAGGGTCACCGCCACGCCGCGCGGCACCCGCCACTCGACGAGCTTCGACACACCGGGCGAGAACAGGGCGGCCAGCAGCAACGCGATAGCGACCGGGATCACTATCGACGCGAGGAAGCTGAGCGCGTACGCGACCACGTACAACGCGGCGATCACGACGACGAAGCGCCAGCTCACCGCCGCACTCACGCGCAGCAGCTTCGGGACGCGGCCGCTGATCTCCGACTCCGGCGTGCTCATGTGCCTCACGTTAACTGTTCGGACCCTCGCCAAGCCGGAACTCCACCAGGGATGATCCGACTCGTCAGGGGAGGACGAAGTGATCAAGCCGGAAGACTTGACCGAAGTCGAGCGCCAGGTCGCGGCGGCTTATGCGGGCGGGACCGAGTTGGACCTGACCGGACAGAGCGCTCGCGGCGAGGTGCTCACCGGTCTGCTGACCGGTTTGTACCGCGTTCCGCGCAAGGGACTACCCGCTCTGAGGCTCCGCAACGCGCGGATCACCGGCAAGTTCGAGCTCGAGGGCACCCGCGTCACACGCGTCATCGACCTCACCCACTGCACGTTCGAGGAGTCGCTCGACCTCCGCATGGCCCGCCTGATCGGCCTGAGGCTGCGCGGCACCCGCGTTCCCGGTCTCCAGGGCCGCAACCTCAGGGTCTTCAGCGACCTCGTCCTCGAGGCCGGCTTCACCTGCACCGGCACCGTCGACCTCACCGACGCCGCCGTCGACGGCACCCTGCGGCTCGCCGGTTCGGTGCTGCGGTCCGAGACCGACCACGCGCTGCTCGGCGCGCGGATCCGGGTCAGCGGCTCGGTCCAGGCCATCGCGATGCGCGCGAACGGCGAGGTGCGGCTGCGGGGCGCGGCGATCGGCGGCAGCGTCCACCTCGGCGGCGCGCGGTTGCTCAACACCGGCAAGGACGCGCTCGACGCGTCCGGGATCGTCGTCGTGGGCAACGTCTTCTGCAACGCCGAGGGCGGCCGCTTCACCGCGGACGGCCGGGTGCTGTTCGACGGCGCGCGCGTCAACGGCAACGTCGAGTTCACCGGCGCCCGCCTCAGCTCCGCGCACCGCGTCGACAACCAGGTGCTGGTCCTGCCGCACGGATCGGCGGACGAAGCGGCGACGCTCGTGGCCGACCGCATCCGGGTCGAGGGCAACCTGGAACTCGACGACGGCTTCACCAGCACCGGCACGGTCCGCCTGCCCAACGCGAGCATCGGCGGGTACCTCCGGCTGTCCGGCGCGGTGATCGGGCCGCGCGACGTCGCGGAGGAGCTCGCCGGTGACGTCACGAACCGCATCCCCGTCGCACTGCACGCGGACGGCATGCAGGTTCGTGGTGACGTCGAGGCCCGTAGCGCGGTCAACGGCGCGGGCACCCGTTCGCAGCCGTTGCACACCTACGGCCAGGTGCGGCTGTCCAACGCGCACATCATGGGCAGCGCCAGCATGTCCGGCGTCTCGTTGCACGGGCCCGGCATCGACGTCCTGTTCGCCGACCGCCTCCAGGTCGGCGGCACGCTCTTCCTGCGCGAGCTGAAGGCCAAGGGCTCGGTCCGGCTGCAGAACGCGAACATCGGTTCCACGCTCGACATGTCCGGCGCCGAGCTGACCCTCCCGCGGCTCCGCCCCAACGGCACGCAGAAGCCGTCGCTCGACGCCCGCGCCATCACGATCGGCAAGGACCTCCTGTGCAGCCGCGGGTTCACCGCGGTCGGCGGCGTCCGGCTCCGGCTGGGCGAGGTCGGCAAGATGGCGACGTTCAGCGACTCGCACCTCGGCTCCACGTCCGCGGACATCGCGCTCAACGCCTACGGACTCACGGTCCACCAGTTCCGCCTGCACATCCCCGAGGGCCAGCAGCCCAAGGGGAAGATAGTGCTGAGCCGCCTCAAAGCGGTGTCGGTGACCGACGGGCCGGGGCTGTGGGACGCCGAGGGCGGCGTCGCCGTGGACGACTTCGAGTTCGCCGGCATCACCGCCGACCCGGACGTGCCGGTGCAGACGCGGCTCAAGTGGCTGCTCAAGGTGCAGCCCGACTTCGCGCCCGGACCTTACGAACAGCTCGCCGCCGTCTACCAGCAGGGCGGTGAGGAGGAGCTCGCGCAGAAGGTCCAGCTGGAGAAACAACGGCGCCGCTACTCCGAGCTCGGTCGTGCGGGGCGGATCTGGGGCGTCGTGCAGCGGTGGACCGTCGGCTACGGCTACCGCCCGTGGCTCGCGATCTGCTGGCTCGCCGTCTTCTGGCTCTTCGGCGCGCTCTGGTTCGCCTGGCACCCCATGGTCAAGCTCAACAAGGACGAGGACCCGGTGTGGAACGCCGCGTTGCTCGCGCTCGACCTCCTGATCCCGATCATCGACTTCGGCCACGACGGCAAGTGGCAGTTCACCGGTGCGTCGCAATGGATATCTTCGCTGCTCGTGGCCGTCGGATGGGTCCTCGCGTCGACCGCGGCGGCCGGTGCCGCACGCGTGCTGAAACGGGTGTGAGCCAAGGGAAGCCGTTCACACGATGTGGTTAACCGAGCGCTCAGAGCGTGCATTCGGGGTGGATGGACTGGCAGAGTCGCCGACGTCGACTTGATCAGCTTGATCGTCGGCGAATCCCTTGAGCGCCACCGAGTAGCGAGGTTTCCTGCGTTGTTCTCCACTGGTCAGCGAGCGAAGACGGGAGCGAACGGCATGCGCCGCTTCGCCACCCGAGCGCTGCTCGCCGTCGGTGGAGCGATCGCGGGAACGGCCGTTGCCTGGGCGCTCACCACGTCGTCCGCCAGCGCGGCGGATGCGGTGTCCCCCGCGGACGCGCAGCAGTTCGACGTCGTCAGCAAGATCGTCGCCAAGACGGACGAGAAGCTGCCGGTCGTCGTTCCCGCTGCCACCGCGGTGCACAAGCTCGACGAGACCTTGCGCGCCGAGCAGGAGAAGGCTCGCGCCGCCCTGCCGGACGTGCAGGTCTCCCAGGCGGTCGAGAAGATCGCCGCTCGAATCCTGCCGCAGGTCACCAGGATCGGTCAGTCCAGCAGCCCCGCCACCGAGCGGGCCATGGACGTGACGTTCCCGGAGATCCCGGCCCCGGCCGCGGATGCCGTTCAGTCGTCGGCACCCGTGGTCTCGCAGTTCACCGGCACGTCCGGTGGCAGTTGGACGGATCTGTTGGAGCACAACGACGTTGTCGTGCCCTCCGAGCAGCGTCCGTCCCTGCCCAGCAACCCGTTCCCGAAGCTGCCCGTCCCGGCCCCCGCGCCGGTGCAGTGCTCTTCGTGCAACGACGGTTCTGGTTCTGCCAAGGGCAGCCTGATCGCTGCTCTCGCTGCACCCGGTGACGCTCACGGCATCTCGTCGACGCGCGCTCTCGCGCCGTCCACCGACGAGGTCACCGTGACGCCGGGCAAGCAGCCCGGTATCAACCCCGACTGATTCCAGCGCGCGGTCCGCGACAGCCCACCTCCCCTGGCTGTCCGGAAGTCGACCGTCGCGCTTTTTTCTTGCGCTCAAACAGGTCGATCACCGCGTGCGACTCCCCCGGTGATGACGCGCCTTCCCCTGCGCGTTTCGGCCCCACCCCCTTGAGCCCCCGTCGCTTTCTCGACGGGAAACCGATGAAGGAGATCTAATGCAGACCTGGGCAAAGCGCGGACTTCAGACCGCGTTTGTCACTGGTGGTTTGCTGATGCTCGGTACGGGCATCGCTTCTGCCCAGGAGAACGTCGACCCGGACGCAGCGCCGCCGGCCGTCGACGTCGCGGCCTCCGTTCCGGTCAAGGCCGACCAGAACAAGCTGGCCACTCCGGTCAAGGAGATCACGGTCCCCAAGGTGGACCGCACGATCAGCACGGACCGCGTCACCAGCGCGGTGCCCACCCGCACGGCAGCGCCCGTCGCGAACCCGCTGGTCCGCCAGGCAGGCGAGCGCCTGCAGGGCACCCCGCTCCAGAACCTGGTGCGCGGCAACACGATCCAGGCGCACGTCGATGTGCCGATCAACATCTGCGGTAACGCGATCGCGGTTCTCGCCAACACCGAGGCGACCGGCGACTGCTCGCAGCACACCCACCGTGACGGTTCGATCGTCACGGACGGCGCGGGCCAGGCACTTGCCGGCAACGTCGTCGCCGTCAACCACATCCTGCCGGTCCAGATCACCGGCAACGCGATCGCGGCCGGCGGCAACGCCGCGACCAACACCAACGCCGAGCAGGTCTCCACGACCGGCGGCGACATCAAGACCAGCGGTGACCGCGGTGCCATCTCCGGCAACGTCATCGCCGAGCAGGGCGCGACCCCGGTTCAGATCACCGGCAACGGCGTGGGCGCGGCGGGCATCGCCGACGTCAACTCCACCGCTGACACGTTCGCGTCCTCCGAGGGCGACGTCTGGACGAGCGGCAAGAACAGCTCGATCTCCGGCAACGCCGTGCCGATCCCGCTGTCCCCGCTCGCCGAGGTCAACGGCAACTCGGCCGCCGCGGCCGGCAACTCGGCCACCGACTCGACGCAGTCCGGTGCCGCGTACGCCGGTGGCACGACCGTCACCAACGGCGACCCGGCCACCCTGGCCGGCAACATCGTCGAGCCCGCGCTCGCCGGCCCGATCACGGTCGACGACAACGCCGCCGCTGCCGGTGGCAACGCGGCTGCGGTCAGCGACACCACGAACGACTCGCGCGCCGGTGGCTCGCACCACACCACGGGCCACGGCTCGACCGCGTCCGGCAACGTCGCCGGTGCGCCCATCTCGCTGCCCGCCGCCGTGGGTGGCAACGGTGCGTCGATCGTCGGCAACGCGCTGACCGACCACACCAACGAAGCGAACTCGACCGCCGGTGGCAAGACCTTCACCGTCGGCGACAAGTCCGTGCTCTCCGGCAACATCGCGGACGTCCCCCCGGCCACCGCCGTGGACGTGTGCGGCAACGGTGCCACGCTCGCCGGCCAGGCCGCGGGCACCTGCGAGAACGACGTCAAGTCGATCACGTCGGGCTACCAGGGCACGACGGGCAACGACTCGGTCGTCTCCGGCAACATCGCGTCGACCCCGGTCGCCACGCCCGCCGAGGTCTACGGCCTCGCCGCCGCTCTCGGTGGCCAGGCCGCCGGCTCGGCCGACGAGGTCAAGCTGGTCCAGTCCGGTGGCACCCCGAACACCGAGGACGACCGCGGCACGGTCTCCAGCAACATCGTGACCGCGCCGACCGCGGCCGCCCCGCAGGTCTTCGCCGTCACCGCCGCCCTCGTGGGCAACACCGTGTCGGACTCGGCGAACGACACCACGGTCACCGCGGGCGACGCGCCCCACGCGACCGGCAAGAAGAGCTCGGTGTCCGGCAACATCGTCCAGGTCCCGACCTCGACGCCGGCCCAGGTCTTCGCCGACGGCGCCACCCTGGTGGGCAACAACGACACCAAGGGTGTCAACGCCACCGACATGAAGGCCGGCGGCGACGCCATCACCACCGGCGAGGCGGGCTCCATCGCGGGCAACGTCGTGTCGGCTCCGGTCGCGACCGGCACCCAGGTGCTCGGCTGGTCGGTCGGCGGCGGCAGCAACGTCAACTCGACGGCCACCAACGACCTCAGCTCGGTCGCCGGCGGCGACGTCAACAGCAACGGTGACAAGGGTGCCGTCTCCGGCAACCTGATCGGCGCGCAGCCGGCCGTGCTCCCGGCGGTGCCGGGCAACACGGTCGCGGCGGCCGGCATCACCAACTCCGACGTGGTGTCCGACACCAACGTCGTGTCGGGTGACGACAGCTACTCCTCGGCTGAGGACGCCTCGGTCTCCGGCAACCTGGTCAACGTCCCCGCCAACGCCTTCGCCGGCGTGTACGCGGACGCGGTCGCCGTCGCGGGCAACGCGACGACGGTCACGGACAAGGCCTCGTACACCCAGGCCGGTGGCGAGACCCTGACCGAGGGCTCCGGCCCGCTGACCGCCCGCGACATGCACGTCCCGGTCGAGGCGGCTGCCAAGCTCGCGCGCATCCCCGTCGAGGTCGTCGGCCAGGCGACCACGCTGGGCACGAGCGACGACACGCAGCTCACCGGCGAGGACACCGACGGCACGCTGCGCGCCACGCAGCTCAAGGGCCTGGAGCTCCCCAAGGGTGTCGACAGCCTGCTGAAGGCCAACGAGGTTCCGGCGTTCCACGGCATCGACGGTCTCGACGGCAAGCTGCCCGTCAACCAGTTCCCGAACCCGGCTGACCTGGCGGCCATGGCCGGCCAGCTGCCCACCCCGGCTCTGCCCGGTGTGGCGCAGGAGCGCTCCGCCCTGCCGCTGAACGGTGGCACCGGCAGCATCACCCCGAACGTCCAGGGCCTGCCCCTGGGCCAGCTGCTCAACGCCGCGCAGGGCCTCGTCCCGGCCGGCGCCACCCAGCGCTCGCTGCCGTCCCTGCCCGTGACGGCCCCGGCCCTGCCGGTGCCCGTGCAGCTGCCCGCGCTCCCGACCGAGCGTTCGCTGCCCGCGCTGCCCGTCGACGGCCCGGCCTCCATCTCGGGTCTCAACCTGAACCCGACCCAGGGCCTGGCCCCGAAGGCCGACGAGCGCGCGCTGCCGCAGCTGCCGTTCAACGCCCCGGCGCTGGCCATGATCGACCCGGCCAACCTGTTCCAGACGGTGACCGGCTCGCTGTAAGCAGCTACACCCCGCACCACGTAACACCCTCCCTCCGGTAAGAAGCTGAGCCCCAGCGACACGACGGTGTCGCTGGGGCTCAGTGCCGTTCGGGGGGTGTTTGTGCTGTGACCAGCAGTTCTTCCGGTTCGGCGGTGCCATCGCTCGTCACCCAGTGGACCTGCGGCCGCTCCCCGGCCAGCTGCCGGACCAGTTCGGCGATCGGCGACCCGTCCCCGAAGTCGTGCTCGGCCAGCACCGCCAGCACCGCGTCGCCGAACCGTGCGACCGTGAAGTCAGGCCTCAGGTTCTGCCGCAACGCTTTCGCCGCGGCCAGCACGTCGTCCGGTCCGGTGACCAGCACCAGCGTGACGAGCGTGCCGCGTGTTCGGGCGCGGACGAGCGACTGCTCCAGGCGGTCCAGCAGCAGCGCGTGTCCGGGCAGCCCGGTCAGCGGGTCGTGCAGCACAGTCCGGTTCTAGCCGAGCCCAGGCCCGTTGACCAGCACCGAGACCCGCACGGGTGAGTCGCGCTTATGAGCGGATCGGGTGACCGGTGTCGGTCATATCTCGTGTGCTCCTGCACCCGCCTCGGGCGTGCCGTCGGTCAGCAGGGGGCACACCCGGCCGGCCCGCCGTCACCGTCGCAGGGAAGTCGACTTCTCCGTGCCGCAGAGCGTTGCCGCCATCAGGCGTGCTCGACGGCGTCGGCCTGCGGGCCCCGGTCGCTCTGCCGGATGCGGAAGCGCACCCGCTCGCCGGCCACCAAGGGCTCGCCGGAGACCACCGAGACGTGCACGAAGAGGTCGGGCCCACCCGCGTCGGGGGTGATGAAGCCGAAGCCGCGGTCGGCGTCGTAGCGGGCCACCGAGCCGTTGCCGGCGCGGGCCGCGGGCCGGGCGGCCGAACGGGCCTGGCTGGGGGCCGCGGTGGCCTCCACCGGCTCGCTGGCGGCCACGAACCGCACCTCGCGCGCCTGACGACCCTGGTCCGCGGTGACCGTGGTGAACGAGACCCGGTCGCCCTCGGCCGGCAGGTAGAACTCGTCGACCAGGGCGCGCACGTGCAGGAAGACGTCGCCCGCCCCGTCGTCGGCGGCCACGAAGCCGAACGCCTTCTCCTCGTCGAACCACAGGACGGAGCCGTCGGCACCGTCGCCGGCCGCGACCAGAGGGGCTCGGCGGACTCCGGCGTCGTGGCTCAGCGGCACCAGGTGCTGGGCCTGCGGCCCCTTCTCGCCGGCGGTGACGACGAAGGCCACCCGCTGCCCGGCCGCGAGGACGCCCCCGGTGACGATGGAGGAGGAGTGCACGAACACCTCCGCACCCCCGCCGTCCGGCGCGGCGAACCCGTAGCCCTTGGCCGGCTCGTACCAGGAGACGGTGGCAAGCACACCCAAGGGCGCGTCGGGCGCGACGTCCCCGGTGACGGCGACGTTCAGCGCCTGCGGACCGCGGGGTCCCTCACCGGCCTCGAACTCCACCGTCTGACCCTCGCGCAGCGCGCGGGCCGCACCCTCGCCCTGCACCTGCGAGACGTGCACGAAGATGTCGTCGCTGCCGTCATCGGGGGCGAGGAAGCCGAAGCCGCGCTCGAGGTCGTACCAGCGGACGGTTCCCTGCTGCACGGTGCACTCCTGGTCTAGCGGGTGGTCGAGGGTCCAGTGTCCCAGGCCCCGAACGCCGCAGCGCTACCGCGACCGGCGTGCCGCCGGGCAGGTGCTCGACGACGGCGGCGATGGACGGACGCACGCCGTACCAGGCCACTGTGCTCGTGCGAGGCCCGCGCCGTGACCAACCTACGAGGCGGTGACCGTGGCGGAGCTTTCGCCTCGAGATCAACGGCAAGCTCGCTCGGGTGTTCGCCCGTCGCACCGCGCAGGAACGCGCGATGCGACGCGGCACCCGGCAAGACGCCCACGCGCTGGTGTTCGCGGACTGACCGCGTCGGCTCAGGTCTGGGCCAGGTCCGTGAACCGGCTGTAGTGCAGCTGGTGCGCCACCACGATGGTCGCCGTGGGCCCGGCACGGTGCTTGGCGATGATCAGGTCGGCCTCGCCGGCACGCGGGTCGTCGCGCTCCCACGCGTCGGGGCGGTTGACCAGGATGACCATGTCGGCGTCCTGCTCGAGCGAGCCCGACTCACGGAGGTCGGAGAGCATCGGGCGCTTGTCGGTTCGTTGTTCCGGGCCGCGGTTCAGCTGCGAGATC
The DNA here is from genome assembly GCF_053608005.1 of Lentzea sp. NPDC055074. Classification (NCBI taxonomy): domain Bacteria; kingdom Bacillati; phylum Actinomycetota; class Actinomycetes; order Pseudonocardiales; family Pseudonocardiaceae; genus Lentzea; species Lentzea sp. NPDC055074. The sequence goes on from NZ_JBSGUQ010000004.1 coordinate 294,136, forward strand.
GCGATGACCGGGACGTGGAGCTCCTTGGCGATCAGCTTGAGGTTTCGGGAGAACTCCGAGACCTCCTGCTGGCGCGACTCCGTCTTCTTGCCCGAGGACATCAGCTGGAGGTAGTCGACCACTACGAGCTTGAGGTCGTGGCGCTGCTTCAAGCGACGCGCCTTGGCCCTGATCTCCATCATCGTGAGGTTCGGGCTGTCGTCGACGAACAGCGGCGCCTCGCTGATCTCGCTCATCCGGCGGGCCAGGCGGGTCCAGTCGTCGTCGCTCATGGTGCCGCCTCGCATGTCGCTGAGGCGGATGCGCGCCTCGGCGGAGAGCATGCGCATGACGATCTCGGTGCGGCTCATCTCCAGGCTGAAGATGGCGCTGGTCATGCCGTGCTTGACCGAGCACGACCTGGCGAAGTCGAGGCCCAGCGTCGAGTTGTGGGTCGGGATCATCGTCTCGCCCGCGAGGTACAGGTGGTCGTGGTTGTCGACCTCCACGCACCTCACCGGGACCGAGGCGACCGGGCGGACCGCGACGATCTCCACCTGGGCGTGCCGGCCGAGGCCCGCGATCAGTTCGTCGGCGTCGCGGCGCAGGCGGGCGAAGCGGCCGTCGATCTGCAGGGCTGCCAGCAGTTCTTCGCGCTGCTTGCGGGACGCGCGCAGGTACGTGGCCGGGATGTGCGGGTCGTCGGCCAGGTCGAGGGCCTTGGCGACGCGCAGTTCCTCGTCCGTCAGCTCCAGGTCGCCCAGGCCCGAGAGGAACAGGCCCAGCGCGCGGGGCGAGAGGGGCAGCGGAGCCTCGGGCAGGTCCCAGGCCGAGGACATGCGGACGAACATGCGGCAGAGGCCGACCCGCTCGAACAGCTGCGCGGTGGTGCGGATCGCCCAGAAACCGCCGGTCTCGCTGCACGACTCCGTCAGCCACTGGTGCTCGGCGTCGGCGACGATGACGGTGCCGTCGGAGAACTCGACCTCGAAGCACGGGCGGCCCGTCATCACCTCGGTCGCGGCGACGACCCTGGTCGGGCGGCCGTCGGCGCCGATCAGGAACGAGCCGACCGTGACGGCGCCCATCGTCGTCCAGCCGGACGGGGTGGGCAGCGGGGTGTCGAGGGCCAGCGCCTTGCCGACGCCGGGGCGGGCGGCGACGATGATCATCTGGCCGCCGTGCAGGCCGTTGGTCAGGGCGTCGAGGTCCGCGAAGCCCGTCGGGATGCCCTGGGAGATGCCGCCTCGGGACGCGATGGCGTCGATCTCGTCCATCGTCGGCTGCAGCAGGTCCTCGAGGGCCACGTAGTCCTCGGTGGTGCGGCGGTCGGTGACCTCGTAGATCGCGGCCTGGGCGCGGTCGACCACCTCGTCGACGTCCGCGCCCTCGGCGCCGTTGTAGCCCAGCTGCACGATGCGCGTGCCGGCCTCGACCAGGCGGCGCAGCACCGCCTTCTCTGCCACGATCTCGGCGTAGTAGCCGGCGTTCGCGGCCGTGGGGACCGTCGCGATCAACGTGTGCAGGTACGGTGCGCCGCCCACGCGCAGCAGCTCGCCGCGGCGTTCGAGCTCGGCCGAGATCGTGATCGGGTCGGCGGGCTCGCCGCGGCCGTAGAGGTCGAGGATGCAGTCGTAGATCGCCTGGTGAGCAGGGCGGTAGAAGTCGTTCGGCGCAAGCGCCTCGATGACGTCCGCGATCGCGTCCTTGGACAGCAGCATGCCGCCGAGGACGGACTGCTCCGCCGCGAGGTCCTGGGGCGGCTGACGCTCGAATGCGGGCTCCGCCATGCCCCGGTCGTCCACGAGCGCCACTGCCGAATCACCCCTGCGAAGAGTCGAGAGACGGTGCCTGAGTCCCCTAGTTGTACAGCGAGGCACCGACAATTTCGGGCGGCCACGCTGTGCGATGGCCCTGCCCTGACATCGACGCTAGAGGGACCCGTCCGGAGCAAGCAAACCAGCGTGTGGATCGCCCTGTGGACAACTGGGGGACAACCTGTGGATGGTTGCTCACAGGGGTCGTGGCGCTGGGGACAACCTGTTGACAACCGGTGGAGTGACAGAAGTAACTGCAGCTCAGGGGCTGTGTACAAGTTGTGGAAAAAGTTGTGCGCCGCACTGTCGGCGTGTCGCGAAAAACACTCTCGTCGGCGTGTCGCGCCCACGATAAACATCCGGTTTATCCACAGGACGTGGACAGAGCGGCACTGATCCGAACGAGCGAAAGCGCCACCCACCCGGAGCATTCCGGGTGGGTGGCGCTTCAGCAAACCGAACCGTGGGCGATCCCCACCAACGTGTGGGGAACCACCGCACGACGCGATGCCACAAGGTCGCCCGTGGGGTCTGCGGGGGTCGCCCCCGCAACAGACACACACGCGGTGGCGAGCAGGGCTCGCCAATCGCCGGAGGACTTGCTACTCGCCCGCGGTGACGACCAGCGGCAGGGCGACGGTGACCTCGGGGTGGAGGCGAACCGTGACCGAGTGCTTGCCCGTGGTCTTGATGTGACCCGGCAGCTCGATGGCGCGCTTGTCCAGGACCGGACCGCCGGCGGACTTGACGGCAGCCGCCACGTCCGACGCGGTGACCGAGCCGAACAGCTTGGTGCTGCCCGAAGCGGCCTTGGCCTTGAGCGTCACGGAGAGACCCTCGAGCGCGGTCTTGATCTCCTTGGCGTGGTCCAGGTCGCGCACGCGGCGGGTGTCCTGCGCGCGGGTGATGACCTGGATCTGCTTCTGCGCGCCACGGGTCGCGACGATCGCGAGACCACGCGGGAGCAGGTAGTTGCGGCCGTAGCCGTCCTTGACCTCGACGATGTCGCCGGGAGCGCCAAGGCCGGAAACGTCAGCGGTGAGGATGAGCTTCATCGCAGTGTCTCCTTCTCTTAGCGGGCGGTCGAGGTGTAGGGCAGCAGGGCCATCTCACGGGCGTTCTTCACGGCAACAGCGACGTCGCGCTGGTGCTGCGAGCAGTTGCCCGTGACGCGGCGGGCACGGATCTTGCCGCGGTCGGAGATGAACTTGCGGAGCAGCGTCGTGTCCTTGTAGTCGATCAGGGACGCGCTCTTGTCCTTGCAGAAGGCGCAGACCTTCTTCTTGGGCTTGCGCACAGGCGGCTTGGCCATGTGTCTCTAACTCCTGAATACGCGATGTGTGAAGTACTGGATGACCGGTGCAGTCGGTCTAGAAGGGGGGCTCGTCGGCGAAGCCACCGCTGGAACCGGCCTGCGGGGCCGAGCCCCACGGGTCGTCCGCGGGCGCGCCGCCGCCACCGCCGCGAGACTGCTGACCGCCGCCGCCGCCGAAGCCGCCGCCACCGCCGCCGTCTCCACGGCTGACCTTGTTGACCTTCGCGGTCGCGTAGCGCAGCGAGGGGCCGATCTCGTCGACCTCCAGCTCCACGACAGTGCGCTTCTCGCCTTCCTTCGTGTCGAAGGAACGCTGGCGCAGCCGTCCGGAGACGAGCACTCGCGAACCGCGGGTGAGCGACTCGGCCACGTTCTCGGCGACCTGACGCCACACGTTGCACCGCAGGAACAGCGCTTCGCCGTCCTTCCACTCGCCGGACTGGCGGTCGAAGGTGCGGGGCGTGGAGGCGACCGTGAAGGACGCCACCGCGGCACCGCTCTGGGTGAAGCGGAGTTCGGGATCGGCAGTCAGGTTCCCGACTACCGTGATCGTCGTCTCACCAGCCATGTCTTGGGAGCTCCCCTAATCGAGGTTCGTCAGGCCTTGACGGCCGACTTGGCGGGCTCGCGGCGCAGGACCTTCGTCCGGAGCACCGTCTCCTGCAGACCGAGCTGGCGGTCCAGTTCCTTCACCGCGTCAGGCGTCGAGGTCAGGTCGAGCACCGCGTAGATGCCCTCGCTGTTCTTGTTGATCTCGAAGCTCAACCGGCGCTTGCCCCACACCTCGACCTTCTCAACGTTTCCGCCCGTGGTGCGGATGACGTTGAGGAACGTGTCGAGAGACGGCGCGATCGTGCGCTCGTCGAGACTGGGGTCGAGGATGACCATCACTTCGTAATGACGCATGAGGACCACTCACCTCCTGTGGACTCGCGGCCACGGGCTTTCCGTGGCAGGAGGGTCGTCGCGTCAGCAACTGACAAAGGTTAACAGAGCGCGTCCGGCGACTACGCAGGGGTGCGGCGAAGCGCCCAGGTCCGCACCAGCGCGCCCGTGACCAGGGCGAGCATCAGCACCGCGACCAGCACCGGAGCGCCGACACCGCCGGGACCGCTCAGCCGGGGCAACGCCGTCGCGCGGCCGGCGGCCTGCACCAGGTCGCCCTCGACACCGGTGCCGTTGGACGCGCGGGGCACCTGCGAGCCGTACCGGACGCCGGGAGACGGCGAGTACAGGCCGGGCATCGCGAACGGCAGTGAGCCGTAGCTGAACAGCGGCACGCGGCCGAAGTTCGAGCCGATGGGGTAGAGCGAGAAGTCGCGGTTGCTCGGCGCGCCCGCGCCGACACCGGGAACGCCGGGCTGGGTGCCCGGCTGCGTGCCGGGCTGACCGGGCGGCGTGCCCGGCTGGGGCTGCTGACCAGGCGGTTTCGGTGCACCCGGGACCGCCCCGACGGCCTGCTGGGACGCGTCCGCGACGGCCTTCGCGCCGTCCTGGACGGGCGCCGCGACCTGGTTGACCCCGGTCACGGTCACCTTGCAGCCGCTGGTCAGGGTCGCGCGGACGGTCTGGTCGAGCGTGCCGAGGATCGGCCCGAGCAGCGGGATCTTGTTCACCTCGGCCATGACCGCGTTCGCGATCGTGCCGCCGCTGATGGTCGTCGTGCCGACCTGCACCGCACCGATCGGAATGGGCTTGACCTGCGCGAACGCCTGCTTGAACGGCTCCGCGAGCGGCGGGCCGAGCAACGGGACGGCGCGCACCAGGTCCGTGATCGGCTGCGTCACCGCGGCCGGGCTCAGAGAGATGGGGGTGCCGGGCGCGCCCTGCACGGTGGTGGCACAGCTGCCGACCACGATGGGATCAGCCGCGTGCGCGACCCCGCCCACCGAAGCGGACGCCAGGGCCAGCAACGCCGTGGCGGCGACGCTCAACAGCCTCATGCGAACCCCTTTCCTACTCTCTAGTAACGACCGTAGGTCCTGGTGGTGACGTAGACCATCCCCAGTTTTTCCAATTACTCCTATCGGCGGCGGCTGCGATGGCGTTATGGACGCCGACTACCCTCCTGCGTATGCGCATCGGGGCCCATGTACGCGACGACGACCCGGTCGGCGCCGCGGCCGAACGCGGGGCCGAGGTCGTCCAGTTCTTCCTCTCGGATCCCCAGGGCTGGAAGAAGCCGAAACCTCATCCGCAGACGGAGGCGCTGCTCGCCTCCGATCTCGAGGTGTTCGTCCACGCCCCGTACCTGATCAACATCGCGTCGCTGAACAACAAGATCCGGATTCCGTCCAGGAAGAACGTGATCCAGCACGCGGAGGCCGCCGCGACCGTCGGCGCCAAGGGCCTGATCGTGCACGGCGGCCACGTCACCAAGGGCGAGGACCCGGCGGACGGCTTCGCGAACTGGCGCAAGTTCTTCGAGCGCCAGGTCGCCGAGGGCGGCTTCGCGGTCCCGGTCCTGATCGAGAACACGGCGGGCGGCGAGAACGCCATGGCCCGCACGTTCGACTCCCTGAAGCTCCTCTGGGACGCGGTCGGCGAGTTCGGCGCGGGCTTCTGCCTCGACACCTGCCACGCGTTCGCCGCCGGTGAGGACCTGGTCGGCATCGTCGATCGGGTGAAAGCGATCACCGGCCGGATCGACCTCGTGCACCTCAACAGCTCGCGCGACGAGTTCGGTTCCTCGCGCGATCGGCACGACAACATCAAGACTGGCACCATCGACGCCGACCAGCTGGCGGCCGTGGTCGCCAGTGCCGGATGCCCCGTCGTGGTGGAGACGCCGGACGAGGGCCAGGCCGACGACATCGCCTTCCTGCGCGACCGCGCCGGCCGGTGAACACCGTGCACGAGGTGGTGAGCGTGACGCCCGAGCGTGGCGAAGGCGGGCGTTTCGCGAACCGCTTCGGCAGGCCCGCCGCTGTCGTCCTCGTGCTCCTGTGCGGGCTCACGCTGCTGCTGGGCTTCGTCAACAAGGACCGCTGCACCGGTCCCGCGTTCGACCAGTGGGGCCGCACGCAGCCCGACTACGACGAGCGCAACAAGCAGGACGTCTGCTACTCCGACATCCAGCACCTCTGGATCGGGCGCGACATCGACCGGCACGTCTTCCCGTACGTCGACGGCAACATCAACGACAAGGGAATCCTCATCGGGGGCTCGGTCGAGTACCCGGTGCTGTCGGGCCTGCTCATCTGGGCCGGCGCGATCTTCGCGCACAACGACGCGGAGTACCTGCTCTACTCGTCGCTGCTGATGGCGCCGTTCGGCCTGCTCACGGGCTGGTTGCTCGGCAAGCTGGCCCGCTGGCGCGCGCTGCTGTGGGCGATCGGGCCACCGCTGATCCTCTACGCGTTCCACAACTGGGACCTGCCCGTCGTGCTCTGCTCGGTCGCCGCGGTCTTCGTGGTGCACCGCTGGAACCGGCCGCTGGTCGAAAGAGCGACGGTGGCCTCCGTGCTGCTGGGGCTCGGGTTCGCGTTCAAGGTCTACCCGGCGGCGTTCGTGCTGCCGCTGATGCTCTTCGTCGCCACCGGTGGCTGGCGCGGCCAGGAGCTGCCGAACGGCAAGAAGGTCGACGTCGCCGGCGCGGTCAAGGTCGGGCTCGCCTCGATCATCACGGTCGTGCTGGTCAACCTGCCGTTCGCGATCGCCGGGTACGACGGCTGGGCGGCGTCGTTCGAGTTCCAGCAGCTGCGCCGGGTGGACATCACGACGAACTCGATCTGGTACTGGGGCCTGCGGCCGTTCATCGGCGACGACGCGATGCAGTCGCTGGTCGGCGTCATCTCGCCGATCACGATCCTGATCTCGTTCGCGATCGCCGCCGGCTACGGCTGGACGCGGTTCCGGCGCGAGGGCACCTACCCGTGGATCGCGGTCTCCGGCGCGATGCTGTGCGGCTTCATGCTGCTGCACAAGGTCCACTCGCCGCAGTACACGTTGTGGCTGGTGCCGTTCCTGGTGCTGCTGCGCGTGCGGCTGGTCTGGGCCTTCGCGTACTTCGTGGTCGACCTGGCCATGGGCATCGGCATCTTCCGCTGGTTCTGGGCGATCGAGTTCGGTCAGCCCGCCGGGATCTACGACAGCTTCTCCGCGCAGGCCGTGATGATCGGCGTGTGGGGCCGTGCCGCGCTGCTCGTGGCGCTGTTCGTGGTGTTCCTCAAGTCCAGGGACGTCACCGAGGACGACCACGAAGATCTGAAGTTCCTCCGCGGATCGGTAGCCGCCAGGGCCTGATCCGCCGCAGACTTCACCCGTGAGGGTGATCATCGTGCTGGCGTTGCTGCTGGCCTGCGGCGCCTCCGGCGTGCCCGTGCGGTCGGAGGTGATCCGCTGGCTGCCCGTGTGGCAGGCCGTGCCGACGCTCTCCGGTTCCGTGCCGGACCCGAGCGTGCGCACGACGGTCGACCTCGCGGCGGGCGGCACCTCGGTCCGGGTGCGGCTGTCGAACCTCATGGGCACCAAGCCGGTCCGCGTCGAGCAGGCCACCGTAACGGCGGACGGCGAGACGCGGCAGCTCACGTTCGGCCGCTCCCGCGCCGTCACGATCAGGGCCCGTGCCGAGGTCTACAGCGACGCCGTGCAGCTGAAGACCACCAAGACGCTCGAGGTCGGCACGTACTCCCCCGCCGGCACACCGTGCCAGGCCCGCGCACACCGCACGATCACGTCGACCCGCGAGCAGATCTGCCTCGTCTCGGCCGTCGAGGTCGCGGGCTTCACCGCGCCGGGGGCGGTGGTGATGTTCGGCGACTCGATCACCGAGGGCTTCTACGAGAACACCTGGCCGTCGTTGGTGCGGAGCGACTACGCGGTCCTGAACGCGGGCATCAACGGCAACGGCGTGGTGCTCGGCAACGCGCCGATGGTCACCCGTGTGTACAGGGACGTCCTGTACAGCAAGGAAGTCCGCAAGGTCGTGCTGCTCGGTGGCATCAACGACATCCAGAGCGGCGTGAACGCCGAGAACGTCATCGCGGGCATCCGCACCGTGCAGCTGCGATGCCAGAACGCGGGTGTGGAGTTCCACGTCGGCACCATCACGCCGTGGCGCGGCTGGTTCTCCTGGACCGAGGAACGGGAGCAGCAGCGGCAGAAGGTGAACGCGTGGATCCGCGCCACCTTCCCCGACGCCATCGACTTCGACGAGGCCGTCCGCGACCCCGCCGATCCGCTCAGACTGCGTCCGGAGTTCGACTCCGGTGATCACCTGCATCCGAACGGGAACGCATTCGGTGCAATGGCTCGCCTCGTGCGGGTCTGACCAACGGGCGGTCCGGCGCGTCGGCCAGCACGCCCTCCAACGGGTCGTCACCCGCCATCCGCACGAGGTCGCGCTCCGGGTGGTAGATCTCCTTGAGGATCATCACGCACAACGCGATGACGGCGGCGTCACGCAGCAGCACGGCGCCGAGGAACCAGTCGATCGGCAGACCCTTGTTGTCCGTGCCGAGGTAGAAGTACATGCGCGGCACCCACACCAGCGCGTCGACCGCCATCCACGCCAGCAGCAGCTTCCAGCGCGGCAACGCGAGCACAGCCAGCGGCACCAGCCACAGCGAGTACTGCGGGCTCCACACCTTGTTCGTCAGCAGGAACGCCGCCACGACCAGGAACCCGAGCTGCGCGAGCCGCGGCCTCGTCGGCGCCGAGAGGGCGACGTAGGCGATGCCGGCGCAGCAGACGAGGAACAGCACCATGCTGACGGTGTTGAGCACCGTCGGCGGTTGTCCCTGAGTCAGCCCGGGATCGAAGCCGGGCCAGCCCGTCCACTGCACGAGCACGTTGTAGAGCGTGTCGGGGTCCGCGTTGCGTTCGGTGTTGAGGCGGAAGAACTCCCGCCAACCGGTCTGCGACGCCGGGTTCAGGGCGATCGGCGCGTTGACGAGCGCCCACGCGCCTATGGCCGCCGCGGTGGTGGTGATACCGACCTTGATCCTGTTGGACCGCCAGCACAACAAGAGCAACGGCCCGAGCAGGAACAACGGATAGAGCTTCGCCGCACCACCGAGCCCCAGCAGCACACCGGCGAGCACGGGTTTCTTCCGCGCCCACGCCAGCAGGCCGGCGGTCGCGAACGCCGTCGCGATGGTGTCGAAGTTCGTGAACGCGTGCACGACGACCAGCGGTGACACGGCGACGATGGCGGCGTCCCACGTACGCCTCCGGGCGATCCGGGCGACCGAGAACACCGTCACCAGCCAGGCGACGGCCAGCCAGAACGCCGTGACGTTGAAGAACACGATCACCGTCATGGGCATCCCGGGCACGAGCGCCACGAGCCCCTGCGCCACACGCGCGTTGAGCCACATGAACAAGCCGGTGACCACGGGGTACTCCATGTACCGGACGTGCTCGGTCGGCTTGCCCTCGTCGTCCTTCCACGACGTGATGTACGGGAAGGAACCGCGCTGGTCGAGCCGTTCCGCGGTGTAGAGCGGCACCGTGTCGGAGTAGCAGAGCGCGGTGAACTGCTTGCTGCCCCGCCAGTCGAGCTGCACGACGCCCTTGTCGTCCACGTACTGCTGGACGCACGGCGACTTCTGCACCCAGCCCAGCAGCAACGTGACCACGGCGAGCATCAGGACCACCCGCAGCGCCGTCCAGAAGTAGTTCCGGCCGACCTGCGCGTGCTCACCGAGCGGACCGCCGAACGGTCTGCTCAGGCCGCGAGCGAGTGACTCGGTCCACGTGGGTGCGACGCGCTCTTCGCGGGAGAGCGAGTCGGTCTCCTCGGCGAGGTCCTTCTCGGACGCCTCGGGGGGAAGCTCGGCAGGGCTGCTGGGCACGGGGCGGATGTTACGGCCAAGACCGTTTCGCCGTGGTCAACATCCCAGGTAACGCACAAAGCGAAGGGGCCCGGTGCGAGTGCACCGGGCCCCTTCAGCGGTCAGCCACCTGGTCGAGGTCGACCACTGGTCGACGTCTCGGGATCATCGGACGGGTCCGGGCAGTTGATCCCCGGGATGCAACCGGGGTTCTGCGGCTTCGTCGAGGTCGGCTTGCCCGGCTCCGACGTCTGCGTCGGCTGGTTGTTGTTGCTCGACGGCTGGTTGTTGCTGGACGGCGGCGCCGGCGGCTCGGACTTCTTGGGCGGGTTGAACTGGCCCAGCGGAACCGGCTTCGGGAACGCTTCCTTCTGCGCGCCCGCGAGGGCCCCGTCCATGAACTTCTTCCACATCAGGCCGGGCAGACCACTACCGAAGATGGCCTTGCCCTCCTTGTTCTTGATCGCCACGTTGCCCTGGTCCTTGCCGACCCACACCGAGGCGGACAGCTGCGGCGTGTAGCCGACCATCCAGGCCTTCGAGTTCTGGTCGAGGCTGCCGGGGAGCTCGTGCGTACCGGTCTTGCCGGCACACGGGCGGCCACCGGCACAGGCGATCGCGCCCGACGGGATCTCCTTCAACGTCTCGGTGACGTTGTCGGCGATGTCGCGGCTCTTCGTCTCGACCGGGTCGAACGCCGGAACGGGCTGGTCGACGTGCTGGTAGAGGACGTCACCGGTCGGACCCACGATCTTCGTGACGAAGAACGGGGCGCGGTAGATGCCGCGGGCCGCGAACGTCGCGAAGGCCGAGGCCATGTCGAACGGCCGCACCTGGGCGCTGTCGGCGCCGATGGAGATACCGGCGGTGGGCGGGTTGCCGCCCTCACCGACCAGCGTCTGCTTCGCCTGGCCGCCGACCATCACGGTCTTCGGGATGCCGGCCGCGTGCGCCGCGTCCGCCACCGCCTTCGTGCCGGTGCCCTCCGGGCCCGCCACCATGTCGTAGAACACGGTGTTGAGGGACTCCTTCATGGCCTGCTTGATCGGGCACTGCTTGCCGCACTGGCTGTTGCCGGCGTTGCGGATCTCGACGCCGGCGATCTTGCGCGGCGTGGCGTCGTAGGTGTCGCCGATGCCCTTGCCCATCTTCAGGGCGGCCACCAGGTCGAACGGCTTGAACGACGAGCCGGCCTCCTGGATCGTGCCCTTGGCGTAGTCGATGCCCTTGAGGCCGTCCTTGCCCGGGTAGTAGGCCCTGACGGCGCCGGACTGGGGCTCGATCGCGCTGAGCGACGTGCGGAGGTCCGGGTCCTGACCGGCCATCACCGAGTTCACGGCGTCGGTCGCGGCGGCCTGCATCTTCGGGTCGATCGTCGTGGTGACCGTGACGCCGACCTTCTGCGCCTTCTCCATCGTGAGGCCGACGAGCTCGCTGTCGATCTCGTTCTGGACCTGCTGGCTGACGCGGGCGAGCGGGCCTTCGAGGCTCGCGGGCTGCGTCTGCTCGAACGGCAGCGGCGTCGGGTACTGGCGGGCGTCGTAGTCCGCCTGGCTGAGCCACCCCTTCTCGCGCAACTGTTTCATCACGAATTCCCAGCGCTTCTTCGCGTGGTCCTCGTCCTCCGACCACGAAGGAATCTGGATCATGCCGGCGATGAACGCGGCTTCCGAAGGAGTCAGGTCCTTCATCTGCTTGTTGTAGTAGACCTGCGCCGCGGCCTTCATGCCGTTCGCGCCACGACCGAAGTACACGGTGTTCATGTACGCGGTGAGGATCGTGTTGTGGTCCGACTCGTTGCTCATCTTGTAGGCCTTGACGAGCTCGGTGAACTTACGAGTCAGCGTCGCTTCCTCTTTGCCGGTCGCCTTCTTGATGTACTGCTGCGTCAGACCGGAACCACCCGAGCTGCCGCCGGTCGCCTGGAGCCACACGGCGCGGACGATGGCCTTCGCGTCGAAGCCGGGGTTGTCGTAGAAGTTCGCGTCCTCCGCGGCCATGACGGCCTGCTTGACGGTGTCCGGGAGCTCCTCGTACGTGAGCAGCGTGCGGTTCTGGCCGGGCGAGGTGATCTTGCCCATCTCGGAGCCGTCCGAGTAGAGCAGGGTGATCGTCTTGTCCTGGGCGTCCGCGATCTCGTTCGGGCGCGGCCAGTCGACGAGCGGGTACGCGACCGCGATGGCGATCACCGGGCCGAGGAGCATCAGACCGATCGAGACGAACGCGGCGATCCGGACACGCTTCCAGATCTTCTTCTTGCGCAGACGACGCTCCTCGTCTTCGGTGAGCTCCGGCTCGTCGTCGTAGTACTCGTCCTCGTCGTCGTCCACGCCGGCCATGAGGAACTCGTCGTCGGGCTCGCGGTGGGTGATGAGCTCGGGCTCGCGCTGCGTCGGCCGGTTGACCGGCGGCATCTGCGTGGTGCGCTCCTCGCCGGGGACGCGCGGGGGCATGCCGGGGCGACCGGGGCCGCCAGGGCCACCCTGCGGACCGCCGGGACCGCCCGGTCCACCGGGGCGACGAGCACCGGGGGGCGGGGCGATGGGCATGCCACCGGGAGGCGTCGGCGGGCGGTTGCCCGGACCACCGGGACCACCTGGACCGCCCTGCGGACCTCCGGGGCCTCCTTGCGGAGCTCCGGGACCGCTCACGGGCCGCCCTGGCCCACCCTGCGGCCCACCGGGCACACCCTGCGGACCGCCTGGTCCGTTCGGGCGGCGTGGGGGCTGCTGCTGTGGGAAACCACCAGGTGGCGTGCCACCCTGGGGAGGGCGCGCGAAACCACCGGGCGGGGTGCCCGGTCGTGGCTGATTCGGGACATCGCGCCTCGTGCCGCCGCCGTCCGGGTCGTCCCCGGTCGGCCACTGCGGCTCGCCTCCGCGCTGCCGGTCATCATGCTGGTCGTTCACGTGAAAAGGCCTCCCAGACCGGCGTGCATCAGCACACGGTTCGGTGGTCGTACTTCATTCGGAGCAGTGTCGCCTGAACGTCATTCCGCCGCGGTCCTCCTGCGTGGCTTTTCCAGCCCACGCTTCCCCAGGACGTATGACTGCACCAGGTGGTTCCAACTGCACGTGCGACAAACTTCAACTAGGTACACGGAGAACTCGTCGAAGAGGTTCGCCATCTTCACCAGTTCTTCAGGCGTGCGCGCCGAGCCGGCCGCGTGCTTGAGCTCGTCACCGTAGACCCACGACACGTGAGTCAGCGGTTCCTTGCGGCACACGGGGCAAGGCACTTCGGTCGCCGTTCCGTGGAACTTCGCAGCTCGCAGCAGGTACGGGTTCGCGTCGCAGACCTCCATGGTGCCCGTGCGACCGGCATAGACCTCCGCCAGCAGCGCACGGCGCTGCAGCGAGTAGTCCACCACCTGTCGTTGGGTCAACACGTGACAAGAGTACGTGCCGGGCGCTTTCCGATGATGGGCCGTTCAGGGCAGCAGGGCCCGACGCGGTATCACGGTGTGCCACATCCCACAGTTGAAAGAGGCCATCGATGTATCGAGCCGATATAATCGCCTCACCTATCGGTGCAGGTGCGAGGAGGTGACTCGTGTTCGAGTTCGCGCTGCTCGGCCTGCTGCACGAGGCGCCCATGCACGGCTACGAGCTGCGCAAGCGCTTGCATGACCTGCTCGGAGCGTTTCGCGCGTTCTCCTACGGATCGCTGTACCCAACACTGCGGCGACTCCAGAGGGCGGGCCTGATCGTGGAGGAGGGGCCGGAGGACTCGGCTCTTTCTTGGGGACGTCGGGCTCGCAAGGTCTACGAGCTGACACCGGAAGGCAAGGAGCGGTTCGCCGACCTCCTGGCCGACGCGGGTCCGCAGACCTGGGACGACGACTCGTTCGGAGTCCACCTGGCGTTCTTCTCGCGCACGCCGGCCGACGTCAGGATGCGCATCCTGGAGGGCCGCCGGCGGTGTGTCGAAGAACGCAGGGAAGGGCTTCGCGAGCGGCTCACGCGCACGGGCGAGCAGATCGACCGCTACACCCGTGAGCTGCACAGCCAAGGCCTGGAAAGCACGGAGCGCGAGGTGCGGTGGCTCAACGAGCTCATCGCGCACGAGAAGTCCGAGCAGGACGAGTAGCGATTCACTGTTGATCAAGGAGGACTCGGCAATGGGCGAAAACCGCCGCACCGTTCGAGTGGCCATCGTCGGGGTGGGCAACTGCGCGGCGTCGCTGGTGCAGGGCGTCCACTACTACCGTGACGCCGACCCGAGCACCCGCGTGCCCGGTCTGATGCACGTGCAGTTCGGTGACTACCACGTGCGCGATGTCGAGTTCGTCGCAGCGTTCGACGTCGACGCCAAGAAGGTCGGTGTCGATCTCTCCGAGGCCATCGGGGCCAGCGAGAACAACACGATCAAGATCGCGGACGTGCCGCCGCTCGGTGTCGTCGTCCAGCGGGGTCACACCTACGACGGTCTCGGGAAGTTCTACCGGGAGACGATCGAGGAGTCCGACTCCGAGCCGGTCGACGTGGTCGCGGCGCTGCGCGAGGCCGAGGTCGACGTGCTGGTCTCGTACCTGCCCGTGGGTTCTGAGGACGCGGACCGCTTCTACGCCCAGTGCGCCATCGACGCCGGTGTCGGCTTCGTCAACGCCCTGCCGGTCTTCATCGCGTCGGACCCGGAGTGGGCGGAGAAGTTCCGCGCCGCCGGCGTCCCGATCGTCGGTGACGACATCAAGTCCCAGGTCGGCGCCACCATCACGCACCGCGTGCTGGCGAAGCTGTTCGAGGACCGCGGTGTCCAGCTCGACCGCACCATGCAGCTGAACGTGGGCGGCAACATGGACTTCCTGAACATGAAGGAACTGGAGCGACTGGAGTCCAAGAAGGTCTCCAAGACCCAGGCCGTCACGTCCCAGGTGGACCGCGAGATGGGCAAGCGCAACGTCCACATCGGCCCGTCCGACTACGTGGCGTGGCTCGACGACCGCAAGTGGGCCTACGTGCGTCTCGAAGGCCGCGCCTTCGGCGACGTGCCGCTGAACCTCGAGTACAAGCTGGAGGTCTGGGACTCCCCGAACTCCGCGGGCATCATCATCGACGCGGTCCGCGCGGCGAAGATCGCCCTCGACCGGGGTATCGGCGGCCCGATCCTCTCGGCGTCGTCGTACTTCATGAAGTCCCCGCCCGTGCAGTACTCGGACTCCGAGGCGCACGAGGCCGTCGAGAAGTTCATTCGCGGCGAAGTCTGACGTGATGAGGGCCGCTCTCCCGCGGGAGGGCGGCCCTTGCCGTCAGCGCTTGGACAGCCGCAGCTTCTGCCAGCTGTCGTCCGCGGTCCACCCGCCGTCGACCGGCAGCGCGACCCCGTTGATGTACCTCGCGTTGTCGCCGGCGAGGAACCGCACGGCCTGAGCGATGTCATCGGGCGCCGCGAACCGGTTCATCGGCACGTGGTCGGTGATGTCCTCGTCGACGTAGTACCCGCCGGCCTGCGACTCGACGTCCATCTCGGTCTTGACCCAGCCGGGACACACGGCGTTGACCCGGATCCCCCGCCCGCCCCACTCGACGGCGAGCGTGCGCGTCAACCCGATCAGCCCGTGCTTCGTCGTGTTGTACGCGGCCCGGTCCGCCACCCCCTGCAGCCCGGCGACGCTCGCGATGTTGACGACACTGCCGCTGCCCTGGGCCAGCATGACCTTGCCCAGCGCCTGCGTGAGCAGGAACGGCCCGGTCAGGTTGACCGCCATGATCCGTTCCCACTGCTCGAGGCTGGTGTCCTCGAACGGCACGATGCCGGCGATCCCCGCGTTGTTGACCAGCACGTCCACCCGCCCGTGGGTGCTCGTGACGTGCTCGGTCAGGCGCTGGACGTCGGCGGCACTCGCCACGTTGCCGACGATCCCGTCCTTGCTCTCCTGCAGGTCGAAGCCGACGACGGCGAACCCGTCCTCGCGCAGCACGTCGGCGATCCGCAGGCCCATGCCCTGGGCGGTGCCGGTGACCACGGCAACTCGTTGCGTCATGCCGCCACGCTAGGCAGCGGTGGCCCTTCCGGCACAGACGCGTTCGCGGGTTCGGAGTCTCAGCGAAAGTGCTGCTTCCGCTAGGTTCGCCCGGTGCGCACGCTGCTCGTCGCCCTCCCCGGCCTGGTCCTCGCCGGCATCGGCCTGACCCACCCGCACCACCTGGACGCGTCGACCGCCCAGTGGTGGCGGGACATGCACGTCATCCTCGCGGTGGTCTTCCCGCTCCTCGGTGCCGCGCAATGGGTTCTGCTCGACGGCAGCCCGCGCTACGTCCGCTACCCGGCCCGCGCGGCGACGTTCGGCTACGTCGTCTTCTACGGCGCCCTCGACGCGCTGGCAGGCATCGGCGGAGGTGCCATGACGCTGGCCAACGGCGGGCGGACCAGTGCGGACGCGCCGCTGTTCAAGATCGGCAACCAGCTCGGAACCGTCGGTGCGTGGTGCTTCTTCGCCGCCAGTCTCGCGATCGCGGTGTGCGCGTTGATCGACCACCGGCTGAAGGCGCTGCCGGGCGCGGTCTTCCTGATGCTGGGCAGCTACCTCTTCCTCAGCAGCCACATCTACTGGCCGAAGGGCGTCGTCGCCTGCACCTGCCTCGCCATCGGCATGGCCGCGACCAGCTACGCGAGCGCGTCCGGCAGGTCGGCGACCGAGGACAGCACCCGGACCTGAGCCAGCACGTCGGACGCGGGCGGGAAGTGCGGGTTCGGCACGGCCAGCACGGTCATCCCCGCTGCCAGCGCGGCCTTCAGACCGTTGGTCGAGTCCTCGACGGCGTAGCAGAGAGCGGGGTCGACGCCGAGTTGTGCGGCTGCCGCCAGGTAGACGTCCGGTGAGGGCTTGCCGGAGGCGCACGACTCCGACGACACGGCAACCGGTACGTCCAGGCCGGTCGCGTCCAGGAACGCCCTGATCAGCACGGCCGGCGCGGACGACGCGATCGCGACCTGGAACCGTGACGAGACGAGACGGACCGTCTCGTCGGCGCCCGGGATGAGCGGGAGATGCGCGGCGTAGGCCTTCTCCATCTCGGCGATCACGCCGGCGGACGCCTCGGCCGCGGTCAGCCGCACGCCCAGCGACACCAGGTACGCGCCCCACTCCGGCGTCGACATCCCCTGCATGGCCCGGGTCGCCTCAGCGGTCCACGTGCCGCCGTGGGCGGCGGCGAACGACCGGCGCACCTCGTCCCACACCTGCTCGGAGTCGATCAGCACGCCGTCGAGGTCGAAGATCACCGCATCCACGCCACGAACCGTACCCTGTGGCCCACGATACTTCGCTATGCTAAGCAAAATCAGTTAGGATAGCTAAGTGA
This sequence comes from Lentzea sp. NPDC055074, assembly GCF_053608005.1. Lineage (NCBI taxonomy): Bacteria > Bacillati > Actinomycetota > Actinomycetes > Pseudonocardiales > Pseudonocardiaceae > Lentzea > Lentzea sp. NPDC055074. The sequence goes on from NZ_JBSGUQ010000004.1 coordinate 311,327, forward strand.
ATTTCAAGGCTCAGCCCAAACAGGTGTGGATCACCGCGTTCGCCGCGGTCATCGCATTCATGGGGATCGGGCTCGTGGACCCGATCCTGCTGTCCATCGCAGAGGGTCTGCACGCAACACCCGCGCAGGTCACCCTCCTGTTCTCCTCCTACCTCGGCGTCCAGGTCGTGGCGATGCTCTTCACGGGCGCGGCGACGGCGCGGTTCGGGGCCAAGCGCACGCTCGTGGGAGGCCTCGCGCTGATCGTCGTGGCGACGCTCGCCTGTTCCGCGGCGGGGAGCATCGGCCAGCTCGTCGGACTGCGGGCCGTGTGGGGGCTCGGCAACGCGTTCTTCATCGCCACCGCGCTCAGCGTCATCGTCGGCGCTGCCAGCGGCGGGCAGAAGGCCGCGATCCTGCTCTACGAGGCCGCGCTCGGTCTCGGTCTGAGCGTCGGGCCGCTCCTCGGCGCGTTGCTCGGCAGCTTCTCGTGGCGCGGGCCGTTCCTCGGGACGGCGGTCCTGATGGCGGCGGCATTGATCCTTTGTGCAACGTTCCTGGCCAAGGACTCGCACGTCGAACGTCCGAGGATCGGCCTGCTCGACCCGCTCAGGGCGCTGCGGAACCCGACCCTGCTGCGCACCTCGATCGGAGCGGCCCTCTACACGGCCGCGTTCTTCACAGTTCTCGCCTGGTCGCCGTTCGTCCTGCAATGGGGTGCCGTCGAGATCGGACTGATCTTCTTCGGCTGGGGCGTGTGCGTCGCCGTGTCGAGCGTCTTCCTCGCGCCGAGGCTCGCTGACCGGGTCGGTGAGAAGGCCGCGATCATCGGATCCGTGCTGGCCTTCGCCGTGCTGATGCTGCTGATGGCGGTGCCCGCCAAGCCTCTGCTGGTGGTCGCGGTCGTCCTGAGTGGCCTGGTGAGCGGCCTGCTCAACACGTTGTTCACCGGTACCGCGATGAGCGTCAGCGACGCGCCGCGGCCGGTCGCCAGTGCCGGGTACAACTTCCTGCGGTGGCTCGGCGGCGCGCTGGCCGCGACGTTCGTGAGCCACCTGGCCCAGCCGTTCGTCGTCGCCGCGGTCCTCTGCCTCGTGGCCGCCGCACTGCTGACGTTCAACCGGACGGACACAAGGGACGTTCCGTCCGAAGCTGTCCTCGCGGGTGAACAACTTGTGGGTTAACAAAGCATGAACGGAAGCCTACGGTCGGTGCTGGTTCCCGCACCGACCGTAGGAGGCCACCACCATGATCCCTCTGCCACTCGTCAACCACCGCGTCGGCAGAGCGGCGGTGACATGCGAGTACCGCTGCGGGGACGCGTGCTTCCACGAGGTCCCGAACACCTCGGACAACCCGTACTTCGGTGACCTGGTCAGCCGCCGCACCGCGCTCAAGGCCGGTGCGGTCGTCGCGGCCGCGGCCACCATCGCCGCACCCGCGACGGCAGCGGCCGCCGCGGAACCCGAAGCGAAGTCCCAGGGCCGCCCACCCAGGGGACTCGACTTCAAGCCCGTCGCGGTCAACACCAAGGACGAGGTCGTCGTCCCCGAGGGGTACGAGCAGGGGATCGTGATCCGCTGGGGCGACCCGCTCTTCCCCGGCGTTCCCGAGTTCGACTTCGACGACCAGACCGCCGCGAAGCAGGAGAAGCAGTTCGGCTTCAACTGCGACTTCGCCGCCATCCTGCCGCTGGACCCGCTGGAGCTCAGCGGGATCATGGTCACGAACCACGAGTACACCAGCGAGCCGTTCATGTTCCGCGGCTACGACGCGAACAACCCCACCGAGGAGCAGGTGAAGATCGGCTGGGCCGCCCACGGCCTCTCGGTCTTCATGATCAAGCGCTCGCTGTTCTCCGGCCACTACCGGCCGCGGTTCAGCAAGTACAACCGCCGCATCACCCTCAACACCCCGTTCGAGGTGCGCGGTCCGGCGGCCGGCAGCGACCTGCTGAAGACCTCCGTCGACCCCACCGGCAAGAAGGTCTTCGGCACGATCAACAACTGCGCCGGCGGCGTCACGCCGTGGGGCACGATCCTGTCCGGCGAGGAGAACTTCAACCAGTACTTCGGCAACGCCGCGACCCGCAACGACCCGAGGCTCACGAGGTACGGCGTCACCGGCACCGCGACCACGCGCAAGTGGGAGCGCTTCGACAAGCGCTGGGACCTGGCGCAGGAACCCAACGAGGTCAACAGGTTCGGCTGGGTCATCGAGCTCGACCCGCACGACCCGGACTCCACGCCGGTCAAGCACACGCACCTCGGCCGCTTCAAGCACGAGACCGCGAACATCCGCGTCGCCGACGACGGCCGCATCGTCGCCTACTCCGGTGACGACGAGCGGTTCGAGTACATCTACAAGTTCATCTCCAACGGGAAGATGAAGCGCGGCAACAGCAAGGCCGCGCGCCGCCACAACATGACGCTCCTCGACGACGGCACGCTCTACGTGGGCCGCTTCAAGGGCGACAGCCCGGTGAGCGAGATCGACGGCACCGGAAGGCTGCCCAGCGACGGCAAGTTCGACGGCACCGGCGAGTGGATCCCGCTGGCGGCGGGCAAGAAGTCGTTCGTGCCGGGCATGACGGCCGAAGAGGTGTACGTCTTCACGCGCATCGCCGCGGACAAGGTCGGCGCCACGAAGATGGACCGCCCCGAGGACATCCAGTGCCACCCGCGCACCGGCACGGTCTACTGCGCGCTCAGCAACAACGTCGAGCGCGGCGTCACCGCCGGCAAGGAGGGCGCGACCGAGCCGAACCCGCGCGTCAACAACCGCCACGGCCAGGTGCTGGAGCTGACCGAACGCCGGGGCGACGCGCTCGCGCTGACGTTCAACTGGGGCCTGTTCCTGGTCTGCGGCTTCCCCGAGGACCCGAACACCTACTTCGGCGGCTACGACAAGACGCAGGTCAGCCCGATCTCCAGTCCGGACAACGTCGCGTTCGACCGGCACGGCAACCTGTGGATCTCCACCGACGCCGACGGCAAGCTCGACGGGCTGAACGACGGCCTCTACGGCGTGCCGCTGGAAGGCCCGGAACGCGGTCACCTCAAGCTGTTCCTCACGGTGCCGCGCGGGGGCGAGACGTGCGGCCCGGTGATCGGCGAGCGGGTGATCACCGTGTGCGTCCAGCACCCCGGTGAGGTGGACGGCGCGAGTGCCGACAAGCCCGTCTCGAACTGGCCGGACCGGGGCACGTCGAGGCCCAGGCCGTCCGTCGTGGCGGTGTGGCGCAAGGGTCATCGTCAACTGGGAGAGATCGGCTGATCACGGCGCGTGCTGTGATCGTTCGGGTGTAGTACGAGTTCGCCCGCCGTTCATCTTCTGGACGGCTGGCGAACTCGTTCGGCTCTTAGGTTCGGCCAGTTCCCACACTGACCGATCTCGGAGGCCTGCGTGTCCTCACCCACCGATCGGGGCCGTCGTCTGCTGCCCCTCCTCACGGCCGGCCACCCGCTCGGGCGGCAGGCGGTCACCTGCGAGTTCCGCTGCGGCAACGCCTGCGCGCACGAGGCGCCCAACTCGTCCGCCAACGCGTACTTCGGCGACGTCGTCAAGGAGGTCGTGAGCCGCCGCGGCATGCTGAAGGCCGGTGCGGTCGTCGCGGCCGCCGGTGCCGGCGCCCTCGCGTTCTCCGGTTCCGCCACCGCCGCTCCGGCGAACGCCGAGGCCCGCGGTCACGGCGGCGGCAACGACCCCGGCGGTCTGAACTTCGAGCCGGTGGCGCCCAACACCCTCGACCAGATCAGCGTCCCCGAGGGTTTCCAGCAGGACGTCGTCATCCGCTGGGGCGACGGGGTGCTGGACGACGCGCCGAAGTTCGACTTCGACAACCAGACGCCCGAGGCGCAGGCCAAGCAGTTCGGCTTCAACAACGACTTCTGCGGTCTGGTCCCGGTTCCGGGCTACCACGACAGCTGGCTCATGGTGAGCAACCACGAGTACACGACCGAGTCCTTCATGTTCAAGGACTGGTCCACGACCACGATCACCGAGAAGCACGCCAAGATCGCGTGGGCCGCTCACGGCCTGTCCGTCGTGATGGTCGACCGCGACCCGCGCACCGGCAAGCTCTTCGTCTGCCCGGACGACAAGAAGAAGTACAACCGCCGCATCACCCTCACGACGCCGTTCGAGGTCAAGGGTCCGGCCGCCGGGTCCAAGTACCTCAAGACCTCCGCCGACCCGACGGGCCGCAAGGTCCTGGGCACGCAGAACAACTGCGCCGGTGGCGTCACGCCGTGGGGCACGATCCTGTCCGGCGAGGAGAACTTCAACCAGTACTTCGCCAACGGCGGCAACGTCACGGACCCGGACACCAAGGCCAAGTTCGCCCGCTACGGAATCAGCGGCGGCGCGTCCCTGCGCCAGTGGGAGCGCTTCGACAAGCGCTTCGACCTGGCCCAGGAACCCAACGAGGCCAACAGGTTCGGCTGGATCGTCGAGATCGACCCGCTCGACAAGAACTCGACGCCGGTCAAGCACACCGCGCTCGGCCGCTTCAAGCACGAGGGCGCGAACGTCATCGTCGCCAAGGACGGCCGTGTGGTCGCGTACATGGGCGACGACGAGCGCTTCGACTACATGTACAAGTTCGTCACCGACGAGAAGATGCAGAAGGGCCAGTCGAAGCGCGCCCGCGAGCACAACAAGCAGCTGCTGGACAAGGGAACGCTCTACGTCGCCAAGTTCACCGGTGACAGCCCGGCGGCCGAGATCGACGGCACCGGCAAGCTGCCCGCCGACGGCGAGTTCGACGGCTCCGGCGAGTGGATCGCGCTGGCGCACAACGACAAGTCGTTCGTCCCCGGCTTCACCGCCGAGGAGGTCTACGTCTTCACGCGCCTCGCCGCGGACAAGATGGGCGCCACGAAGATGGACCGCCCGGAGGACGTCGAGCCCTCGACGCACAACCGCCGGATCTACGCCGCGCTGACCAACAACACCGACCGCGGCAAGGCGGGCAAGGAAGGCCCGACCGAGATCAACCCGCGCAACGGCAACAAGCACGGCCACGTCCTGGAGATCGAGGAGCGCCGCAGCGACAACACGGCGCTGACGTTCTCGTGGAAGCTGCTGCTCGTCTGCGGCGACCCCAAGGACCCCGGCACGTACTTCGGCGGCTACGACAAGTCGCAGGTCAGCGCGATCTCCTGCCCGGACAACGTCGCGTTCGACACGCACGGCAACCTGTGGATCTCCACGGACGGCAACGCGCTGGGCTCCAACGACGGCCTGTTCGCGGTGCCCGTCTCCGGCAAGCGCCGCGGCCAGGTCAAGCAGTTCCTCACCGTCCCCAAGGGCGCGGAGACCTGCGGCCCGGTGATCACCGAGGACTTCGTGCTGGTGTCCGTGCAGCACCCCGGCGAGATCGACGGCGCCTCGGCCAACAACCCGCTCTCGCACTGGCCGGACGGTGGCACCTCGCAGCCGCGTCCGTCCGTCGCGGTGGTGTGGCGCAAGGACCGTCGCAAGATCTGCGACTGATCATGTGGTCCGGGTCACTCTGACCTTGTGAACCGGTGCGGCCGCCCGTCCGTGTGATGGGTGGCTGCACCGCGGACAGCCAAAGGAAAGTCCACTTTGGTCGTCCACTTTGGAGTGAGTCGTGAACGTTCGTCTTCTCGTTGGTGCTGCTGCTCTTCTGGGTCTTGCTGCGTGTGGCACCCCCACCGCCGGCACCGCTACCCCCACTCCCGTCGCTCAGGCGGAGGACACGCCCGTCGCGGCAGCGGTCCAGGTCCCCGCGGGTCAGGAACTGGTCGGCGAGTACCGGGCCACGGGTGTCCAGACTTACTCCTGCACGGGCAACGCGTGGAAGGGTCTGGAGCCCACCGCGACGCTCGTGGACAAGAACGACAAGCCGATCATCATCCACTCCCGCGGCCCCGTCTGGATCTCCACGGTGGACGGCAGCGCGGTCGAGGCGGCACCCGTCGACGGTGCCAAGAACGACGTCAAGGGCGCGGTGCCCGAGCTCCTGCTCAAGGCCAAGGCCGTGCGCGGCGACGGCCTGTTCGGCAAGGTCACCTACGTCCAGCGCCTCGCGACCGAGGGCGGCGTCGCCCCAACTGGTGGCTGCAAGGCCGGCGCGCAGACCTCGGTCTCGTACAAGGCCCTCTACACCTTCTACGCGCCCGCCAACTGAGACGGCACTGAACCGGTCCGTTTTTCGGCCCGTACGACAGCAGGTGATGAAACGAACTGGCATCGTCCTGGTCGCATCAACCCTTCTGGGCATCCTGGCGGGAGGTGTCGGCTCCACCGCGGCGCCGACCCCGGCTGCCATGGACGACTACGCCGCGAGGGTCGCACCCGCGGTCCAGGTCCCGTCCGGTAACAAGGTCGTCGAGAAGTTCTACGCCAAGGGCGTGCAGACCTACACCTGCACAGCCGGAGCGTGGAAGGGCCTCGAACCCGCTGCGACACTGGCGGACCGGCTCGGCAGGGCGGTCGGACTGCACTCGCGCGGTCCGATCTGGGTCTCCACCGTCGACGGCAGCGCCGTCGAGGCCGCCCCGGTCGACGGAGCCCGCAACGAGGTGCCCGGAGCCGTTCCGGAGCTCCTCCTGAAGGCCAAGTCCACCAGGGGCGCGGGTGTCTTCGCCGGCGTCAGCTACGTGCAGCGCCTCAACACCAAGGGCGGCGTCGCACCCGCCGGCAGCTGCACCGAAGGCGCCCAGACCTCCGTCAAGTACGAAGCGCTCTACACCTTCTCGGTCCCTGCCCTCTGAACGAGCGCGACGACCGCTGCCACGACCATCGTGATGCCGACGACCCAGAGGCCGGTCTTCTGGGTTCCGGTGAGGTCGCGGAGCGTTCCGGTGACGTAAGGGGCGACGAAGCCGCTCAGGTTGCCCAGTGAGTTGATCAACGCGATCCCGCCCGCCGCGGCCGCACCGCCGAGGAAACTCGTGGGAAGTGCCCAGAACGTCGGCAGTGCGGCGCAGACACCGATGGCGCAGACGGAGACCGCGACCATCGCCGCGACGGGGTTGTCGAGGTGCAGAGCGAAAGGGATCGCCGCTCCACCCAGCAGCATGGGCGCGGCGACGTGCCACTTCCGCTCTCCGGTGCGGTCGCCGTGCCTGGCCCACAGGACCATGGCGACCGCGCCGAGGACGTACGGGATCGCGTTGATCAGCCCGCGCTCGACGATGCCCGCGTCCGGCGCGAGCCCCTTGATGATCGTCGGCAGGAAGAACCCCAGCGTGTACAGCCCGTAGACGATCCCGAAGTACACGAAGCTCAACGCCAGGATCCGCGGGTGCGTCAGGGCCTTCTTCAACGGCCAGTGCTCTTCCTTCGGCTGCTCGACCGCCTCGGCGGGCCTGTCCGGCAGCCAGAACCACGTCACGAACGCCAGCGCGATCGCCGGCAACCCCTCGATGAGGAACATCGTGCGCCAGCCGGTCCACTCGATCAGCAACCCGCTGAACGTGGCCCCGAGCGCCGTCGAGATCGGCACCGCCACCATGAACAGCGCGACGATCCGCGCCCGTTCCTTCTGCGGGTACCAGTACGTCAGGTACAGGATGATCCCCGGGAAGAACCCGGCCTCCGCCACGCCCAGCAGGAACCGCAGCACGATCAGCACGGTCCCGTTCGGCACGAACGCCATGGCCGTGGCGACGATCCCCCAGCTGACCATGATCCGCGCGATCCACCGCCTCGCCCCGAACTTGTGCAGCGCCAGGTTGCTCGGCACCTCGAGCAGCAGGTACCCGATGAAGAACACCCCGGACGCGAACCCGAACACCGTCGCGCTGAGCTGGAGCTCCTCCGACATGCCGTTGGGCCCGGCGAACCCGATGTTGACCCGGTCCAGGTAGTTGATGAAGTAGAGCAGGCACAGGTACGGCAGGATCAACTTCCTGGGCACTATGGTCCCCCCATGAGTGATCGTCCGGTCGCCCTCGTCACCGGGGCATCCAGCGGAATCGGCTCGGCCATCGCCCGAAGTCTGGCCCCCACCCACGACCTGCTGCTAGGCGGACGCGACGAGGACTCCCTGTCCGTCCTGGCCGCCGAGCTCCCCGGAGCGCAGGCCTGGCCGTTCGACCTGACGAACGTCGCGTCGGCCGACCTGGGCCCGCTCTCCCGCCTCGACGTGATCGTCCACAGCGCCGGCATCGCCCTGCTCGGACCGCTGGGCGAGGCCACCCAGGAGGACTGGCGCAGGACGTTCGACGTGAACGTCTTCGCCGTCGCCGAGCTGACGAACCTCGTCCTGCCGCAGCTCCGCGAGGCCGGCGGCCACGTCGTGCTGATCAACTCGGGTGCGGGCCTCGCCGCGAACCCGGGCTGGGGCGTCTACGCCGCGTCGAAGTTCGCACTGCGGGCCTATGCCGACGCGTTGCGCGGCGACGAGCCGGCGCTGAGGGTGACCACTGTCTACCCCGGCCGCACCGCCACGCCCATGCAGGAGGACGTGCGGCGCCAGGAGGGCGGCGAGTACGACCCGTCGAAGTACATCGACCCGGCCTCGGTGGGGCGGGCGGTGGCGTCGGCCGTGCTGGCGACGCCCGACGCCCACATCACCGAGATCAACGTGCGGTCCCGCCCGCACTAGTTGTCCACAGGTCTGTCAACAGCCTGTGGTTACGGGTTGACGCTCCGCAGTCGTCGCGCCACCGCGGTCACGCCGGCCTGCGCCTCGTGCCGGTCCACCCGCGTGGACTCCCCACCGGCCACGACGTGGTCACCGGCCACCCACACGTCGGTGACCCGGCGCGATCCGGCGGCCCACACCAGGTTCGCCAGCAGCTGCCCGTCCGGCGCGTCCAGCCCGGTCGCGAACGCGGGGTCGTCGGCGTCGATGTGCACGACGTCGGCCCAGCGCCCGGCCTCGAGCGCGCCGATGTCGTCGCGGCCGAGGGCGTCGGCGCCACCTCGGGTGGCCATCAGCAACGCCTGCGCGGCGCCGAGCACGGTGGCGTCCATCTTCGAGACGCGCGCGAACAGCCCGGCGAGCCGTGCGGCCGCCAGCAGGTCCAGGTCGTCGCTCGAGGCCGGGCCGTCGGTGCCCAGGCCGACCGGCACGCCGGCGGCCAGCATCTCCGGCACCCGCGCGATTCCCGACGCGAGCTTCGCGTTCGACGCCGGGCAGTGCGCCACACCGACGCCGTACGACGCGTACAGCGCGATGTCGTCGTCCGACAGGTGCACGGAGTGTGCGGACAGCACGCGGCCGCCCAGCACGTCCGAGGCCTTCATCAACGCGGGCACCGAGCCGAACTCGGCGCGGGCGGCCTCGTCCTCGAACGGCGACTCGGCCACGTGCACCATGAACAGCGCGTTCCGCTCGCGGGCCTCGTGAGCGATCGACGTCAGCTGCGGGGCCGACAGCGTGTAGGCGGAGTGCGGCCCGTAGGCCAGCTCGACCCGCTCACCGGGGCCGAAGCGCAGGCCGTCGGCGTCGATCCACGCGGAGATCTCGCCGGTCAGGCCCTTCCAGTCCATGCCGGGCACGTCGAGGATCGCGCCGCCGAACACCACGCGTGAGCCGGCCGCGAGCACCGAGGACACCAGCTCAGGGCCGTGGAAGTACATCTCGGCGGACGTCGTGACGCCGTGCCGCAGCATCTCGACGGCGCCCAGCAGCATGCCGGTGCCGATGTCGGCGGGCGTCATGTTCGCCTCGTTCGGCCACATGGCCTCCTGCAGCCACCTCAGCAGCGGCAGGTCGGAGCCCAGGCCGCGCAGCACCGTCATCGGGCTGTGCGCGTGGGTGTTGATCAGGCCGGGCATCAGGACGCCGGACAGCGACCGGACCTCGCCGTCGAAGGCGGGGGCCTCCGAAGCGGCACCCACGTAGGTGATCCGGCCGTCGACGACGTCCACGACCGCGTCGCGCAACACGGCGCAGGACGGGTCGCAGGGCAGGACCACCGGAGCGTGCAGACGCAGTGACATGCGATGAATCCTGCCACTGTGATGCCGGTCACAAGCACGCATACTTCCGGACGTGATGGGAATCCTCGTCCTGTCGGGCGCGGGCCGACCCCCAGGGTCCGCCCCGGCCTAAAACTTTTCCCCATCCAAGGGGCCCGTCACGCATGAGCGACGGGCCCTTTGTGCATTCACGAGCAACCACGGGTAGGACAGGGGCGTCTCAAGATCATGTCGAAGAAGCCGTGCACGTCCAGTGGACAGTTCCGCCGCGCGCAGAAGCCCGCCACCCCCAAGCCGCCGACCCGGCGCTGAGTTGGCATGATCACAACCCGCGACCGGGCGTGATCATGCGGAGGCAATCAGTGGCCGACATCGACCCTCAGAACGACGACCAGCTCAGCGATCTCGAGATGACTCAGGAGTTCGAAGTCATCCGCGACGACAGCTGAGCTAGCTGATCGGCAGATCGGCGCGGACCGTCCATCCAGTCGGTTCGCGTCGGCCTGCGGAGAACGTGCCGCCCAGCAGTTCCGCGCGCTCGCGCATGCCGACGAGCCCGTAGCCTCCCGAGCCCCCGACGGGCACGCCGGACGCGACGCCGTCGTCGAGCACGGCCAGGTGCAGCACACCGTCCCCAGAGGACAGTGAAACCTCCACTGAGGACACCGCAGCCGCGTGTTTCTGGGTGTTCGTCAGTGATTCCTGCACCAGCCGCAGCACGGAGCGCGCCAGCTCCTGCGGCACCGCGTCCTTCAGGTCGAACGCGAGCCGCACGGGCAGCTCGGACTCGGCGGCCAGCTCCCGCACGTCGTCCATCAGCGACGAGGACGCGGCGGGACCCTCCGAGGAAGATCCGTCCCGCATGGTGCCGACCAGGCGGCGCATCGCCGTCAACGCCTCCGTCCCGGACGACGCGATCGCCGGCAGCACGTCGACCTCGCGGTTGAGCTGACCTGCCTGCGCGTGCACGACGATCGCCGTCACGTAGTGCGCGACCACGTCGTGCAGCTCGCGCGCCAACGCCATCCGCTCGGCGTTCTGGGCCGCCGCAACGGAAGCGGCGAGCTGCGAGGCCCGTTCGTTGTCCCGGGCCCGGAAGTACATCCCGCTGCCGACCGACAGGACGAGCAGCACGAACGCCGCGATCCCGAAGTTCCACGTGTCCGGGCTCCACTCGCGATAATCGCGCGGTGCCACGATCGGCCAGCCCAGGATCTCCGCGAACGCCATGGCCGCGAGCACGACCAGGGTTCCGGCGACTGCCTTGATACGCGGGGAGTCCCGCACGAGAGTCGCGATGGTGGCCATCGCCGCGCCGGTCATCGAGATGCCCGCGCCGCTCCAGAAGAGGTGTGGTTCGAGCGCCACCCCGAGCAGCCGCATGTAGACGGCCACGCAGGCGACGGCGAACGCCAGCGCGAGGGCGGCGTCGAACGGTCTGCGCGGTGCGAGCACGGCGATCACGCAGATCACCGCGATTCCCGGTACCTGCCACCAGCCGAGATCGGTCGAGATCGACCCGGTCTCCAGCAGGGCGATGGCGGTGAGCGCGATCGCCAGCGGCCACTGACGTTCGGCGAGCCGCCGCCAGGTCAAGTCCGTGCTCTCCACCCGAGCCACAGTAGGGCCGAAAGAGTGATCGCGCGTCCGACCTTGGTTCTACCCGGGCATCAGCCAGAAGGCTGAGGGGACGACCTGCGGAAACACTCTCACGGCGGATGCCGGATTACGCGGTGGTCACGGACTCTGGAGGAGCGGAAGTACGGAAACGGAGGACGCCATGTTGTCAGTTGTGTTCACTTGGGCCGCCGCGGTGGTCGGCCTGTTGGTCCTTGCGTTGATGGCTCTGTCCGGCGTGATGATCGACTCGAAGAACTAGTCGCCGGACCAGCGTGTGATGGGGAAGTCAGACGCTGGTCAGGGAACTGTGCTGGCGGAGCAGCTCCGCCAGCCTGCTCGTCGGTTGAGGACGGGTTTCGTCCAACGCGGCCGTGAAGCGCGCCGGAGAACCGTTCCGTGCGCGCGCCGCGGCCGCTGTGTCGAGCCGGAAAGCCGGACGCGCCGCCGAAGGGCGTTGGCGCGAACGCAGCCAGGCGAGACGGTGCAACGCTTCGGCGTGGTGGTCCGTGATGGTGACGGCCGCCTTGTCGAACGAGTGCAGCACTGCAGCGTTCAGGTGAACGGTCGCGAAGTCCCGCCACAGCGTGCGTTCGGACGAGGTGTCCAGGCCCAACGCCTCGGCGACCTCGCGTGCCACACCGTAGGCACCTTCCTCGGCCAGTGACCGCGTGCCGATCTCGGCGCCGACGAACCACGAGTTGAACGGCGCGGCGGGGTAGTTCACGCCACCGATCGACAGCCGCATGTTCGAGATGACCGGAACCGCGTGCCAGCGCAGGCCCATCTCGCCGAACCACGGCAGAGTCGGGTGCTCCAAAGGAACTTCGTGCACGATCTCGGACGGCAGCGTGAACAGCCGCGGGCCCTCGTGCTGCGTCTCCACCACCAACGGCAGCAGATCGAAGCGTGAGCGCCGCACGGGCGGACGCCACCCCATCCCCTGCATCGTCTCGGTGAACTGGGTGTACCGGCGGTCCCCCATCCCGTCGGCGTACCCGGCGTACCGGATCAGCTGCTCGTTCCAGATCACCGGACCGGGCGTGCCGGGTGCGTCCGGCGCGAAAACCGTGACCAGCGGCCGGATCTCGCCGCCGTTGGTCGCGAGCCGCAGGTGCTCGACGCACTCGCCGGCGACGGCGGCGGCGTTGCGGTAGCCGCGCAGATCGCGGACCTTCAGACGGCGCCAGGGCACACCGGAGGTGCACCAGCCGGAGTCGCGCAACGCGATCCGCGCGCCGTACGCGAGCTCGTTGGTGGTGTGGCGGTAGGTTCCGGTCTCGGTGATCTCGGCGCGCACCTGGGCGATGCGGGCGGTCAGCGAGCCTGCGTCGGAGTGCGCCGCGTGGAACATGCGGACGAACTCCTCCGCGACGGGGAGGACGTCGGGGGTCACGGAGCGAGACGCTAAGGCCGGAACAGCCTCACGCGTCACTGCCACTCGGGGCATTTCGGGTGATCAACACCGGCCACTCCGTCGAGTGAACGGTAGACCCTTGGTGTTCACTCGATCGGCTTGAGACCTCGATCAGGTGAGGTCGTTCCGCCTGAACATCAGGTCGTGCGAGACCCGGTCCTCGTTGACCGCGCGCTGCTCGAACTTCGTGACGGGCCGCCAGTCCGGCCGTGGGGCCCAGCCGTCGTACACGTTGGTCAGCAGCCGCTCGCCCGAACACACCTCGAGCATCTGGTCGGCGTAGTTCTCCCAGTCCGTCGCGAGGTGCAGCACGCCGCCCGGCTCCAGCCGCGACGCGATCAGCGACACGAACTCCGGCTGCACGAGCCGGCGCTTGTGGTGCTTCTTCTTCGGCCACGGGTCCGGGAAGAAGATCCGCACGCCGTGCAACGACGCGGGAGCGATGTGGTCGGTCAGCAGGACGACGGCGTCACCGCGCAGCACCCGCAGGTTGTCGAGACCGCCGAGGTGCTCGGCGCGCAGCAGCAGCTGGGCGAGGCCGGGCTTGTAGACCTCGGCGGCGACGTAGTTCAGCTCGGGCGCGGCGGCCACGAGCTGGGAGGTGGTCTCGCCCATGCCGGAACCGATCTCCAGCAGCACGGGCGCGGAACGGCCGAACCACGAGTCGAAGTCCAGCGGCCCCTCGGGCAACGACTTGACGTCGTTGCCCATCTTCTCCCAGTACGTGTCCCAGGCACGTTCCTGGCCCACGGTCATGCGCTCGCCGCGCTGGACGAAGCTGACGATGGAACGGGGGAACTCAGGCCTGGTCACGACGGGACATTCTAGGCAATCAGTTCGATGTCCTCGATCTGAGTACGCAGGTCATCGACGGTGAAGTCGATCGGCGACGGCCGACCGGCCCCGCGGTGGGCGGGCACGAGGTGGATGAACCCGCGGTGCGAGTCGGTGAACTGCACCGTTGTCGGGGTCGCGGGCCCGTAGACACCGCTCTCCGACGGGACGTACTCCCAGTAGCCGATCTCGCCGTAGTCGGCCCACGGCACGAAGACCCAGCCGGGACGGGCAGCGAGCAGGTCGGTCACCGCGTCCTCCACGGCATGACCTTCGGCACGTGACTTCAGCTTGCCGCGGTCGAGCGCCCGCAGCCACCACGGCGCGGGAGCGTTCCCCACCGCGCTCACGGCGCGGTAGGTGGAGAGGACCTGCTCCTCGTCCGCCTGGTTCACCCAGGAACGACGCGCCTCCGCGGGCGCTCCGGCCAGGTCAGGAGAGTTGGGGACCTCGAGTGCTTCAGACCACTCGAGACTGAGCATTGCTTCGACGTGAACCGTCACAGGCACCTCCGGGACGGGGATAACCCAATTGAACGCGAATCCAAACGCCAAGGATGTCCAGAATGCGGCTTTTCACGGGTTGTTAACAGCTCTCTTACGCAACGTGTGACGCCAGGCACGTTGCGCCTTGACCTGGAAACACGATGTAGCTGACGTGCCCTTGCTGCCCGCGCTCGCCGTCGCGCTGCCGTTGCTGCTCGCCGCGCAGTCGATCGAGGAGCAGGAGTGGCACCTCGACGCCCTCGACGTGTACTCGGCGCAGGCTCAGGCCCGCGGGGACGGCGTGATCGTCGCGGTGATCGACTCCGGCGTCGACGCCCAGCACCCCGACCTCGCCGGGCAGGTCCTGCCCGGAGCGGGTTTCGGCAGGTCCAAGGGCACCGACGGCACGAAGGACACCGACGGCCACGGCACCGGGATGGCCGGCATCATCGCCGCGACCGGCCGGGGCGGCGGCGCGCTCGGCATCGCCCCCGGCGCCAAGATCCTGCCGATCGCCAGCGCCGACGAGAAGGAGCAGTTCGGGCTCGACGTCGTCGCGGAGAGCATCAGGTGGGCGGCCGACCACGGCGCCAAGGTCGTCAACATGTCGCTGGGCTTCTCCAGCTCGATGACGCCGACGCTGGTCAAAGCCGTCAACTACGCGATCGAGAAGGACGTCGTCCTCGTCGCCGCCACCGGCAACGAGGGCAAGGAGGTCTCCGCGCCCGCCAACATCAACGGCGTGATCGCGGTCTCGGGCACGACCAAGGACGGCAAGCCGTGGGCGTCGTCGAACGTCGGCGTGGACACGGTGCTCTCGGCTCCGGCGGTCGGCATCGTGACGGTCGCCCCCGAGAGCGTCTACTCCAGCGGGTACGCCGAGATGGACGGCACGAGCGCGGCGTCGGCGATCGTGTCCGGGGTCGCCGCGCTGGTGCGGGCGAAGCACCCGGACATGGCGGCGAAGGACGTCGTCAACGCGCTGGTGAAGACCGCGACCGACATCGCGGAGCCCGGCCGGGACACGACGACCGGGTTCGGCCTGGTCAACCCGATGGGCGCGCTCACCGCGCAGCTCCCGCCGGTGGAACGCAACCCGCTGCTGCCGCCGCCGAAACCCGCGACGACCCAACCGGCTCCGAAGGTCGCGGCGAAGCGGTCCGAGCAGCCGGTGGACATGTCCGACCGGCTGCCCTTCATCGCCGCGGTCTCGGGCGGCACCGCGCTGATGACCGGGCTGCTCATCGCGTTGCCCGCCATCAGGTCACGGCGCCCCAAGCCCGTGCTCAGTGAGCGTGGTACTCCACCGACTCCTTGGTGAGCTGCATGAAGGCCTCCTCGAGCGAACCCCGCTGAGGGCTGAGCTCGTGCAGCACGATCTGGTTCTCCGCCGCGAGCTCACCGATCTGCTGCGCCGGGATGCCGTGCACCACGAGGGATCCGCTCACCGAGTCGTCCGTCACCGTCGCGTGCGCCGCGAGGATCTCGCGCAGCTTCGCGGCGTGCGGCGACCGCACCCGGACCGTGTCCTGGGTGGCGTCGGCGATGAACTGCTCGGTGGAGGTCTGCGCGATCAGCTGACCCTTGCCGATCACGATGAGGTCCTGCGCGGTCTGCGCCATCTCGGACAGCAGGTGGCTCGACACGAACACCGTGCGGCCCTCCTCCGCGAGCCGGTGCATGAACTGCCTGATCCAGAGGATGCCCTCGGGGTCGAGGCCGTTGACCGGCTCGTCGAACAGCAGCACCTCGGGGTCGCCGAGCAGCGCGCCCGCGATGCCGAGCCGCTGGGACATGCCGAGCGAGAACCCGCCCGCGTTCTTGTGCGCGACCTCGGTGAGACCGACGATCTCCAGCACTTCCTGGACCCGGCTGACCGGGATCTTGTTGGAGACCGCGAGCCACTTGAGGTGCGAGCGCGCGGAACGGTTGGGGTGCACCCACTTCGCGTCGAGCAGCGCGCCGACCTTGCGCAGCGGCTGGCTTAGCTGGGCGTAGTGCTTGCCGTCGATCCTGACGTCGCCGCCGGTGGGGGTGTCGAGGCCGAGGATCATCCGCATGGTCGTGGACTTGCCGGCGCCGTTCGGACCGAGGAACCCGGTCACGCGTCCCGGCCGGACGACGAACGACAGGTCGTCGACGGCCTTGGTCTTGCCGTAGTGCTTCTGCAGCCGCGTTGCTTCGATCATGACCACTCCCGGTTCGCTCGACAGAACTGACAGGGACCTGGGTCACCCCCCGACGGATGACCCAGGCCCCTCTCCCCCTTATTCGGAACGGGTCACGCGTCCCGCCGCTTCGCGACGATCAGTGCGACCACCAGGAGCACGACCGCGACTCCGGCGAAGTAGCCGAGCGAACCCCACTGGCTCAGCTTGAAGTCGACGCCCGCCCCCGCCTGCTCGGCCATGTTGTCGCCGCCGAGCTGCAGGAAGTGGTTGGCGTTCATGAAGGGCAGCCACGCCTGGATCTTCACGCCGACCTTCGGGATGATCCCGATCAGGCCTTCCAGCAGCATGTTCCAGACCAGCAGGATCGCGACGGCGCCGGCGGTCTGGCGGACCAGGATGCCGACCGCGATCGCGATGATCGCGCCGATGCCGTACAGCAGGCCGACGCCCGCCACGTGCCGCCATTCGCCGCTCGTGTTGATCGCGAGGTCCGAGGCCGGCGAGAGCACCTTCGCGATGCCCACCGAGCCGAACGCGATGATCTCGCCGAGGACACCGGCGATGAACGCCACCACGACGGTCTTCGCGACCAGCGCGGACGTCCGGTTCGGCACCGCGAGGAAGGTGGCACGGATCGTGCTGAAGCGGTACTCGGTCGTGACCGCGAGGGCCGCCATCACCAGCACGACGGACAGCGCGAGCTGGCTGCTGCCGAACTGCGTGACGCCGAGGGACAGCTGGCCGTTGTCGGTCGAGGCCGCGATGATCGCGGTGAGTCCGACACCGAGGACCAGGGCGAGCGCGCTGCACCAGTACGGCGAGCGGGTCGAGAAGAGCTTGATTCTCTCAACTGCCAACAGGGTCATCAGACTCACTTCCCGATCTCTGCGTGGTACTCGACAGCATCGCCGGTCAGCTGCATGAACGCCTCTTCGAGCGAACCGCGCTGGGGGCTCAGCTCGTGCAGGACGACACCGTTCGCAGCGGCGATGTCCCCGATCTGGTCACTGGTCGCACCCGATACGGAGAACGAGCCGTCCGCACCGTCACGAACCGTGAAGCCCTTGTCGACGAGCAACGGGCCGAGCTTGAACAACTGAGGACTGCGCACGAGGACCGAGTTACCCGTCGAACGGTCGATGAACTCCTGCGTCGTGCTCTGCGTGATCAGCTTCCCCCGGCCGATCACCACGAGCTCGCTGGCCGTGAGGGCCATCTCCGACAGCAGGTGGCTCGACACCAGGACCGTGCGGCCCTCGGCGGCGAGGTTCTGCATGAACGTGCGGATCCAGAGGATGCCCTCGGGGTCCAGGCCGTTCACCGGCTCGTCGAACAGCAGCACCTTCGGGTCGCCGAGCAGTGCCGCGGCGATCCCCAGCCGCTGCGACATGCCGAGCGAGAACCCGCCGGCGTTCTTGCCCGCGACCTGCGTGAGGCCGACGGCCTCGAGCACCGCGTCAACCCTGTTCTTCGGCAGGTTGTTGGACTTGGCGAGCCAGCGCAGGTGAGCGCGGGCGGAGCGGTTCGGGTGAACCCACTTGGCGTCGAGCAGCGCGCCGACCGTCTGCAGTGGACGGTTCAGCTCGGTGTAGGGCTTCCCGTCGATCAGCACGCGGCCTGCCGTCGGACGGTCGAGCCCCAGGATCATGCGCATCGTGGTCGACTTGCCGGCGCCGTTCGGACCGAGGAATCCGGTCACCCGTCCAGGTTGGACGGTGAACGACAGGTCGTCGACCGCGACCGTCCTGCCGTATCTCTTGGTGAGGCCGATTGCCTCGATCATGGGCTTTCCCCTCTCGGTGATGGGATCACTCTGTCGTTCCGAGGGGTGCTCGCACATCGACCTGCGGTCTGCGGTCTGCGTCAACTTCCGTCGTCCGGTGCCGCTACCTCCGTCGTAGTTGAATGAGCCACATGGGATACACGGAGGCGCCCGACGGCTGGTGGCGCGAGTTCGTCCTGGCCAAACCCGCCCGCACCGCCAAGCTCGCCGTCACCCGCAAGGACGGGTCACCGCACGTCGCACCGGTCTGGGTGGACCTCGACGGCCCGGACCTCGTCTTCCTGACCGCCCGCGACACGATCAAGGGCAAGTCGATCCTGCGCGACGGCCGGGTGGCCCTGTGCTTCGACGACGAGACCCCGCCGTTCAACTTCGTCACCATCACCGGCCAGGCCGTGGTGGACGAGGACGTCGAGCAGCTCAAGTACTGGGCCGGTCGCACGGCCGCGCGGTACATGGGCGACGACCAGGCCGACGCGTACGCCGAGCGCAACGGCGTGCCCGGCGAGATGGTGGTCCGGGTGAAGATCGACAAGGTCGTCGCCGTGCAGAACGTCTCCGACTGATCCCCGTCGACCACCCGACCACGTACCGGCTGAGCGTGTTCGTCCCGAACCCCTAGGCGGGGAAGAAGCGGTTCAGCACCTGGGCGGCGCCGTCCTCCAGCACGGTCGGCGCCACCTCGTCCGCGATCGCCTGGACGCTCGCCGGCGCCTGTCCCATCGCGACGCCCAACCCCGCCCACGTCAGCATCTCGACGTCGTTGGTCCCGTCCCCGATCGCGAGCGCGTCGGCCGGCGAGATCCCCAGCGAGGCGCAGAGCTCATCCAGCGCCGCGCCCTTCGAGACGTTCGGCGGCACGGCGGTCAGCCACGCCTCGGTGTGGTCGACGGACCACTCGACACCTGGCAGCTCCAGCTCCCGCACGGCGAACGACAGCTCGGCCGGCGTGTGGTCGAGCCAGCGCATGACGAGCCGCGGGGTGGGCACCGCCATCTCCTCGAACGTCACCTGTGCCGTCTCGCCCCACAGGTCTCCGGGCAGGAACTCGCCGAGTGAAAGGCTGCCGACGCCCGTGCGTTCCACGGCGAACACCGAGTTCGGCAGCAGCGCCTGCAGCGTCTTGATGGTCGGGCCCGGATCGAACGTCGTCCGCTTGGTCACCGACTCGGTCGCCGGGTCCCACCACACCGCGCCGTTCGAGCACAACGCGTGCGAGACGGGCAGCTGCGCGGCGACGGCGCTGATGCCGATGAGGCTGCGACCAGTGCAAAGCACGACGTGGGCGCCGTGGTCGGTGGCCCGCGTGATGGCCGCCTTCACGGCGGGCGAGATCTCGTTCGAGCCGACCGGGGTCAGGGTTCCGTCGATGTCCAGCGCGATCAGTCGCGGTCTCCAGGTCACGTGACACCACCCTAGGCGAAGGTTAGTGAATTGTGGTTCACTAACTGCGTGGCACGACCTCGCACCATCACCGACGAACGGATCCTGAACGCCGTCGCGGCCGTCATCGACCGGCGCGGGCCGGAGTTCACCGTCGCGGACGTGGCGGCGGAGGCCGGGGTCTCGGTGGGGGCGGTGGCGAAGCGGTTCGGCTCCAAGAGCGGGCTGTTGCAGGCGCTCACGAAGGCGGGCACCGACGAGGTCGTGCGACGGATGCGCGAGGCGGGCAGCGTGCGCGCCGCGCTGATGATGTGGTTCGACCGGCTCGCCGACCCGGTGGTCGCCACGAACAACCTGGCGCAGCTCGGCGTCGACCTGATCAACCCGGAGCTGCGTGCGTTGCTGGCCCTGCACTACGCGGCGCTGGAAGAGGAGCTCGAGATCCTGTGCGCGGCCGAAGACCTGCCGCCGAACGCGGCCCGCGTCCTCGCCGCGCTGGTCTACGGGATCTCGATGGACTGGTCGGTCCGCCCGCGCGGCGACCTGTTGGCGCGCATGAGCGAGGACATCGATCTGGTGCTGGAAGGGATGCGCTGAAATGGCTACCTGGGCGGAGTTCGCGGCCGAACAGCCCGACATGGCGGCGTTCGTGCAGGCGCGGTTCGCCGCGGACCGGCACGCGTTGATCGCGACGCTGCGCAAGGACGGCTCACCGCGGATCAGCGGCGTGGAACCGGACTTCAGCCGCGGCGAGCTGTGGGCGGGCATGATGCCCGACTCGCTGAAGTCGAAGGACTTGCGGCGCGACCCGAGGTTCGCGTTGCACTGCATGTCGACGACCGCGTCCATGACGGAGGCGGGTGACGCGAAGATCAGCGGCACCGCCGAGTTCTGGACCGACAAAGAGACCTATCTGGACGAGCTGTTCGAGCGCACGGAGTGGCGGCCGAAGCCGGAGGAGATCGACCTGTTCCGGTTCGACGTCACGGAGGTCGTGCAGCTCACCGTCGAGGGCGACGGGATGGTCGTCCTCTCCTGGCACGAGGGAAGGGGAACTCGCCGTGTCTGCAAGAAATGATCCCGATCTGAGCGGGAAGGTCGCGGTCGTCACCGGCGCCACACGTGGTGCGGGACGCGCGATCGCGGTCGAGCTGGGAGCGGCGGGGGCCACGGTGTTCGTCGCCGGCCGGACCACGCGGGAGCAGCAGTCCGAGGTCGGGCGGGCGGAGACGATCGAGGAGACCGCCGAACTGGTGGACGCGGCCGGCGGCAGGGGGATCGCCGTCCGCTGCGACCTCACGAACCCGTCCGATGTGGACGCTCTGGCCGCGAGGATCGAGAAGCTCGACATCTTCGTCGACAACGCGTGGGGCGGCGAGAACCTCGTCGAGTGGGGCAAGTTCTGGGAGCACGACCTCGACAAGCAGCTGCACATGTGGCGCAACGGCGTCGAGACGCACCTCGTGGCGCTGCACAAGCTCATGCCGATCCTGCTCAGGTCCGACGACGGGCTCGTGGTCGAGGTGACCGACGGCGAGGACGGCGAGGCGTACTTCGTGAACCTCACCTACGACGCGGTGAAGAACACCGTGCGCCGCTTCGGCGAGGTGCTCGCCAGGGACCTGAAGGACCACCCGAACGTGACGGCACTCGCGGCCACCCCGGGGTTCCTGCGCTCCGAGCAGATGCTGGAGACGTTCGGCGTCACCGAGCAGAACTGGCGTGACGCGATCGAGAAGGTGCCGGACTACGCGATCTCCGAGACGCCGCACTACCTCGGCCGCGGCATCGCGCACCTCGCGGCGGACGAGGACCGCAGGCGGTTCGCCGGGCAGTGCCTCTCGTCGTGGAAGCTCAAGCGCGAGTACGGGTTCACGGACCTCGACGGCACGCAGCCCGACTGGGGCCACTGGTGGGACGACGTCGTGAAGCCGCGCATGGAGGGCAAGACCGTCGACGCGGACCCGGAGAAGTACCGCTAGGGCGTGTTTCC
The DNA here is from genome assembly GCF_053608005.1 of Lentzea sp. NPDC055074. Classification (NCBI taxonomy): domain Bacteria; kingdom Bacillati; phylum Actinomycetota; class Actinomycetes; order Pseudonocardiales; family Pseudonocardiaceae; genus Lentzea; species Lentzea sp. NPDC055074. The sequence continues at coordinate 332,892 of NZ_JBSGUQ010000004.1, forward strand.
CGGGTCTCGTTCGACGAGAGTCGCGGCGGAGGTGGTTCCTGGCGGTGCGGGCGGCCGACCCGCATACCGGTGCTGTATTCGGGTCGGCCGCCCGCACCTCCAGGGGCCGCCTCAGCCCCGACTGTCGCGGACAGGACCCGGGAAACACGCCCTAGGCATCGCCGGGGCGGACGAGACCGGTCTCGTAGGCCAGCACCACGGCCTGCACCCGGTCTCGCAGCTCCAGCTTCGCCAGGATCCTGCCGACGTGCGTCTTCACCGTCGCCTCGGACAGGAACAGCTTGCGGGCGATCTCGGTGTTCGACAGGCCCTTCGCGATCAGCACGAGCACCTCGCGCTCGCGTTCGGTCAGCACGTCGAGCATCGAGGCGTCCCGCAGCTCGCCGCCGCCGTCGCCGAGGAACCGGCCGAGCAGCCGCTTCGTCACCGACGGCGAGACCACCGCGTCACCCGAGGCCACCGCGCGCAGGGCCGAGACGAGGTCGGACGGAGGGGTGTCCTTCAGCAGGAACCCGCTGGCGCCGTTGCGCAGCGCCGACAGGGCGTACTCGTCCATGTCGAAGGTGGTCATGACCAGCACCTTCGCCGAGTCGGCCTCGGCGATGCGCTTGGTCGCCTCCACACCGTCCATGACGGGCATGCGGACGTCCATGAGCACCACGTCGGGCCGGAGCTTGTCGGCCATCTGCACGGCGTCGAGGCCGTCGGCCGCCTCGCCGATCACGTCGATGTCTTCCTGCGCGCCCAGAACCATGCGGAACCCCATGCGCATGAGTTCCTGGTCGTCCACCAGCAGCACCCGAATCACTCGATCACCCTATGCGGCTAGCGGGAATGTCGCGCGCACGCGCCAGCCCCCGCCGGGGTTGGGGCCCGCCTCGAACTCCCCGCCCAGCACCGCTGCCCTTTCCCTCATGCCGATCAGCCCGTTGCCGCCGGACACCTTGACCACGTCGTGGGGAGTGCCGAACCCGTTGTCGGTCACCTCGAGCCGCAGCTCTTCCGGCGTGCGCGCCAGGCGGACCATGGCGGTCGTGCCCGCTCCGGCGTGCTTGATGGTGTTCGTCAGTGCTTCCTGCACGATCCGGTAGATGCTCAGGCCGACACCCACGGGCAGGTCGTCCACGTCGCCGTTGATCTCCAGGCGGACCGGGACGCCGGCGGCACGGGTGTTCTCCGCGAGCTCGACCACGCCCCGCGCGTCGGGCTGCGGAGCCCACTGCGTCTCGGCGTCCTCGCTGCGCAGCACGCCCAGCAGGCGGCGCATCTCGGTCAGCGCCAGGCGGCCGGTGTCGGCGATCGTCCGGACGGCGTTCTCCGCCACCTCCGGTTTGGTCCTTATCGTGTACGCGGCGCCGTCGGCGTGGACGATCATCACGCTCACCGCGTGGGCGACGACGTCGTGCAGCTCGCGCGCGATCCGGGACCGCTCCTCGCCCACCGCGATCTTGGCCTGCTGGTCGCGTTCGGTCTCGAGGAGCACCAGCCGTTGCTCCATCTCGTGCTGGTAGGCCCGGCGGGCGCCGATGAACTCGCCCATCGCCCAGCTGAACCCGAAGATCACGAGGACCAGGAACACCAGGAACACGGCCTGGATCTCGCCGACCTGGAAGATCGCCCAGAGCAGCGTGCCCGCGAGCAGCCAGCCCAGGTAGATCAGCGCCGTCTTGCGGGTCGTGTACGCGACGAGCGTGTACAGCGCTATGGCCAGCGCGAAGTCGGACATGCGCACCGGGAGACCGTTGACGCCGCCGTGCGAGAAGAGCTGCAGGAACCCGCCCGCGAGGATCAGGTAGCTGGTGCCGAGCGGGTGGTAGCGGCGGAACGGCAGCGGCCCGAGCATCAGCAGCGTCACCGCGAGATAGGCGGAGAACGACACTCCCTGGTCGACCGCCGTGACCGCGATGCCCATGTCGAAGAGCAGCAGGATCCCGGCGATCAGGGAGTCCCCGAACGCCGGATGAGCCTTCATCCACAGGCTGAACCGTCGCACTGAACAAGGTTAGGTGCGGGCCGAACTTCCGCGCGTCGCGCCACGGGTTGACGCTGCGTACGACTTCAGTGTGAGTTATTGTGTCGAGGAGTTGGTACAAAGTTCGGGGGATTCGCCATGTACGACGTTCTGGCGCCGGCCGGCGCCGGCTTGGTGCTGCTGGTCGTCCTGTGGCCGACGCAGTCGACCGGCAAGCGTCTGCTCAAGAGCTGGAAGGTGCCGGATCCGACGCCCGCGCAGGTCGACGACGCCATCCGGTACCTCAAGCGGCGGCGGTTGCTCTACCCGTGGCTCTTCGTCGGGATGTCGTTCGTTCCGTTCGCCAGCGGTCGCGGCCTGGGATCGTTCGCGGCGATCGTGCTCGGCGGCACGCTGCTGGCCGAACTGATCGCGCTGTCGTTGCCGCGCGAGGGCCGTGAGCGGGTGGCCTCGCTCGCTCCGCGTGGTCTGTTCGACATCGCCTCGCGGTACGTGCTGGGTGCGTACGCGGTGATCGTGGTGTTCGCGCTGGTGTGGCTCGTCGTGACCCTTCAGATCGGGCAGCTGCCCGTGTTCGTGGTGTCCGTGGCCGCGGTCGCGACGGTCATGTGGGCGGCCGTCGCCCGTCCGGTGGACGGCGACGAGGAGGTCGACCGGGTCCTGCGCACCCGCAGCGTGCACGTGTCGGCGGGCATCGGCGCGGCCATGGTCCTGGTGCTCGTCGGTGGCGGATACCTGTTCCTCGGCATCTTCGCCTGGGTGATGATGGCCAACACGAACGTCGTGTCCAAGAAGATTGCGTGGTGACCGCTCCCCGCATCGTCGTCGACGTCGAGAACGGTGTCGCCCCCTGGCGTCAGGTTCGCGACCAGCTGGTGAGGTTGATCAACGGCGGTGTGCTGCCGGTCGGCTCGCGCTTGCCGACGATCCGTCAGCTCGCCGCGGACCTCGGACTCGCCGCGGGCACCGTCGCACGGGCGTACCGGGAGCTCGAGACCTCGGGCGTGATCACGACAGGACGAAGGCAGGGCACCGTGGTGGCTGCCCTGCCTTCGCATGCACCGGACCCGCTCTCCGCCGCCGCGGCGGAGTTCGTCGCCATCGCTCGGTCACTCGGCGCCAGTGAGGGGGAGGCACTGAACGCCGTGCGAGCCCATTACTTGGGTGAGTAAGGCGACTCGATCTTGGGTGCGGGTCGCGGTTCGCTGATGTGCGCCTGACGTTCTTCCTGGCGCTCTTCGTAGATCCGGTGTTCTTCCGCCATCTGGTCAGCGAGCTGCTGCTGCATCTGGCGATCCCGGATCCTGGACAGGATCGCCATCGTCGCCCCGTGGGCCAGTGCCAGCAGCAACAGCACAAAACCGAGCTTCACGACGATGTCCTTCACCGCGTCACCGGTCTCGACCTCGATGGTCGACACCAACGCGAGCAGGCCGAGCACGACGAGGTGGAAGAGCACGGCCGTCAGCTTCATCATGCCGCTGGCCTGCTCGTCGTCGTACGCAGCGCGCCGGAGGTATCCCTTGCCGCTGTGGTAGATCAGCTGGCCGTCGACCACGACCAGGACGATCCCCAGCACTAGGAACGTCACGTAGCTGTCACCCATGCGCTGTGGCTACCCGCGCACGCACGCACACAAACCGTGGCACGATCAGTGCTCGTGACGGCGTTGCAGGGACAACAGCTGGCCGGTCCGCTGTGTGCGGCCGTGGCCAATTTGTGCGTTGCCCTGCAGTCGCAGGTCTCTCCGCAGACCGCCGCCGGTTTCCAGGAGGTGCTGCGCCGGCTGCACGCCCCGTTGCAGGTCGCGGTAGCCGGCCGGATCAAGTCCGGCAAGTCGACGTTGGTCAACGCGTTGATCGGACGCCGGGTCGCGCCCACCGACATCGGTGAGTGCACCCGGCTCGTGACGCGCTACCAGTACGGCACGGTCGACCGCATCGAAGTCGTGCTGCGGGACGGCAGACGGCAGGTGCTGCCGTTCGACGCCAACGGCATGATCCCCGCTTCACTTGGCGTTGCAGGCGTTTCGCACATCGAGGCGTACCTGACGAACGCCGTGCTGCGCGACATCACCGTCATCGACACGCCTGGCCTCGGTTCGCTGGACGCGGATTCGGTCGCCCGCACCGAGGAACTGCTGGATCCCGTGTCGCGTAACGCGGTCGCGGGTGCCGAGGCCGTTCTCTACGTCGTGACGCAGGGCGTGCGCGCGGACGACCACTCGACGCTGGCCGCCTTCTCCGCCGCGACCGCGTCCCGCGAGGCGGGGCCGGTCAACGCCATCGCCGCGTTGAACAAGGTCGACGCCGTCGCGCCGGAGACCGTCGAGGGCTCGGAGGGGGACGTCTGGCGGGCCGCGCAGATCCTCGCGGCGAAGCAGGCAGACCTGCTCAAGCCGCGGGTCGCGGACGTGCTGCCGGTGATCAGCCTGCTCGCCGAGTCCGCGGAGACCGGCGAGTTCACGTCTGCGGACGCGGAGGCGCTGCGGGCTCTGGCCGCCCTGGACGCGGACACCCGCACGATGATGCTGATGTCCGGCGACCTCTTCACGTCGTGGGAGTGCGACGTCGCGGCCGGTGTGCGCTCCCGGCTGCTGGAGAAGCTCGACCTCTACGGCATCGGCCAGGCGCTCCAGGCCCTCGACGCCGAACCCGCGCTGCCCGCCGGGGCGTTGCGGCGGGTGCTGTTCGACGCGTCCGGGTTCGCCGAGGTCCGCGCGCGGTTGGACGCGGTCTTCCGGGCCCGTGCCGACGGGATCAAGGCCGCCGCCGCGCTGGCCTCCGTCACGTCGCTGGCCTCGGCTGACGCCGGTGAACGGCAGCGCGTGCACGACGCGATCGAGGTCCTGCTGGCCCGGCCCGAGGCCCACCAGCTGCGGCTGCTGGAAGCGTTGACGCTGGTCTCGTCCGGCGCGGTCGTCCTGGCCCCGGACCTGACGGAGGAGGTGCTGCGCGTCGGGGGCACCCCGGACGTCGCCGCACGGCTGGGCATGCCGGGCAGACCGGGCGCCGAGCTGGTCGCGTTCGCGCTGGAACGGGCCGGGTGGTGGCGTTCGTTTGCCTCCTTCGGCGCGACTCCGGCGCAGGCTCGGGTGGCGCACGTCGTCCACCGGGCGTATTTCCTCATCTGGCAGCAACTACGTGCTGGGGGGCACCGATGAGCACGAACGGAACCGAACCCGCTGATCTGGCGTCGGACAACGGTGTGGAGACCATTGCCGACGAGCTGCTCGACCAGGCGCTGGCCGAGCGCCGCGCCCTGGTCCAGCTGTGCCTGTACGCGCTGGACCGCGCCAGTGCGGGTGTGGTCCAACGCATCGAGGAAGGTCTGTCGTCCATAGGCGTCACGGCGTGGCGGGCGGACGGTGAGCAGTTCGACCCGTCGCAGCACGAGGCCGGCGGCACCCTGCCGACCGACGACCTGTCGTTGCAGGGCAAGGTCGCCGAGACCGAGGTGCCGGGATTCAGCGACCGAGGCCGCGTGCTGCGGGCTCCGATCGTGACGGTCTACACGGCCCGATGAGCAACCTTTCGCAGACGGTCCGGCAGACGCGCGAACGCCTCACCTCTCTCGTGCGCGAGCTGGACCCGTCGATGGCCGACTGGGTGACGCGCCGGGCGGCACCCGAGGTGTCGTCGGTCGTGATCGTCGGCGAGACGAACCGGGGCAAGTCGTCGCTGGTCAACGCCCTGCTGTCGGCCCCGGGCCTCTCGCCGGTCGACGCCGACGTGGCCACCTCGACGTACCTCGTCTTCCAGCACGGCCCGGCCTGGGCGGCCCGTGCCTGCTACCCCGGCCTGCTCGCGCCCGTCGGCTTCCCGCTGCCCGCGCTGATCAACTGGGTCTCCGCCGCCCACGACCTGCCCGAGGGCGAGCTGCCCCCGCGCTACGTCGAGGTCGACGCCCCGATCCCGCTGCTCGAACGGATGTCCGTCGTGGACACTCCCGGGGTCGGCGGCCTGGAGTCCGTGCACGGCGAACTGGCGCTGGAGGCCGTCACCTCGGCCACGGCACTGATCTTCGTCGTGGACGCGTCGTCGCCGTTCACGCGCGGTGAGCTGGACTTCCTGAAGCGGGTCGGCGACCGGGTCGAGACCGTCGTCTTCGCCCTCACCAAGACCGACCAGTACCGGGGCTGGCGCCAGGTCCTCGACGCGAACCAGGCGCTGCTCGCCGAGCACGCCCCCCGTTTCGCCGACGCCACCTGGTACCCCGTGTCGTCCCGCATGTTCGGCATGGCCGCCCAGGCCCCGAACCCGGACGCGGCCTCCATGCTGCGCGAACGCTCCGGCATCTCCGCCCTGCAGACCGCGCTGCAGGAGCTCGTGACGGGCCGCGCCGGAATGCTGGCCGAGGCGAACGCCCTGCGCGCGCTGTCCACGGTGCTGGCAGAGCTGGAGATCCGCCTGGAGCACGAGAAGCGCGCTCTGTCCGTGGGCGAGGACGAGGCTGCACTACTGCGTGCCCGCCGAGAAGAGCTGCAGACCGAACGCCGATCATCGACCCGAGGCTGGCAGGTCAGGCTGCGCGGCGAGATCCAGCGAGCCCGCATCGAGAACTCCCACGAGATCTCCCGCCAGATGCGCGACCTGCAGACCTGGTACCGCCAGGCCATCGACGCGGCCGACCGCACCGCCCTGGCCGGGTTGCCGCAGCAGGTCGACACGGCACTGCAGGTCGTCTCCGCCCGCATCTCCACAGCCCTGTCCGTGCGCCTCTCCCAGGTCACCGACGCGGTGCTGGCCACCCTGTTCTCCGCCGAGGAGCTGACCCTGATCCGAGGTCAGTTCGCACGAGGCGAGCAACCCCCGGTCGTGTTGCGCCCCAAGGAGAAGCGCCCCCCGACGGCCGAGGACAAGCTGCTGGTGTTCATGGGCGTCTCCGGCGGCCTGGGCGCGGGCAAGCTCGCCGTCATGCCCCTGGCCGGCCTCGGCATCGCCGCGCTGAACCCGATCGTCCTGCCCGTCACCATCGCCCTGGGCCTCGGCGCGGGCTGGTGGATGGCCCGCACCCGCACCCACACGGCCGAGAAGCAGCACGTCAAGCAGTGGCTCTCCGACGCCATCGCCGACGCGCGCTCCACAGTGGACCAGCTGGCCGCCGAGCAGCTGATCGAGGCCGAGCAGGCCCTGTCGCTCGCGCTGGACGAGGCCCTGGCCAAGCGCATCGAGGCCATCGAGGCCGAACTGCGCGAGGTCGACCGCGCGTTGCGGATGGAGGCGGGCGAACGCGGCCGCGAACTGCAGGCGGCGACCCGTCAGCTGGCCGAGGTGGAGCAGGGCCGCTCGAAGGCCGAGGAACTGCTCGGCCGCATCCGCTCGGTGCGAGACCGCGCCTAGGCCACCCAGCTCACGACCAGCGGGTGTGAGTCCTCCGCGAGGTAGAAGTGGTCGGGGAAGTACTCGATGTGCACGTGGTAGCGGCCGTTGACGAGGTCGACCGGCCCGCGCAGGCTGTCCGCGAGAACGGCCAGCGACTCGGCACCACCTTCGACGACGAGCTCCTGATCGCTCACCAGCACCCTGACCAGCCCGTTCGACCGGCGTACGGTCAACCCCGCCAGCGCGGTGTCGTACGGCGCGGGGTCGTGCACCGCCGCCGCGATCCGGCCGGCGCCCGAGTCGATCAGGTCGGCGATCCGCTCGAAGCAGGCGGTGGTCGCCTCCAGCTCGCACTCGCTCGTTCGCGCCGAGTAGCTGATCTCGGGCAGATCGTTCACGACGTGCTCCCGGCTTGGCCGTTGTGGTTGGCGATGGAACCAAACCGGCATAACGTAGGTCATACCGGTACATGAGCAGGTAGGAGGTGTGTCCCGGTGTACATCGACGAGAACGGTGCGGCCGACGCCGAACTGAAGGTCACCGTCGAGGATGAGGAGTACACCGCCGACGTCACCTTCGACCTCGACCACGACGGCGTGAACGACTCCGCCGTCGTCGAGACGGATGACGGTGGCCATCTCGCGTTCACCGACACGAACGGCGACGGTGACGCCGATCTGATGAGCACGTTCGACAAGGACGGCAATCTCCTGAGCCAGGCCCGGTTCGAGGAGAATTCCGGTGAGTGGGTCGCCGTCGACCCGAACGACTCGCAGCAGGAAAAGACGAATTCGTCTCCCACTCAGGCGATTGTCGTGGACACCGACGAGGGTGAACGAAACGTCGGGCAGGCCACCGAGGACACCGACGGAGACGGCAAGGCCGACACCGCGGTCGTCCGGGACGACGCCGGCGACACGTGGTTGTTCACGGACAAGAACGGCGACGGCAAGGCCGACGTGGCGACCGAGATCACACGATCCGGCGAGGTCACGATGTCGGAGCACCGCGGCGACGACTGGGTCGAGGTCGAGCACGGGCACATCGAGGCCGACGGCCGGTACGTGACGGACTCGAAGAGCGGCATTCTGGACGAGTCGGACGACTGGCTCGAGGAAGAACGGTTCGACGGAGTCGTCCGAATCGATTCCACAACGGGGCAGTGGATCAGCCCGAACTGATCCCAGAACTGAAGCGCAGGTCACAGGCCCCGGTGTGGTGAGAACCGCACCGGGGCCTCTTGTGTTTTTCCCACCTCAAGCCGGCCTTAACGCCGTCCGAGTGCTGAATCGATTCCAGAATCGGTTTTGTGAGGGAAGCGACAGGCTGGGGGTGCTTTACCTGCCATTCACCGGGCTAACCTCGGTCCATCCCCTTCCACGTACGCCCGGCCCCACCGGGCGTCGTGAGCTATTCCCGAGGACGACGAAGTCCTGCACCGGACCACCACGTGCTCGGGTTGCCGAGGCGTTCAGTCAGGAGACGAGACGAGATGACGGCAGTGACCATTCCCGGTCTCGAACACGCACCTACCAACCACGCGCGTCTGCTCGCATGGGTTCAGGAAGTCGCTGAGCTGACCTGCCCCGATGAGGTTGTTTGGGCTGACGGGTCTCAGGGCGAATGGGACCGTCTCACGAAGAAGCTCGTCGACGCCGGCACGTTCGTGCCGCTCAAGAAGAAGCCGAACTCGTTCTGGGCGGCCTCGGACCCGACGGACGTCGCGCGCGTGGAGGAGCGGACCTACATCTGCTCCGTGCGCGAGGAGGACTCGGGCCCGACGAACAACTGGATGGACCCTTCAGAGATGAAGGCCATCATGACCGAGCTCTACCGGGGCTGCATGCGTGGCCGCACGATGTACGTCATCCCGTTCTGCATGGGCCCGCTGGACGCGGAGAAGCCGATGCTCGGTGTCGAGATCACCGACTCGGAGTACGTCGTCGTCTCCATGCACATCATGACCCGCATGGGCACCAAGGCTCTCGCGCTGTTCGGTGAGGACGCGCCGTTCGTCCCCGCGCTGCACTCGCTCGGTGCTCCGCTGGAGCCCGGCCAGGAAGACGTGCAGTGGCCGTGCAACACGACCAAGTACATCTCGCACTTCCCGGAGACCCGCGAGATCTGGAGCTTCGGCTCCGGCTACGGCGGCAACGCCCTGCTCGGCAAGAAGTGCTACTCGCTGCGCATCGCCTCGGCCATGGCGCGCGACGAGGGCTGGCTCGCCGAGCACATGCTGATCCTCAAGCTCACCTCGCCGGAGAACAAGGCGTACTACATCGCCGCCGCGTTCCCGTCGGCCTGTGGCAAGACGAACCTCGCCATGCTGGAGCCGACCATCCCCGGCTGGAAGGTCGAGACGCTCGGCGACGACATCGCCTGGATGCGTTTCGGTGAGGACGGCCGCCTGTACGCGGTGAACCCGGAGAACGGCTTCTTCGGCGTCGCCCCCGGCACCGACTACCACACCAACCCGAACGCGATGCGCACCATCGCCAAGGGCAACTCGCTGTTCACGAACGTCGCGCTGACCGACGACGGCGACATCTGGTGGGAGGGCATGGGCGAGCCCCCGGCCCACCTCACCTCGTGGAAGCACCAGGACTGGACGCCGGACAGCGAGGAGCTCAGCTCGCACCCGAACTCCCGTTACTGCACGCCGATCGAGCAGTGCGACATCAAGGCGCCGGAGTGGGAGGACCCGAACGGCGTCCCGATCTCGGCGATCTTCTTCGGTGGCCGTCGCGCCACGACGATCCCGCTGGTCACCGAGTCGCGCGACTGGCAGCACGGCACCTTCATGGGCGCCACGCTGTCGTCCGAGACCACGGCCGCCGCGGTCGGCAAGACCGGCGTCGTCCGCCGCGACCCGATGGCGATGCTGCCCTTCATCGGCTACAACGCCGGTGACTACTTCCAGCACTGGGTCGACCTCGGCAAGCGCGCCGACGCCGACAAGCTGCCGAAGATCTTCTACGTCAACTGGTTCCGTCGCGGCGACGACAAGCGCTTCCTGTGGCCCGGGTTCGGCGAGAACTCGCGCGTGCTGAAGTGGGCCATCGAGCGCATCGAGGGCAAGGCCGCCGCTGTCGAGACCCCCATCGGCTACGTGCCGACCGCGGCCGACCTCGACCTCGAGGGCCTGGACGGCTCGCGTGAGGACATCGACGCCTCGCTGGAGTTCGACGCCGACGAGTGGCGTGCCGAGATCCCGCTGGTCGAGGAGTGGTTCGAGAAGATCGGCGAGAAGGTCCCGACCACGCTCCGCGACGAGCTGGCGGCCCTGAAGCAGCGCCTGGGCTAGTAGCCCGAGGTGTTTTGAAGCCCCATCGGTCAACGGCGACCGGTGGGGCTTCTTTTTGAGGTACTACTGGTCGGGTGACTCAGGACGACTTCCCCGGCGGGCTGCACTTCGACGGTTCGACGCGTGATGTGGAGGTCGGTCCGACTACGGGCATCGTGCGCTACTACCCGGTCCCGCCCGCTCCGCCGGCCCGCACGCCGTGGTGGCGCTTCGCGGTGGTGTTCCTCGCCGGTCTAGCCGTCGGCGGGGTGGCCGGCGTGGCCCTGTGCAGCAATTTTCTCTGAGTCCGCGCAGCTCATCATCCACATGAGACGAAGTTGTCCACAGGTGTGGACTGCTTTGTGCACATGTTGTGGATAGCTGTGGACAAGCCTGGGGACTTCTCCCCAGGGCGTCGAAATGGTCTTGCTCCAGGAATGAACCTGGCCCCTTCCGGGAACGTCCTAGGTATGTGATGGCGGTCACAAAGATCGTCAACCGAGGCGGAGAGGGAGGTGTGCCGTGGGAGTCGCAGGAGTCGCGATGCTGGTGCTGTCCCTGGCTGCCGTGGTGATGGTCGTGATCGCCGGATCAGTTCGGGAGCGGGTTGTCCCGGATGCCGAGGAGGGTGCCGTTGAAGGTCTTGGTGGCCTCCGCGTAGCAGACGGCGTTGGTCCATCCCTCTGACCAGGCCTGGGAGCCGGGGTTCCGCCACGCGGGGAACACGTCCGAGCGCTTGGTCGAGCCCAGGTAGTCGTGCACGGCCTTGGTGCACTTGTCGTTCGCGATCGAGTTCATCTGCTCCTTGGACGGAGCCGGGTCGGTCGACTTGCCGAGCGACACGACGCCACCGGGCACCGCCTCCGCCATGTGCGCGGCGGTGCAGGCGACGACCTTGACCTCCTGGTCCTTCGACGGCGAACCCTGCGTGCAGGTCTGGAAGGTGCCGAAGCCGCTGCCCTTCAGCGCGTCCTTCACGGAACCCTTGCGCGCCAGCGGCTTCTCGTCCGGGCTGATCTCGACGACGGTGCACAGCCGCCAGCGCTGGCCGTCCTTCCAGCCCTGCTCGTTCGGCCAGAACGCCCAGACCCGCAGGCGCGTCGAGTCCGAGTCGCCGCTGCCCAGGTACTCGCTGAGCGTCTGGCGGCACGGCGGGAGCGCGGCCTTGCGCAGCGCCTGCGTGTCCGGGTAGGTCGTGGGCAGGCCGGTGAGCTCACCGACGCTCATGACCTCGGCCTCGTGCGATTCGGTGCACTGCAGCACCTTCAGCTCGTAGGCGTTCATGCACTGCCCCGATTTGGGCAGCGTCGGCGCGGAGGCGGAGGCAGTGGACGGCATCGGTCCGGGGACCGCCTGACCACCCACCTGGATCGCGCACGCGGACAGGGTCAACGCGCTCAGGACAATTGCCACCGCCAGCCGCACACGAGTCACACCACAGAGACTAGGGCCTTGACCTGATCGGCGATGTCCCGACGCTGCTTTTCGAAGGCCGGATCGGTCAGCGCGGCCGGGTCGGCGGGCTGCCCGAGCACCGGCGTGTGGAGATGTCCGCCGAGGACGTTCGTTGCGCCGTAACCGGTTCGCAGCCTGTTGGCGCGGTACATGCTCTCGTTGGAGAGGTAGTCACCGCCGCCACCGGACGCGGCGATCCTGCCCGGCGTCGGCTGGTCGGTGCGGCACGACTGCTGCGAACCGACGACGACCCACTCGCAGAAGGCCGGGTTGTAGTTCACCGCGAACGGGCCGGTGCCCGCGTCGATCATCTTCTGGAACGGCAGCGAGGTCTCGATGAACTCGGTCGTCGGCTGCGGCCAGCCCGCCGCGTTCGGGACGCTGCCGTACGAGCTGACGTTGTTGTTGTCCGCGAAGCCGCCGCGCCAGCGCGCCGCCCACCGTTCGACGTCGAACCGGCCGGGCCTGCCCTGGCTGATCGTCACGAACGCGTCGGGCTTCTGCTGCAACGCCGAGCCGTAGAACCGTTCGACGACACCCTCGTCGAACCCGCCCCACAGCACGGGAAGCACCGCCGCCTGCAGCACGACCTTGCCGGTCGGCGTGGAGATCTCACGACCGTCGAGCTGCAACGCGGCGGCGCCGGCCGGGTTGGCGCGGCGCACGTTCACGCCGGTGAGCTGGAACGGGTCGAAGCCGGTGACGGCGACCTTGCGCACGCCGGGCCTGCTGGGGAACGCCGAGTCGCTCAGGCCCCGCGAGGCCCAGTCGAACTTCTGGATGAGCGTCGCGCGGTCGGCCGGTGAGACCGCGAACCGAGGCTTCCACTGGCGCAGCGCGGAGCTGAGCTGCAGCCGTGCCCAGTAGAGCGGGCGGTCGTCGTACGCGTCGTGCGCCAGAGGCGTTGTGCTCTGCGCGCGGGCGACGGCGGCCTTCCACAGCGCGTTGCCTTCGCGTTCCACGAACTGCTGCGCCTGCTTCGGCGCGACCTGGCGGCAGAGCTTGGCGGTGAAGTCAGTGACGCGGCCGTCGAACCCGGCCAGCTCCACCAGTGACGGGCCGACGGCAGGGCCACCCGTGACCAGCGTGTCGTCGAGCCGCTGCTCCTCGACGGTGAGCGCAACGGTGGTGTCGTAGCAGTTCGCGTCCTGCGCGTGGGCGACGGCGGGACTCAGGGTGAGGGCGAGTGCGGTCAGTCCGACCAGTCCGGCGATGGTTTTCACGTGATCGATCCTCAACGCAAAGGGCCACCCGCCGTAACCGACAGGTGGCCCATAGTGTTGCGGACTTCGTCTCAGTGGGCAGCGATGGGCTTGACCCTCGGGTTGTCCTCGTCGACGTGGTAGTCCGACGGGTCGGTCTGGTCCGTGCCGTTGAACCACTTGGCCTTCTTGGCGATCAGCGTGACGACCACCGCGACCAGGAGGTTGACGAACAGCGCGACGATGCCGACGTAGATCTGCGTCGTCGAGCCGCCGAAGGGATGCCATCCGAAGATCGAGATGTTGCCCAGCGGCAGCGCGGACCCGGCGAAGTGCGCCTTGTTGATGGCCGGGTTGCCGATGTTGTAGAGCAGCCACATGCCGTAGCCCATGCCCGCGACCCAGCCGGCGACCAGGGCGTACACGTGGAACCAGCGCGTGTAGAGCGCGATCGCGACCGCCGGCAGCGTCTGCAGGATCATCACGCCGCCCATGAGCTGCAGGTCGATCGAGAACTGCGGGTCGACGAACACGATGAACGCGACGGCGCCGAACTTCACCACCAGGCTGGCGAGCTTGGCCTGCTTGGCCTCCTCCGCCGGAGTGGCGTTCTTCTTCATGTACTCCTTGTAGACGTTGCGCGTCCACAGGTTCGCCGCCGCGATCGACATGATCGCCGCCGGCACCAGCGCGCCGATGCCGATGGCCGCGAACGCGATGCCCGCGAACCACGACGGGAAGTTCGCGCCGAAGAGCTCGGGCACGATCGTGTTGGTGTCGGGACGGCCGGTCGCCTGGTTGACGATCGGCTTGGTGCCCGCACTGATCGCGACGAAGCCCAGCAGTGCCAGCAGACCCAGCAGCAGCGAGTACGCCGGCAGCGCGACCATGTTGCGCTTGATGACGTTGCGGCCGCGGCTCGCGAGGATGCCGGTCAGCGAGTGCGGGTAGAGGAACAGCGCGAGCGCGGACCCGAGTGCCAGCGTGGCGTACTGCAGCTGGTTCGTGCCGGTCAGCAGGATGCCGTCGGTCTTGCTGGGCGTCGCGTCGAACTTGGCCTGCGCGTCGTTGAAGATCTCGCCCCAGCCGCCGAACTTCGACGGCAGGTAGATGATCGCCACGAGGATCACCAGGTAGATCAGGATGTCCTTGACGAACGCGATCAGCGCCGGCGCCCGCAGGCCCGACTGGTAGGTGTAGAGCGCGAGGATCAGGAACGCGACGAACAGCGGCAGGTGGCCGAGGATGCCGGAACCGTTGAGCCCCATGGACCGCAGCACGGCCTCGAGGCCGACGAGCTGCAGCGCGATGTAGGGCATGGTCGCGACGATGCCGGTGACCGCGATGATCAACGCCAGCCAGTGCGAGCCGTAGCGGCCCTTCACGAAGTCGGCGGGCGTGACGTACCCGTGCACGCGGCTGACCGACCACATCCGCACCAGCGGCAGGAAGACCAGCGGGTACAGGATGATCGTGTACGGCAGGGCGTAGAAGCCGAGAGCGCCCGCGCCGAACATCAGCGCCGGCACCGCGACGAAGGTGTACGCGGTGTAGAGGTCGCCACCGACCAGGAACCACGTGATCCAGCTGCCGAACTTCCTACCGCCGAGGCCCCACTCGTCGAGGTGTTCGAGGGTGTCGCCCTTCTGCCATCGCGCGGCCAGGAAGCCCATGACCGTGACGAGCAGGAAGAGAGCGCTGAAAACGATCAGCTCGGTCCACTGCATCAGTTCGCTCCCTCGTCCAGGTCGTCAACGCCGAGCTTGTCCGGCTTGCCGGTGACCACGGGCTCGTCCTTGGTCTTGACGTAGACGAGGCCGACGCACACGACGCCGAGCGGGACGAACAGGAACTGGTACCAGTAGAAGAACGGCAACCCGAAGATCCTGGGTTCGTCCATGTTGAACCACGGCGTGATGAGCATGAACAGCGGAAGTATCAGCAGCAGGTTCCAGTTGCTCCAGCGCAAGCCGGTCTTGTGATCCGACGGCATGGTGGCCCTCCGTGTACGCGGTGTTGCGCGGATGTTAGGCCTGCTCGACGGAGTCGTCAGCTACGTGATCGCAATCGTTGCCTTCGACTTAACGTTCTCTTTGGACTAATCCGCCAGGAGACGGCTGACGAGGTCCTTTTCGGCGGCGTCGAAGTACTCGTCGAGCTGCTGGACGGCCTGGTCGACCGTGCCGTTGTTCAACAGTTCAACGATCCTGCGATTCCACGGCAGGTACGTCTGGTGGAAGGCGTCGACCTCGTGCGCGACGCGGAACGCGAGCATGAGCTCGGCGAAGAGGCGGTCGGACTCGTCGCTCAGGCGGGTGCTGCCGGCGAGGCCGACGATGCCGCGGTGGAACTGGATGTTCGCGCTGCCGGTCTTGCTGAAGTCGTTCTTCTCGGCGCGTGCCACGGCCTGGCGGACCGGTGCCCGCACGGCCTCCCGCTGCGCGTCGGTGACGTCGTTCCAGAGCCGGAGCGAGCCGCACTCGATCACCCGGCGCGCGGCGTAGAGGTCGCGGACGTCGGCGCCGGTCGGGCGGCGGACGAAGACCCCGCGGCTGTGCTCGTGGACCAGGATCCGGTCGCGGGTGAGCAGCCGGAACGCCTCGCGGAGCGTGTTGCGGCTGACGCCGAGGGCCCCGCCGATCGCTTCCTCGCTCAGACGCAGGCCCGGCTCCAGCTCACCGTCGAGCACCCGCTCGCGCAGCATGTCGGCGACCTTCTGCGCGGTGCTCGCGCGCTCCAGATCAGCCTTGTTCTGGGCCAGCGTCGACACCCACGTCTCGGTCACCTCGGCAGTCTATTTGCAGGATCGTTCTATTGCACTATCGTAGAATCGTTCAACAATCCCACAATCCAACAGGCGCGCCACGAGGGGGAGGACGGCCATGGACGTGAACGCGGACCTGGGTGAGGGCTTCGGCCACTGGACCCTGGGAGACGACAAGGCGCTGCTGGCCGTCGTGACCAGCGCGAACATCGCCTGCGGCTACCACGCGGGCGACGCCGACACGATGCGGGAGACCTGCGTCCAGGCCGCAGCGGCAGGCGTGGCGATAGGCGCCCACGTCGGCTACCGAGACCTACCGGGCTTCGGCCGCCGCTTCATCGACGTGGCCCCGGACACCCTGACCAACGAGGTCCTGGCCCAACTGGGCGCCCTGGCGACGTTCGCGCGAGCGGCAGGCACCCGGCTCTCGTACGTGAAACCGCACGGCGCCCTCTACAACGCCCTCGTCCGCCACGAGGCCCAGGCGGACGCCGTGGTGGACGCGGTCCGCCTCTTCGACCCCACCCTCGCAGTCCTGGGCCCACCAGGAGCGGTCTGGCTGAAACGAGCCTCGGTGGCGGGCCTGCGGATCTGGCACGAGGCCTTCGCGGACCGCGCCTACACCTCGTCGGGCACCCTGGTCCCCCGCTCGGAACCAGGAGCGGTGCTGCGCGACCCGGCGGAGATTGCGGCCCGCTGCGTGCAGCTGGCGACGGAGGGCTGGCTGCGCAGCGTCTCGGGCCGCCCGGTCCGCATCCAGGCGGACTCGATCTGCGTCCACGGCGACACCCCGAACGCCGTGGAGGTGGCCAGGGCCGTCCGCGCGGCCCTGGAGGCGGCAGGCATCACAGTGGCCCGAGTGGAGTCCCCGCTCCGCCACACCCGCCAAGCGGTCTGACCGCCGATCAGACGGTCTGCCGCACCAGGGCCGCCGCCCCCACCAGCCCGGCCTCCCCACCCAGCTCGGCGGCCCGGACCTCCAGCCCGTCCAGGTAGGACAACCCGGCGTGCGCCGTCAAAGCCCGCCGAACCGGTTCGAACAACAGCTCCCCGGCCTGAGCCACGCCACCTCCGACCACGGCCAGCTCCAGGTCGCACACCGCGGCCGCCCCGGCGATGGCCACCCCGACCGCCCGCCCGGCCCGCTCGAACGCCACCAGCGGAATCTCCTCACCGGACAGCGCGGCCGCGGCCAGCAGAGCAGCGTCCGCGTCATCCGGCGCCTGCCACCCGGCCCGCCGGGCCCAGGCCACCATCCGCGGACCGCTGGCCACGGTCTCCACGCACCCACGCCCGCCACACGTGCAGGGCAGCCCTTCCGGCTCCACCACGACGTGCCCGATGTGCCCCGCGTTGCCGGTACGTCCGCCGAACGGCCGCCCGTCCAGCACCAGCCCGCCCCCGACACCGGTCGACACGACCAGCCCGACCATGAACCTGCTGCCCTGCCCGGCACCACGCCAGTGCTCGCCGAGCGCCATGCACACGCCGTCGCCCGCGAGCTCGACCGGCACGGCCGGGAACAGCGACGCCACCGACTCGCGCAGCGGGAACGCCCGCCACGAGGGCACGTTGATCGGGGAGACGGTGCCGGCCACGGCGTCCACCGGACCCGCCGACGCGATGCCCACGCCCGCGACGGCCGAGTCCTGGACCACCGACGAGATCACCGAAACCACGGCGTCCCAAGGGTTCGCGGACGGCGTCGGCACGCGTGCGGAGCGCACCACGGCGCCGAAGGGGTCCACCAGGGCGGCGGCGATCTTGGTGCCGCCGAAGTCCAGTGCCAGCACCAGATCAGTCACGGTGAGCCAGCTTAACCAGCCACTTCGAGGCGGATGGGCGCAGTGGTCCGCACCAGGTCACCCGCGGTCACGCGCACCACGGCGGGCCACGTGCCCGGGGTGGCCCAGGCGGGTGCGGAGAGCGTGAAGTCGAGCGGCAGGCGGCCCTGTGCCGGTAGCGACCCGCCCACGCAGAACGGGCCGGCGACCTCCCACGACGAACGCGGCGACAGCAGACGGGCCTGAACCGGTAGGTCGCCGTGGGCGCCGGAGGCCACGACCACTCGCACCGGAGACGACTCGCCAGGCCGCACCGACACGTGAGAAGGCGTCGACGCCACCCACAGCACCTCGACCGGGTCGTCGGCGTCCCACTCGGGGACGGTCAGCAGCGCCACGTCGTACACCTCGAACGGCAGACCCTCCACCGTCGCGCGCACCGGGTGGCAGCCCGGCGTGCGCGGCGCCTCCAGCCGCACCTCGGCCGACACGT
The DNA here is from genome assembly GCF_053608005.1 of Lentzea sp. NPDC055074. Classification (NCBI taxonomy): domain Bacteria; kingdom Bacillati; phylum Actinomycetota; class Actinomycetes; order Pseudonocardiales; family Pseudonocardiaceae; genus Lentzea; species Lentzea sp. NPDC055074. Next base: position 351,169 of record NZ_JBSGUQ010000004.1, read on the forward strand.
GACCACCGGCCGGCAGCGACACCGGCAGTTCCGTCCACGACGCCGTCCAGCCCTCGGGCAGCGAGAGCCGGACGAGGCCGGAGAACTCCGGGCCGTCCGACACCGCCACCACACGCAGCCGGGTCGGACCGAGCACCTCCAGGTGGACGTTCGCCGCAAGTCCGCCCAACGGCGCCGGCTCGTGCAGCCAGTAGCGCGCGAACACCGGGGTCACCGCAGGTGAGACGGGCCCGAGCGGCGGACCGGCCAACGCCGGCCGCGCCTCCACGGAGGGCAGCGTGCCGCTGGCGGGCGATCGGGAACCGACCACGGCGTGCAGCGACGACGGGCCGAGGTGGTCGACCTCGTGCCACAGCGTGAAGGTCGTGGAGCCGACCATCCGCTCGCCGACCTCGCTGTGCCACACGCTGATCGGCCCGACCAGACGAGGTGCCTCCATCGCAGGACCGTCGACGGCGACGAGGGAGGCGATCGGGTCGTACGACAGGACGTAGTGAGTGGACGCGATCTCGGTGCCGAAGCCGCGCTGCCAGCCGTGATCGACATCGTCCTCGACCAGTTCGTACGTGCGCCACCCGCGTGCGGGCACATCGCGCGCCAGGAACGTCACGGTCACGCCGTCCACCAACGTCGGCAGCACGGCACCGTCGAACTCCACGTGCACGTTGCGCTCCACCGGCAGATGCACGGACACGACGTCGGTACAGGCCGAAGACAGCGGGTTCCACACGACCACCGACGAGTCCACAGAGGACGTCAACGCCTCCAAGGACCGCGAAATGATCTCGGACCGCAGGTCGAAGGCCTCTCGCGGGTGCGCCAGAGCAGCGCGGGAGAGAGCGGCGGCCGGGAACGACGCCCCGGTGAGCCGAGCCGCGTGCGACGCGAACACAGCAGCAGGCGAGTCGTCCAGAGGAGCAGAAGGCACGGGCACAGAGCCGCGCACGTAGTAGTCGCGCGGCAACGAGCAGACGATCCGCGGCCACGTGTAGCGCGCGCTCCAGTCGTGATGGATCGCCGTCACCCACGGGTTCGGAGCGTCACGGGCGGCACCGACCGGCAGCATCACGTGCGGTGCGAGAGCTCTGGACCGCAGCTCCAGGAACGACGAGTACACCGACCGCTCGGCCTCACCGAGCGACGAGGCAGCGAGCGACGGCCCGGCCGGCAGCGACGACAGCACCGGCGTCACACCGACCACATTGGACTCCGACCCGACCACCTCGACGCGGCCCTCGGAGATCAGCCGCAGCAGCGACGAGCGGTGCTGCGGGAACATGTCCCAGTACGGCTGCAACAGCTCCACGGACGTCACCGCGAACCGGTACGCGGGATCGGTCAGCGCCAGGTCCAGGTGTGCCCGCAGCGCGTCGAACGGCGCATCACCCGCGACGTGCCCGACGAGGTGCACCGTCCACCCCGGCGAGCCCACGACCAGCGAGAACGTGCACGACTCCTCGCCGGCGTCAGACCGCACGACGGCCTGGGCGGGCACCACGGCACCGGGCTGGTGCTCGGACACGTCCACCGCGAGCTCGTAGCCGAACGGCCCCAGCGCCAGCGATCCGCCGTGCCGCGGCGAGTGCAGCCCGGGCCCGGAGACGTGCGCGTGCACCGGCCCGGCCAACGTGGGCGAGGTCAACCGCACCACCTGCAGCAGCGCGGTCCGAGGTCCGACGAACAGTTCGGTGGACTCGGCGGCGATCACCGGACGATCGCACCACCATTCATCGGTGGGCGAAATCCCACGATGGTGGAGAAAAACCTAGCGCTTGAGCATCCGCGTCAGACCGGCCGCCACGGTCGTCGCCAGGATCCAGCCCGTCACGATCAGCCCCGACGCGATCCACTGCGACGCACCCGGCGTCTGCCAGCGGTTCTTGTTGCCGAAGTCGACGATCGGCACCACCAGGTCGATCGTGTAGAGCCACGCGTTCCACGGCAGGTGGTCGTCGTCGTTGATCTCGACCAGCGGTCCCTTGACCTGGAACCAGATGCTGCCGACGACCCACGCCGCGATCAGCCACCCCAGCGCCCGCGCCGGCCGGTAGCCGTAGCCGACCATCGACCGTTGCAGGAAGCTCCACAGCAGCACCAACGGGCCGAAGAACCGCATGCCCTCGGCGACCGCCTTGTACCGCAGGCGTTGCTTCTCGATCAGCACGGTCGAGGCGTGCTCCTCGTTGCCCGCCGAGGTCAGCATCTCGGCGAACTGGTCGTACGGGCGCGGGTGGTAGCTGCGCCGCATCGCCTGCCGCAGCCAGCGCAGCCGCCGCTGCACCTGGTCGTCGTCGCGCAGGTCGATCGGGTACGCGAGCGAGTCGTAGCGGAAGTCGTCGAGGTCGATGAAACCCGTGGTGTTCCAGAAGTTCTCGTTGTCGTCCAACGACGTGCAGCGCGCCTGCCGCAGCGTCACGAGACCCTTGGGCGGCGACACGACGTTGAGCATCAGCTCCTGCACCTGCATGCCCATGGCGTTCAACGCGTGGCTGTCGAGCTTGTAGCCGAGCACCGCGCCGTTGAAGTTCGCCATGCGGCCGATCACCGCGCGACGGCATCGCACGCCGCCGTGAGCGACGAACTCCTTGTCACCCCGCGCGCAGATGAGGTCGCGGCCGATCGTGGCACCGCCGATGTCGAGCGACGGCTTCTCACGCGGCTGGTGCCGGTACCTGCCCGGCTTGACCAACCGGCTGCCGCGCAGGTCGAGGTTCGCGCCGACGGTGATGCCGCGCAGCTCCAGGCCGCCGGACACCTCCGACTCGCGCACCACGAAGTTGCTGCCGATCTGGGAACGGTTGGCCAGCACGGCATCCGCGGCCGGATTGTCCACAGTGGCCCGTTCGATGGTGATGCTGCCGCGCACGTGGGTGTCGACCATCCGCAGCTGGCCCTTGATCTGCACGCCGCGCCCGACGACGTCACCGCCGATCTCCGCGCCGTCGACGTGCAACGCGCGGCCCGAGCCGGTCGGGTCGGTGCCGACGGAGGGCGGCGAGACCGCGTCCAGCACAGCCTCTGCCAGCGACAACGTGCCGCCGATCTTAGCGTTCACCGCGCGGATGGTGCCCTGGCTCGTGAACCCGCGATCGAGCTCCAGGTCGCCGGACACGTCCACGCGGTCGAGGAAGAGCGTCGCGGACGGGTCGGCGTGCGGGTCGCTGCTGTCCTTGAAGTCGGGCCCGCGCGAGAGCGTCGCGCCGCTGAACGACATCGTCGAACTGATGCGCGCGTTGGCGAGGAACACGACGCCGTGCGAGGTGAACGCGCCGAGGAAGTTGCCGCCGACCTGCATGCCGTTGCCGTTCAAAGTGAAGCCGTCGGCGTTCTCCAGCACGGCGCTGCCGAGGTTGACGTTGCCGCCGATGCGCGCGCCCGCGAACCGCACCTCGCCCTCGGTGACGATGCCGAACCCGAGCAACGCGCCCGCGACCGTCAGCCGGTCACCGTGCAGGCACAGCTCGCCGGGCACGCTGAACCTGGTGTCCCGCAACAGGACCGAGCCCGCGATCTCCGCGTCGGTGAGGTCGGTCAGGCCGGAGACGCGGCAGTCGAGCAACGAGACGTCGTTGCTGCTGCTCAGGTTCCGCGCCTCGAGACCGGGCAGGTCGCAGTCGGTGAACGAGATGCCGGCGAGGTTCGCCTGCCGCAGGTCCGGTGCCGCCTCGAACTGGCAGCGCTCGAACTCCAGCACGTACGGGACCTCGACCGCGCGCAGGTCGAGGACGTCGGTGACCACCCGGTCCACGACGCGGATGACGGGTGGGGTGCTCGGCTTGCGCCGAGGCAACCTCCACCCGCCACCACCAGAGTTGTCGTTCTCCCCCAACAGCCCCCGCAGCACGTCGGCCGCGGCGACCTTCCCCCTCGCCACAGACCTAGGTCCCTAGACCGGGTCGCTCGGGCCGTGGTGCGTCGGGTCGAGCACGCGGGCCAGGAACTCCTGGGTGCGCGTCTCCTGCGGGTTGCCGATCACCTCGGCCGCCGGGCCCTCCTCGACGATGTAGCCGCCGTCCATGAAGATCACCTTGTCGGCGACCTCGCGGGCGAACTGCATCTCGTGCGTCACGACCAGCATCGTCATGCCCTCGTCGGCGAGCCGGCGCATGACGCCGAGCACGTCACCGACGAGCTCGGGGTCGAGGGCCGAGGTCGGCTCGTCGAACAGCATCACGTCCGGGTCCATCGACAGCGCGCGGGCGATCGCCACGCGCTGCTGCTGGCCGCCGGAGAGCTGCGCCGGCATCGAGTTGGCCTTCTCCTTCAACCCCACGCGGTCGAGGTTGCGCAGGGCGATCTCCTGCGCCTCCTTCTCGCTGCGCTTGAGCACCTTGCGCTGCGCGACGGTGAGGTTGGCGAGGACGTTCAGGTGCGCGAACAGGTTGAACGACTGGAAGACCATGCCGATCTTCGTGCGCGCCAGGTCGATGTCGACGTCCAGGTCGGTCAGCTCGACACCGTTGACGACGATCTTGCCGGCGTTCGGCTCCTCGAGCAGGTTGACGCAGCGCAGCAACGTCGACTTGCCGGAACCCGACGGGCCGATGATGCAGACCACGTCGCCGCGGTTGACCGTGACGTCGATGCCCTTGAGGACGTCCAGCGAGCCGAACGACTTCTTCAGGCCGGTGATCTCGACACTGATCTCGCTCACAGGACGGACACCTTCTTCCCGCCGGAGCGGCGCTCCAGATACCGCGAAAGGTACCCGAGGGGCAACGTGATGATCAGGTAGCAGAGGCCGACCACGAGGATCGGGGTGAGAGACGGGCTGCGGCTCAGCGTCTCCCGGCCGAACTTGGTCAGCTCGTACTGGTCGCGCGCCAGTCCGATGATGTAGATCAGCGAGGAGTCCTTGGTCAGCAGGATCAGCTCGTTGGTCAGCGGCGGCAGGATGATCCGGAACGCCTGCGGGATCACGATGGTGATCATCGCGCGGCCCTGCGACATGCCGAGCGACCGGGCCGCCTCGACCTGTCCCTTGGGCACGGCCTGGATGCCGGCGCGGATCGTCTCGGCCATGTAGGCGGCACCGACGATGCCGAGCGCCAGCATGACCGTGGAGTAGATGTCGAACTGGATCTGGAACGCGAGCGGCACGCCGAACGCCAGGCCGATGAACACCAGCAGGGCCGGGATACCGCGGAAGAACTCGATGTAGATCGTCGCGATCCAACGGTACGGCGCGATCGACGAGAGCTTCATCAACGCGAGGACCAGGCCCAGCGCGAGGCCGAAGGCGAAGCCGAGCGCCGTGTAGATGAGGGTGTTCTTCAACGCGATGGTGATGACGTTGGGGAACATCTCCCCCATCGTCTTGAAGTTGAAGAACGCTGTGCGGATCTGTTCCCAGTCGGCGAGGAACGCGATCACGAGGGCGATCACGACGAGCAGCGAGTACTGCGAGTACCGGAAGTATTCGGCCCGCTTGCGCTTGGACAGCGCCATGTCTGGCTCCTAGCGGATGTGGTTCGGACGCGAACGGGGCGGCGTCGTCCGCCGCCCCGTCAGCTCGAGATCGCTACTTCTTCTCCGGCGCCTTGCCGAACCACTTCTTGTAGATCTCGTCGTACTTGCCGCTCTCCTTGGCCTTCTTCAGGACCTCGTTGACCTTGGTGGTCAGAGCGGTGTTGCCCTTCTTGATGCCGATGCCGTACTGCTCGTTCGTGTTGAACTCGGCGGAGACGACGGTGTCCGGGAACTCCTTGGCGTAGTCCAGGAGCACGCCGTTGTCGTTGATCGCGGCGTCGACGGCGCCGGTGCGCACGGCGGTCTCCATCAGCGGGAGGTCCTCGAACTGGATGACCTCGTAGCCGTTGGCGGCCTTGTTGTCGTTCGCGTAGATCTCGCCGGTGGTGTCCTGCTGGACGCCGATCTTCTTGCCCTTGAGGTCCGCCAGCGCCTTGATCGGAGAGTCCTTCTTGACCAGCAGCGCCTGCGTGGCCTCGAAGTACGGGTCGGAGAAGTCGATCGCCTGCTTGCGTTCTTCCTTGATCGTCATACCCGCCGCGGCGAGGTCACACTGGTTCGCGTTGAAGCTCGCACCAGACGTGATCGTCTCGAACTGGGTGTCGAAGATCTCCTGCTTCACCTTCAGCTCGTCAGCGATGAGGTCGACCAGGTCGACGTCGAAGCCGACGGTCTTGTCGCCGTCCGTGTACTGGAAGGGCTTGTAGGAAAGGTGCGTGCAGGTGACGAGCTTGCCTTCCTTGACAAGCTTGATGCCACCGTCGGTGGTGCCACCACCGCTGTTGGTGCTCGTCGCGCAACCGGCGAGCGCGGTCAGCGCTAGGGCCGCTGCGGGCAGCAGGGCGAGCACGTGCCTGGGTCGACGAGCCACTGCGTCACTCCTCGTAACTGTCGCGGACGAGTGAACGGGATCCTGCCACTCGGGTGACGTGGTGGACAGCACGTGCGTGTTACAGGCCACTGCCTTGCAATGATCCTGCGTCAAATCGCCTTGTTGATCGCAAAATCTTGCGCGGTTTGGTCCAGATCACACAACTTCTTCACGTATTGCACACGGATAATTACGATCCGCGAGTGTCTCCTTGATCAGGATTTGATCACGACGGTGCTGGTCAGCGTGTTCTTTCGGTCATCAGACCGGCCACCAGAGCGGTCCAGCCGGTCTGATGGGTCGCGCCGAGACCCTCACCCGTGTCCCCGTCGAAGTACTCGCTGAAGGTGACGTGCCTGCGCCAAAGCGGTGACTCGGAGGCCTCGATCCGCTTGCCGTCCGACGGCCGTCGCCCGTCGTGGTCGGGCAGGAACAGCCCGACGAGCCGGTCGCTCAGCTCGTCCGCGACCTGCCCCGCGGTGGCCCAGCGCCCGGAGTGCGTCGGCATCTCGACCTGGAACATGCCGTCGTGGAACGTGCAGACCGTGCGCAGCGCCTCCACCAGCAACGCGTTGGTGGGCAGCCAGATCGGGCCGCGCCAGTTCGAGTTGCCGCCGAACATCGGCGTGTGCGACTCGCCCGGCTCGTAGCCCATGCGGTGGTCCTGGCCCGCGACCTTGACCTCGAGGCCCTCGCGATGGGCGGCGCTGAGGCTGCGGATCCCGTGCGGCGACAGGAACTCCTGCTCGTCGAGCATCCGGTGCAGCACGCGCTTGAGCTTGGTCTCGTCCAGCAGCGACACGAACGCGCCGCGCTCGTAGTGGAACGTGATGAACTGCCGCAGCTCGGGCCGGCGCTTGAGCAGGTGGTCGAGGCGGCTCGTGAACCCCTGCAGCTCCTCGAGGACCCACGGTTCCAGCACCGCCGAGGCCAGCAACGGGATCAGGCCGACCATCGATCGCACGCGCACCGGCTCGGACTCGACACCGCCGTCGGGACGGCGCCGCGAGACCCGGTCGTAGCAGAAGCCGTCCTCGTCGTGCCAGATCCCGCCGCCGTGCGACCCGAAGTGCGTGAACGCCTCCGCGATCGACAGGAAGTGCTCGACGAACTTCGTCGCGACGTCCTCATAGGACTCGTCGTCGCGCGCCAGCTCCAGCGCGATCTGCATGAGGTGCAGGCTGTACGCGGCCATCCACGACGTGGCGTCGGACTGCTCCAGCCGCCACTCGCCGAGCATCGGCTCGGACCTGTTGACCGGCCCGATGTTGTCCATGCCGAGGAACCCGCCCTCGAACAGGTAGCTGCCGTCGGCGTCCTTGCGGTTGACCCACCACGAGAAGTTCAGCAGCAGCTTGTGGAAGATCTTCGCGAGGAACCCGCGGTCCCGGCTGCCGTCCGCGCGGTAGACCTGCAGCGCCGCCCACGCGTGCACCGGAGGGTTGACGTCGCCGAACTCCCACTCGTAGGCGGGAATCTGGCCGTTCGGGTGCATCATCCACTCACGGCAGAACAGCAGCAGCTGCTCCTTCGCGAACGCCGGGTCGACCAGCGTGAACGGGATCGTGTGGAACGCGAGGTCCCACGCCGCGAACCACGGGTACTCCCACTCGTCCGGCATCGAGATCACGTCGGCGACGTCGAGATGCCGCCAGTGCACGTTGCGCGCCTGGGGCGTCCGCCGTGAGCTGGGCGCCTCGGGCTTCGTCGGGTCACCGTCGAGCCAGTCGCGCGTGCGGAACCGGTAGTGCTGCTTCGTCCACATGAGACCTGCGAGCGCGCGCCGCAGCACGTGCTTCTCCTCGGGGCTCGTCTGCGGGGCGATGGCGTCGTGGAACTCGTCGGCCTCCCGCTTGCGGGCCGCCATGGTCTCCGCGAAGCTCGGCCCGAACGGGTCCAGGTGCCCGTCGCCGCTGATGAGCCGCAGCCGGATCGTCACCGTCTCGCCCGGCTCCACCGGGTCGAACGAGTACCAGGCACCGAACTTCGTGCCGGCCACTCCCGTCTCGTCCGGTCCGACGACCTGGCACGCGCTGGTGCTGCCGCGCACCACGTAGTCGCAGATGCCGTCCTTGGCCCACGGCGACGGGTTGCGCTCGGCCCCGAAGAGCGCGACCTCGTTGCTCTCGTTGTCCGTCATGAGCATCGACGGCCGGTCGTCCAGATGAAGCGTGTACCGGCCGAGGTTGCCGTGGTCAGCCGTGACCTTCCGTCCGGCCGTGGTGCTCGCGACGAGCTGACACGGCCGTTGGTCCCGCCCCCACGCCCACGTGTTGCGGAACCAGAGCTGCGGCAGCAGGTGCAACGGCGCGTCCTCGGGCCCGTGGTTCGTCGCGCTGATCTCGATGCAGATGTCGTCCGTCTCGGCCTTCGCGTACGTGACCTGGACGTCGAAGAACCGGTTCTCGTCGAGCACCCCGGTGTCGGACAGCTCGGGCTCGCGGTTCTCCCGTCCCGCGTTCCGCGCCATCTCCCGCAGCTGCTCGTACGGGAACTCGCGCTGCGGATACCGGTAGAGCACCTGCATCCAGGAGTGCGTGGGCGTCCCGTCGGTCACCCACCAGTGCTCCTTGACGTCCTCGCCGTGGTTGCCCTCTTCGTTGGCGAGGCCGAAGTACCGCTCCTTGAGGAACGGGTCCTTGCCGTTCCACAGGGCGACGGCGAAGTTCATGAACCCGTGCACGTCGCAGATGCCGGCGATGCCGTCCTCGCCCCAGCGGTAGGCGCGCGAACGGGCGTGGTCGAACGGGAACGAGGCCCACGCGTCACCTTCGGGCGAGTAGTCCTCGCGGACCGTGCCCCACTGGCGACCCGACAGGTACGGCCCCCACAGCCGCCACGGCGAGGTCGGGTTCTCCGACTCCGCGAGACGCGCCCGTTCCGCTTGTTCGCCCATCGGCCCAGTGTGGGATACGGGTTCGGACGGCTGGTCGGGCCCAGGTCTCGGTTGAGTCCTAGCTCACTCGACAGCGGCTGGAACGGTGACCTGAACGGCGCATTTCGATCGTGTCCGAACGAGCGCACGATGCACGGATGACCGAGGACGAGGTCTTCGAGCAGGCCGTGGAGACGGCACTGCGGCCGGGCGAGCACGGGGAACCGCCTGGTGATCCCGAGGCGTTGCGGGCGGTGCTGCGGGACGCCAAGCCGTGGATCGTCGCTTCGGCGCGTGCCCAGCACGACCGCTACGCGGAGCTCAGCGTCGAGACCGTGCGCGCACGCTCGGTGGTTCGTTCCGCGAAGAAGCATCCGTTCCTCTGGCGTTTCCTCGTGCTCTTCGTGATTCCGCTGACCGAGAGCGTGCTGGTGCGGCTGGTGTTCAAGTACGGGGTCAACGGCAACCCCGCACTGCCCCTGGTCAGCTACACGGTGGCCGCCGCCGGAATCGCCGCGGTCGTGCTCGGGGTTTCGTACCTGGGCGTGGTCGGCAGGACGATCGCGTGGTTCTGCGGGGTTCTGGCGCTGGGCGGGGTCACCCTCCTCGCGCTCGCCGCGAACGTCGTCGCGCTGGTCGTGGGCCCCTGGCCCTGGTTGTTCGCCACCTTTCCGCTCGGCGTCGGGCTCGTCTGGGTCGGAGGCTTGCTGATCGAAGCCCTCAACGTCCTCCTGCCACCGGCGATGCTCGCCGCCAAGTCCGCTGCGGCGAACCGGGCGCTCGTGGAATGGCGGTCCGCGATGGTGAACGCCGGCGTGCTGCCCGCGCTGCGAGCCGAGCTGGGCGGCACCCGGATCGTGCCCGGCACCGAGCTGAGGTTCAACGACGCGCGGAACCTGCACCGGGGCGGGTCGCTGATCAGCCACCAGCCGGTGCCGGCGGGCAGGGAGCTGGCCGAGCTGGTCGACTCCCTCGACGGCGGCAGCTTCGCGCTCGCGGGACCGCGCGGTTCCGGCAAGACCAACCTGCTGAGGGCCTTCTGCCAGGGCGCCTACCGCCGGCAGGGCCAGGCCGCGGACCTGACCGTGCTGGTCGCGGCACCGGTCGACTACGTCCCGCGCGAGTTCGTGCTGCACCTCTACGCGCAGGCCTGCCACGCGGTGCTCGCCCACCTCCGCGACACCGCTCCCTCGGTCCTCCGGCGCCGCTGGTGGGCCCGGCCCGACCAACGGCGCCTGCTGGCGAGGTCGGCGCAGCGCGGTCTCCGCGACATCGCGTACGTCCAGACCGTCACCGGGGAGACGAGCGGCAAGTTCGGGTTCCGGGGTGCCGAGCTGGCCTACAAGCGCGCGACCAGCCTGGCGGGCCGCCCGCCGACCTATCCCGAGGTGGTGGACGACTTCCGCGAGTTCGTCCGCACCGTCGCCCGCACGCTGGACCCGGTGCGCGTGGTGATCGCCATCGACGAGATCGACCGCATCGGTGCGGGAGAGCCCGCCCGCAGGTTCCTCAACGAGATCAAGGCCGTGTTCGACGTGCCCGGCTGCTACTACCTGATGTCGGTGTCCACCGAGGCCCAGCACGACTTCGAGCTCGCCGGCATGGGGCTGCGCAGCGTCTTCGACAGCTCGTTCGACGAGGTCGTCCGGGTCGACTACCTGGACTTCCAGCTCGCCCGCGGTCTGATCAGCAGGTCGGTCGACGGGCTGCCCGAGGTGTTCGTGGCGCTCGCCTACGCGTTCTCCGGGGGACTCGCCCGGCAGCTCACCCGCTCGGCCCGCGCGATCGTGCGGCAGCCGCGGGGCACCTCACTGGTGGACGTGGCCGAGAAGCTGATCACCGACGAGCTGGACAGGGTGTGCAAGACGACGAGCGACGCGCTGACGGCGTTGGACGACCGCGACGGCGTGACGAAACTGCTGCGCGTGCTCGTCGATCCGGACCCGGACCTGCACGTTCTGCGCGAACGCGTGCAGGCCTCCTACGCGAAGGAGCACACCGCGATCGGTGATCTCGCGGACAGGGCGGCGGCACGGATCGCGTTCCTCGCCGCCGTCCGCGACCACTTCACGAACGACCTGGCCGAGGTCGTCCCCGCGCAGGTCGACGCACTCGCGAGAGCGCGTCGCTACGCGGGGAGCAACCCGGCCACAGGTCTGGCGTTGCTGGAGGAGTTCAGCTCTGCTTCGACTGCGCGTCCAGCACCAGGGCGATCGCCTCGGTGACGCGGGCCGCGTGCGCCAGGTGCAGCCACTCGTCCGGCACGTGGCAGTTCGAGTCCGGCCCGATCACACCGGTCACCACGAACTGCGCCTCCGGGTACGCCTCGTGCAGCAACCCCATGAACGGGATCGACCCGCCGAGCGACACCGTCCGCCACGGCGCCCCGAAGATCTCCTTGCCGGCCTCGTCCAGCACGGCCGACAGCCACGGAGCCAGCTCGGGCGCGTTCCAGCCGTCGGCCGACTCGACGCGGGAGAGCTCCACGGTCGCGTTGTAGGGCACGTCGGTGGTGAGCTTCGCGCGCACCGCCTCCAGAGCCGCCTCGGCCGAGGCGGTCGGCGGCAGGCGGAACGACAGGACGAGAGAGGTGAACGGCCGCAGTACGTTGCCCGCGTCGTCCGGCAGCGGCAGGCCCTCGGCGCCGGTGACGGACAGGGTCGGCCGCCAGCCGGAGTTCAGCGCCAGCTCGACCTCGTCGGAGGACATCGGCTGCAGGTCGCCGACGCGCGGGACCGGGTCCCACAGCGCGCCCGGCGCGGCCTCGACGGCCTCGCGGACCTCGGCCAGCCGTCCCGCCGGGATCTCGACGTGCATCTCCGGCACGAGGATCTCGCCGGTCTCCGAGTCCTCGATCCGGTCCAGCAGCTGCCGCGCGATCCGGAACGACGACGGCACGATGCCCGACGCCATGCCGGAGTGCAGACCGCCGTCGAGCACTCGCACGGTGGCCGTGACCTGCACGAGCCCGCGCAGCGACGTCGTCAGCCACATGCGGTCGTAGTCGGAGCCGCCCGAGTCGAGGCACACGACCAGGGCGACGCGGCCCAGCTGTGAGGAGAGGTGCTCCAGGTACGCCGGCAGGTCGGGCGAGCCCGACTCCTCGCCGGTCTCCAGCAGCACGACGCAACGGGCGTGTGAGCCACCCGCCGCGCGCACGGCCTCGATCGCGGCGATTGCGGCATATCCGGAATAGCCGTCATCGGCCGCGCCACGACCGTAGAGACGTCCGTCACGCAGCACCGGGGTCCACGGACCGAGGCCTTCGCCCCAACCGCCCACCGGCGGCTGCTTGTCCAGGTGTCCGTAGAGCAACACGGTGTCGTCGCCCGAGTTGCCGGACGCGGGGACGTCGACCACCAGCAGCGGGGTTCGTCCCGCCAGTTGGACGACTTCGAGCGTCGCTCCGGGCAGGTCGCGTGACTCGATCCAGAGCCGCACGTGCTCGATCGCGGCGGCCAACTCTCCGTGTTCTTCCCAGGCGGGATCGAACGCGGGCGAGATCGCCGGCACGGCGACGAGCTGAGACAGGCTCGGGACGATGTCGTCGTCCCAGAGCGCCCTGACAGTGCTGGTCACAACTGAGCGGTCCACCTCTCGATCCTGTCACGACTCCGCCTCCGCTCGCGTCCGTAGCCTCTATCCCTGAGACCTCGAGCTAAGTTAACGATCGGTAACCGGGACAGCGACGTCCGGTAGTCGGACGGCCTAGTCGGAGGACAAAAGGTCGAACTTCCGACTGTTGTCGCTGATCAGAACGTTGACTCGTGTGTTACGAAGTGGGACGGGTCTCACCAACTCGGGTGAGGCCGTGTCAGGATGTGGTCGTAAGCCACCGTCACCGTCGACGGCTGCCTCCGGCCCCACAGGGTTGGCGGCGACCGCCGACGTCGCCGCACGAGGTCGTCACGAGCGATCAGGCGGTCGGAGAAGACAGAGGAGAAGGCGCATGTCGTCCCCTGAGCAATGGACGCACCCTGAGCCGGATGCAGCGCCGGCCGCCACTGCCGCAAAACCGACAGCGGAACAGGTGATCGCAGGCTTGCGAGCGACAGACGAGGGCGGTGCCGACCTGGTCCAGCTCCTCACTCCGGAGGGTGAGCGGGTCCAGCACCCCGACTTCGACATCGACATCACGGCGGAGGAGCTGCGCGGTCTGTACCGCGACATGGTCCTGATCCGCCGGGTCGACCGCGAGGCGAACGCCCTGCAGCGCAAGGGCCAGCTCGGCATCTGGGTGCCGTTGCTCGGTCAGGAGGCCGCGCAGATCGGTGCCGGTCGCGCGATGCGCCAGACCGACATGGCGTTCCCGAGCTACCGCGAGCACGGCATCGCGTGGACGCGCGGGATCAACCCGACGGAGCTGCTCGGCATCTTCCGCGGCACGGACCAGGGCACCTGGGACCCGGTCGAGAAGCGCTTCCACCCGTACACGATCGTCATCGGCAACCAGGTCCTCAACGCGGCCGGCTACGCGATGGGCCAGAAGTTCGACGGCAAGGTCGGCGACGACGAGGGAGAAGCCACCATGTGCTTCTTCGGCGACGGCGCGACCAGCCAGGGTGACGTGCACGAGGGCTTCGTGTGGGCCGCGGTCTACGACGCGCCGCTCGTCTTCTTCTGCCAGAACAACCAGTGGGCCATCTCCGAGCCCACCGAACGCCAGTCGCGCCTGCCGCTGTACCAGCGCGCCCGCGGCTACGGCTTCCCCGGCATCCGCGTCGACGGCAACGACGTCCTCGCGACGCTCGCCGTGACGAAGTGGGCGCTGGACGAGTGCCGCCACGGCAACGGCCCGATCCTGATCGAGGCGTTCACCTACCGGATGGACGCGCACACCACCTCCGACGACCCGACGCGCTACCGCCTGTCGGACGAGCTCGAGATGTGGAAGCTCAAGGACCCGATCGAGCGCGTGAAGGTCTACCTGGTCCGCCAGCAGTGGGCCGACCACGAGTTCTTCGAGGGCGTCGAGGCCGACGCCGACAAGCTGGGCGAGGAGCTGCGGGAGTTCTGCACGAACATGCCCGACCCGCCCGCTGAACGGATCTTCAGCAACGTGTACGCCGAGGGCAGCCCCGTCCTCGACGCGCAGCGCGACGAATTCCTCGACTACGTCTCGGGTTTTGCTGGAGGTGAGCACTGATGGCTGCTCCGACCATGGACCGTTCCACAGCCGCTGCCCCGGCGTCCCCGGTGCAGACGCTCACGATCTCCAAGGCTCTGAACATGGGCTTGCGGGCGGCCATGGAGGCCAACCCCAAGGTCATCATGATGGGCGAGGACATCGGCAAGCTCGGCGGCGTCTTCCGCATCACCGACGGTCTGCAGAAGGACTTCGGTGAGCAGCGCGTGCTCGACACGCCGCTCGCGGAGTCCGGCATCATCGGCACGGCCGTCGGCCTCGCGATCCGCGGCTACCGCCCGGTGTGCGAGATCCAGTTCGACGGCTTCATCTTCCCGGGCTTCGACCAGATCGTGTCGCAGGTCGCGAAGCTGCACTACCGCACCCAGGGCAAGATCAAGCTGCCCATCGTGATCCGCGTGCCGTTCGGCGGCGGCATCGGTGCGGTCGAGCACCACTCGGAGTCCCCGGAGTCGTACTTCGCGCACACCGCCGGCCTCAAGGTCGTCTCGTGCTCGAACCCGGCCGACGCGTACTGGATGATCCAGCAGGCGATCGACAGCGACGACCCGGTGCTGTTCTTCGAGCCGAAGCGCCGCTACTACGAGAAGGGCGAGGTCGACACCACGGCCCAGCCCGGCAAGCTCTTCGAGTCGCGCGTGCTGCGTCAGGGCACGGACGCGACTCTCGTGGCGTACGGCCCGATGGTCCGCACGTCGCTGGACGCCGCCGCGGCCGCCGCGGAGGACGGGACCTCGCTGGAGGTCATCGACCTGCGCACGCTGTCGCCGCTCGACCTTGCGCCGGTCTACGACTCGGTGCGCCGCACCGGCCGTCTGATCGTCGTGTCCGAGGCGCCGTCCGAGTCCTCGATCAGCAGCGAGATTGCAGCCAAGGTCCAGCAGGAGTGCTTCTACTCCTTGCAGGCACCGGTGCTGCGGGTGACCGGTTTCGACACCCCGTACCCGCCGTCGAAGCTCGAGGAGGAGTTCCTCCCCGACCTCGACCGGGTGCTGCACGCCGTCGACCGCTCTCTCGCCTGGTAAGGGGACAACCGGAAATGCCGCAGTTCAAGCAGTTCCCCTTGCCCGACACGGCAGAGGGGCTGACCGAGGCCGACATCCTCACCTGGCACGTCAAGCCCGGTGACACCGTCACGGTCAACCAGATCATCGTCGAGATCGAGACGGCCAAGGCCGCCGTCGAGCTGCCGTGCCCGTGGGCCGGCGTCGTGACGGAGCTCCTCGCGGAGCCCGGTCAGACCGTCGAGGTCGGCGTCCCGATCATCACGATCGACACCGACCCCGGTGGCGCGGCCGCACCCGCTCCCGTCGCTGCTCCGGCAGAGGCGAACGGCACCTCGTCCGGCAAGATCGGCGAGGAGATGCCGGGCGGGCGCATCGCGACGCTCGTCGGCTACGGCCCGAAGTCCGGTGCCGCGAAGCGCCGTGCCCGCAAGGACTCCGCGCCCGCCGCCGCTCCGGCCGCGGCCGTCGTGGCCCCGCCCGCTCCTGCTCCCGTCGTGGCGCCCCCGGCTCCGGTCGCGGTCGCTGCTCCCGTGCAGACGCCCGGTGGGTACGTGCCGCTGGCCAAGCCGCCGGTGCGCAAGCTGGCCAAGGACCTCGGCGTCGACCTGCACGCGCTCACGGGCTCGGGCCCGAACGGCGTGATCACGCGGGAGGACGTCGAGACCGCGGTGGCGGCCCCGGCCGCCGCTCCGGCAGCATCGTCCTATGTGGACAACGGCACGCGTGAACGCCGGGTGCCCATCAAGGGCGTCCGCAAGGCGACCGCGCAGGCGATGGTGGACAGCGCGTTCACCGCACCGCACGTCACCGAGTTCCTGACGGTCGACGTCACCCCGATGATGGAACTGCGCGCACGCCTGAAGAACGCGCCGGAGTTCCGCGGCGTGAAGCTGACGCCTCTCGCGTTCTGCGCGAAGGCGATCGTCCTCGCGGCCCGCCGCACGCCCGACGTCAACGCGACGTGGGACGCGGCGGCGAACGAGATCGTCTACAAGGACTACGTCCACCTGGGCATCGCGGCCGCCACGCCGCGCGGCCTGGTGGTGCCGAAGGTCCGCGACGCCGACCGGATGTCGTTGAAGGAACTGGCGATCGCGCTCGACGAGCTCGCCACCGTCGCCCGCGAGGGCAAGACGGCGCCGGCCGACATGATGAACGGCACCATCACGATCACCAACGTCGGCGTCTTCGGCGTCGACACCGGCACGCCGATCCTCAACCCCGGCGAGTCCGCGATCCTCGCCCTGGGCGCGATCCGCGACATGCCGTGGGTGGTCGACGGTGAGATCAAGATCCGCAAGATCTGCCAGCTCGCGCTGTCGTTCGACCACCGCGTGGTGGACGGGCAGCAGGGTTCGCAGTTCCTGGCCGACGTCGGCGCGTTGCTGGCCGAGCCGGGCATCGCGATGACCTACTGAGGTAGTTCGCCGAGGGGCCCTCGTCCGCGTGAAGCGGGCGAGGGCCCCTTTGTTCTCGCGGTGTCTCCTACTGGAACGCGGCCTGGACGGCTTCCAGTCGCAGGCCACGGCCCGTGGTGCCGAGGGTGGTGACGACGCCTGCCGCCTTGCCGTCCTCGCCCGTCCAGCCGATGTCCTGCACGTGGGCCTCCGCGCACAGGCCACGGGCGCCGTTGCTGAACGAGAGCGCCTCGACCCGCCTGTTCAGACCGGTCGTCCCGACCTCCGGGGTCAGGCCGTCCGGCAGGCACTTCTCGGCATCCCAGCCCTGGTCCTGGACGTGCGCCCGCACGCAGGTCAGGCCACCGGTGTTGTAGGCGGTGACGCGGACGGCCTCGAGCCTGCGGTCCTGACCGGTCGAGCCCGCGAAGGCCCAGTCACCATCGTTGTCGCAGTTCAGAGGCTGCCGGCCGACGTCCTGGACGTGGCCGCTGAAGCACAGCACCGGAGCCGGTGGCTCAGCGCTCGCCGGTGCTGCCCGAACAGGCCGGCGGCGACGACGCCTCCGACGACAAGTCTCACTGCACGCGATGAACCGCGCATTCGTTCCCCAAATGTGGCCGGCGCACACCGAAGAGACCTTCGACGAAGGTCGCGAAATCGATGATTGCCCCCAGGCGATACCGACGCGGTCAGGCTTCCGCAAGGCGGTCGCGATCGCCACCCGTTCGGATGTTCAGGTTGACCCTCCAGCAACTGGAGGGTTCACAGTAGGTCTCGTGACGCGCTACCAGATCGGCGAGCTGGCCAGGATGACCGGACTCACCGTCCGCACCATCAGGTTCTACTCCGACTCGGGCCTCATCCCGCCCGTGGACAGGACCACCGGCGGCTACCGCACCTACGACACCGACGCGGTGGCGAGGCTGAAGCTCGTCCGCACGCTCAGAGACCTGGGCGTGGACCTGCCGACCGCCGGCAAGGTGCTGGCCCGTGAGGTGTCGGTGACCGACGTGGCGCGTGCACACGCAGACGCGATCGACGCGCAGATGAAGACGTTGCGGCTCAGGCGAGCCGTGCTGCGCGCCGTCGCCAAGGGAGGGGAGATGGAACTGATGAACGAGTTGGCACGCATGTCGGACGAGGAGCGCCAGCGCATCCTCGACGACTTCTTCGAGGAGGTGTTCGGGCCCTACGAGCTGGACCCGCAGTTCGAGCAGCACATGCGGTCCGTGCGGATCGAGCTGCCGGACGACCCGTCGACCGAGCAGCTGGAAGCGTGGGTCGAGCTCGCGAAGCTCGTGCAGGACCCGGACTTCCGCGCGGCCGTGAAGCGGATGTCCCAGCAGCACGAGCAAAAGCGCCGTGAGGGCGCTGACCTCAGCCCGCCCCAGGGCGACCAGATGGAGGCGTTCAACTTCGCGATCGCCCAGGCCCGTGAGGCACTCGACGCCGGCGTCGCGCCGGAGTCCGCCGAGGCCCGCAGGGTCGTGGAACGCGTGAACGCCAACTGGGCGCAGGCGCTGGGCCTGCCGAACGACGAGACACTCGTCGCGAGGCTCCGGGAGCTGTCGGACTTCGCGGACCCGCGGGCCGAGCGGTACTGGGTCCTGATCGCGAAGGTCAACGGCTGGCCCGCCATGCCGGACCACTCACGCGAGCGCGAATGGCTGCGCGAAGCCGGCCAGCCCTTCGGCTAGACCTCTGAGATCCTGCGGGAACCAGCTGGGCGCCCAGCTCGTTCTCGTGGCAACGAAGGGGGAATCGTCATGTCTGCTCTGTTCGAGATCCTGGGGAGCGTGCTCGGCGAGGCTTTCGGTCCGTCCGACGTGGACCACACGCGGGGCGACGCGGACGTCTTCCTGGACGGTGAGTGGCAGGAAGGTGAGCTGTACCTCGGGCCCACCAAGATCATCTGGGACGAGCGGATCATCTTCAGCGACGCCGAAGGTCGCGTCGAGCAGATCATCGACCAGGACCCGCCGCACCCGAACTTCGTGGTGCTGCACTTCCGCCGCCCGCACGACACCGTGCTGCTCGCCGTGCACCACCGCGAGCTCGAGCGCATCGGCACGGTCCTGACCCTACCGCTCTGAGGACGACCTGGACTTCTACCGAGCCACAACCGAACACAGCGAGTCTTCGGACGGCCCGCCGGCGCAGGGGAACGGCGGGCCACTGCACCTCAGGCGTTGACCGGGACCGGCGGAACTTCCTTGGTCGGCGGGTTGACCGGCTCGGGCTTCTTCGAACGGCGCGCGATGATGCGGCGGCCCAGCTCGATGGCCGGGTGCTCGACCCAGCGGTAGACCACGTCGGCCAGCAGCAACGACACCAGCGTCACCACGAGCGCGGTCAACGTCCCGTAGACGGCGAACCGCGGCAGCAGCCCGGCCACCATGAAGCCCGCGATGCCCTGGAACAGGTACAGCGAGTAGGACCGGTCACCGACGAACCGCGCCGGCGCGGTCGACAGCACCCACGTCACCGGGTTGCGGTTCATGAGCGACACGATCAGCATCGCCGTCAGCACCGCATAACCGAGCAGCAGCACCACCGCGTTGCCCGTGGAGTGCCACAACGTCTCCATGTTCACGTGCAGCACCGCGAACCCGACCATCGCGAACGGCGCGATCAGCGGGTGCGTCAACGGCTGCACGAACGCGTAGAGGCGCTTGCTGTTCATGACGATCGCCAGCAACGCACCGACCAGCAGCACCACGTAGTGCACCGACGACGTGTAGAGCGCGCTCATCGAGTAGTTCGTGTACCAACCGCCGGTCAACGGGATGAGGGCGACGAGCACGGCCATGGCACCCACCGCGATGTAGACGCGACGACGTGCCGCGGCCACACCGGCGACGACCATCAAAGCCGGCCACACGAGGTAGAACTTCTGCTCGATGCCGAGCGTCCACGACCCGGAGAAGTAGTCGTTGGGCGCGCCCGCCATGCCCGCCGGCAGGAACTCGTTCATGAACGGCAGGTAGTACTTCAGCGTCTCCGGGTACCGGATCGTGAAGAAGTCGCCGCGCAGGTAGAAGAACGCCATGATGAAGGCGAAGATCACGAAGTACGGCGGCATGATCCGGAAGACGCGCCGGATGTAGAAGTTCTTGAGCGAGATCCGGCCCTTGAGGTCCTGTTCGCGCAGCAGCAGCGTGGTGATCAGGAAGCCCGAGAGCACGAAGAACAGGTAGACCCCGACCCAGCCGGAGAGCCACTTCCACTCGGCACCGCCGAAGTGGAAGACGACGACGATCACGGCCGCGAACGCCCGCAGGCCGTCGAGTGCGGGGAACCGCCGCATCTCCATGAACTCGGCATGGGTCAACGTGCGCACGACGCTCCTCCAAGGTGGGGTCGCCCAGACCACCGGGGCGTCGAGCACGGTACCAAACGCCCCTGATGGCGGGCCGGGGCGCACAACCCGGCCCGCTCCAAGGCATTACCTGATCTGCATCCCGGAGATCATCCGCGACACGACGAGCCGCTGGATCTCCGAGGTCCCCTCGAAGATGGTGAAGATCTTGGCGTCCCGGTGCATCCGCTCAACGGGGTGATCGCGGGTGTACCCCGCCCCACCCAGGATGTGGATCGCCCGCTCCGTCGCCCACACCGACACCTCGGACGCCTTGAGCTTCGACATCGACCCCTCGCCCGCGGTGAACGGGACGTTGTTGCGCCCCATCCAGGCCGCCCGCCACACCAGCAGCCGCGACGCGTCGATCTCCATCCGCATGTTCGCCAGGTCGAACGCGATCGACTGGTTCTCGATGATCTTGCGCCCGAACGCCTCGCGGTCCTTCGCGTACTCCAGCGCGTAGTCGTAGGCGGCGCGGGCGACGCCCACGGCCATCGCGCCCACGGTCGGACGCGTGGTCTCGAACGTGGCCATCGCCGCCTGGCCGCCGGCCTTCAGTCCCTCGCGGGCACGCGCGAGACGAGCCTCGAGACGCTCACGACCACCCAGCACGCATCGGCCGGGCACCCGCACGTCGTCCAGGAACACGTCGGCCGTGTGCGAGGCGCGCATGCCGTGCTTCTTGATCTTGCCCGGCGACGACAGCCCCGGCGTCCCGGGCGGGACGATGAAGCCCGCCTGGCCGCGCGAGCCCAGGGCAGGATCGACCACGGCGGTGACGACGTGCACGTTCGCGATGCCGCCGTTGGTGGCCCACGCCTTCTGGCCGTTCAGCACCCACTCGTCGGTGGCCTCGTCGTAACGGGCGCGCGTGCGGTAGCCGGCCACGTCGGAGCCCGCCTGGGGTTCGGAGGCGCAGAAGGCGGCGAGCTTCGGGTCGCTCTCGTCGCCGAAGCACTCCGGCACCCACTCGGCCAGCTGTTCCGGTTCGCCGCCCGCGAAGATGCCCGCCACGGCCAGACCGGTGCCCATCAGCGACAACGCGATGCCCGCGTCACCCCAGAAGAGCTCCTCGGTGGCGATGGGCAGGGAGAGGCCGATGGGGTCGGCGAACCAGGTGGCGAGGGACTCGAAGCCGTAGAGGCCGATCTTCGCCGCCTCCTGGATCACCGGCCACGGTGTCTCCTCGCGCTCGTCCCACTCGGAGGCCGCCGGCCTGATGACGTCGCGAGCGAAGCCGTGCACCCAGTCGCGCAGGTCCGTCTGGTCTTCGTTCAGCTCGAGCGAGAAGCCACCCACAAGAAGTCTCCTAAGCCTTCGGGATGTTGAACAGGCTCATGAACCCGGCCGCGAACCCCAGGTCGCCCTTCACCTTCAGCTTGCCCGTCATGAACAGCACGGGGGCGGAGGCGTTGCCGGTCGCGAGCTTCAGGAAGTCGGCGGGCGTGAGCGTCACGATGGCACGGGCCTCGCGCGTCACGCCCTTGTTGATCGTGCACTGAGCGTCTTCGATGATCGCCTCGTAGACGTCTTCCAGCACGTGGAAGTGGACGACGGCACGAGTGGCGCCCGCCCGGTCCGCGCGGAAGTGGACCTCCATGCGCCGGAACACCTCGTCCAGCACGCGCACGCGCAGCGCGGGATCGGCGACCACGGCCTCGATCTGGTCCTTCGAGGCACGCGAGATGATGCGGGCGAAGTTGGACGGGTCCATCTTCGACAGGTCGAGGTCGGCGCCGCCGTCGGCCAGTGCGCCCAGAGCGTTGAGCAACGCGGCGAAGTCGTCGCGGCCGAGCTTCTTCGGGTCGATGCCGCGGGCGATGACGTCGATGTCCACCTCGGCCAGCGCCGGGTCGTCCGGCGTGATCTGCTGCAACGTGCTGATCAGTTCGGCCGGGCTGAGCTTCGCGATCGCCTCGGTCGTGAGGTCGAGCGTCATTGACACACCTCCTGGTACCTACTCGCGAGTAAGACTACTCACCAGTAGATAGAGCGGCAACTCGATCGGATAATCTTGCTGCTCCGAACTGAGGGGTAGTGATGCGCACAGAAGGTCGAGCCAAGCGCTTGCCACGCGCGGTGCGTGAGCGGCAGATCATGGATGCCGCTGTCGACGTGTTCTCGCGGCTCGGCTTCCACTCGGCCTCCATGGACGAGATCTCCGAGGTCGCGGGCATCTCCAAGCCCATGCTCTACGCCTACCTCGGCTCGAAGGAGGAGCTGTTCGCGACGTGCATCCGGCGCGAGGCCACGCGGATGATGGAGGCCATCGCGACGGGCGTCGAGCCCGACCAGGAACCCGACGTGCAGCTGTGGAGCGGCCTGCGGGCGTTCTTCGGGTTCGTCGGGGAGAACCGGGCGAGCTGGATGGTGCTGCACCGGCAGGCGTCCAACCAGGGCGGGCCGTTCGCGGTCGAGCTCATGGACATGCGGGCACGTGCGGTGTCACTGGTCGCGGCGCTGCTCACCCAGTCGACGAAGGCGCCTGCCACGAAGCTCGAGGCCGAGTCGCTGGCCGCGGCGCTGGTCGGGGCCGGTGAGTCGCTCGCGGACTGGTGGCTGGACCACCCCGAGGAACCCGCCGGCGTCGTCGCGGCACGCCTCATGAACCTCGTCTGGATGGGCTTCGGCGACCTGGTCGACGGCAACGTCTGGCATCCACCGTCACGTCGCTAGATCCTGGACTGACCCGACCAGGTGGGGCCCCTTGCCCCAGACGGCGAACTCCCAGCCACCAACACCCTCCGAAGCCGAGAACTCGACACGAGCGGGGATGAGCAACGGCTTCTTGAAGCGGACGTCGACCGTGACGGCCTCGGGAAGCCGTCCCTCCAGCGCGGCCAGGCAGCGCGCCTTCGTCCACATCCCGTGCGCGATCGCGCGCCGGAACCCGAAGAGCTTGGCGCTCAACGGGTGCAGGTGGATCGGGTTGCGGTCGCCGGACGCCGCGCCGTAGCGCCGTCCGATGTCCGCGGGCACCTTCCACACCGCCGAGCCGACCGGCCGCTCGAGCTCACCCGCGCCCGACGAGCCTCCCGAGCGCCGCAGATAGGTCGAAACCCCTTCCCAGACACCGGAGACCGACGTCACCACGTCGACCTGCGTGCCCTGCGGATGAGGCCGCAGGTCGCGCGCGGACACCGTGATCTCCACCGGCTCGTCCAGCGCCAACGGACGCGACTGCGTGATCCGGTTCGCGACGTGCACGAGTCCCGGCAACGGAAACGGGAACCCGGCGCCCGACATCAGCTTCATCTGCAACGGAAACCCGAGCACGTGCGGGTACGTCAACGGCAACGCGTCGCGCAGCCCGAACCCGCACACCGCGTTGTACGCCGCGAGGTGCTTCAGCGACACGTCGACCGAAGCGGAGACCGGTCGGGCGGCAAGTGTTTCCCCGCGCCGGAACGACGTCAGGGCGGCACGCAGCAGCATCAGGCCCCCAGCAGCATCTGGCCGCACACCCGCACGACGTTGCCGTTCACGCCACCCGAGCCCGGCGACGCGAACCACGCCACGGTCTCCGCGACGTCAGAAGGCAACCCGCCCTGCGACAGGCTGTTCATCCGCCGCCCGACCTCGCGCGTCGCGAACGGCACCGCCGCGGTCATCTTGGTCTCGATGAAACCGGGCGCCACGGCGTTGATCGTGGCGCCGCGAGCAGCGAGAACGGGCGCGAGCGTCTGCACCATCCCGATCACGCCGGCCTTCGAGGTGGCGTAGTTGGTCTGGCCGACGTTGCCCGCGATGCCGGCGATCGACGACACCCCGACGATCCGTCCGCCGTCACGCAGCACGTCGCCGTCCAGCAGTGCGGAGTTGATCCGTTCCTGGCAGGCGAGGTTGACCTCCAGCACCGAGTCCCACTGCGAGGAGTCCATGCGCGCCAACGTCTTGTCCCGCGTGATGCCCGCGTTGTGCACGACGACGTCGACGCCGCCGTGCCGTTCCGTCAGGTACGAGGTCAGCCGGGCGGGGTCGCCGGTGATGTCGAGCTGCAACGCCGACCCGCCGACGGCGTTCGCGACCTTCGACAGGTCGTCCCCGGCAGCGGGGACGTCGAGGCACACCACGTGGGCGCCGTCGCGGGCCAACGCCGTCGCGATCGCCTCGCCGATGCCCCGCGAAGCGCCCGTGACCAGGGCGACCTTGCCGTCCAGCGTGCCGGTCGCCGCAGCCGAGGACACGTGAACGACCTGCCCGGACACGTACGCGGACCGTCCGGACAGCAGGAACCGCAGCGTCGACTCGACCCCGTCCTCGGCTCCGTCCGTCACGTACACCAGGTTCGCCGTGCCGCCGCGGCGCAGCTCCTTGCCGACCGACCGCACGAAGCCTTCGAGGGCCCGTTGCGCGATGGAGTCCGGTGACCGCCCGAGCACGACCACCCGTCCGCACGGCCCGAGCTGGGTGATCGCGGGGTGGAAGAAGTCGTGCAGCTGCTTGAGGTCGCCGACCGACGAGATCTCCGACGCGTCGAACACCAGCGCGCCGTACGGGGCGGTGCCTGTTTCCAGCTGCTTCAGAAAGGGCAGCCGGGTGGCGCCACCGACCAGCACCGGTGTGGCGAGCGCGGCGTCCCGACGGAGTGGATACGGGTTCGGCAGGCCGAGCCTGCGCACGAGCTGACGGCCGAGCCCTGACGTCGCGAACTTCTGGTACCTGTCCACGTCACACAACCTACTCGCTAGTAAGTCTACCCGCTAGTAGGTAGTATGGCGGCATGCGAGTAGCGATCATCGGCGGCAACCGCATCCCGTTCGCCCGCTCGAACGGCCCGTACGCCACCGCCTCGAACCAGGACATGTTCACGGCGGTGCTGGACGGCCTGGTCAGCCGCTTCGGCCTGCAGGGCGAGCGGCTCGGCGAGGTGGTCGCGGGAGCCGTCCTCAAGCACTCGCGCGACTTCAACCTCGTCCGCGAGTCGGTCCTCGGCAGCAGGCTCAGCCCCCAGACCCCCGCCTACGACCTGCAGCAGGCGTGCGGCACCGGCCTGCAGGCGATCATCGCCGTGGCCAACAAGATCGCGCTCGGCCAGATCGAGGCGGGCATCGCGGGCGGCGTCGACACCACCAGCGACGCCCCGATCGGCGTCAACGAGAACTTCCGCAAGCTCCTGCTGGAGTTCAACCGCACCCGCAAGGTCGGCCTCCTCACGAAGCTGCGCCCCAGCCACGTCGTCCCGCACCTGCCGCGCAACGGCGAACCGCGCACCGGCATGTCCATGGGCGAGCACGCCGCCATCACCGCGGCGCGGTACGAGATCACCCGCGAGGACCAGGACGACCTGACCGCGCGCAGCCACCAGAACCTCGCCCGCGCCTACGACGAGGGCTTTTTCGACGACCTCGTCACCCCGTACCTCGGCCTGACCCGCGACCAGAACCTCCGCCCGGACAGCACCGCCGAGAAGCTCGCGAAGCTCAAGCCGGTCTTCGGTGACACGATGACCGCCGGCAACTCGACCCCGCTCTCCGACGGCGCCTCCGCGGTCCTGCTGGCCACCGAGGAGTGGGCGGCGGCGCGCAAGCTCCCGGTCCTCGCCTACCTGACGTTCGCCGAGACCGCCGCCGTCGACTACGTGCACGGCGACGAGGGCCTGCTCATGGCACCCGTGCACGCCGCACCGCGCATGCTCGACAAGGCCGGCCTCACGTTGCAGGACTTCGACTTCTACGAGGTGCACGAGGCGTTCGCGTCGCAGGTGCTCGCGACGCTGAAGGCCTGGGAGAAGGAGCTCGGCGAGATCGACAGGTCCAGGCTGAACGTCAACGGCTCGTCGCTCGCGGCGGGCCACCCGTTCGCCGCCACGGGTGCGCGGATCGTGGCGACGCTGGCGAAGTTGTTGCACCAGCGGGGAAGTGGACGCGGATTCGTGTCCATTTGCGCCGCCGGAGGTCAAGGGATCACGGCGATTCTGGAACGGTGACGCACTTAGTCTTGCCGAACACGACAGTCCCTCATGCACACTCACAGTGTCGTTTCACGGCGACACTGGGGGTGGGATGCAGGACCTGCAGGTTGATCCCGAGAGAGACCCGGTGCTGGCGCGCGCACTCGTCGGCACCCTCCGTGACGAGTGGCGCCCCGCGGCCGACGCGATGCGGTCGGCCCGCGAGTGGGAGCGCCGCGCCTACATCACGTTGACGCTGGCCGCGGCGGCCAAGCGACGCGTCGAGTGGCTCAAGAACTGGCTCAAGGCACGCCCGGACGACCTCGACGCCGCCGCGGTGCACCACGCGATGGAGTCGCTCAACGACCACTAGCGATCGTGCTGTCGATCCACGCCTGATGCGGCGCCACGGCGGTGTAGACGGTCCAGCCTTCGCCGCCGCACGGTCCGATGGGGCCACGGCTGGTCACCGCGACGACCTTGCCGTCGACGACCGCGGGTGTGCCCGAGTCGCCGTGGCACGCGGCCGCGTCCACGGACTGCTTCACGCAGATCTCGTCGTCCCCGCCGCACTGGCCCAGCACCTCGGTGTCGAGCTGCTTGAGCGACCGAGGCGAGACCGGGGACGACTGCGC
The DNA here is from genome assembly GCF_053608005.1 of Lentzea sp. NPDC055074. Lineage (NCBI taxonomy): Bacteria > Bacillati > Actinomycetota > Actinomycetes > Pseudonocardiales > Pseudonocardiaceae > Lentzea > Lentzea sp. NPDC055074. The sequence goes on from NZ_JBSGUQ010000004.1 coordinate 377,826, forward strand.
GTCCATGCCCCAGCCGAGCAGTCGGATCGGCCCGGACGCGGGCATCGGACCGACGGTCGCCGGTGCCTCCAGAACGGGGTTCTGAAGCTCGATCAGGCCGATGTCGCCGTAGTCGCCCTTGTGCACGTTCGCGACGGCGACGACCGTGCCGCCCTCCAACCGATCGTTCGAGCCGACGCGGATCGGCGTGCCGGCCGCGACCGTTCCGAGGCAGTGCTCGGCCGTCACGACCCACCGCGACGCGATCAGCCCGCCACCGCAGCCGTGGCCGTTCTCGTCGTGTCCCAGATCGGCGATCCACGTGTGCCTCTCGGTCGCCGTCTCGCCGCCGATGATCGCGTGCGCCGGCGCAACGGACGCCATCGTCGCCGCCCCGACCACCATGCCGATCAACAAGTTCCGCATGGAGTGGAACGCTAGGTACGCGGGCTGTCACCGCGGATCACGCTGGGGCATGATCCGCGCGTCAGACCTCAGGACTACGAGCCCCGGTCACACTGCTCCACCGGACGAGGACGAGTTGTCGTAGGTGCCGTTCGGCCTGGCGCGGTACTGGTAGCGCCCTTCCTGGCGCCCGCGCCGCGCCCGGCGGCCGAGTAGGAGCAGCGTCGTGAAGACCGCCAGGAACAGCAACACCACTCCGCCGATTCCCAGAACCAGCGCGGTCTCCATCAGTCGAGCAACGACCAGGCGGCGGTGCAGGACGCCGACACCGTGATCTGCTGCGCCTTCAGGTTCAGCTGGTCGACCATCCCGGCGGGCCCGGCCATCTCGAACGACGCCGCGCCGCTCATCATCCGCGGCTGGTAGTGCGCGCCGCCCTCTGTGTCACCGATGCGCAGCAACGGCCCGAGCCGCCGCCCCAGCGCCGATGCGTAGCCCTCAGCGCGTCGCAGTGCGTCGGCCACGGCCTCCTTCTGCGCCTCACGGATGGCCTCGGTGTCGTCGACGAGCGTCCACGACGGTCCGTTGATCCAGGACGGCTCGGCCTGCACGAGCTCGGCGAGCAGCGCGTCGAGGCGGTCGAGATCCTTCACCCAGATCACGTACTGCTGCGACGCCCGGCTGCCCACCCGCTGGTTGTTGTCCCAGTTGTCGTGCGCGGACAGCTGCCGCGACCGCACCTCGAACTCCTCGAGCAGCGGCTCGACGGCGGAGATGCGCTGGTTGAGCGTGCTCACCGCCTCGGAGCGTTCGGCGCCGAGAGCCTCGAACGTCACGTCGACCTGCGCGCGGTCGGCGGTGCGCTCGACCTCGCCTGTCCCCTTCGTCACGACTTCAGCCACGTGAGCCAGCCAACCGGCACCGGCCACCATCCGCAACTATTCAGCTCTATTGCTCAATCACTAGATAAACGTAGACAGTGGCATCCGGCCGCACTTCGAGCTTGGTCTGCGCGTCTCTAAGGCCAGCGCTAGAAACGCGGATACGGTGCGAGCCATGGACCCGGTGCGCAACCCGTTCGCTCCCGGTGCAGGCCAGCGGCCTCCTGAGCTCGCCGGCCGGGACAAAGAGGTCGGTGCGTTCGAGGTGGTGCTCGAACGCGTGGCCCGCGGCCGTCCCGAACGCAGCCTCGTGCTGACCGGGCTGCGGGGCGTCGGCAAGACCGTGCTGCTCGGCGAGCTGCGGTCGATGGCCGTCAAACGCGGCTGGGGCGCGGGCAAGGTCGAGGCCAGGCCCGACGCCGACCTGCGCAGGCCGCTGTCGGCCGCGTTGCACCGGGCGATCCGCGATCTCGCGGTCCGGCACCGCGCGCCGGACCGGGTCGAGGCGATCCTCGGCATCCTGAAGGCGTTCGCCCTGAGGGCCGCCCCGGACGGCGCCAAGCTGCGCGACCGCTGGCAGCCCGGCATCGACGTCCCGGCCGCTTCGGGACGGGCGGACTCCGGCGACATCGAGATCGACCTGGTCGAGCTGTTCACCGACGTCGCCGAGCTCGCGCAGGACGTCGGCACGGGCGTCGCGCTGCTCATCGACGAGATGCAGGACCTGAAGCCGGACGACATCAGCGCGTTGTGCGCGGCCTGCCACGAGCTCTCGCAGATCGGCGCGCCGCTGGTGGTCGTCGGCGCCGGTCTGCCGCACCTGCCGGCCGTGCTCAGCGCCAGCAAGTCGTACTCGGAACGCCTCTTCCGCTACGTCCGCATCGACCGCCTCAGCCGCGAGGACGCCGACCGCGCCGTGCTGGCCCCGGTCGAACGCGAGGACGCGGGCATCACCGACGAGGCGCTCGACGCCCTCTTCGACGCGTCCGGCGGCTACCCGTACTTCATCCAGGCCTACGGCAAGGCCGCCTGGGACGCCGCTCCGGCCGACCCGATCACCGCGCTGGACGTCTCGGTGGCCGCTCCGGAGGCCGACGCGGAGCTGGCCGTGGGCTTCTTCGGGTCCCGATACGAGCGTGCGACGCCCGCTGAACGCGAGTATCTCCGGTCGATGGCCGAGTTGACCGACGGAAAGGATGCGGGGGTCAACACCGCCCAGGTGGCCGACCACCTCGGCCGCAAGCCCTCGTCGTTGTCGCCCGCGCGGGACTCGCTCATCAAGAAAGGCCTGGTCTACAGCGCGGAACGGGGTCAGATCGCCTTCACCGTGCCGCACTTCGGGCGGTTCCTGCTCGGCCGCGAGGAGTGACCCGGCGCACCCCGGCGTTGTCCGGCCGTTCACGTTGTCGGCCGATGATTCATCGGCATGTGCCCCACCTCACCGGATAATCGCGTGCTTTCGTGGGCGTGAAGGTGCATACTTGAGTCACCAGCCCAGCAAGACCTCACAGAGGGAAGTGCAGACCCAGATGAACTTCGCAGCGAAGCTCCGCGCCCGCCGTGCCGAGGCGCGCAACCAGAAGGCCGTGGCTCGCGCGATCGACATGGCGACCACCCCGTCCATGCGTCACGAGCTGATGGCCATCGCCCAGGCTCAGGTCACCACCCTCCGCTGACCCTTCGACCCGGCACTCGCGCGGCGCCCCGTTAGCGAGTGCCTCCCCAACGGGAACCCCTGGAGCACCTCCCGCGCTCCAGGGGTTTCATTCTGTTAAACGTGATCCACGCCACAGTATGATGGCGTTGTAACAGCGCGCGTCGGTCCGCCGATGTCACTGTTGACCTCGCGGTGCTGTCGGACCCCCGACCTGGCAGCACCGCGAGGTTTCTTGTTTGCTGGGGACCATGAAGATCGCCGTGCTCGGCACCGGCCTCATGGGTGCCCCCATCGCAGCCAACCTCGCCGCGGCCGGACACGCCGTCCGGGTCTGGAACCGCACGCGCGCCAAGGCCGAACCGCTCGCCGCGAAGGGCGCGACGGTCGTCGACAGCCCCGCGGACGCCGTAGAAGGCGCTGAGGTCGTGCTGACGATGCTCAACGACGGCCCCACGGTCACTGCAGCCATGCAGGCCGCTGCGCCGTCACTGCCGCACGACGCCGTGTGGGTCCAGGCGTCCACGGTCGGTGTCGACGCCACGGAGGACCACATCGCGTTGGCCCGCTCGCTCGGGCTGGACTTCGTGGACGCGCCCGTGCTCGGCAGCACCAAGCCGGCGGCCGAGGGCAAGCTCGTCGTGCTCGCGTCCGGAGCCGAGGAACTGCGTCCCAAGGTGCAGCCCGTGTTCGACGTGATCGGTGCCCGCACGATGTGGGTCGGCGAGGCCGGGGCGTCGTCGAAGCTGAAGCTCGTCGCGAACAGCTGGGTGCTCGCGCTGACGGCGGCGGTCGGCGAGGCCGTGTCGCTGGCAGAGGCGTCCGGGCTCGACCCGAAGCTGTTCCTTCAGGCCGTGTCCGGCGGCGCGATCGACACCCCGTACCTGCAGACGAAGGGCGGCGCGATCATCGACCGCTCCTTCGCGCCCGCGTTCACCGTCGACAACGCGCTGAAGGACGCCCTGCTCGTCGCCGAGGCGGCGGACCGGGCGAACGTGCGCCTTGACGTCGCACAGGCCTCCGCCGAACGCCTGAAGCGCGCGGCCGACGGCGGTCACGGCGACAAGGACATGGCCGCGTCCTACTTCGCGAGCTACGAATAACCCCGACGATCGGCCGGTCCGGCAGGGCGTGCGGGCTCAATAGTTTGGCCTGGTGAACAGACTCGTACGCTCCCTGCTGGCGTTCGGCCTGGCATCGGCGCAGGTCGCCGCCACCGCCGCAGTGGTGTCCGCCGCCCCGGACATCAAGGACCGCATCGCCGCCGTTCCCGGTGTGCGGATCATCAGCGAGGGGACGTCCGGCACCGCGCGGACGTTCATCCTCGGCATCCAGCAGCCCGCGGACCACCGCAAGCCGCGCGGCGTGAAGTTCGAGCAGCGCCTCTCGTTGCTGCACAAGGCCGAGTCGAAGCCGATGGTGCTGCACACCAGCGGCTACAACCTGTCCGGCCCGAGCCCGTCCGAGCCCGCGAGGCTCGTCGACGGCAACCAGATCAGCGTCGAGCAGCGGTTCTTCCCGCCGTCGCGACCGGCCCCGGCCGACTGGGACGACCTGAACATCTGGCAGGCGGCCCACGACCACCACCGGATCGTCACCGCGTTCAAGAAGATCTACGGCGCCAAGTGGCTCTCGACGGGTGCCAGCAAGGGCGGCATGACGTCGATCTACCACCGCCGGTTCTTCCCGCGCGACGTCGACGCGACCATCGCGTACGTGGCGCCGAACGACGTGGTGAACGACCGCGACGTCTACGGGAAGTTCATCCGCGAGGTCGGCAACGACCCGTCGTGCAACCGTCGCCTCGAAGGCGTCCAGCGGCAGATCCTGCAGAACCGCGACGAGTTCGTCTCACGCCTCGAAGCGCGTGGCTACACCTACAAGCAGTTCGGCAGCGCGCACAAGGCGCTGGAGATCCTGGTGCTGGACACGCCGTTCACGTTCTGGCAGTACGGCACCCAGGAGCAGTGCGCGATCGTGCCCGGCGCGGGTGCCTCGGTGGACGACCTCTGGAAGTTCATCGACGCGACCGTGGGCTGGGACTTCTACACCGATGCCGGTGTCGCGCCCTACACGGCGTACTACTACCAGGCCGGCACGCAGCTCGGCTGGCCCGAGGCGGACGAGTCGGCCGTGCGCGACCTGCTGCGCCACCCCGGTTCCTCGGTGCCGCGCTCGATGGTCTCGCCGGACATCGAGTTCCCGCGGTTCGACCGGTCGGCGATGCGCGACGTGGACTCGTGGGTGCGCTACCAGGGCTCACGGCTGCTGTTCGTGAACGGGCAGAACGACCCGTGGAGCGCGGAACCGTTCCGGCTCGGCTGGGGCACGCGCGACTCGCTGTCGTTCACGGTGCCCGGCGGCAACCACGGCGCGAACATCGCCAAGCTGCCCGAGAAGGACCGTGCCGCCGCGACGGCCGCCGTCCTGCGCTGGGCCGGAGTTCAGGCTGCTCCCGTTGCGGCACTTGCCGTGGACGAGGGCCCGGACTCGCTGGACGCGCTGCGGGCTCGCCGGGGCTGAGGCACGCTGGAGGCGTGAAGCCGTTGCTCGTGGTCGACGCCGCCAACGTCGTGGGATCCGTCCCCGACGGGTGGTGGCGCGACAGAGCGGCAGCGGCCGAACGCCTCCGCGACGCCCTGCGCGGCCGCGACGAGGAGGTCGTCCTGGTCGTGGAGGGCAAGGCGCGCACCGTTTCCTCCGTCGACGACGTCCGCGTGGTCTCCGCGCCCGGCGACGGCGACGACACGATCGTCGAGGTCGTGCGGGCCGAGGGCGCCGGACGCGTCGTGACGGTGGTGACCGCCGACCGCGAGCTGCGGCGGCGGGTGATCGCGCTGGGTGCCGAGGTGGCCGGTCCCACCTCGGTGCCTAGATCCTGAAGAGCCGTTCGAGGACCTGAGCGACGCCGTCCTCGGTGTTCGGCGGCGCGTGGTGGGTGCAGGCCTGCTTCACGAGCGGGTGCGCGTTGCCCATCGCGTACGCCGTGCCGGCCCATCCGAGCACCGACAGGTCGTTCGGCATGTCCCCGAACGCGACGACCTCGTGCTTGCCGATTCCCCTTGTGTTGCACAGGGATTCGAGCGTGGCGGCCTTCGAGACGCCCGGCGGGCTGATCTCCAGCAGGCCGAGCCCGCCCGAGTGCGTGACCGACACGTGCTGCCCGACGGCCTCGCGCGCGATCTCCATCATGTGGTCGGCCTCGGCGTCCGGCGCCCACGCGAGCATCTGCACGACCTGGTGCGCCTCCTCGAAGACGTGGTCGAGCATCTCCAGCATCCGGTGTGGATTCTTCGGCCCGAACCCCTGGAAACCGGGCTCCGACAACACTTCCAGCCCGGTCTCGACCGCGATGCCGACGTTGGGGATCACCTCGGCCAACGCTTCCGACACCTTCCGCACGACGTCGAGCGGCACCGTCTGCGCGTGCGTGACCTCGCGGTTCGTCAGGTCGTAGATCATCGCCCCGTTGGAGCAGATCGCCGTGCCGGTGAGCTCCAGATCCTGCACGAACCGCGGCGGCCGGGCCGTGACGACCACGACGTCCGCGTCGACGGCGTGGAGCGTGGCGCGGGTCCGCTCGCTCAGCACCCCGCCCGGTTGCAGCAGCGTGCCGTCGAGGTCGGTCGCGATCAACCTGATCATCGGCCGATTATCGGGCAGGGACTAGCTCCGGCGGGCGAGAAGTCCGGAAGCCGTCACCTCGAGGCTGCGGCGCACGACGTCGGTGAAGTCGACGCACATCACGGCCAGCGCCGGGTCGGCGGCGTAGGCGTCGAGGACCGCCTGCGGGGGACGGCTGCCCGGCCAGGCGGCGACCGCGACCAGCATGACGGTCCGCATCAGCGCGGCGGCGTCCTCGTCGCCCAGTTCGGGGAGGTGCCGTCCGGCGAACCCCACGAGCGTTCCCAGGTACCCGTGGACGGCGCGCTTGTGCTGAAGGGCGGTCTCGGCGGAGATGTTGCGCTCCAGCACCGTGGCCTGGGCGCTGATCAGGTCGCACAGCACCGGGCGCTCCGCCAGCGAGGTGGCCAGGAGTCCGGCCAGCCGGTCTCCGCGCTCCCTCACCGAGCCGCCGGGGACCTCCGCGGACTCCAGTCCGGCGATCCAGTCCGCGATCTCCGCCTCCAGGAGGGCGAGCAGTACCGCCTCCCGTGACTCGAAATAGCGCAGCACGTTGGCCTTGGCCAGGCAGACCCGGCGGCTCAGCGCGGTGAGGGTCAGGTCGGCGACCGGCGTCTCGGTGAGCATCGCGGCCGCGGCGTCGAGGATCTGCCGCCGCCGTTCGCCGCGCTGCTCGTCGGTTCGCGCTCGCTGGAAACCCATGTCGCGCATATTACAGACCGTCGGTACTTTACTAAGATACCGATGGTCCGTTATGTTGGCGAACATAAGAGACCGGCAGTACGTTATGAGGGGTCGCGATGTACCAGGTTCCTGACCAGCACGGAAAGCGCGTCGTCGTCACCGGAGCGAACAGCGGCACCGGCAAGGAGGCGGCCAAGCGCCTGGCCGGAGCCGGGGCCAACGTCGTCCTCACGGTGCGCACCGTGGCCAAGGGTGAGCAGGCGAAGGCGGAGATCCTCGCCGCCCATCCGGGTGCGAAGGTCGAGGTCCGGCGGCTCGACCTGGCCGACCTGTCGTCCGTGGGCGCGTTCGCGGAGGAGCTGATCTCCGAGGGCAAGCCGCTGGACGTGCTCGTGAACAACGCCGGCGTGATGAACGTGCCCGCGCGGACCGAGACCGTCGACGGCTTCGAGCTCCAGCTGGCCAGCAACTTCCTCGGCCCGTTCGCGCTGACCGTCAGGCTGCTGCCGTTGCTGCTGGCCGCTCCCGCGCCGAGGGTCGTGACGATGAGCAGCGGCGCCGCGTACCGGGGCAAGATCGACTTCGACGACCTGCAGTCTCGCCGCCGGTACAGCCCCACGCTGGTCTACGCGCACTCCAAGCTGGCGAACCTGCTGATGATGAACCACCTGGCGGACCTCGCGGCGGAGAGGGGCTGGCCGCTGCTCTCGGTCGGCGCGCACCCCGGTTACACCCGCACCAACCTGATGACCTCGGGCCCGCACCTCAACGGCGGCAAGCCCGGTCTCGTCGAGCGGGTGGGGTACCGGGTCCTGCCCTCGCAGGGCGTCGAGCAGGGCACCGAACCGCTCCTGCACGCCGTGGCCGACCCCGGCGCGGTCCCCGGTGCCTACTACGGGCCGCGCTGGGCCCTCGTCGGCCCGACCACGGCCTCCTCGATGCCGAAGTCCGCGCGGGACAAGGCCGTCGCTGCTCGTCTGTGGACCGAGGCCGAACGTCTCACCCGCACGTCGGTGGAGGTCGTGGGCCGCTGACCGGGGCGGCTTGGGGCAAGATCGATCCATGACCCATCGAGTTGACGACATGCCGTTGCCGGTCTGGCTCCCGGAGTCCGGTTCCGGCCCCGGCATCGTGCTGGTCCAGGAGATCTTCGGCCTGGACGGATACCTGCGCGGCATCGCCGAGAAGCTCGCCGCGCTCGGCTACGTCGTGGCCGTGCCCGAGCTGTTCCACCGCTTCCAGCCGGGCTGGGTCGGTGAGCACGACGAGGCCGGCATCGCGAAGTCGATGGAGGTCGTCGGCAACCTCGACTTCCCGCTCGCCGTGCAGGACGTCGTGGCTTCGGTGCAGTACCTGCGCGGGCTGCCCGAGGTCACCGGTGGTGTCGGCGTGCTCGGCTTCTGCCTCGGCGGCACGCTGGCCTACGCCGCGGCCACCGCCTCCGACCCGGACACCGTCGTGTCGTTCTACGGCTCGGGCGTGCCGGACCAGGTCGGCGCGCTCGGCCAGGTGTCGTGCCCGATCCAGTTCGTCTTCGGCACCGAGGACGCGTTCATCACCGACTACCAGAAGGTCGTGGACGCGGCGGCGGAGCACGAGGGCGCCGAGATGCACCTGGAGGCCGCGGGGCACGCGTTCCTCAACCACCTCGGCCCCTGGTACGACAAGGACGCCGCCGACCGCGCCTGGGACGTGTCCGCGAAGTTCCTCGCGCGCACGCTGCCCGTCTAGGAGATGCACGGCACCGCGAGCTGCTGCGAGAAGAACCTCTCCAGCGGCTTGCGGTGCAACCGGCGTTCGACGGCGATCAGCTCGTTGCGCCGGTAGTGCCTCACCTGCGTGCTCGTGACGACGAACCCGCGCCGTTCGGTCGTGGGCATCTCGTCGTAGAGCAACGCGTGTTGTCCTTGTGTCACCACGACATCGGCCAGTCCGTCCGGGATCTCGCTGGCCCGCGTCGCGATCGTCGCCGCCAGCGCGTCCGGACGGCTGCGCAACCGGCGGTGCGGCCACGGCACCCCGTGGTGCTCGGCCTCCAGCGTCCGGTGCAACGCCCTGGCGGCGTGCCGGATCGCCTTGATCGAGTCGCCCGCGAGCACGTGCACGCCGGGACCGTCCAGTGCGGTGTCGCGGCGGAACCCCGCGCACACGATCACCTTGTCGTACCTCAGGTCACCGGTGCCGTCGATCGTCGCGACGAACTCGGTGCCGTCCTTGACGATCCGCAGCACCGACCGCCCGACGGTGTGCGTGGTCCGCGCCGTGGACGCGATGTTGTCCGCCGTCTCGAACGCGCTGGGCCCGCGTCCGATGATCAGCACCCGTTTCCCCGCGTACTCGGTCGGGTCGGTGCTCGCGCTCGCGTACGTCTCGGCGTGCTCGACACCGGGAATGCCCGGCACGTGGGGCTTCTTGCCGGTCGCGACGACGACGTGCCGCGCCCCGTACCGCGCGAGGTCGGTGACCGGCGTGTTGTAGCGGATGTTCAACGGCCGCGCGAAGTCCTCCAGGTAGCGCACCAGATCGTCCGCGCCGGGGAACGACCTCTTGCTGTAGCGCGCGAACGGAACGCCCTCGAACAACGAGTTGTCGTCCGTCGAGAGCACGCGGTGCCGCGGGAACGTCCGGAAGAAACCCGCGGGCTCCGGCCCCGCCTCGACGATCAGGTAGTCGCGACCCGCCCGGTGTAGAAAGCGCCCCATCTGCAAGCCCGCCGGACCTGCACCGATCACCAGGTACTCCACCATCACGCACCTCCCGGCGTCCTCTACGCCGATCACGGCGAAAAGGTTCAGACGGGCGGTCTGCGTCCCATCATGAGGGCTACCACCGGGTTCCGGTCAATTCCGTCCCGCTGAGCGAGACTCGCCGCTAACGTCCGCGGCGTGGATTCCGGCCTGCTCTGGTCAGTCAAGAGGCACATCGCCCTGGTCGTGCTGATCGGCCTAGCCGTCTTTGCGTCGTCCGCCGCACTTCTCTGGGCCGCACTGGGGTTTCCGGCCGCGGCGACGTCCAGGCTCGACATCATCAAGGTCGCCCTGACCGTCGTGGCGGGCGTCGGCGGTGTGGTGGCACTGGTCGTCGCCTACCGCAGGCAGCGCGTCAGCGAGTCCGCCGAGACCCGCGAACAGACCAAGCTCCTGAACGAACGCTTCGGCGCCGCCTGCGCCCAGATCGGCAACGAGTCCCCGACCGTCCGCCTGGCCGGCATCTACGCCCTGGCGTCACTGGCCGACGAGTGGCCGGCACAACGCCAGGTCTGCATCGACGTGCTGTGCTCGTACCTGCGCATCCCGTACGAGCCGTCGCTGGAGTCCGAGTGGTACCTGGACGCGGAGTCCGAGGTGCGTCTGGCGATCACGTCGGTGATCTCCCGCCACCTGCGCGCCGGCGCGCCGTTCAGCTGGCAGGGCCACGACTTCGACCTGGTCCGCGCGGTCCTGCGGTCGGCGGACTTCTCCGGCATCCACCTGCCGTCGGGGAAGTTCTTCCTGAGCCTGGCGAGGTTTCCGGGCGGCTGGATCTCGTTCGACGGCATGGTGGTGAGCGGCGGCGAGGTGTGGTTCGGCGGTGCGTGCTTCGACGGCGCCCGCGTGACGTTCGACGGAGCCGAGTTCCGCGGCGGGCGGATGCGGTTCGAGGGCGCGGAGTTCAACGGCGGCGAGGTGTCGTTCCGCGGCGCCCGTTTCGCCGGCGGCGAGGTGGACCTGTCGAAGGCGGAGATCACCGTGGCCCCGGTTTTCGACGAGGGAGAGAAGCCGGGGCTGAAGCTGCCCGGAACTGTCGGTGCCTGATGCCATGATCACCGCCATGGGCACCTGGGACATCGGACACTTCGACAACGACACCGCCGCGGACTTCTCCGGCGCGCTGGACGACGCGCTGGAGACCGAGCGCGAGACCCTCGTCCGCTCGGCGCTGACCGAGACGATCGAGTCGGACGAGTACCTCGACAGCTACGAGGCCTGCAAGGCGCTGGCCTCGGCCGCGTTGATCGCCGCGCAGCTGCCGGGAGGCACCCCGATCACCACGTCGTACGCGCCGAAGAAGCCGTTGCCGGTCTTCTCCCCGGACCTGCGCCCGCTCGCTGTCCAGGCGCTCGACCGCGTCGTGGCGCCAGAGTCCGAGCTGCTGGAGCTGTGGGACGAGACCGAGTACGGCCCGCAGTGGAAGCAGAGCGTGGCCGACCTCAGGGCGGTCCTCCTCACCTGACGGGCAGATCGACTCCGGGGGACGAAGCAGTGGCCGAACTCAGATCGCCGGGGATCCGGGCCGACATCGTCGCGGCTCTCGACGTGCTGGTGACGGTCACGCCGGAGACCGTCGAGCGGTGGCCGGGCCTCACCGAGGCGGTCCACTGGCTGGTCGACGACACCTTCTGGGACGAAGGTGACGTGGCCGAGTCGATCGGCTGGACGCTGCGCGACATGCGGGAGGTCGTGGCCATCCGGGCGCTGCTGGTGCCGCTGCTGGTCGTCCTCGACGAGCTCGGGCCGCACGAGCCCGACCCCGCCTACCTGCGTCACCCGCGGTGGCCCGACGTGCGCGTCGCCGCGGGTGACGCCCGTCGGTTGCTGACCTCGTCCACATGATGGACGGCGGAACAGCGCGACCGTCCACAGTGTTGGATACGGCCGTGACGACTGTGAAGCGCCGTGCCCGTGTCCGTGCCCCTGAGCTGGTAGGACGCGGCTGGCTGAACACCGGCGGCGAGCAGATCGCCCTCAAGGACCTGCGCGGCAAGATCGTGCTGCTCGACTTCTGGACCTTCTGCTGCATCAACTGCCTGCACGTCCTCGACGAGCTGCGGCCGCTGGAGAAGGAGTTCGAGGACGTCCTCGTCACCATCGGCGTGCACTCGCCGAAGTTCGTGCACGAGGCCGACCCGGAGGCGCTCGAGGCCGCCGTCGAGCGGTACGAGGTGCACCACCCGGTCCTCGACGACCCCGAGCTCACGACGTGGCAGAACTACGCCGTGAAGGCGTGGCCGACCCTGAACCTCATCGACCCCGAGGGCTACGTCGTGCACGTCGCCGCTGGTGAGGGGCACGTCGAGGCGCTGAGGACCGTCATCAGGGAGCTCGTCGAGGAGCACGACGAGAAGGGCACGCTGCACCGCGGGCAGGGGCCGTACCAGGCGCCGGAGCCGCCGAGCACCACGCTCCGCTTCCCCGCCAAGGCCATCGTCACCCCGCGGAACACGATCCTCGTCAGCGACTCGGCCCACCACAGCGTCGTGGAGCTGGAGACGGACGGCGAGACCGTCATCCGCCGCATCGGCACGGGCGAGCGCGGCCGTCGGGACGGGCTGAACCCCACCTTCTCCGAGCCCGCGGGCCTCACCCTCGTGCCCGGCACGAACCAGGTCGTCGTCGCCGACACGGTCAACCACCTCCTGCGCGGCCTCGACCTCGAGACCGGCGAGGTCACGACGCTCGCGGGCACGGGTGAGCAGTGGCGTGACGGCGAGACCGACGGGCCCGCCGACAAGATCGAGCTGACCAGCCCGTGGGACGTCGCGTGGTGGAACGGCGGCGTCGCCATCGCGATGGCCGGCAACCACACGCTGAGCTTCTTCGACCCGGAGACGAACACCGTCCGCAGGCTCGCCGGCACGACGGTCGAGGGCATCAACGACGGACCGGCCGAAGGCGCGTTCTTCGCGCAGACGTCCGGGCTCGCGGCGGACGGCGACCGGCTGTGGATGGTCGACTCCGAGACGAGTGCGTTGCGGTACCTGGAGAACGGCGAGGTACACACCGTCGTCGGCAAGGGGCTCTTCGCGTTCGGGCACAAGGACGGCGACGCGGACGAGGCGCTGCTGCAGCACCCGCTCGGCGTCACGGTCCTCGACGACCACTCCGTCGCCATCAGCGACACCTACAACAACGCGATCCGGCGCTTCGACCCCGCGACGAACACCCTGACGACCATCGCCACGGACGTCGCCGAGCCGTCCGACGCGCTCGTCGTCGACAACGAGCTCGTCGTGGTCGCGAGCGCCGCGCATCGGCTCGAACGGTTCACCGCGGCCGCCACGAAGATCGACGGCGCCGCCCACGAGGTAAAGCGGCCTTCCACCGACATCGCGTCCGGGGAGTTCGAGCTCGCGGTCGTCTTCACCCCGCCAACCGGGACGAAACTGGACGAAAGGTACGGCCCCTCAACACGTTTGGAGATCACCAGCTCGCCTCCGGAGCTGATTCTCGAGGGCGCCGGCGTCACCACGGAACTGGTACGCGCGTTGCGGATCAACGATCAGGTCACGAACGGCGTCCTGCACGTAGTAGCGCAGGCCGCCAGTTGCAGTGACGATCCTGCCGACGAACACCCGGTCTGCCGTCTGACCAGGCAGGACTGGGGGGTCCCGGTTCGAGTTGTTGCCGATGCACCTACCAGACTTCCGTTGCTGATGGGCGGCATGGACGAGGACGGTCGGCAGGGCACGTAGACTCTGCTGGTGCCTGATGTCAAGCTCGAGATCCAGATGCTGTACGACCGCGTCATGGTCCGCATCTCGCCCGAGGACGGCGAGCGGCGTTCCAGCGGAGGCATCGTGATCCCCGCTACGGCCCAGATGGCGAAGCGGTTGGCGTGGGGTGACGTGTTCGGAGTCGGAACCAGCGTGCGCCACGTGAAGGTCGGCGACCGGGTGATGTTCAACCCGGAAGATCAGCTTGAGGTCGAGGTGCACGGCACCACGTATCTCGTGATGAGGGAACGCGATCTGCACGCGGTTGCGACGGAGCTCACCGAACACGGTACTGGTCTGTACCTATGAGCCGCCGGTTCGTGATCGACGCCTGATAGCTACACACACGTAGGCCACCTCAGGAGACAGGGCAACGGGGAGAGCTGTGCCGTACGACGCTGACAAGACGAGAGCGATGCCTCCGGTGGGTCCCGGCGGCACGTCCTCGGAGCAGACGACCAAGATCACGCCGGTCCAGGTGGACGCCTCGACCGCGGCCTGGCCGTCTGAGGAGCCGGACTCGAGCGAGCCGACCGTCACCGCGGCCGTGCCCGGTGTCGGGTTCCCGGCCGGCGAGGACGCCACGGAGTACATGAAGCCGGTGGCCCCGCCCGTCCCCCAGCCCGAGCCGCGCCCGGAGGACTCCGGCGTCTACGGGCCCGTGATGATCGAGCCGGGCGAGGACGAGGCCCAGCCGAAGAACACGAAGAAGAAGGCGTTGATCGTGGCCGCGGCCGTGGTCGGCGCCTTCGGCCTGCTCTACGGCCTCGACATCCTCGTCTCCAGCGGCAACGTGCCGCGCGGCGTGACGGTGGCGGGCGTCGAGGTCGGCGGCATGGGCCACGACGAGGCCGAGAAGAAGCTCCGCGACGAGATCGGCCCGCGGCTCGGCAAGCCCGTCGCGCTCAAGGCGGGTGACGTCACGTCCGAGCTCGACCCCAAGGCCGCGGGTCTGGAGCTCGACTGGAACGGCACGATCGAACGTGCCGGCAGCCAGCCGCTGAGCCCGTTCACGCGCGTCACCTCGTTCTTCACCAGCCGTGAGGTCGGTGTCGCGACGAAGGCGGACGACGCGAAGGTCTCCAGCGCGCTCGAGGCCCTGCGCCCCAAGCTCGACCACGAGCCGATCGAGGGCACCATCAAGTTCGAGGGTGCGACGCCCGTCGCGGTCGACCCGCACGACGGCCAGAAGCTCAAGGCCGAGGACGCCGTGACCGCGGTCGTCGCGAACTGGGCGTCCGGCAACCCGGTCGAGGTCCCGATGGACTTCACCCCGGTGAAGACGACCAAGGAGGGCGTCGAGAAGGCGCTCAACGACGTCGTGAAGACCGCGGTGTCCGGTCCCGTCGTCATCAAGGGCGAGGGCAAGGACGCGACGCTCACCCCGGAGCAGATCGGGTCCACGCTGGCTTTCGCTCCCGGTGAGGGTGGCGCGCTGAACGTCACGCCGAACAAGGACAAGCTCGCCGAGGTGACCGCGCCGCAGCTCAAGGACACGGTCAAGGAGGGCAAGGACGCCCAGATCGTGTTCGAGGGCGGCAGGCCGACGGTCAAGCCCTCGGTGGACGGCCTCGACCTCGACTGGGACAAGAACCTCCAGCCGTACTTCGACACGCTGAAGAAGACCGACGGCCGCGAGATCAAGTTCGAGTACAAGCACACGCCCGCGAAGGTCACGACCGAGCAGGCGAACAAGATGGGCATCAAGGAGGTCATCGGCGAGTTCCAGACCGGTGGCTTCGCCCCCGCCTCGGGCGTCAACATCCGGGTCGTGGCCGAGAAGGTCAACGGCGCGATCGTGAAGCCCAAGGAGACGTTCAGCCTCAACAAGTACACCGGCCCCCGCGGCACCGCGCAGGGCTACGTCGAGGCGGGCATCATCGAGAACGGCATCCCCGGCATGGCGGTCGGTGGCGGCATCTCGCAGTTCGCGACCACGCTCTACAACGCGTACTACTACGCGGGCATGAAGGACGCGGGCCACCGCGAGCACAGCTACTGGATCACCCGGTACCCGAAGGGCCGCGAGGCCACGGTGTTCATGGACGGCGCGGGCAACAGCCTGATCGACATCGCGTTCACGAACCCGGACGACACGGGCGTCGCCATCCAGACGATCTGGACCGCCGGGTCGATCAAGATCGTGCTGTGGGGCACCAAGAACTACGACGTCACGGGCTCGACCAGTGGCGACTTCGCCCCGACCCAGCCGCAGGAGAAGAAGGTCAACAAGGCCGGGTGCACCCCGAGCAACGGCGCTCCCGGCTTCTCGGTGACGGACACCCGCACGATCACGGACCGCCGCAGCGGCCAGTCCCGCAACGAGTCGCGCACGGTCAAGTACGACCCGCAGTTCAAGATCGTCTGCGAGCCGCCGCCCGGCGGCTGAGCAAGTTTCGGGTTCACAGTGGCCACGCGCGGGTATTCACCCGTTCGTGGCCACTGTTGCGCATGAGGCGAGAAGACACCCCGTCGTCCAGACGCTGGGGCGCGCGGGGATGGTGTTGTACGGGATCGTGCACGTCCTGGTGGCGTGGCTGGCGATCCAGGTCGCGTTCGGTGACTCCGAACAGGCCGACTCGAAGGGCGCGGTGAGCGACATCGCCCAGGGCGGTGTCTGGCTCCTGTGGACGCTGGGCATCGGCCTCGTGTGCTTCGCCCTCTGGCAGTTGTTGCTGGCGTTCGTCGGCTACACGTACATCGGGAAGAAGCGGAAGCGCATCTCCAAGCGCATCGGCTCCGCGGCCCGAGCCATCACGGCGACCGGTATCGCGCTCGGTGCGTTCAAGTACGCGACGGGCTCCGGTGGTAGCGGAGACCAGAACCAGCAGCAGCAGGAGCTCACGGCGCAGGTGCTCGCGTTGCCCGCCGGCCAGTTCCTCGTCGGCGCCGTGGCGATCGGAATACTGGTCATCGCGGGCGTGATCATCTACAAGGGCATCAAGAAGTCCTTCGAGAAGGACCTCGACATGGCCAAGGCCCCGAAGTGGATCGAGCCGGTCGGCAGGATCGGCTGGATCGGCAAGGGCGCCGCGTACGGCGTGATCGGTGTCCTCGTCGGACTCGCCGCGATCAACGCGGACCCGCAGCAGTCCGGCGGCATGGACAAGGCCCTGAAGACGTTGGCAGCACAGCCCTACGGCATGTTCCTGCTGTCCGCCGTGGCCATCGGCATCGCCGCGTTCGGCGTCTACTGCTTCGCCGCGGCGCGCGCCCTCAAGGAGTGACTCCGGTGGCCGCGAGCCTGTGTTGATGCCGGGCCGCGGCCGCCTGCGCGTCCACCGTCATGGCCGACAGGACCTGTCCCGGCGCGACGTAGAAGACGTTGGGGCTGGCGGCGTCCGGCCCCCAGCCGGGACTCGCGCGCAGCAGCAGGAGATCACCGGGGTCCGGGCTCGCGCCCTCGAACCACGACTCCTGCTCGACTCCCGTCCGCTGCCACACGATCACGGCCTTGGCGCCGCGCCCCGCCCGTTGGGACACCTGCGCGACCGTCGCCAGTTCGGCCTCCGGCGAGACCAGGCGCAGCTCGTCCATGTGCTGCTGGTAAGAGAACCACAGCTCGTCCTGGCGCACCTTCCGGTTCTTCAGACGGCGCAGGACGATCGTCGCGAGCGCCAGGACGCCGACGATCGCGCACACGATGAGCAGGTCCAGGAACACCCGTCAATCTTTGATTCCGAACGAGCGAGTGTCAACTGACAACGAAATCAAGCTGCATCGTGTGAGGTGATCGCGCTAGCGTGCCGGGTATGTCGAGTCCTGAGGCATCGAAGGTCGGGTCTGCGGTTTAGCCGTCAGCCCCGAAAACCCCTTCGCCCCTCGGAGTTCCTCCGTGCCTTTTTCGTTGTACCTGCTTGCCCTGGCCGTGTTCGCCATGGGCACCTCTGAGTTCATGCTCGCCGGGCTGCTGCCGTCGATCGCGGCCGAGTTCGGCGTACCGGTGGGCACCGCCGGTCTGCTCACCACCGCGTTCGCCGCGGGGATGGCCGTCGGCGCGCCGTTGATGGCGGTGCTCGCCCGCAACTGGTCACCGCGCCTGAGCCTGTTCGGGTTCGTGGCCGTTTTCCTGGTCGTGCACGTGGTCGGTTCCTTCGCGACGAGCTTCGCCGTGCTGTTGGCGTCCAGGGTGCTCGCCGCACTCGCGAACGCCGGTTTTCTCGCGGTGGCACTGACAACGGCCGCCTCGCTCGTCCCTCCGCAACGCCGTGGACGGGCGCTCGCCGTGCTGCTGGCCGGTACGACGGTGGCCGTGGTCGCCGGTGTGCCGGCAGGTTCGTTGCTCGGCACCGCGTTCGGCTGGCACGCCACGTTCCTCGCGGTCGCCGCGCTCTGCGTGCCGGCGGCGATCGGTGTCCTCACAGGGATTCCGGCGCAACGGGAGCGGATCGCGCCACCCGCGTTGCGTCCGGAGCTCGCCGAGCTCGGCAAGCCGAGGCTGCTGCTCGTCATCGCTCTCGCGGTGCTCGTGAACGCGGTGACGTTCGGCCACTTCACCTTCCTCGCCCCGGTGGTGACCGAGGTCGCCGGGCTGGGCGAGTGGTGGGTACCGGTCGCGCTGGTGCTGTTCGGCGTCGGGTCGTTCGTCGGTGTCAACGCGGGCGGCAGGCTCGCCGACCTCGCGCCTCGTCCCGTGGTGGTACTCGGCACGCCTGTGGTGCTGGTCGGCTGGCTGAGCCTCGACGTGCTCGGCCGGGAGCCGATCGTGTTGCTGCTGCTGGTCTTCGTGCTCGGCGCGGTGTCGTTCGCGGTCGGCAGCACGGTGATCGCACGGGTGCTGCACCACGCGTCCGGCGCGCCCACGATGGCCGGCTCCTACGCGACCGCCGCCCTGAACATCGGAGCCGCGGTCGGGCCTGCCGTGCTTTCGTTGTGAGGCAATGAGAACGGGGCCGTGCACCTCGGGCAGGAGGTGTACGGCCCCGTTGTCTGCGAGAGGTCTAGAAGGCGCTCTCGTCGATGTCCATCAGCGCGTTGTCGGTCTGCTCGGCGATCTTGCGGCGCGAGGAGAGCTCCGGCAGCACGGTCTTCGCGAAGAACGACGCCACCGCGATCTTGCCCTCGTAGAACGCCTTGTCCTTGGCGGACGGCGTGCCGCCGAGCTTCTCGAGCGCGACCTCGGCCTGGCGCAGCAGCAGCCAGCCGACGAGGACGTCACCCGCGGTCATCAGCAGGCGGACCGAGTTCTGGCCGACCTTGTAGAGGTTGCGGACGTCCTCCTGCGAGGTGGTCAGGAAGCCGACCAGCGCGCCGAGCATGCCCTGCAGGTCTTCGAGACCCTGCTTGAGCAGCGCCCGCTCCTCCTTCAGGCGACCGTTGCCGCCCTCGTTGTCGAGGAACTTCTGGATCTCGCCGTTGATGAACGTGAGCGCCTGGCCCTTGTCGCGGATGATCTTCCGGAAGAAGAAGTCCAGCGACTGGATGGCCGTGGTGCCCTCGTACAGCGAGTCGATCTTCGCGTCGCGGATGTACTGCTCGATCGGGTACTCCTGCAGGAAGCCCGACCCGCCCAGCGTCTGCAGCGACTGCGCGAGCTGCTCGTACGCGCGCTCCGAGCCGACGCCCTTGACGATCGGCAGCAGCAGGTCGTTGACCTGTGCCGCGAGCTTCGCGTCGTCGCCGCCGAGCATCACCTTGTCCTGCTGCGTCGCGGTGTACAGGTACACGGCGCGCAGGCCCTCGGCGTACGCCTTCTGCAGCATCAGGCTGCGGCGGACGTCCGGGTGGTTGGTGATGGTGACGCGCGGCGCGGTCTTGTCCGTCATGCGCGTCAGGTCGGCGCTCTGCACGCG
Organism: Lentzea sp. NPDC055074; assembly: GCF_053608005.1. NCBI lineage: Bacteria > Bacillati > Actinomycetota > Actinomycetes > Pseudonocardiales > Pseudonocardiaceae > Lentzea > Lentzea sp. NPDC055074. The sequence continues at coordinate 397,317 of NZ_JBSGUQ010000004.1, forward strand.
CTCCTTGGCGTAGGACAGCGCGTTCAGGTAACCGGTCGACAGCGTCGCGATGGCCTTGGTGCCGACCATCATGCGGGCGTACTCGATGACGTCGAACATCTGCGCGATGCCGTCGTGCACCTCGCCCAGCAGCCAGCCCTTGGCCGGGACGCCGTGCTGGCCGAACGTCAGCTCGCACGTCGTGGACGCCTTGAGGCCCATCTTGTGCTCGACGTTGGTGACGAAGGCGCCGTTGCGCTCGCCCAGCTCACCGGACTCCGGGTCGAAGTGGAACTTCGGCACCAGGAAGAGCGACAGGCCCTTGGTGCCCGGCTTCGCCTCGACGCCTTCGCCCTCGGGACGCGCGAGCACCATGTGCATGATGTTCTCGGTCAGGTCCTGGTCGGCGGACGTGATGAAGCGCTTCACGCCGTCGATGTGCCAGGAGCCGTCCTCCTGCTTGAAGGCCTTGGTGCGGCCGGCGCCGACGTCGGAACCGGCGTCCGGCTCGGTCAGCACCATCGTGGCGCCCCAGCCGCGGTCGATCATCAGCTGCGCCCACTGCTTGTCGCGCTCGGTGCCGTTGTTGTAGACGACCGTCGCGAAGCTCGGGCCCGCCAGGTACATGTAGACGGCCGGGTTCGCGCCGAGCAGCAGCTCGGAAGCGGCCCACGTGACCGACGGCGGCGTGCCGAAGCCACCCAGCTCGTTCGGCAGGAACAGGCGGTACCACTCGCCGTCCCACACCGCCTGGTACGACTTCTTCAGCGACTCCGGCAGGGTCGCCGAGTGCGTCGCCGGGTCGAACACCGGCGGGTTGCGGTCGGCGTCGACGAAGGAGTCGCCGAGGACACCCTCCGCGAGGTTCTTGACCTCGGCCAGCACGCTGCGCGCGGTGTCCTCGTCGGACTGCTCGAACGGCCCCGTGCCGAGGTGGTCCTGCACGTTGAAGACCTCGAACAGGTTGAACTCGAGATCCCGGACGTTGCTCTTGTAGTGGCCCATCTCGTCAGCTCACTCCTCAGGGTCGCGGCGGGGTCGCCTACTGACCGGTAACAACAGAGTATTACCCGACAGTAACCCCGGCAAGGCCGACCACCCACTGGTGGCGAATCAGACACTCCTCCGCGTGGCCTGAATCGGGCATGAGTGCCGGTCAGACGCGTATCGGGCTTCGGAGAGCCTCATGGGGAACGAGGGCGCGGCTGGGCGGGTGAAGTGGCAGATCTGGGGGTTCGGGGGCCGTTTCGGACGGCGCGGCGCGCGGTGAAGCCGGCTGTGCGGGCGTGATGGGACGTCTTCGGTGCGGTTGCAGCGCCGCGAGCGGTTGCTCGGCTGATGCGAGCCGCGCGGCTCTCAGACCCGCACCGGACGCTCGGGGACCATCTCCAGGAGCGCGGGGTTCGTGCGTTCGGCGAAGCTCACGCTCCGAGGCAGCATCACGGCCTCGTAGGCCCGGACGCCCTCGTGAACGCCGTGCTCCGCGATCGCGAGCGCCAGCTCGGCCGCGTCCTGCATGGCGAGGTTCGCGCCGACGCCCAGCGGCGGCTGCAGGTGCGCCGCGTCGCCGAGCAGCGTCACGCCGGGGGTGTGCTCCCAGGTGTGGGGTACCGGCAGCGAGTACAGCGGCCGGTGGATCAGCTCGCCCTCGAGGAACGCCGTGAGCGACGGGTGCCAGCCCGCGTAGAGGTCTCGCAGTTCGGCGTTGGACGGCCTCCAGTCCTCACGCGCGCGCAGGCACGCGTACGCGCGGATCTGATTGCCGCTGTTGCGCTGCGACCAGATCATCAGGCCGCCGCCGTCGGCGACCATCGTCCCCTGGCCGGTGAGGTCGAGCAGTCGCTCGTCGTTGTCGTGCCGGATCTCGACGAAGAGCACACCGGTGTACTCGGGCTGGGCCGGCGACAGGGCGCGGCGCACCCGTGACCATGCTCCGTCCGCGCCGATGACCAGGTCGAACGCGGCCGTCGAGCCCTCGAGGAACCGGATCTCGCCCGGCGCCGCCGAGTCGACGCCGAGGCCCCAGGCGACGGTGCCGGGCGTGAGTGAGCCGAGCAGCAGGTCGCGGAGCTGGCCGCGGTCGATCTCCGGGCGGAAGTCGCCCTCCGCCGGTTCGTGCTCGACCAGCGCCGCGGTGGCGTGGTCGACCTTGCGCTGCTCCTGGCCCTCGAAGCGGGCCAGTGCGCGCCACTGCTCGAACAGGCCGGCGGCGCGGACGGCCTCCTGACCGCTGTCGGCGTGCAGGTCGATGGTGCCGCCCTGCTGGCGAGCCTCCGGCGAGCTCTCCCGCTCGAAGACGGTGACGTTCTCGAAGCCGTGCAGTTGGAGGACGCGGGCGCAGGTGAGGCCGCCGATGCCGGCCCCGGCGATGGCGATGCGTGGTGAGGTCATGGGATCCATGAAAGCGTATCGACTGCGAAAGTGCAATCGATACACTTTTGAACCGAATAAACCCAGGTGGTATGGTCGGGAGGTGACCGAACCCGGCCGCCGCGAGCGGAAGAAGCTGCAGACGCGCCAGTCGATCTCCGACGCGGCGACGAGGCTGTTCCTCGAGCGCGGCTTCGAGGACGTGGGCGTGAAGGAGATCGCCGACACGGCGGACGTGTCGGTCACGACGCTGTTCAAGCACTTCCCCAGCAAGGAGGCGCTGCTCTTCGACGAGGACGAACAGCAGGAGTCGGACCTGGTCGCGGTGGTGCGCAACCGCGAGGGCAGGTCGATCCCGATGGCGTTGCGCGACCACTTCGTGCAGGCGGCGCGCGGGCACGCCGACCACCCGCAGTTCGAGGTGTTCCAGCGGCTGGTGCTGGAGACGCCCGCGTTGCGCGAGTACGGGCACCGGATGTGGACGAGGCACCAGGGCGCGCTGGCCCGCGCCATCGCGGAGGAGACGGGCGCGCCGGCGGACGACGTCCGGTGTGCGGCGCTGGCCCGGTTCGCCCTGGAGGCGCGGGACGTGATCTTCGAGCGGCCCGACCGCGAGCGGGCGGCCGACGAGGTCTTCGGCTTACTCGAGCGCGGCTGGGCGGCCGATCAGCAGGCCTGAGCGGTAGGCGAGCGAGACCGCGTGCGTGCGGTCACGGGCGCTGAGCTTGCGCAGGATGCCCTTCACGTGGGTGCGCACGGTCTCCACGGAGACGATGAGCTCGTTCGCGACCTGCTGGTTCTCCAGGCCGTCCGCGATCAGCGTGAGCACCTCGTACTCGCGTTTGGTCAGCGTCGGCCGGTCCTTCGGGCGCAGGTCGGGGTGCACGTAGCCACGTGAACGGCAGGTTTCGGCTATCACCCGCACGATCTGCTCCGGCTGGGCGCTGCGCGGCACGACGCCGCGGACACCCGCCTCCAGTGCCGTCGTGACGTAGTTCGCGTGCGAGTGGGCGTCGCGGACCAGCCCGATGACGAGAAGGGTCGGATCGCGCTCGACGAGCAGGCGGGCCAAATGGCCCACCGGGTCGAGCACGGAATCGATGAGGAGCACGTCGGGACGCAGGCGTTCGTGCAGGCGAACGGCCGCGTGCAGATCGCCGGTCGACCCGAGCCAGCGCAGGCCGGAAGTGCGTCTGACCAGTGCGGACAGACCTTCGCGGTAGAGCGGCACGGGGTCGATCAGCGCGACGCCGGGAGCAGGCCGGCTGGGCGGGAGCATCAGCACCTCCGTTCGTGCTTCCGGAGGAGTGACGTCGTTACCTCTTCCGCGTGACGCGGAATCTCGCCGGGAACGGGACCGGGAATGACAACAGGCCAATTCGGTTCACGTGGATGAACAAGGGTCACGAATGTGATTCAAGACCGCCGAAGGTCTTCCGCCGCGGGGCAACAGTCTCGTAAGACCTACGTCACATATCCCGTGCGGATGTGCCAGGTTCCGCCGCCATGAGGCCTGGTGCTCTCGCGGGCACACGTGTGTGCACGCAAGGAGGTCACATGGGCACCCTCGATTGGATCGTGGTTGTCGGCTATTTCTTCGTGATGGTCGGGATCGGGCTCTGGTCGCGCGGGCGAGTCCACAACATCGCCGACTTCTTCACGGCAGGCGGCAAGATGCCGTGGTGGTTGTCGGGCATCTCCCACCACATGTCGGGCTACAGCGCCGTGATGTTCGTGGCGTTCGCCTCTGAGGCGTACCGGCTCGGACTCACCGTCTACGTCTGGTGGTCGCTGACGATCGGCATCGGCGTCGGCATCGGTGCGTTCCTGTTCGCGCCCAGGTGGAACCGGTTGCGCGCCAAGCACGACGTGAAGTCACCGCTGGAGTACCTGGCCAAGCGGTACAACCTGCCCACCCAGCAGGTGATGGCCTACGCGGGCGCGCTGCTCAAGGTCGTCGACATCGCCGCCAAGTGGGCGGCCGTCTCGATCCTGCTGCGCGGTTTCGCGGGCGTCCCCATCACCTGGGGCATCATCATCATCGGCCTGGTCACGATGGTCTACTCCGTGCTCGGCGGCCTCTGGGCCGACGCGCTCACCGACTTCGGCCAGTTCATCATCCAGGCGGCAGCGGGCTTCGCGATGCTCTTCGCCGTCGCCGGCACGCTCGGCTGGGACTTCCCCGTGACGATCTGGGACAAGCTCCCGGACAGCCACAGCGACCCGCTGGCGGGCCCGTACACGTCGACGTTCCTGATGGCGCTCTTCCTGATCAAGACGCTCGAGTACAACGGCGGCATGTGGAACCTGGCGCAGCGGTACATGGCCGCGCCGTCCGGCTTCGCGGCCAAGCGTTCCGCGCTGCTCTCGTCCGCGCTGTGGCTCGTGTGGCCGCTCGTGCTGTTCTTCCCGATGTGGGCGGCGCCGCTGATCGTGCCGGGCCTCGAGGGCGCGCAGGCGGAGAACGCCTACATCGAGATGGGCAAGCAGATGCTGCCCGCGGGCATGATCGGCCTGGTCCTGGCCGGCTTCTTCTCGCACACCATGGCCATGGTCTCGTCGGACGCGAACGTCATCGCCGCCGTGATCAACCGGGACATGCTGCCGCACCTGTGGAAGAAGGTGAAGACGTTCTCGGCGGACAACCAGCTGAAGCTGGCCCGCATCACGACGTTCGCCTTCATCGGCATCAGCATGATCATCGCGATCGCCTCGGGAGGCCAGGGCTTCGTGCTCAAGGTGGTGGTCGACCTGGTCGCCGCCACGATGGGCCCGATCGCGATCCCGTTGATGCTCGGCCTGCTGCCTTGGTTCCGCAGGGTCGGGTCGACCGCGGCGATCGCCTCGGTCGTCGGCGGCCTGGGCATGTGGGCGTTCCTCTACATCGAGCAGATGAACAAGGCCGCCTGGGTCACCAAGGGCGTGCTCGTGTCGTGGCCGCTGCTGCTCTCGCTCGTGCTCTACCTGTCGATCGGCTTCCTGAAGAAGGAGCCGTCGACCGAGCGCGACGTGCTGCTCGACTCGCTCAACTCCGATGAGCCGGAACCGGAGAAGGTGAAGGCGTAAGCCTTTCGTTCCGCATGATCCTCGCGGCGGCGCACCCGAACAGGGTCGCCGCCGCGAGCCACACGTAGGGCATGGGCGTGCCGGTGTAGGTCTGCGCCGTGCTCGCCAGCACCACCGTCGCACCCGCGACCAGCCCGGTCGTGTGCGTGACGGGGAAGTCGCTCCGCAGCACCGTGACGACCGCGACGGGCACGAGCAGGAAGCCGTAGGCCAGCACGCGCGTCATCAGGTTGGCGTGGTCGGTGATCTCGTACTGGAGTGCGGGGAGGGCGAGCACCGTGAGGACCACGCCCAGAGCGAGCCCTCGTGCGAGGCTCTTCACGCTTTGCCCTTGCCAGCTACGCGTCATGCGCTACAGGACGTATGTGTGGCGCATCGGTTGCCGTGGCGTGCGTCATCGTCACGAGACTCTTGTTGCTCGCGCATGCACAGTGGATGCATGGGTAAGTGGTCTCCTGCAGACGACGAGGAACTCGCCACCGGCTGGCGGCTCTGGCTGGAGCTGAGCGACCGCGTGTGGCCGGACCCGTCGTGGGACGGCACACCGGCAGACGCCATCCGTCAGGTCCGGTCGCTGCTCGCCGTGTGCGAGGAGATCCGGCTCTCCTACCTCGCGGAGACCCCGCGCCCTTCCGTTGCTCTGCTGCAGCTCCTGCAGTCGATGTCGTTCGTCGCCTCGTTCGCGGTCGACCTGTGGCACGACGACACACACCCGTTGGACGTCGAGCGCGCCGAACTGCTGCACGGCGACCTGGCGTCGTTCGCGGACCACGTGGCCGGTGTGCGCGCTGCACTCGCACGCGGCGGTGGCTGGGTCGAGCTCGACCGCCGGCCGTGGGGCCTGCCGGTCGACTGATCGCCTCTGGAATGCCGAAGGCCCTCTCGACGGAGAGGGCCTTCGGCATTTGTCGCGGTGTCGCGGAAACCTAGACGATCAGGTCGGCTTCGATTCGCTTGAGCTGGTGCCGGGCCAGCGCGAGGTTCGCGTTGTCCCTTTCCAGCACCAGGTAGAGGAAGAGCGAACCCCTGTTCTTCACGCCACCCATCAACCGGATCAGGTGGTACTGCCGGTGGAGCGTGATCAGGATGTCCTCGATGGTGTCGCTGAGGCCGAGCGACTGCATCACCCGGAGCTTCGAGCGGATGACCTCGGTGTTCCCGGCCGCCGCGATCTCCAGGTTCAGCCAGTCACCTCCGCCGCTGGTGCCGAGCGACATTCCGCTGTCGTAGTCGACCAGCGCGACACCGACAGCGCCGGAGATGGACATGGCCTCTTTCAACGCGGTATCGATGTTCATCAAACTCCACTTCCCTATGTCGTCTGGTGACCAAGGCGGCGCATCCGATTTGCCGTGTCTCGGTCGTGTGCGGACCTGCCTCCAAGAAGAAGGCATCATTGACGAGAGCCATGAACCGATCGTGGACATGTGCTGCGACCATTTTTCGCGCGGGCGTCTACGCGGACAGAATCGCGCCGACCCGTTCGATCACGGGCCGCGTCTCGTGGAGGAGCCGCCCTAGGTTCAGCCCTTTGTCTCCCAGTACGACCATCAGCGACAACCTTCCGATGGCGTACACGGCCATGTAGCCCTCGCTGCCGAACACCACGGTCTGACTGAGTGTGCCCAGGCCGATGACCTCGGCCGCCTGTCGCGCGATGCCGAGGTCGGCGGCGGCCAGCGCGGAGATGTGGGCGGGGTCGATGTTCTTCGCCACGTCGGCGACGATGGGAATTCCGTCGGACGCGGCGATGACCGTGTCGGTCACTCCGGCGACGTTCTCGCGGAGCTTGCGCAGCTCCGCGCTCAGAGCGTCGTAGTCCAATTCACTCCCTTTCAGAATCGGAAATGTCGAACCGCTCAGGACAAACATCACACCTCCGAAGACTTCAGGGAGATTCCGAGATCCGGTCGCACTTCCGCCCGTGGGCGCAGCGCGGCCAGTCCCCAGTGCGAACATCGGAAAGACGTCGCGGGCGTGGCGATTTCGAGCAGTCCATCAGCGAGCATCAGGGCGATCTCGACGGTGACCGGGTAGAGACTCCGCCCCAGCGCGAACGCCAGGTCACGCGCGGTCCGCCGTCCGTCGGCGAGCGCGACGATCTCCCGTCTTTCAGCAGTCGAAGCCTCGTCCGCGGCCCCGCCGGGGATCACACGATCCCGGTACGGCGACAGGGAGAACGAGGCGATGGCCTCCAGCCGGCGACCGGTGGCCGCCAGCAACAGGTCCGGCGCGACACCTTCCGTCGCAGGTAGCAGCGGCGGATCGCTGCCCTCGTCGACGACGTGCGTCTCGATCTCACCTACGGCCGTGGCGAAAGCCCCGTCCTGCAGGCCGTCCATCACCAGGTCCTGGAGCTCGGCGGCGCCGATGACCCCACGACCCACGAGCGCCGCCTGCAGCGACCGCGTCTCGACGCTCTCGACGAGAGCCGCGGTCCAGTCCCCTTCCTCGATCCGGCCAGAGCTGAGCAACAACGACTCCACTCCGGGCGATCCAGGGCTTTCCACCGAGATCACCGCGCCGCCGCGCAAATGAAACAGTCCACCCGCATTGCCTGCAATGCGCAACGCTCCGGTGACTCGATCCGCGTGACACTGCGCCAGGGCCTGCGCGAGGACGTCGAATGCGGCTCGATTTTCGCGTCTCAGGGGTGACTCCGGGTGAATTCGGACTAACAGAGCGGGGTTGTCTTGTGTGCTGATCACTCGTTCGGGCACTGAGCCTGATATCGAAAGAGCGACCGGCCGAGCTACTTCTTACCCGCCGACACCGCCAAGCCATGCCATGCGTCACCTGATCGAGTGAAGCATTCCAGCCGAACCGGCCAGCATTTCATCCCCGATAAATGAACCGCCCGAAGGCGCCCCCCGGCCATGACGTCGCCATACGCGCAACCAGGAGATCAACCACACGAGCCAGAGCCCAACAGCAACAGAAACCTGTCATCCAACTAGCAAGTACCGAGACAAAGGCAAACCAGACAGGGCCCCAGGGACACATCGACGCGTGGCCGACGCGTGGCCGACGCAAGGGGTCCGGGCAAGGGGGCCGCGGCGAAGCCGCCGGCGGGGGTCCGGGGGCGAAGCCCGCCGGCTGGGGGTCTGGGGGCTGGGCCCCCAGAAAACACCGAAACCGGAGCGGCCTGCGCGTTCCGCAGGCACACTCCGGCACCGGTTTCGAGCGGGTGACGGGAATCGAACCCGCCTCTACAGCTTGGGAAGCTGTCGTTCTACCAATGAACTACACCCGCGTGAGCAAGCTCGTCGCCGATCATACACAGAGCGGACACGAGGGGTGCCACCGTCTTCGGTTAGCCTGTCCGGGTGCTGCTGAGTGACCAGGATCTGCGCAAAGAGGTCGAGTCCGGCCGTCTCGCCCTCGACCCCTTCGACGTCGAGATGCTCCAGCCGTCGAGCATCGACGTGCGGCTGGACCGGTTCTTCCGGGTCTTCAACAACACCAAGTACACGCACATCGACCCCTCACAGCAGCAGGACGACCTGACGAGCCTGGTCGAGACGCCCGCGGGTGAGCGGTTCGTGCTGCACCCCGGTGAGTTCGTGCTCGGCAGCACCTACGAGATGGTGACGTTGCCGGACGACCTGGCGGGGCGCCTCGAGGGCAAGTCCAGCCTCGGCCGGCTCGGGCTGCTGACGCACTCGACGGCGGGTTTCATCGACCCCGGTTTCTCCGGCCACATCACGCTGGAGCTGTCGAACGTCGCGAACCTGCCGATCACGCTGCACCCCGGCATGAAGATCGGGCAGCTGTGCCTGTTCAAGCTGTCGAGCCCGGCGGAGCACCCGTACGGCTCGAAGCAGGCGGGCAGCCGCTACCAGGGGCAGCGCGGGCCGACGCCGAGCCGCGCCTACCTCAACTTCCACCAGACCGACACGCGCCGCTAGCCCAGGTCGCCGTACCGCTCCAGCACGCGGCGGCGCAGTTCGGGATCGGTGCGCGGCACGGGTTCGAGGAAGATCTCGTCCAGGTCGGGGAACTCCGTGCGCAGCTCCGCGGAGATGCGCACGCACGCGTCTTCCAGCTGGTGTGCGGTCAGCGCGTCGTCGAAGTCGAGGCGTGCGCAGAGCAGTACGCGATCGGTGCCGATGAGCATCGTCAGCACGTCCACGACGGCGTCGACCTCGGGCACCTCGCCCAGCCTGCGCCAGATCGCCTTCACCATCACCGGGTCTGCCTGACGGCCGATGAGCAGGCCGCGGTTCGTGCGCGCCAGCACGTAGGCGACGGATGCGAGCAGGACGCCGATCGCCAGTGACGCGAGGCCGTCCCACAGCGACGAGCCGGTCAGCTGGTGCAGCCCGAGGCCCGAGAAGGCGAGGACCAGGCCGATCAGGGCGGCCGAGTCCTCCAGGAACACCGTCTTCACGGTCGGGTCGTCGGAGACGCGCAGGAAGTCCCAGAACCCGCGGCCGTGCGCGGCCGACTCGGAGCGGACCTGCCGGAACGCCTGCGTCCACGAGATCGACTCGAGGGCGAACGCGAGGCCCAGCACGATGTAGCCGACCAGCGGGCGGGTCTGTTCCTCCGGCTCGCCGAAGACCGTGCGGAAGCCCTCGTAGAACGCGAACATCGCGCCCGAGGCGAAGATCGAGACCGCGGCCAGCAGCGACCAGAAGTAGCGCTCCTTGCCGTAGCCGAACGGGTGGCGGCGGTCGGCCGGGCGGTCCGAGCGGCGGAGCGCGGTCAGCAGGAGCGCCTCGGTGAACGTGTCGGCGACCGAGTGCGCGGCCTCCGAGAGAATCGCGGCCGAACCGGTCAAAACGCCTGCAATGGCCTTCATGACCGCAATCGCCAAATTCACCAGCAGGGCCAGTACGACGGTGAGGCTGCTTTCGCCCGACCCCTGCGGCTTCTCGCTCATGGGTGATCACCCTAGGCCTCCTGACGTGCGCGCACCCGTCGTGGACGGTGGGCCGACCCGGCTGCTGGGAATGGCGAGGGAAATCGCAGCCGCAAGTCACACGAAATCGTTCGGGCGCCCAGAACGGGAATCGAGATGGCCGGGGTGCCGGACGAGGCGCGCCGGCGTCCCCGTTACTGCATTCGAGTGACATTCGGCGGAGAGGGCAACATCCCGCACCCCTGGGGTGTCTTACATGCGGGATCTGCACCGGGGGGAACGCTGATCACCAGGGGGTAAGACGGAACGGCCCGCGTCCGGGAGAGACGCGGGCCGTTCTGCATGCGGGCGCAACTACCATTGCGGGATGGGCAACCGTGGTGCGGACGACACCGATGCCGAGGTCGAGTCGTGGAGGGCCATGGTTCCGGCGATCGATCCGGTGGTCGAGGGCGTGGTCGACCGGGTGCACCAGATCAGCAAGTACCTCGACTTCCTCGCCACGGAGATCGCCGCTCCGCACGGCCTCAACCGCGCGGACTACGAGATCCTCGCCCGGCTCTTCTGGATCGGGCCGCCGCACCGGCTGACGCCCAAGCAGCTCGCGAACGGCACGTTGAGTCCGGCCACCACGATCACGAGCCGCCTCGACCGGCTGGAGAAGGCGGGTCTCGTGGTCCGCGAGCTCGACCCGAGTGACCGCCGCTCGTTGCCCGCGACGCTGACCGACGCGGGCCGCGAGATCTTCCTGCAGATCGTCGCGGGCCAGGCCGAACGGGAGCGCGACCTCTTCACGGTGCTTCCGGGCGGTGACCTGGAGCAGCTGCGCGAGCTGTTGCGCCAGGTCATGGAGGTGCTGTCCGGTGAGCTCGGGCCCGCTCACCGTCGCACCCGGCTCGCGCTCGACAGCAAGGAGTAATTGCTACGAACTCGTACTATCCGATATCGTGCTAACTGGCATGAGAGGGAGGGGTGCGGGATGGGTGGCTATCCACTGTCGGAGTGAGTGACGGGGATCACGCAACACTGGAACCCCCGGGATCCGATTACCCAGATGGAGTAGTTGGATCCTGGGGGAACAAGTGAAGAAGCTCTTCGCCGTCACGACGACGGCCGCCTTCGTGCTGAGCGCGGCGGGTACGCCCGCGCTCGCACAGGAGGAGAAGGTCTCCATCAGCGGTCTCGTCTGGCTCGACCGCAACGGGGACAAGGTGGCCGGGGCCGACGAGCCCGGCCTCGCGGGCGAGAAGGTCGTGCGGATCACCAAGTCCGGCGGTGAGCTCGTCGGCGAGTACACGACCGACGACAAGGGCGTGTACTCGGCGAAGGACCTGCCGGCGGGCAAGTACCACGTGAACTTCATCCGCAGCCGCTACCTGCCCACCGGCCGGAGCAGCGCCACCACCGAAGGTGGGACCGTCGACTTCGGAGCGAGGGGCTTCGGCATCGCGGGCCATTCCTTCTTCGACCGCAACAAGGACGGACTGCGGCAGGCGGACGAGGACCTGCTCTCGCCGGGAACGCTCAACGGCAAGCCCATCGCGGTGTCCCGTGAGGACGGCGCTTTCAGCGTCGACGACCTGCCTGCCGGCGACTACGAGTTCGTCGCGGCCGACTACACGCAACGCGGTCTGGCGCTGGTCGAGCCGAAGGGCACCCTGCCGATCGACTGGGCCACCGGCACGCTCCGGTTCAAGCTCGGCGAACTCGAGGGTCCCGGCCCGCTCGACGCCGTCTACTTCGAGGCCAGGGCCGACATCGCGGTCGCGGCCGCGGTCACGCCGGTCAAGAAGACCTACACCGTCGGCGACCGGATCGACGTCGAGGTCACGCTCTCCAACAAGGGCGACGTGCCTGTCACGCCCTCCGTCGTCATGGCCGAGTTCGCCGTGAAGTTGTTGAAGCACAGCGACAACGTGAAGTTCGTCGACGGCCGCGACGACGACTTCGAGACCACCACCAAGATCCTTCCCGGTCAGCAGGCCGTGGTCACGTTCCAGGTCGAGCTGAACGACGTCACGTTCGACGAGGTGTGGCCGATCGTGCGCTTCAACTTCGGCCACCTCAAGGACGTGGACCGCAAGAACAACGTCGTGCGTCTGCCGGTCGAGGTCGTGGAGAAGGGCGCGGAGACCACCGCCCCGACCACGACGTCCGAGACCTCCGCCACCGCCGCGCCGGCCACCACGACCACGCAGGTCGTGGCACAGGCGGGCAGCAGGTCCGGCCTGGCGTCGACCGGTGCGTCGCCGCTCGGTTTCATCGGTCTCGGCGCCCTGCTCCTCGCGGCGGGCACGAGCGCGTTCCTCATCGCGCGCCGCCGCCGCTCCTGAACAACCAAGTCCTTTGGGGGACAACGTGAAGAAGCGTTTCACAGTCGCGACGACGGCTGCCCTCGTACTGTCCGCGACGGGTGCTCCCGCCCTCGCGCAGGACGAGACGATCAGCATCACCGGCCGGGTCTTCCTCGACCGCAACGGCAACGGCACCTTCGACGAGGGTGACGGTGTGCGGGTGGGCGGGCCCGGTGTCCGGATCACCGGCGAGGACGGGTTCACGACGGACCTCCCGGTCGGTCCCAGTGGCATGTACAGGGTCCAGAAGCTGAAGAAGTCCACGTACAAGGTGGAGACCCTGGACCTCGTCAACTACACCACCGCCAAGAGCTCCTACACGACCTCGGAGACGGTGACCGCCGGCGACTTCGCGCTGGTCGGGCAGGTCGTCAAGGGCATCGCGTACGTCGACGCCAACGGTGACGGCGCGAAGCAGGCGGACGAGAAGGCCGTCACCGAGGGGCTCAGGGTCACGGGCAACGCCAAGGACGGTTCGCCGGTCGACGAGACCAGGACCGCGGGGGCGGACGGCGCGTACCGGTTCGACCTGCAGCTCGGCGACTACACGCTCACGGCGCCGCTGCTCAACAACGAGAACCTCGTTCTCGGCAAGCCCGCGGCGGCGACCGACATCGACTGGGCCACCGGTACCCGCAAGCTCACCGGTCCGTCCGAGCAGGTCGACCTGCGCTACATCACCGCGGCCGCGAACATCACCGTCAAGGGTTCGCTCGTGCCGGCCAAGGACACCTACCTGGTCGGTGAGGAGATCACCGCGAAGGTGCAGCTCGTCAACACCGGCAACGCGCCGGTCATGCCGACGATCGGGCTGGGCCAGTTCCACGCGAAGGTGTTGCGCCACAGCGACAACCTCGAGGCGGAGGGCGCCACCCAGTTCGAGCTGAAGCACCGGATCGTTCCCGGAGCGACGGAGGAGATCGAGCTGACCTTCGTGCCCACCGGCACCATCTTCACCGGTCTGCAACTGGTCGTGTTCGACACGATGCGCGCGCTGCGGGACGTCGACCCCAGCGACAACGTCCTGAAGATCTCGACGAAGGTCGTCGAGAAGGGTGCGGAGACCACCGCGCCGACCACGACGACCACCGCGGCGCCGGCCACGACCACCACCACTACGCAGGCCGTGGCGCAGGCGGGCAACAAGTCCGGTCTCGCGTCGACCGGTGCGTCACCGCTGGGCTTCCTCGCCCTCGGCGCACTGCTGCTCGCGGCGGGCACGAGCGCGTTCTTCTTCGCGCGCCGCCGCCGGTCCTGAACACCGAAGTCCTGGGGGACGACATGAAGAAGTTCTTGGCCGTCACCATGACGGCCGCGCTCGCGCTGCCCCTGGCGGCCACCGCCGCCGCGGCACAGGACGAGACGATCACCGTCGAGGGCGTGTTCTTCGTGGACCGCAACGGGGACAACGTCTTCAACGCCGGTGAGACCGTCAGGGCCAACGGGGAAGGGGTCGGCGTCCACGTCCAGGGCACCAACGAACTGGTCGGCACCTTCCCGACCGGCCCGGACGGCCGGTACAAGGCCGTGCTGCCCAAGGGGCCGAAGTACCTCGTGCACATCCGGGAACACGACTACACCTACACCGTTCCGGGACACGCGGTGTCGGAGTCGAGGGCGGACGCGGACTTCCCGCTGCGCGGCCTCTTCCTCAACGGCTTCACCTTCGTCGACGCGAACGGCGACGGCGTGAAGCAGGACGACGAGAAGACGCACGGCGGCAAGGTCGCGGTCGAGGGCAAGACGGAGAGCGGCGCGGACTTCCAGGCCGAGACGGAGGCCGCTTCGAACGGCGCCTACCTGCTCGACCTCCCGCTGGGCAGGTACACCGTCGTGGCGCCGAACCTGAGGAAGCAGCAGCTGGCGCTCGCGAAGCCGAAGTCCGACAAGGACATCGACTGGCTGACCGGCCGGCACGGGGTGGAGCGCACGACCGACAACCGCGACTTCCGAGTGGACCTGCGCTACTTCGCGCCCAAGGCCGACTCCGCCCTCGAAGATCTCGCGATCACGCCGTCCAAGGACACCTACACCGTCGGCGAGCAGTTCGACCTGAAGTTCAAGGTGGTCAACCAGGGCGACGTGCCCGGGAAGATCTCGGTCGTGCTGTTCCGGCTCTCCGAGGGTGACGTGAAGCTGGTCTCGCGCAGCGACAACGTGACCGGCCGGATCGAGAGCTTCGAGTCGGTCGACCAGATCCTGCCGGGCGAGTCGATCACCGTCGAGATGAGGTTCGAGTTCCTCAACACCGACCTCGGCGAGATCTACGCGTTCGTGCGCCCCGGTGTCGGCGGGTTCACCGACGTCGACGTCACGAACCAGGGCCAGGAGGGCCGCAAGGTCATCAAGGTCGTCGAGAAGGGCGCGGAGACCACCGCGCCGACCACGACGACCACCGCACCGGTCACGACCACGAGCACCACGACTCAGGCCGTGGCGCAGGCGGGCAACAAGTCCGGTCTCGCGTCGACCGGTGCGTCACCGCTGGGCTTCCTCGCCCTCGGCGCACTGCTGCTCGCTGCGGGCACGAGCGCGTTCTTCTTCGCGCGCCGCCGCCGGTCCTGACCACATAGGACCCCGCCACGGCTAGTCTGCGCGGCATGGGCATCTTGGTGCATGTGCTGCTGACTGCCGTGGCGGTGTGGGTGTCGACCGCGCTGCCCGGCATCGACCTCGGTGAGGGCTCCACCGGGTCGAGGATCCTCACGCTGATCGGCGTCGCGGTGATCTTTGGCCTGGTGAACGCGATCGTGAAGCCGCTGGTGAAGTTCTTCGGCTGCTTGTTCTACCTGCTCACGCTCGGTCTCATCGGGCTCGTGGTGAACGCGCTGCTGTTCATGTTCACCGGCTGGCTGGCCGAGCAGCTCGACCTGCCGTTCCGCGTCGACGGCTTCTGGCCCGCGTTCTGGGGCGCGATCATCGTCGCCCTGACCGGCTGGGTGCTGAACGTGGTCTACGACAAGATCACCGACAGCGACTGAGCAAGACCAGCGAAAAGGCCCTCGGTCCACAACGGACCGAGGGCCTTTCTCCTGCCTTCGTCAGACGTTGGCGTCTTCCGCGGCCGAGGTGGGCTGGCCCCGCTTCACGGACTCCAGCAGCATCTGCGCCACGTCCACGACCTCGACGTGCGCCCCGGCCTGGCCGTCGGACTGACGCGCGGTCACGCCGTCGGTCAGCATCACGCGGCAGAACGGGCAGCCCGTCGCGATCTTCGACGGCGCGGTGGACAACGCCTCGTCGACGCGGTCGACGTTGATGCGCTTGCCGATCCGCTCCTCCATCCACATGCGGGCGCCACCGGCACCACAGCACATGGAGCGTTCCTCGTGCCGCGGCATCTCGCGCAGCTTCGCGCCCGACGCCCCGATCAGCTCACGCGGTGCTTCGTAGACCTTGTTGTGGCGGCCCAGGTAGCACGGGTCGTGGTACGTGACGTCCTCGGTGACCGGCGCGACCGGCACCAGACGACGTTCGCGCACCAGCTTGTTCAGCAGCTGCGTGTGGTGCACGACCTCGTACGTGCCACCGACCTGCGGGTACTCGTTGGCCAGCGTGTTGAAGCAGTGCGCACACGTGACGACGATCTTGCGCTGGCCCGCGGGCCGGTCCTCGAACACCGAGTTGAGCACCTCGACGTTCTGCTGCGCGAGCATCTGGAACAGGAACTCGTTGCCGGCGCGGCGGGCCGGGTCACCGGTGCAGGTCTCCTCCGGGCCGAGCACCGTGTACTTGACGTCCGCGGTGTGCAGCAGCTCGGCGACGGCACGCGTGGTCTTCTTCGCGCGGTCCTCGAACGCACCGGCGCAGCCGACCCAGAACAGGTACTCCGCGTCGCCCAGGTCGCCGTCGAACACCGGCACCTCGAACTCGAGGCCCTCGGTCCACGCCAGGCGGTCCTTGGCGTTCTGGCCCCACGGGTTGCCCTTGTTCTCCAGGTTCTTGAACATCCCGCCGAGCTCGGTCGGGAAGTTCGACTCGATCAACACCTGGTAGCGGCGCATGTCGACGATGTGGTCGACGTGCTCGATGTCCACCGGGCACTGCTCGACGCACGCGCCGCAGGTCGTGCAGGACCACAGCACCTCGGGGTCGATGACGCCGAGCTCGTCCGGGCCGCCGATCAACGGGCGCTCGGCCTCGGCCATCGCCAGCACGTCGATGGACTCGAGGCGCTTCTTGTAGTCCTCGTACTTGTCCTCGGTCAGGCCGACCTCGTCGCCGCCCATGTCCTTCGAGCCACCGGCCAGCAGGTACGGCGCCTTCGCGTACATGTGGTCGCGCAGCTGCGTGATGACCAGCTTGGGGGACAACGGCTTGCCGGTGTTCCAGGCGGGGCACTGGGACTGGCAGCGGCCGCACTCGGTGCAGGTGGAGAAGTCGAGGACGCCCTTCCAGGTGAAGTCCTCGACCTTGCCGACGCCGAACACGTCCTTGTCCGGGTCGGCCTCCTCCAGGTCCAGGACCTTGCCGCCGGACATCATCGGCTTCAGCGCGCCCAGGGCGACGCCACCGTCGTCCTCGCGCTTGAAGTAGATGTTGAAGAACGCCGAGAACCGGTGCCAGGCAACGCCCATCGTGAGGTTCCGGCCGACGACGATCAGCCAGATCATGCCGCTCAGCAGCTTGACCAGCGCCATCACCGACACCCAGATCGGTGCGGACGGCAGGATCTGCGCGAGCGGCTGCGTCACGAACGACGTCCACAGCGGGGCGACCTCGAGGCCGCTCGACTGCTTGAACGCCTTGACCAGCAGGATGCCGACGCCCTCGATGATCACGACGGCCTCGACGAAGTACGCCGACTTGAAGTCCGAACCCTGGAAGCGGGAGACCCGGTCGGCGCGGCGCGGGTGGTTGCGCTGGCGGATGACCGCCAGGGCGACACCACCGACGACGGTGCCGAGGCCCAGCAGCTCGACCAGCAGCAGCCAGACCGACCACGTGCCGATGATCGGCCAGTGGAAGTGCGGGTCGAACACTTCTCCGTACGCTTCGAACAGCACTGCGGAGCCGATGAGGAAGCCCCACATCACCATCCAGTGCCACGGGGCGACCGAGCGGAACTTCGCCATTCTGGTGTGCGCGACGAACTCGACGATCATCGTCTTCAGGCGTGGCACGAACGGCCCGAAGCGGGTGCCGTCCGGCTGGCCGAGCCGAATGATCTTGATCTGCTTCAGCACGGCGGCGACGAACACGCCCCAGGCGACGACGCTCACCGCCACGGCGACGAGTCCGAGAACCAGCTGGAGGGTCATGGCGGGAGTCTAGGCCAGGTTACTGCTGAGTAACCACTTGGACGTGGCCGGTGTCTCCTCACGTACCGGTCAAGTACCCATAAGTTGATCAAAAACTTATGGAACACTTGTTCAGGTAGTTGTGCTGAGCAGCCGGAGGCCGCCGTGTTGTACGTGTATCTCGCAGTGGCGATCGCGGCGGAGATCGCCGCCACGGTCTCGTTGAAGCTGTCCGAGGGATTCACCAGACTCTGGCCGTCCGTGATCGTCGTCCTCGGCTACGCCATCGCCTTCACCGTTCTTTCGCGTGCGTTGAAGTTGGGTATGCCCGTGGGCGTCGCCTACGCCGTATGGTCCGCTATCGGCGTTGCATCCGTGGCGATCATCGGTTGGAAGTTCCTGGGCGAGACCCTCAACCCCACGATGGTCATCGGGCTGGTCCTGATCATCGGTGGCGTGGTGACGCTCGAACTCGGGAGGACGCACTGACCGCGGCAGTGGAGTTGCAGAAGGTGGACGGCCGCAAGGCGCGCGGCGAGAAGAAGCGCCGCGCCATCGTCGAGGCCACCCTGCGCGTGATCGAACGCGAAGGTGTCGCGGGCGTGACGCACCGCAGCGTCGCCCGTGAGGCCGGCGTGCCCACGACGGCACCCACCTACTACTTCGCGACGCTCGACGACCTGCTGATCGCCACGCTGGTGTGGTCGGCGGAAGAGCTCTGCGACGACATGCTGAAGATCGTCGCGAGCGGCGGCACCGCGCGGGAGATCGCGCAGAGCCTCGCCAGGGCCGTCAACGAGAACCGCGGCCGCACGCTCGCCGAGTACGAGCTCTACCTGCTGGCAGGCCGCCGTCCCGAGCTGAAGCCCGCCGCGCGCCGCTGGCTCGACCTCGCCGTGGAGGTGGTGCGGCCGGCGGACCCGGTCGCGTTCCGCGCGTTCCTCGCGGCCATCGACGGGCTGCTCATGCAGGGACTGATCGCCGACGTTGCTCCGAACGAGGACGAGCTGGAGCCAATCGTGTCCTTCTTGATCCGCGGCCGCGACGAACTCACGGCCGACCCGCGGGAAGAATGAGGGCATGAAGTACGCGCGAGAGGTGTCCGGCATCAGCCACGGGGTCAGCCTGGGCCTCCTCGCCGCGCTCTACGTGCGCGACTCGCTGGCGTTGTCGGTGGACGTCGAACCGCACGTGCCGGGCCTCGAGCCGTCGTTGCCCGTCCAGGTGCCGCTGGGCACGGACCGCGCCGCCGTGACCGCCGAGTGGCCGGGCTGGTGGGCCGACGCGCTGGACGCGTGCATCCGCGGCGCCGACCCCGCGATCCCCGAGGACGCCGAGGCGTTGCTCACCCGTCCCGCCAGCCGTGCCGCCGTGCTCGCCCTGAAGCCCGGCATCGAGCAGCTGCACCGCGTGCAGAGCCCCGCCGCGCTGCCGATGGGGGACGTGCTGCGCGGCATCGAGTCGCGCATCGGCCGGTGGGCGCAGAGCGTGGAGCTGCACATCGCCGAGGTGCCCGTCGACGGCCTGCTGTGGGAACGCATCGCGCCCGCGCACGTGCTGGCGTCCACGCGCTTCCTGAACGACCCGGCACGGACCGCGCCGGCGTTGCGTGCCGTGCTCGAGGACCTGGTCTGACGGCTGGGTAGGGACAGCCCCACCCCGCCTTCGGGGGCTTGCAGCCGTGTAGCCGGGCGTCGCCGCCTCTAGTTTTGTGCTCATGATGAGGACGGCGCTGGTGGCGTTGATGGCGGGGGCGGTGCTCACAGTGTCGACCGCCTGTGGGGGCATCCGCATCATGAAGTACGAGTTCGCCGACGACCACGTGGTCTCGGAGACGTTCAAGTCGGTGAAGGTGCGCGGTGGGGACCGCGACAACCACTCGGGGGACGTGACGATCCGGTACCAGGAGGGGCTGGCCGAGACGAAGATCCACCGCAGGGTGGAGCACACGAAGAACAACAAGCCGTCGGGCGTCTCGCACCGCGTCGAGGGGGACGCGCTGGTGCTGGACGGGTGCGGCGACGACTGCGACATCAACTACGAGGTCCTGGTCGGGGATCCGAAGATCACGGTGCAGGGCGAGACGGGGTCGGGGGACGCCCTCTTCGAGGGGCTCGCCGCGGTCGACTACCGGACCGGGTCCGGTGACATCAAGGTCAGGGACATCAAGGGGGACGTCCGTGCCACCGCCGGGTCGGGCGAGTTCGTGGCGGGCAGGGTCGACGGCAGCCTGATGGTGGAGCTCGGCTCCGGCAACGTCGTGGTCGACATGGTCAAGGGCAAGTCGATCCTCGTCACCCACTCCGGAGACATCATCGGCACCGGGATCGACAACGACCTCACGGCCGACGCGTCGTCCGGCAACGTCTCCCTGACGTTGCTCTCGGAGCGGTCGGTGCGGGCGAACTCGGGGTCCGGCGACGTCACCCTCCGGATCCCGGGAGGCCCGTTCAAGGTCGCCGGCCGGACGGGCAGCGGCAACCGCATCATCAACGTGCCGACCGACCCCGCGGGGAAGAACGAGCTCAATCTGGTCACCGGGTCGGGGGACATCCGCGTGATCGGCATCTGAGGCAGGGGGATGTGTCGAGGGCCACTCCACAAGGGGTGGCCCTCGTCGCGTTGTGAGGGAACAAGCAGACCTTCCCGTCCGTTGGTCCAGTCAGAAAGCTTGAGTCGGGTAGGCTCAACGTTGAGCGGATGGCAAACTTGAGCCAGCAACGCTCAACAAGTACTAGCGGAAGGAACTCCAATGGCGCGTGCAGTCGGCATCGACCTCGGGACGACCAACTCGGTCGTCGCAGTCCTCGAAGGCGGTGAGCCGACGGTCATCGCCAACTCGGAGGGCTCCAGGACGACCCCGTCCATCGTCGCTTTCGCCAAGAACGGCGAGGTCCTCGTGGGCCAGCCCGCGAAGAACCAGGCCGTCACCAACGTCGACCGCACCATCCGCTCGGTCAAGCGCCACGTCGGCACGACCTGGCAGACCGACGAGATCGACGGCAAGAAGTACACCTCGCAGGAGATCAGCGCGCGCGTGCTGATGAAGCTCAAGCGCGACGCCGAGGCGTACCTGGGCGAAGAGATCACCGACGCGGTCATCACCGTCCCCGCCTACTTCGAGGACGCGCAGCGCCAGGCCACCAAGGAGGCCGGCCAGATCGCGGGTCTCAACGTGCTCCGCATCGTCAACGAGCCGACGTCGGCCGCTCTGGCCTACGGCCTCGACAAGGGCGAGAAGGAGCAGACCATCCTGGTCTTCGACCTCGGTGGCGGCACGTTCGACGTCTCGCTGCTCGAGCTCGGCGACGGCGTGGTCGAGGTCCGTGCGACCTCCGGTGACAACCACCTCGGTGGCGACGACTGGGACCAGCGCGTCGTCGACTGGCTGGTCGAGCGCTTCAAGCAGGCGAACGGCATCGACCTGACCAAGGACAAGATGGCCCTCCAGCGCATCCGCGAGGCTGCCGAGAAGGCCAAGATCGAGCTGTCCAGCTCCAGCAACGCCTCGATCAACCTGCCGTACATCACCGTCGACGGTGACAAGAACCCGCTGTTCCTCGACGAGACGCTGTCCCGCGCCGAGTTCCAGCGCATCACGAACGACCTGCTCGAGCGCACTCGCGCGCCGTTCAACAACGTGATCAAGGACGCCGGTGTCTCCGTCGGCGACATCGACCACGTCGTGCTCGTCGGTGGCTCGACCCGCATGCCCGCCGTCGCGGAGCTCGTCAAGGAGCTGACCGGCGGCCGCGAGCCCAACAAGGGCGTGAACCCGGACGAGGTCGTCGCCGTCGGCGCCGCCCTGCAGGCCGGTGTCCTCAAGGGTGAGGTCAAGGACGTCCTGCTGCTCGACGTCACCCCGCTGTCCCTGGGTATCGAGACCAAGGGCGGCATCATGACCAAGCTGATCGAGCGCAACACCACGATCCCGACGAAGCGCTCCGAGACCTTCACGACGGCCGACGACAGCCAGCCGTCCGTGCAGATCCAGGTCTTCCAGGGCGAGCGCGAGATCGCGGCGCACAACAAGAAGCTCGGCATGTTCGAGCTGACCGGCCTGCCGCCCGCCCCCCGTGGCGTGCCGCAGATCGAGGTCACCTTCGACATCGACGCGAACGGCATCGTCCACGTGTCGGCGAAGGACCTGGGCACCGGCAAGGAGCAGTCGATGACGATCACCGGTGGCTCCGCGCTGCCGAAGGACGACATCGACCGCATGGTGAAGGACGCCGAGGCCCACGCGGAGGAGGACAAGCGCCGCCGCGAGGAGGCCGAGGTCCGCAACCAGGCCGAGACGCTCGTCTACCAGACGGAGAAGGTCGTCAAGGAGAACGACGACAAGCTCCCGGCCGAGATCAAGGACAAGGTCAACGCCGCGATCGCCGAGGCGAACGAGGCGCTCAAGGGCACCGACATCGCCGCCATCAAGACGGCCGTCGAGAAGCTCGCGACGGAGTCCCAGGCCATCGGCCAGGCGATCTACGCCAACGCTCCGGGTGCCCCCGGTGCCGAGGCCCCTGGTGCTGACGCGCCGGGTGCCGCTGGTGCGGGCGCCAGCGCCGGTGCGAAGAAGGACGACGACGTCGTCGACGCCGAGATCGTGGACGAGGACGAGAAGAAGTGACCGAACCGAGGCACGCCGCCCCTGACGAGGAGCAGCCTCAGGTAGTCGTGAACGACCGGCGCCGGA
The DNA here is from genome assembly GCF_053608005.1 of Lentzea sp. NPDC055074. Lineage (NCBI taxonomy): Bacteria > Bacillati > Actinomycetota > Actinomycetes > Pseudonocardiales > Pseudonocardiaceae > Lentzea > Lentzea sp. NPDC055074. The sequence goes on from NZ_JBSGUQ010000004.1 coordinate 419,883, forward strand.
TCGACCCCGAAACGGGTGAGGTCCGGGCGCCGGCCCACGCTGCCGACGAGGAAGGTGCTGCTCCGGCCGAACCCCTGGTCGCCGAGGTCGTGGACGAGGTCGCCGCCGAGCTGAAGACCCAGCTCGACGAGCGCACCGCGGACCTGCAGCGGCTCACCGCCGAGTACGCGAACTACCGCAAGCGGGTGGAACGCGACCGGGAAGCGGTGATCAACAACGCGAAGGCGTCCGTCGCCTCCGAACTGCTGTCGGTGCTCGACGACATCGAGCGGGCCGCCGCGCACGGCGACCTGACCGGTGCCTTCAAGGCGGTCGCGGACAAGCTCGTGTCCACGCTGCAGAAGACGGGCCTGGAGCCGTTCGCGCACGACGGCGAGGCGTTCGACCCGTCGGTGCACGAGGCCGTGCAGCACAGCACGTCCCCGGACGTCGAAGGTCCGACCGTCACCGCGGTCCTGCGCCGTGGCTACACGTTCGGCGACAAGCTCGTCCGGCCCGCGCTCGTCGCGGTGACCGACCACGAGCCCGCCGCCGCAGCGCCGTCCGAAGAAGCCTGATTTCTATTCCTCTAGGGGAAGGAGGAGCCGTCCGGTGAGTCAGAGGGACTGGATCGAGAAGGACTTCTACCGCGAGCTGGGCGTCTCCTCCGAGGCATCCGCGGACGAGATCAAGAAGTCGTACCGCAAGCTCGCCCGCGAGCTGCACCCCGACGCGAACCCCGGTGACGCCAAGGCCGAGGCCCGTTTCAAGGCGGTCTCCGAGGCCTACGGCGTGCTGTCGGACCCGGCCAAGCGCAAGCAGTACGACGAGGCCCGCCGCCTGTTCGCGGGCGGCGGCGGCTTCCCGGGCTCCGGCGGCTTCGGCTCCGGCGGGTTCGACGTCAACGACCTGTTCGGCCGTGCCGCGCAGGGCACCGGTGGCGGCGGCCTGGGCGACCTGCTCGGCGGCCTGTTCAACCGGCGCGGCGGCGGCACGGCACCGGGGTCCGCCACGCGTCCGCGTCGTGGTGAGGACGTCGAGACCGACGTCCGCATCGACTTCACCGAGGCGGTCAAGGGAGCGACGGTGCCGTTGCGCCTGTCGTCCCCCGCCGCCTGCACGACCTGCAACGGTTCCGGTGCCAAGCCGGGCACCACGCCGCACACCTGCGCGACCTGTTCGGGTTCCGGCCTCGTCACGCGGTCGCAGGGCGCGTTCGCGTTCAGCGAGCCGTGCCGCGACTGCCGCGGCACCGGCCGGATCATCGACGACCCGTGCCCCGAGTGCGGTGGCGACGGTGTCAGCACCCGCACCCGCACGCTGACCGTCCGGATCCCCTCGGGGGTCGACGACGGCCAGCGGATCCGCCTTGCGGGACAAGGCGAACCGGGGCGCAACGGTGGCCCGAGCGGCGACCTGTTCGTGCGCGTGCACGTCAACCCGCACAGCGTGTTCGGCCGTCAGGGCAACGACCTGACGCTGACGGCGCCGATGACGTTCTCCGAGCTCGCGCTCGGAACCACGTTGACCGTGCCCACGCTGGACGGCAAGGTCTCCTTGAAGGTGCCTGCCGGTACGGCTTCGGGGCGCGTGCTGCGGGCGCGGGGCAAGGGGATCACGAAGCGGGACGGGACCGCGGGGGATCTCCTGATCACCCTGGAGGTCGCCGTGCCGAACAACCTGTCCTCCGACGCCCGCAAGGCGCTCGAGGCGTACGCAGACGTGACGACCGATCATGACCCGCGCGGTGACCTGAACGCGCTGCTTGAAGGGCGGTGAGTTCGGTGGGTTTTCCGTTCCCCCCAGGAACTGATGAAGACACGCCGTTCTTCGTGATCTCGGTGGCGGCCCAGCTGTCGGGCCTGCACGCCCAGACCCTGCGGTCCTACGACCGGCTGGGCCTGGTCTCGCCGGGCCGCACGAACGGTGGCGGCCGCCGTTACTCCATGCGGGACATCGTGCTGCTGCGCGAGGTCCAGCGCCTGTCGCAGGACGAGGGCGTGAACCTCGCCGGCATCAAGCGGATCATCGACCTGGAGAACCAGGTCGACGCGCTGCAGTCGCGAGTCGTAGAGCTCCAGCAGGAGCTCGCGCAGGCGTTGGCGATGGCCGACTCCACGGCCGCCGCGGTGCACGCCTCCTACCGGCGGGACCTGGTCCCGATCCGGCAGGAGACCGCCCTCGTCGTCTGGAAACCGAAGCCCCGCAAATGATCGAGCGACTGCACGAAGTCTTCGCGATGCCGCGCCCGCGAGTGGTCGAGTTCTGCGACCACTGCGTGGACGCGGCATCCATCGCGCCGTTCACGACGGTTCCCTTGCGGGAGTTGACTTCCTTGCAGATCGAGAAGTTCTGGCTCAAGTCCGGGACGATCGGCGACGAGAACTTCGTGCGTTACCTGCTCCCGCGCGTGCTGGAGCTGATCGCGCTCGGCGAGATCGAGGCGGACTTCTACTGGCTGCGGCTGGCGTCCGAGGTCTACGCGAAGAGCGACCAGCGCGAGCAGGCGGCCCTGCGCGACTACTTCCTCGGCACCCCTGCCGCGTTGGCGGGACTGGTGCGCGAGGGGCCGGACGCCGGTCCGCTCACCGCGTGGTCGCGCTCGCCGGAAGTCCTTGCCGCGCTGGAGGAAGCCGCGTTGACCGGACCCGATCCCACTGGTGCGGTGTCCGAGGCGCACCGTGAGCTCGAGGCTCAGCTCTCCTCGAAGTAGAACCCGCTCTCCAGGTCCTCCAGCAGCCCGGGCTCCTTCGGTTCCCAGCCCAGCAACGACTTCGTGCGCTCAGCGGACGTCGGTGCGTCCCGCGAGACCATGAACGCGAGCGCGCCGAAGTGCTCCTGCGCCCGCTCCGCCGGGATGGCCTCGACGGGCACGTCCAGCTTCCGGCCGATGGCCTCGGCGATCTCCCGCATCGTGATGGCCTCCTCGCCGACCGCGTGCAGCACCGAACCCGCCGGAGCCTTCTCCGCTGCCAGCCGGTAGAGCCGTGCCGCGTCCAGCGTGTGGCCGGCGGACCAGCGGTTGGAGCCGTCGCCCGGATAGCCGGAAATGCCCGTGGCACGGGCGGTCCTGATCAGGATCGGGATGAAGCCTGCCGTGTCCAGTTCACTGTGGACGGTCGGCGGCAGCACCACGACCGAGCCGCGGACGTCCGCGGCGTCGATGATCGCGTTGCGGGCGGCGCCGCGCGGGCCCTCGCTGGAGATCCGCTCCTCCTCGGTGGCCGTGCGGCCGAGGCCCGAGTACGACAGCGTGCCGCCGGTGCCGATCAGCGCCTTGCCGGTGCCGGCCAGCTCGTCGAGGAACGCGCGGACCACCGCGAGGTCGGCGTCCGAGGCGCCCTGGTAGTCGCCCGCGTACATCTCCTCGTGCTTGAACGCCAGGTGGATCACGGCGTCCGCCTCGGCCGCGCCCTTGCGCAGGCCGTCGAGGTCGTCGAGATCGCCGCGCTGGACGGTGGCGCCCTGGGCCTCGAGCTTGGCGGCGGACGCGTCCGAGCGGGCCAGGCCGACGACCTGGTGGCCCGCGGTGAGCAGTTCGGGAACCAACGCCGAGCCGACGTGGCCGCTGGCACCTGTGACGAAGACCTTCATGACACATCCTTGGAAAGTGATGGGACTTGGTCTCATCAACCGTAGCAGAGTGATGGGACCAAGTCGCATCACTTAGGATGTGACGTATGGGTCGATGGGAGCCGGACGCGCGGGAGCGGTTGGTGCGCGCCGCACTCGACCTGTTCAGCGAGCAGGGGTACGAGAACACCGCGGTCGCGCAGATCGCCGAACGTGCCGGCCTCACGAAGAGCACGTTCTTCCGGCACTTCCGGGACAAGCGCGAGGTGCTGTTCGGCGGCCAGGACGTGCTGGCCGAGCTGATGACGTCGGCGATCGCCGAGGCGCCGGCACAGACCGGGCCGCTCGACGTGGTCGAGGCGGCGCTGGTGGCGACGGCGGTGACGTTCACCGACGAGCGGCGGGCGCACGGGCCGCAGCGGTTGCTGGTGATCGCGGGCAACGACGAGCTGCGCGAGCGGGCCGCGCTGAAGATGGTCGGGTTCGCCATCGCGATGACGGACGCGCTGAGGCAGCGCGGGGTGCCGGAGCTGGAGGCCGCCGTGGCCGCCGAGCTCGGCGTGCTGGCGTTCGACCGCGGCTACGAGCGCTGGCTGGAGGCCGGCGGGGACTTCGCGGAAGTCGCCCGCCGGACCCTCGGCGAGGTGCGTGAAGCCGTCGGGAGGCTAGTGGTGTGACTCGGAACGTCGGCGAGGTGATCCACGCTCAGCAGGCACCTCGCGGCGCCGCCCCCACGCCCCCGTACAACCAGTACGAGGCCGTGGGGGCGACACCACGATGCACCCGTCTGACCGCGAATTCCCCCGGCAACGTTCCGAGCCACACCACTAGAGGGAGCCGAGTAGCTCCCCGACCTCGGCGGCGATGCGGTCCAGCGCCTGCTCGTTGTCGTGGGCGGCGATCGCGCGGTCCATCCAGTCCGCGATCAACGGCATCTGCTCGGGCTTCAGGCCGCGCGTCGTGACGCCGGGCGTGCCGAGGCGGATGCCGGACGGGTCGAACGGCTTGCGGGTGTCGAACGGGACCGCGTTGTAGTTCAGCTCGATGCCCGCGCGGTCCAGCGCCTGCGCGGCCGGCTTGCCCGCGATCAGCTTGGACGTCAGGTCGATCAGGATCAGGTGGTTGTCGGTGCCGCCGGAGACCAGGTCGAACCCGCGCTCCAGCAACGCCTCCGCGAGCGCCTGGGCGTTGCGCACGATCATGTGCGCGTACTCGCGGAACTCCGGCTGCGCGGCTTCCTTCAGCGCGACGGCGATGGCGGCCGTGGTGTGGTTGTGCGGACCGCCCTGCAGGCCGGGGAAGACCGCGCGGTCGATCGCCCTGGCGTGCTCGGCGTCGGTGAGGATCATGGCGCCGCGCGGGCCCCTGAGCGTCTTGTGCGTGGTCGTGGTGATGACCGGCGCGTGCCCGACCGGCGACGGGTGCGAGCCACCGGCGACCAGGCCGGCGATGTGCGCGATGTCGGCGACCAGCAGCGCGCCGACCTCCTGAGCGATCTCGGCGAACGCCGGGAAGTCGATCGTGCGCGGGATCGCCGTGCCGCCGCAGAAGATCACCTTCGGGCGTTCGGCGAGGGCCTGTGAGCGGACCTCGTCCAGGTCGACGCGGCCGGTGTCCTTGCGGACCTCGTACTGGACGCTGCGGAACCACTTCCCCGTGGCCGAGACGCTCCAGCCGTGCGTGAGGTGCCCGCCCATCGGCAGGGACATGCCCATCACGGTGTCGCCCGGCTTCAGGAACGCCAGGTACACGGCGAGGTTCGCGGGAGAACCCGAGTACGGCTGGACGTTCGCGTGGTCGACGCCGAAGAGCGCCTTCGCCCGGTCCTGCGCCAGCAGTTCGACCTGGTCGATGACCTGCTGGCCCTCGTAGTACCGCTTGCCGGGATAGCCCTCGGAGTACTTGTTCGTCAGCGCCGAGCCCGTTGCCTCGAGCACGGCGGCCGACACGTCGTTCTCCGACGCGATCATGCGCAGCTTGCTGGCCTGACGATGTTCCTCGGCCTGGATCAGGGTGGCGATCTCGGGATCGACTTCGCGCAGCACGGCATCACTCCGTGCCGGGCACCCAGGCGTTCGGTGCTCGCGGCAGTCGCTTCCCGGTGGTCAGTTCCACCCTCGGCACGCCAGTCGCTTTCGACGTGCCGAGCTTAGTCCAGCGTGAACGGGTCGTACTTGATCCTGTCGAGCGGGGTTCCGGCGACGAGCATCCGGGACACCGTCGACCTGATCATGGCCGGGCTGCCGCAGACCAGGACGTCCCGGTCCTCCCACGCGCCGTAGCGGGTGACCACGTCGGCGAGGCTGCCCTGCTCGACACCTCGGACGCCGGGGTCCGACTCCAGCACCGGCACGACCGTGAGCCACGGGTTCGTGGTCGCGATGCGCTGCAGGTTGTCGAGGTCGTAGAGGTCCTCGCGGGTGCGGCCGCCGTAGAACAGGTGCACGCGGGGGTTCTCGCCGTACTGCGACATCTCGTCGATGATCGCGTGCATCGGCGCGACACCCGTGCCACCGGCCACCATCAGGATGTCCGTGCCGGTCGTGCGGTCGACCGACAGACGTCCCATGGGCGGTCCGATGCGCCACGTGTCACCGGCCTGCGTGTGGCCGACCACCGAGCGGGACACCCAGCCGCCGTCGACGGACCGGATGTGGAACTCGATGACGCCGTCCTCGCGCGGTGCGTTCGCCGGCGAGTAGTACCGCCACAGGCGCTTGCGCTGCGGGGTCTCCACGCTGACGTACTGACCGGCCTTGTAGCTCACCGGGTGGTCCGGCTGCAGGCGCACGACGGCGAGGTCCCACGAGACGCGCTGGTGCTCCAGCACCGTCGCGTGCCAGTAGGCGGGCCCGTTGTCGGCGTCGGCCGCCTCCTGCATCGCCCTGGCCATGAGGGTGTAGGCCTCGGCCCACGCCATCTCGACCTTGGGCGTCCAGGCGGCGCCGGAGAACTTCTTCACCGCGGACAGCAGTGCGGTCCCGACCGCCTCGTAGTGGACGTTGATGACACCGAACTTCCGGTGGTCACGGCCCAGCTGACGCAGGAAGGGGATGAGGTCGTCCGGGCGGTCGACCATCTGCACCACGTGCACGAGGGCGCGCAGCAGACGGCTGCGTTGCACCTCCATGTTCGCGGGGAACATCTCGCGTGTGGCAGGCGAGAGCGAGAAGAGCATTCCGTAGAAGAACTTCGCCACTTCTTCGGAATGCGGCTCCACCACCGCGAAGCTCTCCCGGATCATCCGCACCATCGCGGTGACACCAGGCGGGGGCTCTCGGTGGGGCGGGGTAGGGATGGGGCTCAGCACAGCGTTCGCAGTCATGGTCCGCGCGCAGTCTCCACGTTCTTCATCGTCGTTCTCAGTGGCGCCGGCAAGGCACCGTTCGTCCTCGTCAAGCATCCGTCCCCCGACAGGGTGGACAGTAACCCCTGATCGGGCTGTTTGACTCCTTGATGCCACCTTTGAGCGAAGCATGGTCACTGTATGTGAGTAGTTGTTACCGCAACAGTGTGAATGTGAGGGTCCGTCTGTACCGGGTTGCGTGCTTGCGTGCTTGGGTTGGGCGCGTGTCCCTGCCTGAGCTGACTGAAACCACCTCACCCGACCGTGTTGAGCAACCTGGCTCACGCGGTGAGCACTTCCTCCAATGTGCCCTGGAGACGACCGATCGCGCTACGCGCTTCTACTCGGATCAGGTTCTCGATCACCTCAACCCCGTGATGGCCGCGTTCGTCGGCCGGATGGAGATGGCGTTCATCTCGACCGCCGATGCGGACGGGGAGTGCGACTCCTCGCTGCGTGCGGGGTCCGCCGGGTTCCTGCGGGTGATCGACTCCCGGACGTTGGTGTACCCCGAGTACCGGGGTAACGGGGTCATGGCGTCTCTCGGGAACATCATGGAGAACCCGCACATCGGGATGCTGATGCTGGACTTCACGGAGGACCTGATCGGGCTGCACGTGAACGGGGCCGCCCGGATCGCGCCTGTCGAGGAGTTCGCCGAGTTCGCCGCCGAGGACCGGAGGATCGAGCGGTGGGTGGTGGTGTCCGTCGAGGAGGCTTACATCCACTGTCGCAAGCACATCCCCCGGATGGTTCCCGTGGACCGGATCCGCGACTGGGGGACGGATGACGTTCGGAGGAAGGGTGGGGACTTCTTCGAGGTCAAGGCTCGCAAGGATGCTCAGGTTGATGCTTGAGGGGTGACGTCCGCATGGGGCTGACCTGGCGTGGGGCGACCTTTGCGTGGGCCACAGCGAGGGCGGCCACCTTGCGTTGAGCGCTTCCCCCGGGGGCTCTGCTCCCAGGCCATGGAGGGGGTGTCAGGCGGACGAAACCGTGTCCGCTCGGCACCCCCTCCAGGCTTTCCCCCCCCGGCGTCGCGTGCGATCTGGGCTCGAGCGTGCTGGGCGACCCTGTCCGGGTGTGACCCATCAGCCACCGAATTAGTTGGCCTTGCTAAGTATCTCCAGATATAGTTGTATGACATCAACTAATTGCTGGAGGTGTGCCGGTTTGACTCGGCCCTCGTCTCATCGGGAGATCCTCGAAGCGCTGTCCGGTATCTGGGTGGCGTTGCTCGTTGCGATCCTCAGCTCCACCATCGTCTCGAACGCTCTCCCGACGATCCTGGCTGATCTCAAAGGCACGCAGACGCAGTACACGTGGGTGATCACGGCCATGTTGCTGGCGTCCACGGCCAGCACGCCGTTGTGGGGCAAGCTCGCTGATCTCTTCGACAAGAAGAAGCTGCTGCAGGCGGCGATCGTGCTGTTCGTCGTCGGGTCCGTGCTGTCCGGGTTCAGCTCGAACATGGAGCAGCTCATCTCGTTCCGGGTCGTGCAGGGGCTCGGGATGGGTGGTGTGCAGGCTCTGGGGCAGGTCGTCGTCGGGGCGCTGTTGAGTCCGCGAGAGCGTGGGCGGTACAGCGGGTACACCGGGATGGTGATCTCCGCCGGGACCGTGGGCGGGCCGCTGGTCGGCGGGTTCCTCGTCGACTGGCCCGGGTGGCGGTGGTGCTTTTTCGTCTGCGTGCCGTTGGCGCTGGTGGCGTTGGCCGTGTTGCACAAGACGCTGCACCTGCCGGTCAAGAAGCAGCACGTGAAGATCGACTACCTCGGCGCCACGCTGATCACCGGTGGCGTGAGCCTGGTGCTGATGTGGGTGTCGTTCGCGGGCAAGGACTTCGCCTGGGTCAGCCGGGAGAGCGCGCTGTTCGTCGGCGGTGCCCTGGTGGCGCTGCTCGGTGCCTACTTCGTGGAGCGGCGGGCTTCCGCTCCGGTCATCCCGCTGCACCTGTTCAAGAACCGGACCGTGGTCCTGGCGATGCTCGGTGGTGTCGCGGTCGGTACGGCGATGTTCGGGGCCTCGGTGTTCATGGGGCAGTACTTCCAGATCGCTCGCGGGTTCTCGCCCACCAAGGCCGGGCTGCTGACGGTGCCGCTGGTGCTCGGGCTGAGCATCTCGTCGACCGTGAGCGGACAGTTGATCGCCAAGAGCGGGAAGTGGAAGAGCTACCTCGTGTGGGGGTCGTTCTCGCTGGTCCTGGGCTTGGCCCTGCTGGGGACGATCGATCACCGGACGAACCTGGTGCTGATGGGGGCCTACCTGGCGCTGGTCGGCGTCGGTGTGGGGCTGACCATGCAGAACCTGGTGCTCGCCGTGCAGAACGGCGTGGGGATGGCCGATCTCGGAGCGGCCAGTTCCACGGCCACATTCCTGCGGTCGCTTGGAGGGACGGCCGGCGTCTCGGTGCTCGGGGCTGTGCTCGCCGCCTCGGTGAGCACGAAGACGCTCGACCCCGGTTCCCTCTCCCCAGTGGTGCGGGACTCCTACGGCGACGCGATGGGTGAGCTGTTCCTCATCGCCGCTGGTCTCGCCGTGTTCACGGTCATCGCGGTGTTGCTGATCAAGGAGCAGCCGCTGCGGGACTCGGTGGACGACGAAATTGTCACCCCAACGGGTTCTGGTGCACAGACGGTCGCGACTGAGCTTGATTCACCTGTGGATACTGACCTGCGGATTGTGGACAAGTCAGGCCCTGCTGTGGACAAGCTGTTGGTGCTTTCGAGTGACAGCGATCAGGAAGTCGCGGCGCGTTCGGCTGCGCTGCGTTCCACGCAGAACTCGTTGCCCTCGGGGTCGCGCATCGTGACCCAGCCGGTGCCGTCCGGCCTGCGCTGATCGTCGAAGACCGTCGCGCCGATGCCGACGAGGCGCTCCACCTCCTCGTCGCGGGTGAGGGTGACCGGCTGCAGGTCCAGGTGCAGGCGGTTCTTGAGCTCCTTGTTCTCGGGCACGTTGATGAACAGGTAGCGGATGCCGTTCGGCAGTTCGATCATCGACTCGGGGTCGCCCGGGTTGTCGTCGGGGTGGATCGGCAGGTCGAGGACCTTGCTCCACCAGGAGGCGATCTCGTAGGAGTCCCGCGCGTCGATGGTGATGCTGTGGATGATGGACGTCATGAGCGTGATCATCGCCTAGTCGGCGTGTGATCTGGAGCGATTTCAAGGTTGAGCGGAACACACTCAACTTTTCTGACGTTGTGCGGGATGATGCTCCATGCTGGAGGCTGACCACGAGGTGGAGGAATGGACGCTTTCAACCCGACGACCAAGACGCAGCAGGCCGTTTCCGCGGCGGTGCAGGCCGCGACGCTGAACGGGAACCCGGACGTGGGTTCCGTGCACCTGCTCAGTGCACTGCTGGCGCAGACGGACGGGTTGACCTCGCCGTTGCTGTCGGCCGTGGGGGCCGACCCGGCACAGGTGCGCAAGGAGCTCGAACAGCTCTCCCGTTCGCTGCCCAGCGCTTCCGGTTCCACCGTGTCCGCTCCGCAGTTCTCGCGCGACGCCGTGCGGGTGATCAACAAGGCGCAGGAGCTCGCCACCGAGATGGGTGACGAGTACGTGTCGACCGAGCACCTGCTCGTCGGGCTCGCGCAGTACGGCGGCCCGGTGGCCGACCTGCTGCGGCGCCACGGTGCCACGCCGGACGCGCTGACCGAGGCCTTCGCCAAGGTGCGCGGGTCCGCTCGGGTGACGTCGGCCGATCCCGAGGGCACCTACAAGGCGCTGGAGAAGTACGGCGTCGACCTGACCGAACGTGCGCGCAAGGGCGAGCTCGACCCCGTGATCGGCCGTGACGCCGAGATCCGCAGGGTCGTGCAGGTGCTGTCGCGGCGCACCAAGAACAACCCCGTGCTGATCGGCGAGCCCGGTGTCGGCAAGACGGCGATCGTCGAGGGCCTGGCGCAGCGCGTCGTGGCCGGTGACGTGCCGGAGTCGTTGCGCGGCAAGAAGGTCGTGTCCCTCGACCTCGGCTCGATGGTCGCCGGGGCGAAGTACCGCGGTGAGTTCGAGGAACGGCTCAAGGCCGTGCTCAAGGAGATCACCGACTCGGCCGGGCAGGTCATCACGTTCATCGACGAGCTGCACACGATCGTCGGCGCCGGCGCGACCGGTGAGTCGGCGATGGACGCCGGCAACATGATCAAGCCGATGCTGGCCCGCGGTGAGCTGCGCATGGTCGGTGCCACGACCCTGGACGAGTACCGCGAGCACATCGAGAAGGACGCCGCCCTGGAACGCCGCTTCCAGCAGGTGCTGGTCGGCGAACCGTCGGTGGAGGACACGGTCGGCATCCTGCGCGGGCTCAAGGAGCGTTACGAGGTGCACCACGGCGTGCGCATCACGGACGCCGCTCTTGTCGCCGCATCAACGCTTTCGGACCGCTACATCACCGCGCGCTTCCTGCCGGACAAGGCCATCGACCTCGTCGACGAGGCCGCGTCCCGGCTGCGCATGGAGATCGACTCGCGGCCCGTCGAGATCGACACCGTCGAACGTGCCGTGCGGCGTCTCGAGATCGAGGAGATGGCGCTCGCCAAGGAGTCCGACGCGGCGTCGGTCGAACGGCTGCACGCCCTGCGCGCCGAGCTCGCGGAGAAGCGCGAGGAGCTCTCCGCGCTGACGGCCCGGTGGCAGAACGAGAAGGGCTCCATCGACCGCGTGCGCGGCCTGAAGGAGCAGCTGGAGTCGTTGCGCGGCGAGTCCGAACGGGCCGAGCGCGACGGCGACCTCGGTCGTGCCGCCGAACTGCGCTACGGCCGGATTCCCGAGCTGGAGAAGGAGCTCGCGGTCGCCGCGGAGTCCACACAGGACGCCGCGATGCTCAAGGAGGAGGTCGGCCCCGACGACGTCGCGGACGTGGTGTCGGCGTGGACCGGCATCCCGGCCGGAAGGCTGCTGGAGGGCGAGACCGCCAAGCTGCTGCGGATGGAGGACGAACTGGCCCGCCGGGTCGTCGGCCAGGCCGAGGCGGTGCGCGTCGTGTCGGACGCGGTGCGCAGGACGCGCGCCGGAGTCGCCGACCCGGACCGCCCGACGGGCTCGTTCCTGTTCCTCGGCCCCACCGGCGTCGGCAAGACCGAGCTCGCGAAGGCGCTGGCCGCGTTCCTGTTCGATGACGAGCGGGCGATGATCCGCATCGACATGAGCGAGTACTCCGAGAAGCACTCGGTGGCCCGTCTCGTCGGCGCGCCTCCCGGCTACGTCGGCTACGACCAGGGCGGCCAGCTCACCGAGTCCGTCCGCCGCCGCCCGTACTCGGTCGTGCTGCTGGACGAGGTCGAGAAGGCGCACCCGGACGTGTTCGACGTGCTGCTGCAGGTCCTCGACGACGGTCGCCTGACCGACGGCCAGGGCCGCACGGTCGACTTCCGCAACACGATCCTGGTGCTGACGTCGAACCTGGGTTCGCAGACCATCGTGAACCCGTCGCTCACCGACCTGGAGCGCCGCGACGCGGTGATGGCCGTCGTCCAGCGGCACTTCAAGCCGGAGTTCCTGAACCGGCTGGACGACGTCGTGGTGTTCCACGCGCTCGCCACCGAGGAGCTGACGTCCATCGTGGACATCCAGATCGCCCGCCTGGCGGACCGTCTCGCGGCCCGCAGGCTGACGCTGGAGGTCACCCCGTCGGCCCGTGACTGGCTGGCGCTGAACGGCTTCGACCCGATCTACGGGGCCCGGCCGCTGCGGCGGCTCGTGCAGTCGGCGATCGGTGACCAGCTGGCGAAGGAGCTGCTGGCCGGCGAGGTGCGGGACGGCGACACGGTGCGGGTCGACGTGCTGGACGACAACTCCGGCCTGATCGTGGGCCGCACGGCCTGAGCCCGAGTTCCCCAGCGGCCCTGCCCGAAACGGCAGGGCCGCTGTCGTGTCAGCGGCTCTCGATCTTCAGGTCTCCCGACGTCACCGCCCGGATGTGCTCGCCCGCCAGCAGGTCGTGCGGGTAGCCGAGCTCGATCGCGCTCACCTCGTCGAGCCGCGCGAGCTGGCCTTCGGTCAGGCCGACCTCCAACGCCTCCAGGTTCCCCAGCAACTGCTCCGGCGTGCGGGCACCGACGACGGGTGCCGTCACGCCGGGCTGCCGCAGGTTCCAGGCCAGCGCGACCTGAGCGGGCGTGCGCTCCACCTCGATAGCGATCTCCCGCACCACGTCGGCGATGGACAGCGTGCGTTCGGTGACCATGCCCAGGCCCGCGTTGAAGCTCCTGCGGTCGGTGCCCGCCGGGGTCAGGTCGGCGCGGGAGTACTTGCCGGACAACACCCCGCCGCCCAGCGGCGAGTACGGGGACACGCCCAGTCCCAGCGCCCGCGCCATCGGGATCAGGTCGCGTTCGCCGGCTCGGTTGATCAGGCTGTACTCGATCTGCAGCGCGGCCAGCGGTGACCAGCCCCGGAGGTCGGCGACCGCCTGCATGCGGGAGATCTCCCAGGCCGGGGCGTTGGACATGCCGACGTGCAGGACCTTGCCCTGCCGCACCAGGTCGTCGAGGCCGCGCAGGACCTCGTCGAACGGCGTCGCGGCGTCCCACACGTGCACGTACAGCAGGTCCAGGCGGTCGGTGCCCAGGCGGCGCAGGCTGGTCTCGACGGACGCGAAGAGGTTCTTGCGGTGGGCGCCGCCGGAGTTCGGGTCGCCGGGGGTGCGCAGGGTCGAGTACTTCGTCGCCAGGACCAGGCCTTCGCGCCGGTCGCGGGTGAGTTCGCCCAGCATCTCCTCGGACCCTCCGTACGAGGCCGCGGTGTCGATGAAGTTGCCGCCGCGCTCCACGTAGGTCTCGAACAACCTGCGCGCGTCGTCCGGCTCGGAGCCCCAGCCCCACTCGTTGCCGAAGGTCGCCGTGCCCAGGGCCAGCGGGGAGACCCGCAGTCCGGAGCGGCCCAGCAGCCGGTAGGTGTCGAGCGACATCGTGTTCTCTCCCCTGGTCGGTGGTGTGGCACCAGCCTGTGCGCGTCGGGAGAAGTGGGTAAGGGAAGGGACTTCCTGGGAACACGGGTCCTACCCGGACTGTTGGAACGGCCATGGTCACCGACGTGACGCACGAGCTGGCCGCGTTCCTGAGGAGCCGGCGTGAACGGCTGGATCCGCGCGACTTCGGCCTGCCGTCGCGTCGCCGGCGGACTCCGGGACTGCGCCGGGAGGAGGTCGCCGAACTGGCCGGGGTCAGCGTCGACTACGTCGTGCGGCTCGAACAGGCCCGTGGGCTGCGGCCGTCGGAAGACGTGGTGAACGCGCTGGCCGGCGCGCTGCGGCTGGACCCGGACGAGCGCGCCTACCTGTCCGGCCTCGCGCGGCCCCGTCCCGGCACCGGAGCCGCCACGGAGGCGTCGCCGTCGTTGGTGCAGCTGGTGTCCGACCTGTCACCGCGGCCGGCGATGGTGATGAACCACCGCTTCGACGTCCTCGCGTGGAACACCGAGATGACGTCCGTGCTGCTGGACTTCGCTACATTGCCGCCGTCGCGTCGCAACGCGATCTGGTTGTGCCTGCTGCACCCCGAGATCCGCGAGCTCTACGCCGACCGCGGCCGCGTCGTCCGCGAGGGGGTGGCGCACCTGCGCGCCGCGTGGGCCGCGCATCCGCGGGACCGGGTGCTGGCGGGGCTCATCGCCGAGTGCGTCGCGCGGGACGAGGAGTTCGCGCGGTTGTGGGCCGAGCGGGAGGTCAAACTCAACGCCCGCGGCGACAAGGTGATGCGGCACCCGGAGGCGGGCGAGATCGCGCTGCGGTTCGAGACGCTCGCGTCGCTGCAGGACCCGGGCCAGCTGCTGGTGGTCTACCGGGCAGCGGACGCCGCGAGCCAGGCGGCGATGGACGCGCTGCGGCACCGCACTCGTGCGGCGTCTTGACCTGAGGAAAGGCACGCCCTGGTCACGACGCGCGGAAGTGATCTTCGTTCCTCGCCTCCGACCCACTAGGCTCTCGCTGTGGGCATACCGGCGTGGGTCTGGTTCACCGTCGCCGCGGTGGCGGGCGTGGCGGGGTTCGCCCTGCTCGCGACCGACCGGGCGCAACGAACCGCGCGTAATCGTGAACGGCGCCGTTGGGCTGCCCTGCGTGGCTGGCAGTTCGAGGAGACAGACCACGTGCTGCCGACCCGGTGGGAAGCCGGGGCCATCGCGTACTACGGCACGGGCCTCGCCCGTGACGTCGTCGCGGGCTCCACCTTCACCGCGGACGGCCGCAGGCAGGTCTACGTGCTCGACCACGAGACAGGCGGCAAGGTCAACTCCGTGCTGGTCGGCGTGCGCTGCCGCCGAGCGCTGTCGGTGGTGATCGAGCTGTGGCTCTCGACGGTCCCGTTCCAGCGCGACGACGACAAGAAGCCGATGCCCGACATGCTCGGGCCGGTCGGGTCGCGGTACGCGTTCGTCACGGACGTGCCGGCGGCTCGCAAGATCATCACGCCGGACCTGATCGACGCCGCCGAGGAGATCGGGGGCGACGTCACGGTCGTCTGGATGGAGAACGACTGGGTGCTGGCCGCCGCGCCGCCGAACTCGTCGCCCGCGCGCCTCGAACGGCTGCTGCGCGACGTCGGTGAGCTCGCGGACGTCATCGACCCGTTCGACCCGGACCCGTCCGAGCGCGAGGAGCCGGTGGCCGAGGAGAACGAGGGCGGCGAGGTCTACCGCCCGTCGTTCGGTCGCAAGCAGCCCTGACGAAACGTTCACCGAAGCCGCTGCCGGACACCCGGCAGCGGCTTTTTCATGCCCCTCGCACGCCTGGTTCATGTGACGTTGGGTGATCAACCGTTTTGTGTACCGTCCGTCGTATTGCTCCAGCCAGCGCTATTCCAGACCGCATCTAAAGTGCTGTGAGCTACATCACACTTCGCTCCGTGTAAAACATCGGGCCCTGATTCAGATACTCACGACAGCAAGACCGTCGTGTCCCCGAACCCCCGGAAGGGATCCACGATGTACGGAGGAAAGGCAGTTGCACCTGTTGCCGTCGCCGGCACGGCGTCCGTAGTGACGCTGGCCAACACCGGTGCGTCGGTCGGGTGGTTGCTGTTCGGCGGGGTCGCGATGGTCGTTTCCGGCCTCGCGCTGCGCCTGTTCGTGCTCCGCCGCCCGGCGAAGCACGAAGTGTGATCATCGGCGGCCTTCGACCCCGGCGACTTTCCGACTACCGTGCCTTGGCATGCCAACCGCACTGGTGACCGGATCGACCGTCGGGATCGGGGCCGCCTTCGCCCGCAGGCTTGCGGCCGAGGGCTACGACCTCGTGCTGGTCGCGCGCACAGCGCCCGCGCTGGAGGAGCTCGCGAAGCAGCTGCACGACCGCCACGGCGTCCAGGTCGACGTCCTGCCGGCCGACCTCAGCGACCACGACGACCGTCTGAAGGTCGAGCAGCGGCTGGCCGAGTCCGCCGTCGACCTGCTGGTCAACAACGCGGGCTTCGCGAACAACGGCGAGCTCTTCGCCACGGACGTCGAGAAGCTGCAGAACCAGCTGAACGTCAACGTCACCACCGTGCTGCGCCTGTGCCGGGCCGCGATCCCGGCCATGATCGCGCGCGGCAAGGGCGACGTGATCAACGTGTCGAGCGTCGCCAGCTTCCTGCCCGGCCGCGGCACCAGCTACAGCGCCGACAAGGCGTGGGTGACGGCGTTCTCCGAGGGCACGGCGCTCGCCGCCGAGGGCACCGGCGTGCGGATCATGGCGCTGGCACCCGGCTTCGTGCGGACCGAGTTCCACAAGCGCGCGCAGATCGACATGTCGAAGACGCCGAACTGGCTCTACGTCGACGTCGACAAGCTGGTCCACGAGGCCCTGCGCGACCTGCGCCGCGGCAAGCCGCTGTCGATCCCGGGCCTGCAGTACAAGGCGATCGTGACCATCACGAGGCTGCTGCCGAGGCCGTTGGTGCGCCGGATGGCGTCGAGGTTCGCGGGTGGGCGCGGCCGCACCTGAGCGGACGCGGTGACGCAGCGTACGAGGCGTCGGACGCGCGTATGTGCGAGGCTGACGACCCGTGCGAACTGAAGTGGTCTTGGACGCGAACGCGAAGTCAGAACTCGCTCGTCTCGTGAGCGAATTGGCCGTGGTGCACGGCAAGGTGACCCTCTCCAGCGGCAAGGAAGCCGACTACTACGTCGACCTGCGGCGGGCGACGCTGCACCACGCGGCGGCCCCGTTGATCGGCAAGCTGCTGCGGCAGCTCACGTCGGACTGGGACTTCGTGGCGGTCGGCGGCCTGACGCTCGGCGCCGACCCCGTCGCCTACGCGATGATGCACTCAGCTGGTGCCGACGGTGACGTGCTCGACGCGTTCGTCGTGCGCAAGGCGAACAAGGCCCACGGCATGCAGCGCCAGATCGAGGGCATCGACGTGCGCGGCCAGCGGGTGCTCGCGGTCGAGGACACCTCCACCACGGGTGGTTCGGTGCTCACGGCCGTCAACGCGCTGCGCGAGCACGGCGCCGACGTCATCGGTGTCGCCACGGTCGTCGACCGCGGCACGGGCGCCAAGGAGGCCATCGAGGCCGAGGGTCTGCAGTACCGGTACCTGCTCGACCTGAACGACCTCGGGCTCGCCTGAGGTTTTATCGAGAGCGCTTCGAGCCACCCCGTCTTAGTCTGGAGGACGGGGTGGTGCGAATGGCCAGATTCTTCGCCGAGGCGGTCATGCTGCTGCACTTCGCCGTGCTGGCGTTCCTGCTCGTGGGCGGGTTCATCGCATGGCGGTGGCGGGGCGTGATCTACCCGCACCTGGCTATCGGTGCGTGGGCGATTCTCAGCTTGTCGATGCCGGTGACGTGCCCGCTCACGACCGCGGAGGAGTTCTTCCGCGCGGAGGCGGGGATGCCGCCGCTGGGCGCCGGGTTCATCGACCACTACATCGACGGCGTCTGGTACCCGGAGAGCGCGTCGACGCTGGTCCAGCTGGTGCTGGGGTCGATCGTGATCATCTCGTGGGTCGGCTTCTATGCTGGTCACCGTGCTGCTCGAAGGCTTTCACGCTGTTAAGCACGCGCTGCGCTTCGGCGCCGCGGTGCACCCGTTGATCACGACGGACCTCGCCGCCGCGATCAGCCTCGCCGAGACGCACGCACCTGATCTGCGCGAGCGGTTCGCGGCCGCCACCGAGGTGGACCAGAACCACTTCAAGCTCCGTGTGGGCCGCACGCATCCGACGGGCGTGGCCGCGTTCGCCGAGCGGCCGGACCTGCCGTTCGACCGCGGCGCCCCGGTCGTTCTGCTCGACAACCCGCGCAACCTCGGCAACTTCGGTGCCGCCATCCGGGTGGCCGCCGGCCTCGACGCGGGTGGCGTGATCTCCACCGGCGACGTCGACCCGTGGCACCCCAACGTGCTGCGGGGCTCCGCCGGACTGCATTTCGCACTGCCGGTGGCCAAGGTCACGAGCCTCGACTTCGCGGGCGAGCTGATCGCGTTCGACGCGGACGGCGACCTGCTGAAAGGCCCCATTCCCGATGACGCCGTGCTGGCGTTCGGCTCGGAGCGCCACGGGCTCTCGGCGGAGGTCCGGGAGAAGGCGGCGCGGATCGTCCGGCTGCCCATGCGCGAGAAGGTCAGCAGTTACAACCTGACAACTTCTGTGGCCATGGGCCTCTACCACTGGGTGATTCATCGCGCTTCTTGACCGGTCAAGCACTCACGATGACCCTGTGGTGATCGCGAAACTGCTGGCGGCGCGCGCGGGCGTCGCGGAGCGCGCGGTGTACTCCAGGCACCTTCGGCGGGTCTGGGGTGTGCCGGGCACGCTCCTCGGGGCGCGGGCGTGGCCCCCGCTCTTCAAGGACAAGATCCACACCAGCTTCAACTACTGGTGGCAGGCACACCTGCTGGACTGCATGATCGACGGCTACCTGCGCTCGCCCAACGAGCTGCGCAAGACGGCCATCACCAAGGTCGTGCGGGGCATCCGGGTGCGCAACGTCCTGGGCTGGACCAACGACTTCTACGACGACGTCGCGTGGCTCGGGCTCGCCCTGCAACGCGCCGAGCGCGAGGTCGGCGTCGCCAAGCCCAAGGCACTGAGCGCGATCGCCGAACGGCTGCGCGACGGGTGGACCGACCACGCCGGCGGCGGCATCTGGTGGAAGCGCAACGACGACTTCAAGAACGTCCCGGCGAACGGTCCCGCTGCGATCTTCCTGGCCCGCCAGAACGAACGCACCGACCTCGCCCGCGCACGGTCCATCGTGGACTGGGTCGAGGAGAACCTCGTCGACCCCGGCAACGGCCTCGCGTGGGACGGCCTGCACGTCCACCCCGACGGCGAGATCCGCGAGTACGAGAAGAACATCTACACGTACTGCCAAGGGGTTCTCATCGGTGCGTGCGTCGAGCTGGCCAAGCACGGCCAGGCCGACAAGTGGCTCGACAAGGCCGCCCGCACGATCACCGCGGTCCACGACGACCTCGCCACGAACGGTGTGATCAAGGGCCAGGGCGGCGGCGACGGCGGGTTGTTCGCGGGAATCCTGACGCGCTACCTCGCCGAGGCCGCGCTCACGATCCCGGACCTCGACCCCGACCGGCACGAGACCGCGGACCTGGCGCGGGAGCTCGTGGTGCAGTCGGCGGAAGCGGCCTGGCTCAACCGCGTGATGGCGGTCAGCGGCCCGTTGTTCGGTCCGGAGTGGACCGTCCCGGCCGACGCGGTGGAGGGACGGGACCTGTCCGTCCAGCTCGGTGGCTGGATGTGCCTGGAGGCGGCCGCCCTGCTCGAACGGCACGGTGTGGACGTCGCTACGGCTTGAGCCAGCCCAGCAGCGTCCTGGCGTCCTCGCGGAACTGCTCCGGTGAGTCGTCCCGCACGAACTCCAGCAGCGCGTTGCGCTCGATGCCGTCGCGCGCCAGCTCGGTCAGCACCGGTTTCCACAGGTCACGGCGCTGCGCGAGCGGGAACCGCTCCTGGAAGCCGCCGGGACCCCACGAGAAGACGTGCGCCGTCACCGGTTCCAGCGTCCGCACCTCGTGCATCGCCGAGAACACGTCCTGACCGCCGCTCGGCTGCCAGTACGACACCACGCCGTCGACCTCGTCCAGCAGCTGCACCGTCGAGTCCAGCGTGTCCGTCAACGTGTTGCGGTGGTACTCCAGGGCGATCTTCGTGCCCATCGCCTCGGCGTGTTCGACGGCGTGTTGCAGCGCCTCGACCACCGGTGCGCGGTCGGGCGTCTCCTCCGACCCCGCCGTGCCGGCCCAGACCCGCACGTACGGCGCGTCCAGCTCGGCCGCGGTCTCGAGGATCGGCGCCAGCTCGGCCCGGTCGGACACGCCCGCCCGGTAGTACGACCCGTACGCGGCCACCTTCAGGCCGGTGTCCAGCGCCTTGCGCGCCGCCGCGAAGTCGCCGGGCGGCACGTGCACGTCACCGCCCCACTCGACGGCCTGCAGCCCGCACTCCGTCGCCAGCTCGCCGATCTCGGAGACCGTGAGCTGCCGGAACGTCACCGAGACGAGCCCGGGGATCAGCATCCGCAGGACTGCCTGTGCATGAGGGACGGCGCGAGCCGGATGGTCTCGGGCGCCCTGTCCGGGTCGGCGATGCGGGAGAGCAGCAGCTTCACCGCGGTCCGCCCGATCTCCTCGACCGGCTGGGCCAGGGTGGTGAGCGGCGGTTCGATCAGGGTGGCCCACTCGACCTCGTCGTAGGCGACGACGGCCAGGTCCGTGCCGAGCTTCAGGCCGCGGGCCCGTGCCTCGTGCAGCATGCCGACGGTGACGAGGTGGTCCGCGGCGACGACGGCGGTGGCCGGGTCCTCCTGGTCGAGCAGCGGCGCGAGCCAGCCGCTCTGCGACACCAACGCCTCGTCCCACTTCAGGCCCGCACGGCCGAGGCCGAGGCGGTAGCCGAGGATGCGTTCCTCGGTCGTCGCCACGCCCACCTGGCCGCAGACGATGCCGATGCGGCGGTGCCCGAGCTCCGCGAGGTGCCTGACCAGACCCGACGTGGCCTGCACGTTCTCCGGCCCGACCTGGTCGATGTCCTTGGCCACGGTCAGCCGGTCGACCAGCACCGTGGGGATGCCGAGTCTCTTGAGCTCCGGCAGCACGAGGCTCCCGCCGCCGGCGGAGGGGGTGAGCAGCAGCCCGTCGACTCTTCGCGAGCGCAGCATCCTGACCGCCGTCTGCTCGGACTCGGGGGTGTCTCTCGTGTCGATCAGCACGAGCGAGTAGCCGCTCCGGGTCGCTTCCGACTCGATGGCGGCGATCAGCTCGGCGAAATACGGGTGCGAGACCAGTGACACGGCCAGGCCCAGCGACTTCGTGCCGCCCATGACCAGCGATCGCGCGATGGCGTCGCCCGTGTACCCGGTCTCGTCGATCGCCTTCTGGACGCGCTCGCGCGTGTCCCCGGCGACCGGCCTCGTCTCGTTGATCACGTGTGACACCGTGGTGATGGAGACCCCCGCGAGAGCCGCGACATCCCGCATGGTGACCATGGCCGGGACCATACCCGTTTGGAGGAAGCCCTGATGGCAGCCGTGCTGTGTGTCGGGCTCACAACTCTCGACGTGACCCAACGGGTGGACGAGTTCCCAGATCCTGGACAGAAGATCCGCTCGCTCGACGCTCTGCTCTCGCCCGGTGGCCCGGC
Source organism: Lentzea sp. NPDC055074 (assembly GCF_053608005.1). Lineage (NCBI taxonomy): Bacteria > Bacillati > Actinomycetota > Actinomycetes > Pseudonocardiales > Pseudonocardiaceae > Lentzea > Lentzea sp. NPDC055074. Next base: position 441,368 of record NZ_JBSGUQ010000004.1, read on the forward strand.
GGCCAACGCCGCCCGCGCGGTCGCCGCACTGGGCGGAAGGGCGTCGCTGCTCACCGCACTGGGTGCCGACGCACTGGGTGAATTCGTCCGGGCCTCCTTGGAACCTGTTCACGTCACCGCGGTGGAGGGAACGACGCCCGTCAGCATGGTCGTCGTCAGAGACGCTGATGGGGAGCGCACGGTCGTCTCGCGCAACGCCTCCGTGCCGGTGGTCGCGCCGGATTTGACCGATCTGCTGGCCGCCGCGGACGTGGTCCTCTTGGACGGACACCACGACGGCCTGGTGATCCCCGTCGCCCGGCGGGCGAAAGCTCTGGGATTGCCTGTGGTGCTCGACGCCGGGAGCTGGAAACCTGTCCTCGATCACCTGTTGCCGCTGGTGGACGTGGCCGCCTGCTCTGCCGGGTTCGAGCGGTCCGAGGCCGAGGTGCACTCCTACGGGGTGCCGCTGGTCATTCGCACGCAGGGTGCGAAGCCGGTCACCTGGTCGCGGAACGGCTCGGCCGGAGAGCTGCCCGTGCCCGCGGTGGAGGTGAAGGACACGAACGGTGCCGGCGACGTCTGGCACGGCGCGTACGCCTACGCGCTGGCGTCAGGCGCGGATCCGGTGGCTGCCATCGGCTTCGCGTCGGAGGCGGCCGCCGTTCGCGTCGGTGCGGTCGGGGACTGGGTTGAGGAGCTGGCGCGGTGGCAGGACAGCAGGTCAGGTTCGACGAGCTGCTAGAACGGGCTCGGGTGCTCACCGATCAGGGTGAGCGCAAGATTCTCGGCATCGGCGGCGCACCCGGTTCCGGCAAGTCGACACTCGCGCGGCGGCTCGTCGAGGCCCTCGACGGCCAGGCCGTGCTGGTCGAGATGGACGGCTTCCACCTCGCGCAGAGCGAGCTCGAACGGCTGCGGCTGGTCGAACGCAAGGGCGCGCCCGACACGTTCGACATCCCCGGCTACGTGGACCTGCTCGGCCGGATCAAGGCGTGCGGGCCGGACATGATCTACGCGCCGGAGTTCCGCCGCGAGATCGAGGAACCGGTCGCCTGCGCCGTGCCGGTGCACCCGGACGTCCCGCTCGTCGTCACCGAGGGCAACTACCTGCTGCTCAACTACGACAAGTGGAAGCGCGTCCGGATCATCCTGGACGAGGCGTGGTTCCTGTTCATCGACGAGGACGTGCGCGTGCAGCGCCTGATCGACCGCCACCTGCGGTACGGGCGCACCTTGTCGGAGGCGGAGGAACGGGTGCTGCACGGCACGGACCACGTCAACGCGTTGATGGTGAACTCGTCGAAGGGATCAGCGGACCTGCTGATCACCGAGGTGCTCTAGGACGGGCTGCTCCGCACGGGGATGCACTGCACGTTCAGGCAGCCCTCGCAGAGGAGAGATCAGGTGAGCGTCGTCGGGGAGAACTGTCTTCAGTTCGAGCCGACGTCGACCGTTTCGTCGATGGGCTTGGCCATCTCCTGGCGGTAGCGCCAGATGCCCCAGCCGGTGCCGCCGAGGAAGAACCCGACGCTGAGGATGATCGCCGCCGTCTCGAGCCACGGGAACATCTGCAGGACGCCCGCGCCGTAGTACCCGGCCAGCACCAGCGTGGGCACCCACGCGATGGCACCGATGGTCGTGGCCACCGTGAACCGCTTGAGGTCCATCCGCGCGGCACCGGCGATCATGGGCGCCAGCGTCCGGATCCACGGGATCCAGCGGGCGAGCACCACGGCCCAGAACCCGCGACGGTCGAGGAAGTCGCCCGCGCGTTTCAGGTTCTGCCGGTTCAGCACCTTGCCGCCCTTGCGGGCGAGCACGCGCGTGCCGGTGCCACGGCCGATGAAGTAGCCGACCTGGTTGCCGACGACGGCGACGACCAGGGCCGCGAGGGACAGCAGCCACGCCGACAGCTCGCTGTTGTGCGTCGCCAGCACCACACCGGCCGCGAACAGCAGCGAGTCACCGGGCAGGAACAGCCCGAAGATGAAAGCGCACTCGACGAAGATGAAGCTCAGCACGATGACCCAGACGGCCAACGGACCCGCGCTCTCCAGCGAGGCGAAAGCATGCGCCACGGTGAGCCAGCCTACGTCGTGGTGTGCCGGCGGCACGGCGACATCGGGTTGACCGGAAGACGAAATCTGGATTGAGCACGCTTCGTCGCCGCCGGGCCTGGTCGCCCCTACTAGCGTGGAACGCATGGAGACCTTGCTCGCCGAACTCCGCACCGCAGTGGGTGACTCCGGCGTCCTGACCGACGCCGACGTCACCGCGAGCTACCGGCGCGACATGATGCCGCTGGCGCCGCACGGCAGTCCGTTGGCGGTGGTGTTCCCGCTGAACACCGAGCAGGTCCAGGCGGTGGTGAGAGCCTGTGCGAGCCATCGCGTCCCGATCGTGCCGCGGGGCGCGGGCAGCGGCCTCTCCGGTGCCGCGAACGCGATCGAGGGCTGCGTCGTCCTCGTCATGACCAAGATGAACGCGATCGTCGAGATCGACGCGGACAACCGTCTCGCCGTCGTCGAGCCGGGCGTGGTCAACCTCGACCTGCGCGGCGCCGTCGAGAAGGACGGCCTGTTCTACCCGCCGGACCCGAGCAGCTACGACTGGTGCACGATCGGCGGCAACCTCTCCACCAACGCCGGTGGCCTGTGCTGCGTGAAGTACGGCGTGACCACGGACTCGGTGCTCGGGCTGGAGGTCGTGCTGGCCGACGGCGAGGTGCTGCGAACGGGCCGCCGCACGGTCAAGGGCGTCGCGGGCTACGACCTCACCAAGCTCTTCATCGGCTCCGAGGGCACCCTCGGCGTGATCACCAAGGCCACCCTGGCGCTCCGGCCCCTCCCGCAGGCCCCGGCGACGCTGGTGGCCGCGTTCGGCAGCACCGCCACCGCGGGTGCCGCGGTCAGCCGGATCGTCCGCGAGGGCCTGGTGCCGTCGCTGATGGAGATCATGGACCGCACCTCGATCGAGGCCGCCGAGACGTACCTGAAGACCGAGCTGGGCGCCGGTCCCGGCTGCGCGGCGCTGCTGATCTGCCAGTCCGATGCGGGCGGTGAGCAGGCCACGCGCGAACTGGCCAAGATCGAGGAGATCTGCCTGGAGGCCGATCTCGTCTACTCGACGACCGACGTGAACGAGGGCCGCGACCTGCTGACGGCGCGCAGGGCCGTCCTCACCGCGTTGGAGATCTACGGCTCGTGGCTGACGGACGACGTGTGCGTGCCCCGCACCCGCATCGCCGAGCTCATCCAGGGCTGCGAGGACATCTCGAAGGAGGTCGGCCTCAAGATCGCCGTCGTCGGCCACGCGGGCGACGGCAACATGCACCCGACGATCGTCTACGACCCCGCGGACGCCGACCAGTTCGCCCGCGCCCAGAAGGCGTTCGACGACATCCTGGCCGTCGGGCTCGCGCTGGGCGGCACGGTCACCGGCGAGCACGGCATCGGCAAGATCAAGCGGGAGTGGCTCGCGAAGGAGATCGGGCCGGTCGGCCTCCGGGTCCACCGCGAGATCAAACGCGCACTGGACCCGGAGAACCTGTTCAACCCGGGTTCGATGTTCTGACTACTCGACGTAGAACGTCGTGGTCCGCGAGACCAGGCCGTCCGCGGTCCGGCCACTCACCTCGACGCTCGGGAACGGGAAGTCGCCGAAGTCGATCGGCAGCGTCACGGTGCCGTCCGGACCGGCCGCGACCGTCTGCTCGTCGCCCGCGTTCACGCGGTAGAGGTACTCGGTGACGCCGGGCATGCCTGGTGCGAACGTGACGAGGGCGCCGTCCTTGGTCACCACGGGCTCCGACGGCGCGACGTGGATCTCGCCGACCCCTGCCTGGGTGAGGTCGCCGTCCGAGTTCTTCGCGCGGACGTACAGCCGGGTCACCCACGGGTCGGTGACCCGCACCTTCACCGCGGCCGCGCCGTCCACCGCAGGCACGGTGGTGGTGCCCGGAACGCCGTTGATCTCGTAGACGAACTCGGTGACGTTGCGTTCGACCGAGCGGAACTGCACGTCGACCACCGTGCCGAGCGCGATCTCGCCCTGCGGCACGGTCACGGCCGGCCAGGACGGCCGGACCCAGAAGTCGTGGCGCGTGGGTTCGGAGGGGGTGCCGAGCCTGTCGACCGAGCGCACGTCGAGCCGGTTGGAGCCGGCGGTGGCCACCCGCACCGTGATCGTCGCCTTGCCACCGGGCCGGTCCGCGTGCGCCGTGCCGTGGAACCCGATGCCCTCGTAGACGAACGAGACCGCGTCCTCGTCCCCGCCCGCGTCGAGGATGAAAGTGCCGGGCAGGCCCGCGCCGGTCCCCGGGAAGTCCGTCGTCGTCACGACCGGCGCGACGGCCGGCCCGCGGAGGTCGGCGGTGAACCGGCACGGCGTGCTGGCGGGGCCGCGGTCGTAGCCGTCCTCGCCCTGAGCGGTCCACTCGTAGGTGTGGCCGTTTTCCATGAACCAGCCGGGCACCACGAACGGCATGTAGTGGTTCACCGTGCCCTCGTGCCGTTTCGCGGCGTCGGCCACGTCGGTCACGACGTAGCGGACCTGGAAGCCCGGGATCGGGTCGACGTCGCTGACGGTCGCGGCCAGGGTCGGCGGGGTCGAGACGGAGCGTCCCGTCACGTCGCACGGCGTGCCGTTGACCAGCGGGTCGGTCGCCGCGCTCGGCGGGGTGTTGTAGCTGACCTCGACGGTCACCGGGGCGTATCGGCGGCCGTAGCCCGTGTCGTACTGCCTGCCGCCCGCCATGCGCAGCGCGAACGTGGCCTTCTCCTGGCCCGCGGCCACCGCCCTGGTCAGCGCGTCGGTGATCTCCCAGCTCACGGCCGCGCGGCAGTCACCGGTCGCGGTGCCCTCGACGCGGGTGAGCTCCCTGGGCGCCTTCAGCCAGGTGGGCTGCTCCGCCACCTTCGTCTGCCACAGCTCGACCGAGCGCGGTTTCGTGCAGTCCGCGACCGCCGTCTCGCCCGAGTAGGCGCGTGCGGTGAAGATCCTGGTGCCGCGCAACTGCCCGAGGTCGACGGTGAAGTAGGACTTCGAGGAGTGGAACCGGTTCTGCTCGTCCTTCCAGGCACCGACGGGAAGGTCGTCGCCGGTGAACGTCCTGGCCGGGTCACGCAGGTCGGTGTGGCCCTGCGCGGTGATCGGCAGCGGCCGCGACACCGGGTCGGCGGCCGCCGGGACCGCGGCGAAGACCGTGACCCCGGCAGCGATCAGCAGCGTGCTCAACGCACGTCTCATACGAGTGTCCCCCCAGCGGAACGTCCGGCCCCCATGCCGGATCCGGGCAGACCCTACGTCAGCAGCACGTCCGCTGAACAGTGGAAATCGGTTCCTGAGCTGCCTTCTCCACCTCGGCCAGCATCTGCTGCCGGACGGCGGGACCCAGCACCCGGCCGCGGGTCAGCACGGTGTGGACCCGGTGCGTGTTGCGGATGTCCGTCAGCGGGTTGCCGTCGAGCACGACGAGGTTCGCCTCCGCACCGGGTTTCACCGCCGCACCGCGCGTGCCCGCCCGCAGTGCCGCCTTCGGTGACAGGCCCGCCTCGACGAGCAGCTCCAGTTCGTCGTGCACCGAGAAGCCGGAGAACGAGTACGGGTTGCCCGCGTCCGTGCCGACGAGGATCTCGACGCCGAGCGCGTGCATCTCGGCGACCTGGTCCTGGCGGCGCCGGAAGAACGCGGCCTGCTGCCGGATCTCCTGCTCGGTCACCGGGGCCCAGCTCGTCAGGTTGTCGCGCCAGAAGTCCCGGTAGAACGCCGGCATGTACTTCATCCGCGGGTCGTTCGCGAACCGGTCGGCCGGGCTGGAGTACACGCGCATCGCGACCATCGTCGGGCAGAGCGCGGAGTTGTTGCGCTGCAATCGTTCTGCCAACTGGACTGCTTTGCTCCGGCTGTGCGTCAGCGTTGCCTGCCGTTCGAGCTCCAGCACCTGCCTGAACCACGCGAACGAGTTCGCCGGGTCGAGCGGCAGGTCCGCGATCGCTTGGCGCAGCTGGGTTTCTCGCGTGCTGGTGGCGAGCGGCAGGCCGTACATGTGCTCGAACGTGCGCTGCCCCAGGTCGCTCGCGTCGCCCAGCGGCACGTGGTTCGAGCAGTGCCCGGCGAACGTGATCGCCTGCTTGGCGCATTCGTCCGCGATGGCTTCGAGCGTCGGGCGGTCGAGGTACGAGTAGACCTTCACGAAGTCCGCACCCTGCGCGTCCCGCACGGCCTGCCTGCCCTCCTCGGGCGTGCTGACGACCGTCGCACCGGGCAGCGTCGAGTGTGGTCCGTCGATGATCGAGCTGCCGACGACCAGCCGCGGCCCGAACACCTCACCGCGCTCGATCCGTTCGCGCAGCTCGTAGATCGGCGGGAAGCCCCACATCTCGCGGATGCCCGTCACGCCGTTGACCAGGCACAGCGGCAGCGTGATCTTGTCCAGGAACGCGCCGTGCACGTGCATGTCCCACAGGCCGGGGATGACGAACTTGCCGGTGACGTCGAGGACCGTGGAGCCTTGTGGCAACGGCAGGTCGCACGAGCCGACGGCGAGGATCTTGTTGTCCGCCAGCACGATGGTCGTGTCACGCCTGACCCCGGACGAGTCGACGAGCGTCGCGCCGCGCAACGCCGTGACGTTCGTGGACGCGGCGGCCGATCCCGGCAGCAGGCCCGCACCCGCTGCCGCACCGAGTCCGGCCAGCCATCCCAGCACTTCACGTCGTGTGGTTGTCATGCCGTTCAACCAACACCTTGACGCTACGTGAGACTCAAATCCTTTCGAGCACCTCGCGTGCGTCGGCCGCCCAGAGCGGGCTGGTGCTCAGCTCGACGAGCTCGGGCACCAGCGCCGCACGGAGCTCCGGGTCGAGCTTCTCCGCGACGTACCTCAGCGCCGCCGACACCTGCCACGTGTCACGGCTTCGCAAAGCCTGGCGCAGCAGCGCGATGCGGTCCTCCGCCTGTCTCCTCACCTAACGGGACATGGCGTTGAGCAGCGAGTGCTGGGCGTCGTCGTGCCCGAGCTCCCACATGAACGTGCCGAGCAGCCCGCGTGACCGGGCGAAGTCCGCGCGGATCCCGATCGACCGCGGGTTCTCGTACGACACGAACTTCTTCTCCGCCGCGTTGTACAGCCACGGCGACTGCGCGACCGGGTGCCAGTACTCCTGCCAGCCCGGGGTCGCCTTCAACTTCAGGGCCTCGTCGTAGCCGTCGACCCAGAACGCGCTGTCGTAGGGCTGGTAGAGGCCGTGCTGCGGGCCCTCGGTCCTGACGTTGAAGCCACGGCCGTAGAACGGCGTGCCCAGCACCATCTTGCGCGGCGAGACGCCGTGCCGCTGGTAGTAGTCGATGGCGCCGACGACGTTGTTCCACCTGCGGTCCGCGGCCGGCATCGGATCGTCGGCGACCTCGCGGAACCCGGCGTTGAACGTGGCCACGGGCGAGAAGCCGGTGCCCAGGTCGTAGGTCATGACGTTGATGAAGTCCATGATCCGCGAGAGTTCCCGCAGCTCGAACGACTTCGCCGGGTCGTACGGGCCGTCGGTCTGCAGGCGGCCGGCCGGGAGTGCGGCGGTGACGAGCTTCCTGGACCCCAGAGCCTTGCGGAAGTCCTTGGTCAGCAACGTCATGTTGCGCCTGTCCTCGGGACGGTCCGTGATCTCGACGGGGCCGCCGTAGACCGGGAACTCCCAGTCGATGTCGATGCCGTCGAACGTGCCGTCCCGGAAGAAGAGGTCCACACAGGACTGCACGAGGGCCCTGCGCGAGGAGGGGGTCAGTGCGGCGTCGGAGAACCCGCCCGCACCCCAGCCGCCCAGTGAGATCAGAGCTTTGAGGGACGGCTTGCGCTTCTTCAGGTCGCGGATGTCCGCGAAGTCTTTGGGAGCGGTCTCCGCCGGCATCGTGCACTTGCCGTTCTCGATCACCGAGAACGCGTAGAACAGGTGCGTGATCGGGGTGTTCGCCGGGATCGACGAGATCGGCTTCGAGCCGCTGTACCAGTTCCCGTAGTAGGCGCCGACGATCCTCTTCGGCGAGGCGTCGGCGACACCGGCGCCGACTGAGACGGACAGCGCGGCCAGGGCGACCGCCAACCCCTTGCGGAACAACGACATCGGTGGCCTCCACCCAGGTGGTCCAGACCAAAGCAACCTAGGGCCGATGTCCGGTCTGCCGCAATAGTGCGAGCAGGTGTTCGTTCGGACCGGGACGAGAACCGGAAAAGGCCCGCCTGTCAGGAACAGGCGGGCCTTTTCGCGGAGAACTCTCGTACCGGTCAGCGCTCCACGCGGGGGATGATCTGCGTCGAGTCGTCCTGGACCTGGGCCTGCATGACCTGGGTGATGTCGTCGGCCTCGGCCTCGACCAGCGTCTTCTTCTCCTTGCGCGCCTTGATCACCTCGATGATGATCGGCACGATCGACAGGAAGACGATGGCCAGCAGCGTGATCTCGAGGTTGTTCTTGATGAACGAGACCTGGCCGAGGAAGTAGCCCAGGATCGTCAGGCCCGCCGCCCACGCGACGCCGCCGATCGCCGAGTACGTGAAGTACTTCTTCGGGTCCATCCGGCCGACACCGGCCATCGCCGTGATGAACGTGCGGACGATCGGCACGAACCTCGCGAGGACGATGGCGCGCGCGCCGTACTTGTCGAAGAACTCCTGCGTCTTGTCGACGTACTCCTTCTTGAAGATCTTCGACTCCGGCTTGCTGAACAGCGCGGGGCCGGCCTTGGCGCCGATGTAGTAGCCGACGACGTTGCCGACGAACGCGCAGATCGTCAGCAGCACGCAGACGAGCCAGAGCGGGGTGTCGATCGTGCCCGCCGCGACGAACAGACCCGCCGTGAACAGCAGCGAGTCGCCGGGCAGGAAGAAACCGACGAGGAGCCCGCACTCCGCGAAGATGATGAGGCACAACCCGATGAGCATGTACGGGCCGAGCCCGTTCAGCAGAACGGTGGGGTCCAGCCAGTCAGGGCCCAATGCAATCGTCACGGCGACAACGGTACAGGTCAGCTCAGGGTGATCACGGCCGCCACCGTGCCCGCTGCCAGGCCCAACATCAACGCCAGGCCCAGGATCCACCACACCGACATCTGCGCGGGGGGCTCTTCAGCGATTGGGACATGTGCGACAAATCCGGCATTTGTGCTGGTCGCCTGGGCTCGCAACGCGTCGGTCACCAGTCGTTCCGGATCGTCCGCCATGCACCTAGTCCTTGACCCACTCGCCCCTGACCATCACGTCCTGCGGCTTCAATTCTGCATCCAGGACGACGATGTCCGCCGCGAGCCCTGCCTCGAGCTTGCCGGTGTCGAGGCCCAGCAGTTCGGCACCCCGCGTCGAGGCGGCGTGACTGGCCTCCACGAGCGACAGTCCACACGAGTTCACGGCGTTGCGGAACGCCATGTCCATCGTGAGCGTGCTGCCGGCCAGCGAGGCGCCTCCTGCCAACGTTGGCACGCCGTCGACGACGCGCACCTCCAGGCCGCCGATGTCGTAGACGCCGTCGCCCACGCTCGCCGCCGCGATGGCGTCCGTGATGAGAACGGTGCGCTGGAGACCCGCGTGGCGGGCGGCCAGGCGGACGGCGGTCGGGTGCAGGTGCACCAGGTCGCAGATGAGCTCGACGGTGACGCGTTCGTCGTCCAGCAGCGCGCCGATCGGGCCCGGCTCGCGGTGGTGCAGCGGGCGCATGCCGTTGAACAGGTGCGTCGCCACGGACGCGCCGGCGTCGACGGCAGGGCGGACCTGGGCCTCGGTGGCGTCGGTGTGGCCGATGGCCGCGATGACGTTGTTGTCCACGAGCTGGCGCACGGCGTTCACGGCGCCTTCGAGCTCGGGCGCGATGGTGATCATGCGGATGGTGCCCTTGCCCGCGTCGAGCAGCTTCGTCACCGCGGTCTGCTCCGGCGGGCACAGGATCGCCGGGTCGTGTGCGCCGCAGCGGGCAGCGGACAGGAACGGGCCCTCGAGGTGGACGCCCGCGACGATGCCCTCCTGGACGAGCTCGGCCAGTGCGGAGACCTGGTCGGCCAGCTCCGGCACCGGACGCGTGACCAGCGAGGCCAGCAGCGTCGTGGTGCCGTGCTTGCGGTGCGCGGCCGCGGCCTTGCGCACCTTGGCCGGGTCGCTGCTGGTGAACGCGGCACCGCCACCGCCGTGGCAGTGGATGTCGACGAAACCGGGCACGATCGTGCCGCCGGCGACGTTGGTCGTCGGGCCGTCGGGCGCGACGCCGTCACCGACCGCGGCGATCCTGCCGTCCTTGACGCTCACCCAGCCGTTCTCGAGCACCCCTCCCGGCGTGACGACCCGACCCCCGGTCAGGGTCACGTCGACTGGTCCACCCCACGTGCTCATCACGCCTCCAGCGTGTCGATGGCCAGCAACGCCGCGCCGAGGAAGCCCGCCTCGTCGCCGAGCGCCGCGAGCCGAAGCTCCGGTCGGCGCTGGAAGGCGATCAGCCCGTCCAGCCTTTCCCGCAAGGGATCCACCAGCAGGTCTCCTGCCAGCGCGAGCCCACCTCCGAGCACCACGGCCTCCGGGCCGAGCAACGTCGCCAGCACCAGGATCCCCCTGGCGAGCGCGTCCACGGCCTCGTGCCACACGGCGACGGCGTCTTCCTCCCCGTCGCGGACCCTGAGTGCGACCTCAGCGGCGCCCTTGACGGGGGTGCCGGTACGTGCGGTGTACCGGCGGGCGATCGCCGCGGAGGACGCCACTGTCTCCACGCAGCCGATCTGACCACAGGCGCAGGGCACGCCGTGGCCGACGTTCACATGGCCGATCTCCCCGGCGAAGCCCCCGCCGCTGAAGATCTTCCCGTCGAGCAGCAGGGCTCCGGCGATCCCGGTGCCGATCGGCATGATCACCGCGTTGCGCAGGTGCTTGGCGGCACCCATGCGGCATTCGGCCAGGCCCGCGGCGCGCACGTCGTGACCGAACGCGACGGGGACGCCGAGCCGTTCGGTGAGCACGGCGCTGAACGGGAACTGGCTCCACGGCAGGTTCGTCGTGTACACGCCGACGCCGTTCGCCTCGTCCACGATGCCCGGCGCCACGATCCCCACGGCGTCGACGTCGTGCTCGGAGGCGTTGCTGAGCTCGTCGACGAGCTCGGCGATGACGTCGAGCAGGGGCTCCAGCTCACCGGGAGTCGTCCGGCGCGCGTGCTTCTGCGCCGCCACCGCCTCCGAGGTCCCGGTGACGAGCGCCGCCTTGGTTTCGGTGCCACCGATGTCAACGGCGACCACGTGTCTGCGTGCCACGGGATCTGATCCTGCGGCATGGGAGGCCTATTGGTCTATACCAAGTGCCGATTTGGGCGGGTGGTCTTACGAGTTGAAACCGCCCGCATCGGTCAAAACGACCTCAGTGGAGGAAACGGGGAAGTTTGCTTACCACTGGCGGCACGGCGCGTGGCTGACCGGCGGCGGTGCGCACATGCCGGTGTGTGTCTGCGGGTGAGGCGGGCGGCGCGGCGGGAACCACGGCCTGCAGGACGTAGCCGCACTTGGTCGCCACCCGGCACGACGGGTCGTTGCCGACGGCGTGCAGGAGGTCCAGCCGGGTGAGCGCGTGAGCGTCGAACGCCCAGTGTGAAACGGCGTCCACCGCGCGGGCGGCGATTCCCCGTCCGCGGGCCTGGGGCACGGTCCAGTACCCGACTTCGGCAGTACCGGTCGGCCCCGGCTTCACCACCACGTGGCCCACCGGTTCATCGGCCTCGGCGGTCACGGCGAAGCTGAACCGGGTCCCGGCCTCCCACGCCGTGGCCTGGGTGTCGAGCCACCGCCGGGCGTCGGCCTCGTCGGTCAGGGAGGTCGCCAGCCAGCGGCGCAGCAGTGGATCGCGGTGCGCCGCGAGCAGGACCGGCAGGTCGTCCGGCCGCCACGGGCGCAGCCGCAGAGCCGGTGCCGCCCCGGAGGACGGCACGGACAGGATGACCGTCATGGCGCCGGACTAGCCCGCCATGATCTTCTGCAGCGCGTCGAGCGCACGGGACGCCGTCGACTTCACGGTGCCCTTCGAGATGCCGGTGGCCTCCGCGATCTCCGCCTCGGACAGGTCGCCGTAGTAGCGCAGCACGAGCACCTCGCGCTGACGCGGCGGCAGCTGCTGCAACGCCTTGACCACGGCTTGGTGCTCCGCGGTCAGCATCGCCAGCGACTCGGCCGAACGTGCGTTCGCCACGTGCGGGGGCGTGTAGTCGCGGGCCGTCTTGCGGCGGCGCAGCACGCTGCGGGAGCCGTTGACCACGGCCGTGCGGAGGTAGCCGACGGCCGCCTGGGAGTCGCGCAGACCCTTCCAGTTGCGGTGCAGGCCGGTGAAGGCCTCCTGGACCACGTCCTCGGCCGTCGACGGCTCGTCGACGAGCAGCAGCGCGAGCCTGACGAGGCGCATGCGGTGCTGCTTGTACAGGTCTTCGAGCGTGAGGGGCCCTGTGGGAGGTCCTGCGACGCCGTCCTTGATTCGCAGGTTGGTCAGGGTGTCCTGCACGGTGCGCGGGGTTTCTTCGCCAACCACAAGGTAGGACGGTACCGGTCAGCTTCACTACGGTGGTGGCATGGCCCGCTTTGCAGTCGAATTGGTGTTCGGCCCCGATCGCGAGAAGCGCCTCGCGGTGCGCCCCGAACACCGCGAGTACATCGCCTCTCTCGTCGAGAAAGGCGTGATCCTGGCGTCCGGCCCGTACGCCGACGACCTCGGCGCGTTGATCATCTACGAGGCGGCGGACGAAGCCTCGCTCAAGGAGATCATCGCCGCCGACCCGTACACGCCCGCGGGCGTCGCCGAGTGGTCCATCCGAGAGTGGACCCCGCTGATGGGTCCCTGGATCGCGTGACTCGGCCGCGCCTCCGGCGCGGCGGCGAGTTCGTGTCGGTCGTCCGGCCGACACGAACTCGCGATCAACGGCTGGCGGCCTGCCCGCCCGGCCCGACCAGTCCCGAGGTGTCGCTCGCGGCCATCTGACGGTCCGCGTCCGCCACCTCCTCGACCGCCTGGCGGTCCACGACCATCGGCGTGAACGCGCGGAAGTACTTCAGAGCGCCGACCCAGCCGGGGACGTGGACCGCCTTCGACCGCTTCTCGATGCCCCTGACCACGGCCTTGCCGACGTTGCGGACGGGGTACTTCTTGCTCGCCAGCCCGGGCATGCCCTGGCGCAGCTTGCCGAAGACCGGGTGCTCGTCGGCGCTGTTGACCATGTCCGTGGAGATCCACGAGAAGTACGCGGTGCCCACGTCGACGCCCAGGTGCCTGACCTCGGCGCGGAGGCTGTCCGCGAACGCCTCGCAGCCCGCCTTGGCCGCCGAGTAGGCCGCGTTGCCGGGGATGTGGACGATCGCCGCGAGCGACGACACGACCAGGCAGTAGCCGCGGCTGCGGATCAGGTGCGGCAGCGCCGTGCGGACCGTGCGCCACACACCGAGCAGGTTCACCTCGATGACCCGTTCGAACGCCTTCGGGTCCATCGAGCGCACGAACCCCGTGGCCGCGATGCCCGCGTTCGCCACCACGACGTCGATGCCGCCGAAGTGCGCCGCGACCTCGTTCATGACGCGGTCGAGCACGTCCCAGTCGGTGACGTCGGCTTCCCACGCCTTGCCGCCGGTCTCCCGCGCGACCTCTTCGAGCTGGGCTTTCTCGAGCCCGACGAGCGCGAGACGCGCCCCGCGCGCGGCCAGCTGCCTCGCCACCTCGGCGCCGATGCCCCTGGCCGCGCCGGTGATCAGTACCACCTTGCCCGTGACGTCCATGCCCGTCACGGTAACGCAACCTACTCCCAGTAAGCTACTGGCAAGTTAAATTGCGCTGAGGCGGTCCACCTCCGCCTGGGTCAGTTCGAGCGTGAGCACCGGGACCAGGTCGCTGAGCTGCTCCAACGTGCGGGCGGACGCGATCGGCGCGGCCACCGTCGGCTGCTGCGCGAGCCACGCGAGGGCCACCGCCGCGACCGTCGTCCCGTGCGTCTCGGCCAGCTCGTCGAGCACCTCGAGGACCTGCAGGCCGTGCTCGTCGAGGTACTTCGACGCCGCGCCCGCCCGTGCGCTCTCGACCTCGACGCCCGGCCGGTACTTGCCGCTCAGGAAGCCCTTGGCGAGCGAGGAGTAGGTCAGGGTCGCGAGCCCGTGCCGAGCCACGGTGTCCTGCAGCTCGCCCTCGAACTTGTCACGGCTGACCAGGCTGTACTCGGGCTGCAGCGCCACGAACCTCGCGAAGCCCTCGCGTTCCTGGATCTCCAGCGCCTGCGCCAGCCGTTCGGCGGAGAAGTTGGACGCGGCGACGTACCGGACCTTGCCGTCGCGGACGAGCTGGTCGTAGGCGGCGAGCGTCTCCTCGAGCGGCGTACCGGGGTCGTCGACGTGGTTGTAGTAGAGGTCGATGTGATCGACGCCGAGCCGCTTCAACGAGCGTTCGGCGGCGGTCAGCACCGTGTCGCGCTTCTGGTTGTTGAAGCCTGCGAGCATGCCGACCTTCGAGGCCACGACGATCCGGTCGCGGTCGGAGCGCCGGGCGAGCCACCTGCCGAGGATCGTCTCCGACTCGCCGCCGGAGTTGCCCTCGGCCCAGGCCGAGTACACGTCGGCGGTGTCGACGAAGTTCCCGCCCGCCTCGACGTAGGCGTCGAGCACGGCGAACGACTGGGCCTCGTCGGCGGTCCAACCGAACACGTTGCCGCCCAGGCAGAGGCGTGAGACGTCCAGGTCTGAGGAGCTCAAGATCGGCATACTGCGCAAGGTAGTCCGCCGCGACGATTGGGGTTCGCATGCTGGGAACGTTCGGTGTCTGGGGCTCGCACCACGAGTGGGCCGGGAGGTACGGCGAGATCGAGGCGCTCGGCTACGGGACGTTCTGGATCGGCGGCTCACCCGAGCTCACGGCGGTCGAGCAGGCGCTGGGCTCCACGACGTCGATCACGATCGCGACCGGCATCGTCAACGTGTGGCAGTCGGAGCCGGAGGCGGTCTCTGCCGAGTTCCACCGCCTCGCGAGCGACCGGTTCCTGCTCGGCGTCGGCGTCGGCCACCGGCAGATCGACCAGGCCTACGAGAAGCCGTACGCGAAGCTTGTCTCCTACCTCGACCGCCTCGACGTGCCGGCCGACCGTCTCGTGCTCGCCGCGCTCGGGCCGAAGGTGCTGGAACTGGCCGCCGCCCGGACCGCGGGCGCCCACCCGTACCTCGTGCCGGTCGAGCACACCGCCGAAGCCCGCGGGGCGCTCGGCGACAAGCTCCTCGCGCCCGAGGTGACCGTGGTCGTCGAGGAGGACCCGGAAGCCGCGCGGGCCATCGCGCGCGAGAAGCTGGCGTTCTACTTCGGACTCACCAACTACGTGAACAACTGGCGCCGGTACGGGTTCTCCGAGGAGGACGTGAAGGGGTCGGACCGGCTCATCGACGCGTTGGTCGCCCACGGCAGCCCGGACCAGGTGGCCGCGAAGCTGCAGGCGCACGTGGACGCGGGTGCCGACCACGTGGCCGTCCAGTCGCTGAACGGCCACTACGCGGACATCGCGTCGGCCCTGGGGCTCAGGCGCTGATCTCGACGCCCTTCCAGAACGCCACGCGGCCCTTGATCTGCTTCGCCGCGTCCTTCGGCTCGGCGTAGTACCAGGCCGCGTTGGTGTTCTCGGCGCCGTCGACCTGCAACGAGTAGTAGTTCGCGTCGCCCTTCCACGGGCAGTGCGTGGTGTAGTCGGTCGGCGTCAGCACGGCCGGGTCGACGGACTCCAGCGGGAAGTAGTGGTTGCCTTCGACCACGACGGTGTCGTCGCTCGAAGCGATGATCTTGCCGTTCCACGTTGCGGTTGCCATGCCCTCCACTATCCCCCTACCGGCCGGTAGTGCAGATCGGCTGGTCAGCTCGTACTTGATCGATCCCTCTGTGAGGGCGGCCACTGTTACGGCCCCGTGACACCGCCTCGTAGGATGCGGGCTGACACCCGTTCAGGGCGCCTGAGGAGGACCACCGATGCCCATCGCAACTCCCGAGGTCTACGCGGAGATGCTGGACCGGGCCAAGGCGAACGAGTTCGCCTACCCCGCCATCAACGTCACGTCGTCGGAGACGCTCAACGCGGCTCTGCGCGGCTTCGCCGAGGCTGAGAGCGACGGCATCATCCAGGTCTCGACCGGTGGAGCCGAGTTCGCCTCGGGCACCAAGGTCAAGGACATGGTGACCGGTGCCGTGGCGCTCGCGGAGTACGCGCACGTCGTCGCCGCGAAGTACCCGGTGAACATCGCGCTGCACACCGACCACTGCCCGAAGGACAAGCTCGACGGGTACGTGCGTCCGCTGATCGCGATCAGCCAGGAGCGGGTGGACAAGGGCGGCAACCCGCTCTTCCAGTCGCACATGTGGGACGGCTCGGCCGTCGCGCTGGACGAGAACCTCCAGATCGCCTCGGAGCTGCTCGACCTCTCGGCCAAGGCGAAGCTCGTCCTCGAGATCGAGGTCGGCGTCGTCGGTGGCGAGGAGGACGGCGTCGACAACGAGATCAACGACAAGCTCTACACGACGCCCGAGGACTACCTGAAGACCGTCGAGGCCCTCGGCGCCGGCGAGAAGGGTCGCTACCTGCTCGCCGCGACCTTCGGCAACGTGCACGGCGTCTACAAGCCGGGCAACGTGAAGCTGCGCCCGGAGATCCTCAAGCAGGGTCAGGACGTCGTCGCGGAGAAGCTCGGCCTCGCGGCCGGCTCGAAGCCGTTCGACCTGGTCTTCCACGGCGGCTCCGGCTCGCTGCTCGAGGAGATCCACGAGGCCGTGTCGTACGGCGTCATCAAGATGAACATCGACACGGACACGCAGTACGCGTTCACCCGTCCGATCGCCGCGCACATGTTCGCGAACTACGACGGTGTGCTGAAGATCGACGGCGAGGTCGGCAACAAGAAGGCGTACGACCCGCGCAGCTACCTCAAGGCCGCCGAGACGGCCATGGGTGCCCGCATCGCGCAGGCGTGCGAGCACCTCAAGTCGTCGGGCCGCATGATCGCGGGCTGACATCGGTCGTGAGGAGGGCCCCCGGTGTCTGCCGGGGGCCCTTTTGCTGTCAGCGGAAGGCCTCGACGTGGCGCGCGGTCCAGTCGGCGAACGTGCGCGGGGCGCGGCCGAGCACCTTCTCGACGTCCGGGCTCACCGCCACCTCGTCCGGGGTGGGCGATCCCAGGATGTCCAGGGTGTCGTCGGCGAGCTCACCCGGCATCAGCTGTTCCATGCCCGCCTTGGCCTCGGCGCGGGTGAGCTCGTGGAACCGCACGGGTTCGCCCAGCGCGGCCGCGATCGCCTCCGCCTGCTGCCTCGGCGTGATCACCTCCGGGCCGGTGAGCTCCAGCACACCGTTCCTGTCGCTCAGCAGGGCCGCGGCCGCGACCTCGGCGATGTCGGCCGGGTCGATGATCGGCAGGGCGGTGTCCCCGAACGGCGCCGCGACGGTCCGCTGTGCGCGCACGGACTCGGCCCACCACAGCGCGTTGGACGCGAACCCGCCCGGCCGCAGGACCGCCCAGTCGAGGCCGGAGCCGCGCACCACGTCCTCCAGCCCGCGCAGCTCGACCCGCGTCGTGCCGAACGGCCTGGTCCGCACGCCCAGCGACGACAGCAGCACCAGCCGGCGCACGCCCTGCGCGGCGGCCCGTTCGACGATCTCGGCGGGGCTGGCGCCGACGGCGTGCAGGTCGCCGGACAGCAGCAGGAACAACGCCTTCGCGCCCCTCAGGTCGAGGCTCGCCGGATCGGAGAGGTCCGCCACCTGGTGCCGCACGCCGTCCGGCACCTCCGCCGCGTGCCGCGACACGGCCACCACCTGCTCGCCGGCCTCGGCCAGCGCCTTCGTGAGGGGTCGTCCGATGTTCCCGGTCGCCCCGGTCACCACGATCATTTTCCGGCTCCTTCGTCGTTGTTTCAGGCACGACGCTAGGAACCAGGCTTACTTTTCGTAAGGACGTACCTGGAGGTAAGCTCCGGACGTGGAGGTCGGAAAGCAGTTCACGCGGTCCGGTGCGACAGAGCGGTATGAGGTGTTTCACACCACCTGTCCCGCGCGTGAGATGGTCGACCACGTCACCAGCCGGTGGGGCATCTGGGTGCTGATCTCCCTGCAGACCAACGACCTCAGGTTCTTCGAGCTGCGCGAGAGCATCCGCGGCATCAGCGAGAAGATGCTGTCCCAGACGTTGCGCGGACTCGTCGAGGACGGCCTGATCTGGCGCAGGGTGGAGGCGACGACCCCGCCCCAGGTCACCTACGGGCTGACCGAGTTCGGGCGGGACGTCGGC
Source organism: Lentzea sp. NPDC055074 (assembly GCF_053608005.1). Classification (NCBI taxonomy): domain Bacteria; kingdom Bacillati; phylum Actinomycetota; class Actinomycetes; order Pseudonocardiales; family Pseudonocardiaceae; genus Lentzea; species Lentzea sp. NPDC055074. The sequence continues at coordinate 459,641 of NZ_JBSGUQ010000004.1, forward strand.
GAGCCGCTGGCCGACCTGTTCGGCCGGATCACCAGCAGGTTGTCAGCCCAGCTCGAGTCGTGACGCGACCATCTGCCGGGTCGCGGGCCGGTGGATCACCATGTCCCCGACCGTCCACAGCACCGCCAGCAGCACGGCCGTGACCGCCGCCGACGAGAACGAGATGGGCGGCCCCCACAGGTACTCCTGCTGGAACCAGATGCCGACGTACCCGACCGTCGTGACGGTGGCGGACCCGAGCACGGCAGCGGCCGGCGTGGGCATCTTCACCAGGTGCGCCGCGTCGATCGCGAGCCCGACGAGGATCAGGAACAGCGGCACCGCGGACTTCGGGAAGTCGATCCCGGCGAGCATCGGCCAGATCAGGCACCGGTACGCGACGTAGCCTGCGGCGACGGCCGTGGCCGCCCAGAGCTTGCCGATCGTGCGCCGCGCGACGACCAGCACGATCGCGGCCGCGACCAGTCCCCAGACCGGGTAGACCCAGTCCGCGATGGGCAGCGCGAAGTGCACGACGGCCTCCCGTCCGACCGGCACGCCGAGCTGGTCCGCGGCGAACTGCAACAGGATCGGCTCGGCCTCGGCCCTACCGCTGTCGTAGGCCTGCAACGCGCGCACGCCGTATTCCTGGTGCTGGTTGGGGAACCAGACGTTCTCCAAGAAGAAGAACCACAGCGCGGCCAGCCCGAACGTCCGTGCGTTGCCCTCGGGGTAGTACTTCATCCAGCCGCGGATCGCGCCGGCGAGCATCACCGCCGTACCGAGGTAGAGCAGCGCGTGCGACCCGCTCCAGCTCGTGATGTCGAGCCCGTTGATCCGGTGGTTGATGATGTCGATCGGCAGGGCGATGAGGAAGATCCCACTTCCGACCTGCATCAACCGGATCGTCAGCTTGTCGCCGCCGTACCCGGTGAACGTGTGGAACAACGTCAGCCCGACCACGATGACCGTGCCGACCGTGTTGATCAGGTGCGGCGGCGCCAGGTCGTCCCTGAGCCACTTGAAGTGCCACGAGACGTCCCACGACGAGCCGATGAGTTTCAGCAGGAGACCGACGAGCCACAGCCGGTAGAGCTGCTTCGTGAGCTCGGCCGGAGTCTCCCTGCCCGGTGTGCCCCGCTCCCAGTACTGGTCCCTGAACCGCCTTGCCCCCTGAATCATCCGCACATCATGTGCTTCGACCTGGGGTCCAGGAAGGCCGATTGGCCCTGGTTTTACCCTGATGTTTCCAATTCGTGTGCACGATGGAGTGAACGACGTTGAACTCGATCGGCTAGTCAGGGCAAGGTGCACGGCCATGAGCTCCGAGACCGACAGGTACAAGGCGACCACGAAGCAGCGGATCATCGCAGGGGTGCTCGTCACCGTGCTGCTGCTGGCCGTGGTGGCGGCTGTGCTGCGGATGTTCATCTAGCCCCGGTTCGTCCAGCCCGGTTCGTCCAGCCCGGTTCGTCCAGCCCGCTTCGTCCAGCCCGCTTCGTCCAGCCCGCTTCGTCCAGCCCGCTTCGTCCAGCCCGCTTCGTCCAGCCCGCTTCGTCCAGCCACGCTTCGTCCAGCCCCGGTTCGTCGATGGGGCACGATGGGGCGCATGGTTGAGAACCTCCTCGGGCCCGAACCGACCCGTCTTCCCGAACGTCCTGAGGCGCAGGCCGCCGCTGACGGTGGTACTGATCCCGCCAAGATCGTGCGTGCTTACCCGGACTTCTCCGAGGCCTGGGCTCTGCTGGCCGAGCGGGCGTTGGCTGGTGGGGATCCTGTTGCTGCCTACGCCTATGCGCGGACCGGGTACCACCGCGGGCTGGACCAGTTGCGTCGGTCCGGGTGGAAGGGGTTCGGGCCTGTTCCTTGGGACCACCGGCCCAACCAGGGGTTTTTGAGGGCTTTGGGGGCTTTGGCCCTGGCTGCTCGGGAGATCGGGGAGGACGAGGAGTGGGATCGGTGTTCCCAGTTCTTGGCTGATTCCGACCCGAAGGCTCCGGCTGCGCTTGGGCTGGTCTGACGCTGACCTTGAGTGGGGCTGACCTTGGGTGGGACTGACCTGGCGTGGGGCGACCTTTGCGTGGGTCACCTTGCGGGCGGCCACCTTGCGTTGCGTGCTTCCCCTGGGGGCTCTGCCCCCAGACCCCCGGCAATCTGATCAGGGGGCCAGCGCTGTGAGCAGGTTGATGGCACGCCTGTTGCTGTGAGCGGCTGCCTGTTGCGTAGCTGGGTGGCGTCGGCGGTGGGGTCCCATCACGAGCCGAGCCAAGAGCGGGCCACACCTGAGAAGGGGTGTCAAGCGGACGAAGAGCGTGTCCGCTTGACACCCCTTCTCAGGTGCAGCAAGTGCTGTGGCGCGACTCGTGATGGGACCCCACCGCCCAGCTCTTATGGAAAGACTGCTCGCCTTCGGCATCGCGTGCGAGAGGGTGGCTCGCCTCCGGCATCGCAGTCGAATAGTGCGATCCGCCCGCCCTACCTGCCCCGCCCTACCTGCCCCGCCCTACCTGCCCCGCCCTACCTGCCCCGCCCCGCCCTGCCGCTTCGCCGCTCGGCCTCCCGCTCGGCCTCCCTGCGCTGCCCGCCCCGTCAGCCCGGCCTGCCTGCGCTGCCGGCCCCCTCCGCTCTGCTTCGCCCACCTTCCCGACCGTGCGCCCTCGCTCTCTCACTCGCTCTCGCCTTCTCCCGTCGGGTGTGAGGTTGCTTGCCCTTGGGCAAGGGAATGCCTGGTCGCGGGTTGTGACTGGTGGCCGTTGGTTCGAGACTGGCGGCGAGCACGCGGAACTAGCGGACGGGGTGTGTGTGGGCGCGGTCAGGGAAGCGGTCGGGCGTGGGCTCGGGCGGTGGCGCGGGGCCGCGTTGCCGATCGTCCAATGTGCTCTGTCCGCTGGGCTTGCCTGGGTGGTGGCTACGGTGCTCATCGGGCACCCGCACCCCTTCTTCGCTCCCATCGCCGCTGTTGTCTGCCTTGGGGTTTCGCTCGGGCAGCGGCTTCGGCGCGTTGGTGAGCTCGTGGTGGGCGTGTCGGTCGGGGTGGGGGTCGGGGACGCGCTGATCAGCTGGATCGGTAGTGGGCCCTGGCAGATCGCGTTGGTCGTGGCGTTGGCGATGTCTGCTGCTGTGTTGTTGGACGGTGGGTCTGTCATCGCGTTGCAGGCCGGGAGCAGCGCTGTGCTGGTGGCGACCCTGTTGCCGCCCAGTGCCGGCGGTGGGTTCGACCGGATGATCGACGCGTTGACCGGTGGGTTGATGGGGCTGGCGGTGGCCGCGCTCATTCCTGCCAATCCGGTCACGGTGGCTCAGCGGCAGCTCAAGGCGCTGACCAACACGCTCAGCGGGGCGCTCAGGGAGCTTGCTGGGGCGTTGGAACAGAAGGATTCGGTCAAGGCCGCTGGGGTGCTGGCCGAGTTGCGGACCAGCCAGACGACCATCGACGACTACAAGGCCGCGTTGCAGACCGGGAGTGAGATCGCGAAGATCGCGCCCATCCGGTGGCGGTCCAAGGACGAGCTCAAGCGGTATCAGACCGCTGCCGGGCCGGTGGACTACGCGATTCGGAACACGCGGGTGCTGGCGCGGCGGACGATGGCCGCGTTGAAGGCCGACGAGCGGATTCCGGACGGGGTGCCGGACGTGCTCAAGGACTACGCGGACGCCGTGGACTGCCTCAAGGGCGAGTTGGAGAAGGGCAAGGAGCCCAAGGCCACTCGGGAGGCCGTGCGGGACGCCGCGCGGGTGCTCACCGCGCGGCGTCTCGGCGGGGACGGGTTCTCGTCCAAGGTCGTGCTGGCTCAGATCCGGAGTGTCGCGGTGGACCTGTTGCAGGCGACCGGGCTCAGCCGGGCCGAGGCCATGGAGGCGTTGCCTCCGCTCAGCCCTCCGGCCGGTGCAGAAGCCCGTGCAGAAGAGAATGCACCTGTTCGTGATCGCGAGGATCGGTCAGGACGCACGAACCGCCCGTGATCGCGTACCACTCTTCCGCGCCCTCGTAGCGAACCTTCGCACTGAGCTTTCCGTCTTCGGCGAGCTCTGTGGACAGTTCCAGGTCTCCCGTCACGACGCCGACCTCGTCGGTCATCACGCCGCCGGGGCCCGCCACGAAAAGCGAGGAGAGTGGCGTCATCAGCACCTTCCGAGCATGCCCGTCAGTTCCGTCTTCTCCGCCGAGTTCACGCTGAGGCTCCAGCGGTACTTGGTGTGTACCCACATCTTCGCGTAGGTGCACCAGTACGTCGTCAGCGGCGGCTTCCACGTCGCCGGCGTCTGGTCGCCCTTGGCTTGGTTCACGTTGTCCGTCACCGCTATCAGCTGCGGGCCCGACATGTCGTTGGCGAACGACTGGCGTTGTGCTGTCGTCCACGATGCCGCTCCTGACCTCCAGGCCGCCGCCAGAGGCACGATGTGGTCGATGTCCACGTCGGAGGCCGCGGACCACGTCGCGCCGTCGTAGGGCGAGAACCACCTGCCCGACGTGGCGGCGCAACTGGAGTCGGTCACCACGTTGGTGCCGTCCCGCTTCAGCACGGCCTCACGAGTGTTGCAGGTACCGGACTGGGTCACCCAGTGAGGGAACTTGTCGCGCGAATAGCCCGTCATCGAGCCGTCGGCACGAACGGTGAGTCCGGCCAATTCGGTCCGGGCGGTGGCGGCGGAGGGGATGTTCGGCGGTGTCGCGAGTGCAGGGGAAACAAAACCAAAGGTGAGAGCTGCTGTGGCAACTAAAACACCAATGGTTCGGTTAACTTTTGACATCGGCCCGACCTTCCTTGTTGGAAAGTGATCGGGCCTACCCTCAGTCACATTATGAAATTGCGCAATGCCTTCGAGTGACACTCAAGTGAATGACAGGCGGATTGCTAGACGCCTCGGACGAGTCTCAAGTCCTCGGTGTGGCGGTACCAGGTCCACTTGTCCATCGGGCGCGGGTGCTTGTGGCCGTCCAGGACCACCGTCGTGGGCAGACAGCCGAGCTGGAACGCCCGCGGCCTGCTCACCCGGACCTTGGAGCCGAACAGGCGCTTGTTGACGATCCGGATCTCCAGGCCGAGGCCTCCGTCCGGGTCCGGCGTGCACTCGACCCGCGACGCCTGGCCGCGCAGCACGTTGTCCGCGTCGCTGTAGCCGACGCCACGAACCGGGGCCAACACGCCGAGACCCACCAGCACACCTCCGACGTCGTCGCGGACGAGCGGGACGGGATCTACGTCACCGTTCAGGGCGACGTCGAGGGCCCGCGCCGGGTCGGTCGAAAGCCCCCAAAGCGCGGCAACGGACGAATCGGCGACGGGCACGTAACCCAGTGCCACGGAGCCCAGCTTCTCCTTGCGCAGCAAGCGCAACGCCACCGCGGCGAGATCGGCGTCGGTGCCCACCACGACCAGCCGGTCGGCGTCCAGATGTGGATCTACGTCGTCCTTGCCGGGGCGTGCTGGGACGGCCACCACGTCGTCACGTTGAGCGATCATTGGCGACTGCGTGTTTCCGCAGGCCAACACGATTCCGCGCACGGTCATCTCCTGGTCTACCCTCACTTACCGGCATTCGCTCGAACCAGTCCAAGTGCTTGGAGTTTCACATGCCGGCCGTCGTGCTGATCGGTGCCCAGTGGGGCGATGAGGGCAAGGGCAAGGCCACCGACATCCTCGGTGAGCGTGTCCAGTGGATCGTTCGCTACCAGGGCGGCAACAACGCGGGTCACACCGTCGTCCTCCCGGACGGTCAGAAGTTCGCCCTGCACCTGATCCCGTCCGGCATCCTCACGCCCGGCGTGAAGAACGTGATCGGCAACGGTGTCGTGGTCGACCCCGGCGTGCTGCTCACGGAGCTCGCGGGCCTGGAGGAGAAGGGCGTCGACACCAGCGGTCTGCTGATCTCGTCGGACGCGCACTTGATCATGCCGTACCACGTGGCCATCGACAAGGTGACCGAGCGCTACCTGGGCAAGGCCAAGATCGGGACGACCGGCCGCGGCATCGGCCCGGCCTACCAGGACAAGCTCGCCCGCGTCGGCGTCCGCGTGCAGGACCTGCTGGACGAGAAGATCCTCCGGCAGAAGGTCGAGGCCGCCCTGGACTTCAAGAACCAGGTGCTGGTCAAGGTCTACAACCGCAAGGCGCTCGACCCCGAGCAGGTCGTCGACCAGGTGCTCGAGCACGGTCAGCACTTCGTGCACCGCATCGCCGACACCCGCCTGCTGCTCAACCAGGCGCTCGACCGCGACGAGATCGTCGTGCTGGAGGGCTCGCAGGGCACCCTGCTCGACGTCGACCACGGCACCTACCCGTTCGTCACGTCGTCGAACCCGACGGCCGGTGGCGCCACGGTCGGCTCCGGTGTCGGCCCGACCCGCATCAGCACCGTGATCGGCATCCTGAAGGCGTACACGACCCGCGTCGGCTCCGGCCCGTTCCCGACCGAGCTCAACGACGACCAGGGCGAGTACCTGCGCAAGCAGGGCGGCGAGTTCGGTGTCACGACCGGCCGCTCGCGCCGCACCGGCTGGTTCGACGCCGTGATCGCCCGGTACGCCTCGCGCGTCAACGGCATCACCGACTACTTCCTCACCAAGCTCGACGTGCTGTCCGGCCTCGAGAAGGTCCCGGTCTGCGTCGCGTACGAAGTGGACGGTCGCCGCGTCGACGAGATGCCGATGACGCAGACCGACGTGCACCACGCCGTCCCGGTCTACGAGGAGCTGCCGGGCTGGTTCGAGGACATCTCGCACTGCCGCTCGTTCGACGAGCTGCCGGCGAACGCCAAGGCGTACGTCGAGCACCTGGAGAGCATCATCGGCGCCCGCGTCTCCGCGATCGGTGTCGGCCCCGGCCGCGACCAGACGATCGTGCGCCACGACGTGCTCAGCTGACAGCTCGCCTCTGGGCCTCGGCCAGCGCGGTCCGCGTGACCTCCAGCTGGTCGAGGCCCTTCAGGAACTCGCTCGTCATCGAACCGTCGTCCGGGCCGGAGTCCCGGAACACGGTGAGGCACGACCGGGTGCCGTTCTCCAGCGACCGCAGCGCGTCCGTCCAGCCCGCGGCGATCTTCGCGGCGGGCGGCGGCGGGAACTCCTCCCGCAACACCGGGCCGAGCGCCTCGCACCCGGCCGCGATCACCGCGGGGTCCGCGGCCCGCACGCCGGCGAAGACCCTCTCACCGGCCTCCACGACGGTCTTCACCCGTTCCCGGCCGCCACCGTCCATCCAGGCCCCCACCGCCGCGTCCTCGTGGCTCTCAGGCCGTCCCGCGGCCGCTCCCAGGGCGACGATCGCGAACGGCACGAGCACCGCGACGGTGAACGCGCGCCACAGCGCCCGCGTGGCTGAGGTGAGCGCGAGGCCCCGGCGGACGCGCGCGAGCTCGTCGAGGACGATCGTGCGAAACGACTCGGGCTCGATGCGCCGCAACGCCATGACACCGACGTTGAGCGCCACGTACCTGCGGCCGTGCGTGCCGAACGTGACGGCGCCGGCGCGGGTCTTCGCGCGATCGACCAGGAACACCGGTGCCTTCGCGAGCGCGGCCCGGGCCACCAGTGAGTCGAGCGGCTCGACCAGTTCCTCCGGGAGCGGGGTCAGGTTTCGCCTGTACCGCAACCAGACCGGGTGCAGCGCGTAGATCAGCGACGTCGCGCCGAGGAGCAGCGCCAGCCCGCCCGCGAGCCACCACGCCCGGCCGTGGACGAACGGCTCCAGGCACGCCCGGTAACCGTCCCATGTGGACTTGTCCACGCCGGGGGTGAGGTAGAAGCCCGACCTCACCTGGCAACGCGCGTCGTCGAGCGGAGTGGCCGAGTTCCACATCGACCCGTACTCACCGAAGATCGCCGCCGTGACCGCGGATGTGAGCAGAGCCAGTGCCGTGAAACGCAGTGCGGTGCCCCAGGGCACCCTCCGTCTGTCCCCCTCCGGATCCATGGCGTGAATCGTGATTGCTGCGGACCCCGCTGTCACTCAGCCGTTGGCAGGAAATATGTCCGTGCGGGGAACATCTCGATGTACGACGGGTTTTCACGATTTGGGCGTCGTTGACTCATCTCGTGGGCTCGCCTGTACTTCCGCCCATGACCTTGTCCATAGCAGGAGTGGCCTCGCGGCCGAAAACCGCGACGCCCGCGCAGGCGCGGAAGTTCAAGCTGCCGCTGCGGTGGATCAGCCCTGTCGCGCTGGTCCTGCTGTGGCAACTGGCCAGCTCAACGGGTGTGCTGTCGCCCGACAAACTCGCTTCTCCGCTCACGGTGGCGCAGTCCGCCGGTGAGCTGATCGCGGACGGCCAATTGGGCGAAGCGTTCGCGGTGTCCATCACCCGTGTCTTCTTCGGATTCCTCATCGGCGGCTTTGTCGGAGTTGTTCTGGGACTCGCCTCCGGCCTTTCCCGGTGGGGCGAGACATTGCTGGACCCGCCGGTTCAGATGTTGCGGACGCTGCCGCACCTCGGCCTGATCCCGTTGTTCATCCTCTGGTTCGGCATCGGCGAGGAACCCAAACTCGCCCTGGTCGCGGCCGGTGTCGCGTTCCCGCTCTACCTCAACCTGCACGCGGGCATCCGGCAGACCGATCCCGGCCTGGTCGAGGCCGCGCGCGTGCTCGGGTACAGCCGGATCGAACGGATCGTGCACGTCGTGCTGCCCTCCGCCGTGCCGCAAACCCTGGTGGGACTGCGGATCGCGTTCGGCACCGCCTGGCTGTCGCTGATCGTCGCCGAGCAGGTCAACGCCGACGCCGGCCTCGGCTTCTTGATCAACAACGCCCGTGAGTTCCTCCGCACCGACGTCGTGGTCGTCGGCCTCGTGGTCTACGCGCTGCTCGGCCTGACCACGGACTTCCTGGTGCGGTTGCTGGAAAGGAGGATCCTGCGATGGCAAAAGCGGTGAGCGTTCGCGGGTTGCACAAGGCTTTCGGCGCGCGGACGGTGCTGGACGGCATCGACCTCGAGGTCGAGCCCGGCGAGTTCGTGGCGCTGCTGGGACGCAGCGGCTGCGGCAAGTCGACGCTGCTGCGGATCCTCGCGGGCCTGGACCGCGACGTCGAGGGTGCGGCCGACGTTCCCGGCACGGTCTCGATCGCCTTCCAGCAGCCGCGTCTGCTGCCGTGGCGCAAGGTCTGGAAGAACATCTCGCTGGGCCTGCACAAGCCGGACGGCCGTGCGGTCGCGTTGAAGGCGCTGGCAGAGGTGCGGCTGACCGATCACGCAGACGCGTGGCCGCTCACGCTGTCCGGCGGTGAGGCGCAACGGGTCTCGCTCGCGCGGGCGTTGGTGCGCGAACCGGACGTGCTGTTGCTCGACGAGCCCTTCGGCGCGCTCGACGCGCTGACCAGGCTCGCCATGCACCACCTGGTGGAAGACCTGTGGGCCAGGCACAAGCCCGCCGTGCTGCTCGTGACGCACGACGTCGACGAGGCGTTGCTGCTGGCCGACCGCGTCCTCGTGCTCGACGAGGGCCGGATCGTCGCCACGCACCACGTCGACCTGCCCCGCCCGCGCCGCCGGGCATCCGTTGTGGAGCAACGCACCCGCGTGCTCGCCGACCTGGGAGTGGACGTTGAAGAAGCTGCCTGACAGAAGCCTGCTGGCCCTCCTCGCCGCGATCCTCTTCGCCACGGGGTGCTCGACGGCCACGCAGGCCCAGGACACCCCGGCCGGCGACGTCGTGCTCAAGGTCGGCGACCAGAAGGGCGGCGCGAAGTCGCTGCTGACCGCCGCCGGACTGCTCGGCGACTTCCCCTACAAGCTCGAGTGGTCCACCTTCACCTCCGGCCCGCCGCTGCTCGAAGCCGCGTCCGCCGGAGCCATCGACGTCGGGGGTGTGGGCAACACACCCCCGATCTTCGCCGCCGCCGCGAACGCCAAGATCGCCGCGGTCGGCGCGTCCAAGGGCAACGTCGACAGCGACGCGATCCTGGTGCCCGCGAACTCGCCCTTGAAGACCGCGGCGGACCTCAAGGGCAAGAACATCGCCGTGGCCAAGGGAAGTTCGGCCCACGGGCAGATCCTCACGACGCTGCGCGCGGCCGGTCTCACGACCAAGGACGTGACGCTGAACTTCCTGCAGCCCGCCGACGCCTACGGCGCCTTCACCCAGGGCAAGATCGACGCGTGGGCGACGTGGGACCCCTACACCGCGCAGGCCGAGAAGGAAGCAGGCGCACGGGTCCTCGCCGACGGCAAGGGCACCGCGAACGGCTACGGCTTCCAGGTCGCGGGCAAGAAGTCGTTGGAGGACAAAGGGAAGGGCGCCGCGCTCAAGGAGTACCTGATCCGGTACTACAAGGCGCAGAAGTGGGCCGACGAGCACCGCGACGAGTGGGCCAAGGCGTGGTCCGCGGAGACCGGCCTGAAGTACGACGTGGCCCGCGCCGCCGTGGAACGGGGAGGCGACCTGCCCGTGAAGCTGGACGACACGGTGATCAAGTCCGAGCAGGAGCTCGCGGACGCGTTCACCGAGGACAAGACCCTGCCGGGAAAGGTCGACTTCGCGAAGTTCGTCGACACGAGGTTCCAGGGAGATCTGGCATGAGCATCACGCTGCACTGGTTCCTGCCGACGTCCGGCGACGGCCGCACGGTCGTGGAGCACTTCCACGCCAACCGCGCGCCTGCCGCTGGGGCCCGTCGCGAGCCGGACATCGACTACCTGGCGCAGATCGCGCGCACGGCCGAGCAGGTCGGGTTCACCGGCGTGCTCACGCCGACCGGGACGTGGTGCGAGGACGCGTGGCTGACCACGTCCGCGTTGATCGCGCAGACCAAGACCCTGAAGTTCCTGGTGGCGTTCCGGCCGGGCGTGCTGTCGCCGACGTTGGCCGCGCAGATGGCCTCGACGTACCAGCGGATCTCGCGCGGCCGGTTGCTGCTGAACGTGGTGACCGGCGGCGACTCCGTTGAACAGCAACGGTTCGGCGACTGGCTGGACAAGGACCAGCGGTACGCGCGCACGAACGAGTTCCTGCAGGTCGTGCGCGGGATCTGGACGGGCAAGCCGTTCACGTTCCACGGCGACCACTACCAGGTGCAGGACGCGACGGTGCTGGCCGCGCCGGACCCGGTGCCGCCGATCTACTTCGGTGGCTCGTCCGACGCCGCTCTCCCGGTGGCCGCCGCCCAGGCCGACGTCTACCTGACCTGGGGCGAACCGCCGGCCGACGTGGCGGAGAAGATCGCGCGGGTGCGGGCGCTGACGGACCGGCCGATCCGGTTCGGCATCCGGCTGCACACGATCAGCAGGGACACGTCCGCGGAGGCGTGGGCGTCGGCCGCGAAGCTCCTCGACGCGCTGGACCCGGCGGCGGTGGCGCAGGCTCAGGCACAGCTGGGAGCGTCGGAGTCCGTGGGGCAGCAACGGATGCTGGCGCTGCACGGCGGTGACCTGACCCGGGGTGTCCGGGGTCTGGAGATCTACCCGAACCTGTGGGCCGGAGTCGGGCTCGTGCGTGGTGGCGCGGGAACGGCACTGGTCGGGTCTCATGAGGAGGTCGCGGACCTCGTCGAGGAGTACCACTCCATCGGCATCGAGGAGTTCGTGCTCTCCGGCTACCCGCACCTCGAAGAGGCGTACTGGTTCGGTGAGGGCGTGCGGCCCCTGCTGAAGCAACGCGGGTTGCTCGACGGGGACCGCACGCTCGCACTCGCCGGCGCCACGACCGGCGACCTCCACCGCGCCTTCGACGCTCAGCAGGGCGCTTCGCGGCACCGGCCCCACGCCCACAGCCAACCAGGATGAGGACGCGGGGCCGGTGCCACGATGCACCCGTCTGACCGCCGAATGCGGGGCGAAGGCCGCCGGTCGTGGCGCTAGCGCTTGACCTTGGCCTCGACGGCCGTGTCGGGGTTGTCCGCGAACACGCCGTCGATGCCCTGCTTGAAGAACAGGTCGTACTCCTCGAAGGCCCGGCCGTACGCGGCCGGGTCGGTCGAGGAGCGGAAGTCCGCGGGCAGGAACGAGTTCTCGTTGCGGAACGTCCAGGAGTGCACGACCAGCCCTGTCCGGTGGGCGTCCTTCACGACGGTCGTCGGCGGCTTGAGGAAGCCGTTCGCGTCGCGCGGGATGATCAGGTCCTTGGTGAGGCCGACGCCGTCCGCGTACGAGCGGACCTCGCGCAGCCCGGCCGGGGTGACCAGGTCGGCGTAGGTGCGCTTGTCCCCGGCGGCGACGAAGTCGTACGGCGCACCCGAACCGTTGACGAGCTGCACGATGGGCACGCGCAGCGACCTGTTGAGCTCCTTGAGGTTCGCGACCTCGAACGACTGCACGAACACCTTGGCACTGCTCCGGTTGAGCCCGTTGCGGTTCAGGGTCTCGACGAGCTTCGGCTCCAGCGCGAGACCGATCGACTTGAAGTACGTCGGGTGCTTGGTCTCGGGGTAGATGCCGATCTCGCGGCGCAGCTCGCGGGACAGGCGCCTGGAGAGGTCGATGACCTCCTGCAGCGTCGGCACCTCGAAGCGGCCGTCGTAGAGCGTGTTGCGCGGGCGGATCGCCGGGATGCGTTCCTTGGCGCGCAACGTCTTCAGCTCGGCGAGCGTGAAGTCCTCGGTGAACCAGCCGGTGACCGCGACGCCGTCGATCGTCTTGGTCTTCTTCCGGTCGGCGAACTGCGGCTTGTCAGCGACGTTCGTCGTGCCACCGATCTCGTTCTCGTGCCGGGCGACCAGCTTGCCGTCCTTGGTGGGGACGAGGTCGGGCTCGATGAAGTCGGCTCCCATGCGCGCGGCGAGCTCGTAGGCCGCGAGCGTGTGCTCGGGCCGGTACGCCGAAGCGCCGCGGTGCCCGATGACGATCGGACCCTTGTCGTCGTGCGCGGAGGCGGAGGGCAGGGACGCCACCACCGCACCCGCGAACACGAGGACCACGGCGGCTAGCCCACGGGCCTTGAACCCTCTGGGATGCATCGTTCGACCTCCCGTTTCGTGTTGAGAGCGGAACCCAAGCATCGCAACACGAAATGCAGGTGAACGGTTACTCACGGGACAGTGCGGCTTCCTCCAGATCCAGCTCGCGCAGCACCCGGAACAGCACCTCGTCGTCGATCTCACCGGCGTCGCGGGCCTTGACGAACTCGTCACGTTCGGCGCTCAGCATCACCCGGCGCAGCCTGCGGTACGCGGCCGCGGGGCTCTCCTCCTCCTGCCGCCCGAGCCGTTCCCACGCGGCGTTGCCCCGGTGCTCGGCGAGCGATCGCAGCTGGTCCCGGACGTGGTCGGGTACCTCGTCGACCACCTCGTCGAGCCTCGTGACGGCCGCCTGCGCGGCCCGGTGCTGCACCTGCGCCTCGGCCAGCGCGTCCTCGCGGGCGTCGTCGCCCTCGAAGCCGATCTTGTTGATCACCCACGGCAACGTCAGGCCCTGCAGCAGCAGCGTCGCGACGGTGACCACGAACGCGCAGAACAGGATGATGTCGCGGCCGGGGACCTCCGCCGGCACCGCTGCCGCCGCGGCCAGCGTGACCACGCCGCGCATGCCGGCCCACGAGATCACCGTCACCTGCCCGAGGTGCGGCGGTCGCTCGCGCTCGCGCACGCGTTTCGACATGTACCTCGGGATGTAGGTGGCCGGGTACATCCAGACGAACCGGGCGAGGATCGCGGCGAGCAGCACGGCACCGGCGCCCAGCAGCAGCGCGGCGTCCAGGTCGACGTCCCGGATGATCGCGGACACCTGCAGGCCGATGAGTGCGAAGACGAACGCCTCCAGCAACGCGTCCAGCGCCTTCCAGACCGCGGCGTCCTGCAACCGGGTCGAGTAGCCGCCACGCGGCGAGTGGTGGCCGATGTAGAGCCCCGCGACGACGACCGCGAGCACACCGGAGACGTGCGCGACCTCCTCGGCGATCAGGTACGCGCCGAACGGCACCAGCAGTCCCAGCGCGGTCTCCAGCACGCCCTCGCAGAGCCGTCGGCGCAGGAACCTGACCACCACGCCGACGACCAGTCCGACCGCGATACCGCCGGCCGTGACCAGCAGGAACAGCCCGACACCCTCGACCGGGTGCATGGCCGCGCCCGCGGCGGCCGCCACCGCGACCTTGAACGCCGTGAGCGCGGTGGCGTCGTTGATCAGGCTCTCGCCGACCAGCAGCGTCATCGCGCGCCGTTGCAGGCCGAGCTTGCGCCCGATCGCGACGGCGGCGACCGCGTCCGGCGGTGCCACGACCGCGCCCAGCACCAGTGCCGCCGCGAACGGCAGGTCCGGGAACACCAGCTTCGCCGTGACCCCGACGACCAGCGTCGTGAACAGCACCAGCCCGACCGCGAGCAGCCCGATCGGCCGCAGGTTCGCGCGGATGTTGAGGTACGAGCTGTCCAGTGCCGCGCTGTAGAGCAGCGGGGGCAGCACCACCAGCAGGATCAGGTGGGGATCGAGCTCGAACTCCGGCACGCCCGGTATGAACGAGACCACGAGCCCGACGGCGACCAGCACCAGTGGCGCCGACCAGTTCAACCGGCGCGAGATGGCCGTGACGACCAACGCACCGAGGAGCAGCAGCAGAAGTTCAGGCCCGACCATGCGCTTATTTTGCGTAATGATGGAAGCCATGACCTGTTCGCACGTGGGTGCGCTGCCCCACTCGGTCACGCCGGAGTCGACGCAGGACTGCGTGGACTGCCTCGCCCTGGGCGAGCGCAACTGGGCTCACCTGCGGATGTGCCTGTCCTGCGGGCACGTGGCGTGCTGCGACTCGAGCCCTCACAAGCACGCGACCGCGCACTTCGGCGCGTCCCAGCATCCGGTCATGCGCTCGTTCGAGCCGGGCGAGGACTGGCGCTGGTGCTATGTGGACAGAACTGTCGTCTGAGCAGGCGGTCCGAGTCTTTGCAGTTCCTTTGGATTGATCCCCTGGGGCTGTGATCGCCCCCACAGTACGGTCGGTCCGTGGCCAACCCGGACCTCGCCCGCATCGTCGCGGAGCACGACGAGGAGATGCCGTCGCGTTCGCTCTCACCCAGGTGGGAGCGGGCGCTGTGGATCGCCGGCCTGCTGATCGCCCTCCTGGTGCTCAAGCAGGTGTTCTTCCCGTTCGCCAAGGGGAGCCAGTACTACCTGATCATCTTCCTGGCGGTGACGCTGCCGCTGGTGTTCCTCGCGTACGGCCGCGGGCACACGCCGCCGTGGTGGGACTGGGTGCTGGCCGGTCTGGCGTTCGTCGTGGGCGCCTACCCGCTGTTCGGAGGCTTCGACGAGTTCCTGAACCGGCAGGGCCAGCTCTCGACGCTCGACGTGATCGCGGGCTCGGTGCTGCTGGTCCTGATCCTGGAGGCCTGCCGCCGCACGACCGGGTGGGTGCTTCCGGTGGTGTGCCTGGCGTTCATCGCCTACGCCTACTACGGCGGGTTCCTGCCGCCTGCCTGGTCGATCTCGCACTCCGGCGTCGACTTCCCGCAGATCATCAACGGGTTCTTCAACGACGCCAGCGGGTTCTACGGGACGCCTTTGGACGTCGCCGCGACCTACATCGTGCTGTTCACGATCTACGGCGCCGTGCTGAACGCCTCCGGCGCGGGCAAGTTCTTCGTGGACGTCAGCTTCGCCGCGTTCCGCAAGTCGCGGACCGCGCCCGGACGCACCGCCGCGACCGCGGGCTTCCTGCTCGGCACGGTCTCCGGTTCCGGTACCGCGACGACCGTGTCGCTGGGCGCCGTGACGTGGCCGATGCTGCAGAAGGCCGGGTATCCCAAGGAGAACGCGGGCGGGCTGCTCGCGGCATCCGGCATCGGCGCGATCCTGTCGCCGCCCACGCTGGGCGCGGCGGCGTTCATCATCGCCGAGTACCTGCAGGTCTCGTACCTGGAGGTGCTGATCTGGGCGATCATCCCGACGCTGCTCTACTACCTGGGCATCGCGCTGGCCGTCGAGGCCGACGCGCGGCGGTTCGGTGCCCGTCCGGTCGACGTGGACGCGCCTCGGTTCTGGGACGTGCTGAAGCTCGGCTGGTACCACTTCCTGTCGCTCGGGATCATCATCGTGTTCCTGGCGCTGGACATCCCGGTCTACAAGGCCGTCGTGTACGCGACCGGTGTGGCCGCCCTGTTCGCGTTGATCAACCACCGGCGTGAGTGGCTCCGGCTGATCGCGGACGCGCTGTCGGTCGGCGTGCGCTCGGCGTTCCCGGTGATCGCGGTGTGCGCGGCCGCCGGCGTGGTGACGTCGACGATCACGAAGACCGGGCTGGGGCAAGCGCTTGCGGGGTCGTTGGTGGACCTCGCGTCGGTGTTGACCTCGGAACCCGTCGTGGTGCTGATGCTGACGGCGGTGCTCGCGGCCGTGGCGGTGTCGGTGCTCGGGCTCGCGGTGCCGGTGACGGCGTCGTTCATCATCTCGTGGGTCGTGATCGGCCCCGCGTTGATCACTCTGGGCGTCGAGCCTGCCGAGACCGCGATGTTCATCTTCTACTACGCGGTGCTGTCCGAGGTGACCCCGCCGACCGCACTCGCGGCCGTCGCGGCGGCGGCGCTGACCGGCGGCGACGTGATGAAGACGATGTGGCAGACGTGGAAGTACACGCTGCCCGCGTTCCTCGTGCCGCTGGCGTTCGTGCTGACCGACGCCGGCGCCTCCCTGCTGCTGCGCGGTCCGTTGCTCGACTCGGTGTGGGCGTTCGGAGCGTCCGCGCTGGGGGTGGCCGCCCTCGCCGTGCTGACGGGCGGCTGGTTGTTCGGTCCCGCGCGCTGGCCGGAACGCCTGCTGTGCGTGCCGGCCGCGTTGTTCCTGCTCTACCTGCAGCCGTTGACGATCGCCATCGGGGCCGGGTTCCTCGTGGTGGCCGTGGCGGTACACCTGGTGACCCGTAGGAGGGTTCGTGAAGCTGCATAAGTACGCGATCGGCGCGATCGCCTTGGCGCTCGTGGTCTCCGGGTGTGGCGGCAAGCGCACACCCACCACGCCGGACGCTTCGGGAGGCACTGCCTCCTGCGAGGCCTCGGACGGACGGATCACGATCGCGACCGGCAACTCCGGTGGCGTGTACTTCGTGGTCGGTGGTGGCCTGGCGAAGCTGATCTCCGACAACTCGAAGCTGAAGGCGTCGTCCGCCGAGACCGGTGCGTCGGTGCAGAACATCCAGCAGCTCGTCGCCGGCACCTACGACATCGCGTTCTCGCTGGCCGACACGGCCGCGGACGCCGTCAACGGCACGGGTGCGTTCAACGGCAAGAAGGAGAAGATCGCGGCGCTGACGCGGATCTACCCGAACTACACGCAGGTGCTCGTCCGGGCGGACTCCGGGATCAGCTCGATCGCGGACATGAAGGGCAAGCGGATCTCGACCGGATCGCCCAAGTCCGGTACCGAGGTCATCGCGGGCCGCCTGCTCAAGTCGGCGGGTCTCAACATCGACTCCGACGTGCAGGCCCAGCGGTTGGACCTGACCAAGACCGCGGACGGCATGAAGGACGGCAGCATCGACGGCCTGATCTGGTCAGGCGGTCTGCCGACGCCGCAGATCACGGACATCACCACGTCGCTGAAGGACAAGGTGAAGTTCGTCGACATCACCCCGCTGCTGCCCGAGATGAAGAAGATCAGCCCGGTGTACGACACGGCGCCGATCCCGGCGGCGACCTACGGGGTGGCCGAGGTGTCCACGATCGTGGTGCCGAACCTGCTGCTCGTGCGCGAGGACTTCGCGGCCGGCAACGCCTGCGCCGTGACCAAGCTGATCTTCGACAAGAAGGCTGACCTGGAGAAGGTCCATCCCGCCGTGAAGGACATCGCGAAGGACAAGGCATCGGCCACCGACCCCGTCCCGCTGCACCCTGGGGCGAAGCAGGCACTGGGCTGAACTACTCTGGGCTCTCGTGCGCGTCCTGGTCATCGGGTCTGGAGCCCGTGAGCATGCCCTTGTCCTCGCGTTGTCGCGCGACCCGAAGCTGACTGCCTTGGCGTGCGCGCCGGGCAACGCAGGCATAGCCGGGCACGCCGAGATCTGCGGTGTGGACGTGTCCGACGCTGCGGCCGTCGCCGGCCTCGCGAAGGAGTGGAAGGCCGATCTCGTCGTCGTCGGCCCCGAACAACCTCTGGTGGTCGGGGCCGCTGACGCGGTCCGGGCCCTCGGCATCCCGTGCTTCGGCCCGTCGAAGGCCGCCGCCTGCATCGAGGGGTCCAAGGCGTTCGCCAAGGACGTCATGAACGCGGCGGGGGTGCCGACGGCGCACAGCGAGGTCGTGGACAACCCGGCCCGTCTGGACGCCGCTCTCGGGCGCTTCGGCCCGACGTGGGTGGTCAAGGACGACGGTCTCGCCGCGGGCAAGGGCGTCGTGGTGACCTCGGACCTGGCGGCCGCTCGTGCGCACGCCATGACGTTGCTCGACGGCGGCCACCCGGTGCTGCTGGAGTCGTTCCTGGACGGTCCGGAGGTGTCGCTGTTCTGCGTCACCGACGGCGAGACCGTCGTGCCGCTGATCCCGGCGCAGGACTTCAAGCGCGTGGGCGACGGCGACGCGGGCCCCAACACCGGTGGCATGGGCGCCTACGCGCCGCTGCCGTGGGCGCCAGAAGGCCTGGTGTCCGAGATCGTGACGCGGTGCGTGCAGCCCGTCGTCGACGAGCTGCGCGCCCGTGAGACGCCGTTCGTCGGCCTGCTCTACGCGGGCCTCGCTCTGACGTCCAACGGCGTGCAGGTGATCGAGTTCAACTGCCGCTTCGGCGACCCGGAGACCCAGTCGGTCCTGGCGCTGCTGAAGTCCCCGATCTCGGCGTTGTTCCTGGCCGCCTCCACCGGTGAGCTCGCCTCGTTGCCCGCTCTGGAGTGGGAGAACGGCTACGCCGTGACGGTCGTGGTCGCGGCCGAGGGCTACCCGAACCGCCCGCGCACCGGCGACGTGATCACCGGCGCCGAGGCCGAGGGCGTCCTGCACGCGGGCACCCGCCGCCGTGAGGACGGTGCCGTGGTCTCCACCGGCGGCCGCGTCCTGTCCGTGGTGGGCACCGGCAAGTCGCTGTCGAAGGCCCGCGACCGCGCGTACAAGCGCATCGCGGACATCCACCTCACCGGCTCGCACCACCGCTCGGACATCGCGTCGAAGGCCATCGACGGGAAGATCACCCTGCCGTGAGCCTGCTGGGGTGCGTGCTGGGCGGGGCCGTCGGTGACGGCCTGGGCGCGCCGATCGAGTTCTCGTCGATCGACACGATCCGCCACCAGCACGGCCCCCTGGGCGTCGTCGACCTCCCCTCGCTGGAGATCACCGACGACACCCAGATGGTGCTCTTCACCCTGGAAGGCCTCCTGCTGGCCCGCCAGCACGGCGTGGACCCGTTGCTGACCGTGCGGGCCGCCTACGGGCGCTGGCTGCACACGCAGGGCGGCCCGCTGGTCGCCTCGGACGGCTGGCTGATGTCGGACCAGCGCCTGCACTCAAGGCGGGCGCCGGGCCACACGTGCATCACCGCGCTGAAGCACAACGAGAAGAACGACTCGAAGGGCTGCGGCGGCGTGATGCGAGCCGCACCCGTGGCCGTCTGGTCGTCCGACGTGCGCGAGGTCTTCACCCTGGCCGTCGGCACCGCTCAGATGACGCACCACCACCCGAGCGGCTACCTGTCCGCAGGAGCCCTGGCAGTGATCGTCCAGGCCCTGCTGGCCGGCTCGGACCTGGTGTCGGCCGTGGGCGTGGCCCGCGCGGAGCTCGTCCGCTGGGACGGCCACGAGGAGCAGACCTCGTTGCTGGACAAGGTGATGGGCCTCGGCCCGCTGACCCCGGAGGAGATCGCCTCCGAACTGGGCGGCGGCTGGGTGGGCGAGGAAGCCCTGGCCATCGGCCTGCACGCCGCACTGGTGGGCACGGACTTCGCGTCCGCGGTCCGTCTCGCCGTGAACCACTCGGGCGACAGCGACTCGACGGGTTCGATCTGCGGCAACATCCTCGGCGCCCGCGACGGCGTCACCGTGATCCCTGCGGACTGGCTTTCCGTCCTGGAACTACGAGACGTGATGGAACGCCTGGTCCTCAGCTGGTGACAGGGATCCACAACTCGGCAGTGGCCTGGTCGCCGTCGATCTGCGTGCGCAACATCGACGGCCCCTCGACACTCTCGTAGCTGTTGGACGGGAACCACTGCGTGTACACGTCACGCCACATGTACTGAATGGTCTCGGGATAGGGCCCACTCGCCGTGAACACGGCCCACGTGTTCTTGGGCACGTCGAGCGTCTCCATGTCCTCCGGCGCCTCCTGGCTGGTCACCACACCCTGGAAGTAGTCGAGCATGTCGCCTTCCTCGACCCCTTCCTGGTTGAAGGTGAGCGACAACATCCCGGCCGGCTCCCCGTCACCGAGCGCCTTCATCCGGTCGAGCGCCGGCATCCCGATGCCCTTGACGAACTCGACGATCGCGGGGTTCATCCCCAGGTGCACCAACGGCACCCGCGTCCCCCGTCCGACAACCCGGAACGCGTCCTTCTCAACAACCCGGTACTCCATGCTCGTACTCCCCTCCACAACAAGTCTGAACGTGAGAATCTGCTGCGACTGCAACGCCTTCTTGCTGGCCCGAGCCTCCTGAGGCCCAACCCCGTGCATGGCCTTGAAGGCCCGCGCAAAGGCCTCGTTGGACCCGTAGCCCCACCGGACGGCGATGTCGAGCAACGAACCCCGTCCACTGAGGACCTCGTTCGCCGCCTTGGTGAGCCGCCGCCGCCGGATGTACTCGCTCAGCGGAATCCCGGCGAGCGCGCTGAACATGCGGCGCAGGTGGTACTCGCTGGTTTCCGCGATGCGTGCAAGCACCTTGACGTCGACCTCGCCTTCGAGGTCGTCCTCGATGCGGGCCATGGCCTCGTTGAGTCGCTCTAGCACGTGGTCAAAGCTATGGGGCTGGACGCGGTCTCACCCGACTTGCTGTGCCCTGTTCGGTCGCCTTCCGAGCCTCGCGTTCTGTTGGGCGCATGGCGCCACCAGGTACGACACTGAGGGTGATGTGGAACCGACGAGGGGTGGTCTTCGTCCAACTACAGGTGCGTCTTACGTAGGCGTTGGTAGCCTGCGAAGCGGGACCGAACCGTTACCAACCGTACGGGGGTAGGACGTCGTGGCACAGGAGAACGTGGGGGCGGATGCCGTTCTCGGCGCCGCTGCGGGAGCGGCCGGTGGCGTGGCGGGCGTGGCTTTCAGCGCCTTGAAGGCCGCCAACTCGGTCATGGACCGGGTCTCGGAGAGCTTCGCGGGCGGTGGGACCCAGAAGTTCCGGGTCGAGAAGGACACCGTCCTTCAGGCGGGCAAGGTCGTCCACGACCAGTGGAGGCTGCTGGACGACGAGTACAAGGACAAGGCTGAGCTGCTGCGGATCAGGACCGCGAGCGGCGACAAGGTCACCGCGGACGTCGTCGAGGCCTGGAACGACCGACTGGTCATCAACGACGACTCGTACGGGAATCGGATCAAGGCGTACATCGATGCTTTGAAGAACCTCTCGGACCAGCTGAAGGCGTCTGCGCAGCAGTACGGTTTCACCGACGAAGAGATCTCCGCGACGTTCGGGCCGAAGTCGTGACTCTGAAGCTTTCTGCGCTGGCGACCGTGCTTGTCTGCGCGGCGGCGGTTTCGGCGTGCACGACCAGCGGTGAGAAGGGCAACCCCACCGCTGCGCCGCCGACGGGTTCGACCGGAAGCGATTCCGCGGGCACCCTGCCCGCGCGCCCGTCGAGCCTGAAGGTCGATTCCGTGGATGCTTGCAAGCTGCTCACGGCGGACCACATGAAGCAGATCGGGGTGGATGCCGCCGCCCCCCGGGAAATGGACCTGGTGGAAGGTCAGAAGTCACCGGGTTGCCGCTACTCGGGCGACGGAGGCTTCGGCTACACGGTGGGTGCGGTGACGCACAAAGGCGTGTCCTACTGGCTCGAGGGTGACGGCAACACCAACGGCAAGATCACAAAGGTCGCGGACTTCGGCGCGGTCGAGATCACGCTGAAGGGCGGCACCGGCTTCGACTGCTCGGTCGCGATCGACGTCGCCGATGGTCAGCAGCTGATGGTCAGCTACATCCCGACCACGACCTCGGAATCAAAAAAAGATCAATCCGTTCTGTGTGGAAATGCCGAAAAGGCCGCCGGGTTCGCGCTCGCGACACTGAAGACATTGAAGTGAGGGGGAGTCATGTCGGGTTATCGACAGCTGACTGACTGGAACTTCGACGGTTGGTCCAACGGGGAGCTCGCGAGCGAGGTCCAGAAGCTCTCGGGCAGCTCGATGGCCGCTCGGTTCAGCGAGGCCTCCGAGGCGTTGCGCTCGCTGGCGGGCACGCTGGAATCCGTCGACCAGACCATCCGGGACCAGCTCAAAGTCCTGAAGATCGACTGGGACGGCGCGGCCGGAAAGAAGAGCCAGGAGAAGACGGACGTTGTCGCCGCCGGTCTGGAGCAGAGCACCCAGGCGACGACCCAGAGCTCCCAGGCCATGACCCAGCAGGGCGAGAGCACCAGCCAGGCCCGCCACAGCACCCCGCCGCCGCAGGACCTGCGTGGGGACACCGAGCAGAACTTCGGCGACAAGGTCGGTGGCTTCTTCGGCATCGAGACCGACCACGCCAAGGAGGTCGCGGCGACCAACGCGGCCCGTCAGCAGGCCATCGACAGCCTGAACGGCTATGTCAACGGCAGCCAGAATTCGCTCAACGGTTTCCGCGCGCCGAACACGCCGCCGGACATCGTCGTGGCCAGTGGCGCGGTCGCCCCCTCCGTCGGCTCTCCGGTCGGCATGCCCACCGGTGGCCCTCCCGGCATCACCGGCGGCGGCCCCGGCTACACCGGTGGCCCAGGCACCCCCGGCTCCCCGGGCTTCACCGGCACCCCGGGCCTGACCCCGGGCGCCCCGGGCAACACCACCGGCGTCCTCCCCGGCGCCAACACCGGCACCCCGGTCGCAGCCGGCCTCGGCCTGCCCAAGCCCTCCGGTGTCCCGTCGTTCGGCACGGCAGCCGCGGCGCTCGGGGCTGCTGGTCTCGCCGGCGGCGCGACTGGTGCTCGTGGTGCGCAGGTGGTCGGCGGCGGACGTGGTCCGAGCCAGGCCCCCAAGACGCCCATCGCGCCCACCGGTCCCAAGGGTGCGCCCAGCACGATCGGTGGCGGCAAGTCCGGCGCCGGCGGTGCAGGTGCTGGTGCCGGCGGTACCGGTGCGGCCGGCAAGGGACCGGGCGGTGCTATGACGCCCGGCGGTGCCAGTGGCGTCGGGCCCGAGGCCGGTCGTGGTGGTGCTGCGGCTGCGGGCAAGGGTGGTGTGGCCGGCAAGGGCGGCGGTTCGCTCATGTCGCCCGCTGCCAGTGCTGCCAGGGGTGAGGGCGAGGAGGACGGCGAGCACGTGCGCAAGTACGGCGTCGACTCCGACGAGATGTTCGGTGATGACCGCATGGTGGTTCAGTCCGTCATCGGCGAAGACCCGAAGGACAAGTAGATCCCTTGAGCTCACCAGGTTCTGTGGTTCTGTCCACAGTGGAGTTCGCCGTGGTCTGGGAGGCGCAACGCCTCCCGGCCGCGCACGTCGCGCTGGACACGCGGATCCCCTCCATCACCCACACCGAGAAGTCCGAGGTGGTGAAGCGGGCCTGGGAGTCGTTGGAGGCGCGCGGTCTCGCCCGCAACGGGCGGGTCGTGCCCGAGCTCGCGGACGGGTTCGCGTTGCTCGCGAACCACCAGGTGTCGATCGACCTGTGGATCTGGGCCGACCGGCAGATCAGCGGGCTCGCGGCGGCCATCGGGGACGAGGCGATCCTGGCGGTGCAGGATCGTGACGAGATGTGGTTGATCGAGGCCCGTGGCACGGCGCTCGCCGAGGCCGCGGTGTCGGTGGCCGGGGAGATGCGCTCCGGGTTCGGGCGGTCGATCAGCATGCCGTACGACGAGCTCGTGGCCGCGGCCAAGAACGTCGGGCTCGACGCGCAGCGGATGATCACCATGCTGGAGCGGCAGGGAATGCGGCTCGGTGACGCCCAGGAGCTCGCCGGAATGCTCGACGGCATGTCCACGCGCGGGCAGTTCGGAGTGCAGCGCAACGGGCGGCGCGCCAATCGTGTCGTTTCCTTCCACGACACGCACAACGGGCGTTATCTCCGTCAGCTCAAGCCGAGTAGCGACGGGCGTCAGTGGTGCACGATCACGCCGGTCGACAACCATCGGTTGGCCGGGTCGATCTGGGAGCTCTTGCAAGAAGTCTGATCACGGAACCCCCGAACGTGCCCGCCCGTCGAACTCGACGGGCGGGCATCGTCGTCTCGAAAGAGCGAATCGGCGCACTGCCTGGTGCGATTCGTTCTAAGGTCGATGGGTAGACGTTGAGGGGGTAGGCCAGCATGGCTGCGACGAAGTTCAACACTGAAGCCATGGAACAGTGCCGAACGACCGTGAGCAGTCAGGCCGGACAATTCGGCGCGATCGGTGACGGCTTTTCCGGCCAGTACGGCAATCCGGACATTTTCGGAAAACTCGGCTCTTCCGGCGCTATCTCCGGTGCGGTGTCCGCAATGGACCAAGCGGGCGCGCAGGAGTTCGAGGCGGCCGAGAAAGTGCTGCGCAAGGCGGAAAGCTCACTCGACAAGATCCAGACCGAAGTCGCGGACGTCGAGGAGACCAACAAGAACTCGCTGAGGATGGTCTGACGTGAGCGCGATGGACGAGGTCGCGGCGCTGCCCGGTGGCGCGGAACTGGCGGCGCTCGCGGACAAGGTCGAGACCGCGCAACCCCAGGCCGTGCGCGACATCGCGAACCGCTGGAAACAGGCGGCAGGCAAGTGCGGCGACCAGACGAACGCCCTGCAGCGCTCCGTCACGCAGCTCGAGGGCGCCTGGGAGGGCAAGTCCGCCGACGGGTTCGTCGCCTACATGACCACCGTGACGAAGTGCGGCACCTCGATGGCCGAAGCGCTCAACAACGCCGCGGCCGACCTGGAGGCGGCCGCTGGTGCGCTGGAGACCGCGAAGACCTCGATGAGCCGCATCTGCGAGAACCTCCTCAGCCGCGCCCGGCAGACTCGCCAGCAGCTCCACAACCAGCCGCAGGAAGACGTCGACAGCATCATCCGCGGCTACTGCGCCGAGGCCACCAGCGACGCGAACCCCGTTGTCTCCCAAGCGGAAAGCGCGGTGAACGCCGCCGCCGGAACGCTGAAGGGCCGCCCCGGCGCGCTGACCCCGAAGTTCTCGACGCTCCAGGACCCGGTCACCGAGTCCTTCACCCCGGCCCCGGGCAAGCCCGTCGAGTGGGCCCCGACCCCGCCGCCCGACGAGTCGACGAAGCCTTCGTCCACATCGGACCCGAAGCCCGCACCCGCCACGCCCCAGCACGGAGGCGGCGGTGGTGGAGGTGGCGGCGGCGCATCCGGAGGCGGCGGTGGCGGCGGAGGTGGTGAGGGCGGCGGCATGGGCGGCCTCGGCTCCAGCGGCGGCCCGCCCTCGGGCAGCCCGCCGCCCGGCAACGTCGAGGAGTGGATCCGCGAGGCCATCAAGATCCTCCAGGCCGCCGGGATCCCGGTCACCGACGAGAACATCGACGAGATCTGGAAGATCATCGAGAAGGAGTCGAGCGGCAACCCGCACGCCATCAACCTCTGGGACTCCAACGCCCAGGCCGGCACGCCCTCCAAGGGCCTCATGCAGTGCATCGACTCGACGTTCAACGCGCACAAGCTGCCCGGCCACGACGACATCTGGAACCCGATCGACAACATCGTCGCGGGCGTCCGCTACACGTTCTCGCGCTACGGCGGCTTCGAAGGCCACCCCGGCCTGAAGGCGATGTCCCAGGGCGGTGGCTACCAGGGGTACTGACCTGCGGTTAGCCTGACGGCATGCTGACCGTGGCCGCCCGCGCCGACGTCCCGCCCTTCCACGTCATGGACGTGCTGTCCGCCGCCGCTCTCAGGCAGCGGACGCACGGTGACGTGATCTCCCTGGCCGCGGGCCAGCCGTCGAGCCCCGCACCGCGCCCGGTGCGGGAGGCCGCCGCACGGGCCCTGGAGAACCACGCGCTGGGCTACACCGAGCAGCTGGGGATCCCCGAGCTGCGGCAGGCCATCGCCGGGCACTACCGGCGGCAGTACGACCTGGACGTGAGCGCGGACGACGTCGTGGTCACCACGGGGTCGTCGGGGGCGTTCACGCTGGCGTTCCTGGCCGCCTTCGACGCCGGTGACAGGGTTGCGCTGGCCCGGCCCGGCTACCCGGCCTACCGGAACATCCTGAAGGCCCTGGGGTGTGAGGTCGTCGAACTGCCGTGCGGCCCGGAGACGCGGTTCCAGCCCACGGTCGAGATGCTCGATCCGGGGCTCAAGGGCGTGATCGTGGCCAGCCCCGCCAACCCGACCGGGACGACGGCCGACGTCGAGCCCATCGCCCAGTGGTGTGCCGCCAACGGGGTCCAGCTCATCAGCGACGAGATCTACCACGGCATCAGCTACGGCGAGCCCCTCCGGTGCGCCTGGGAGACCAGCCGGGACGCGATCGTCGTCAACTCCTTCTCCAAGGCGTTCGCCATGACCGGCTGGCGGCTCGGGTGGATGCTGCTGCCAGAACGGCTGCGCAGGGCCGTGGACTGCCTGACGGGCAACTTCACGCTCTGCCCGCCCGCGCTGGCGCAGTACGCGGCCGTCGCGGCGTTCGAGGAGGAGTCGTACGCGGAGACGGCCGGGCACCTCGAGCGGTACCGGGTGAACCGGGACCTGCTGGTGAAGGGGCTGACGGATCTCGGCATCGACCGGCTGGCTCCCGCGGACGGGGCGTTCTACGTCTACGCGGACGTGCGGCACCTGACGGACGACTCGATGGGGTTCTGCAAGAAGCTGCTCGCCGACACCGGCGTGGCGATCGTGCCCGGGATCGACTTCGACCCCGTGGACGGTCACCACTTCGTGCGGATGTCGTTCGCGGGGTCGACGGAGGACGTCGAGGAGGCCCTGCGGCGCCTGAAGGCCTGGCTCTAGAGCGCCGAAGCAACAAAACCGGCCGGCCGGACGTTCACAGTTCGAGGAAGGGGAGGTCCTATGTGGGCGATCATCGGGTGGCTGGTGGCGATCTGGATCGTGCTGGCCGTCGTCGGAGCCGTGGTGAAAGGCCTTTTCTGGCTCGCTGTGATTGGAGGACTACTCCTCGCAGGCACGGCGGCTTACGGTGCGATCAAATCCAAGCGATGAGTCTGGATTAATGCGAACGCACCACTCACCATGAGGCGGTGTTGTTAGCCAACGAGGCCCGCCTCGAGCGGTGGGAGCGGAAGGTCGAGTGGCCGTTGACGGCACTCGCCGGAGTGTTTCTTGCCGCCTACGCGTGGCAGGTCTTCGACGATCACGGGGCGATGCACGTGCCTCTGGAGATCGCGTTGTGGCTGATCTGGGCGTTGTTCGCGGCGGATTTCATCACCAGGATCACGTTGGCGCAGAACAAGCTGAAGTTCCTGCGAACCCATCTTTTCGATCTTGCCGCGGTTGTTCTGCCGATGGTGCGGCAGCTCAGGGTGCTCAGGCTGATCACGGTTCTCACGCTGCTGAACAAGAAGTTCCAGCACAAGATCAGGCAACGCGTCAGCATTTACGTCGCGGGCGTGACGGCAATCGTCGCTTTTTGCGCGAGCCTTGCCGTGCTGGACGCGGAAAGGCACGCGGAGAACGCCAGCATCACCACGTTCGGCGACGCGCTGTGGTGGACGCTGACCACCATGTCGACGGTCGGCTACGGCGACCGCTACCCCGTCACGGGTGAGGGGCGGCTCGTCGCGGGGCTGCTCATGGTCGGCGGCATCGCGCTGCTCGGTGTCATCACCGGCACGATCGCCAGCTGGCTCGTGGAGAAGCTGCGCGGTGTCGAGGAAGCAGAGCTCGAGACCGCGCAGGAGCTCCGGAACCTAAGGACCGAGATCGCCGAACTCCGCAAGGAGCTCGGCGCGCGCAGTGGCGGCTGACGTCCACAGGCGCGCGTCCCAGCCCGCGATCAACGCACCCTCCACGTTGGACAGCCGGTCGTCGAAGAAGATCAGGTCCGACGACCCGATCACCTCCGCCGCACGCGCCCAGATCGCCGCGTCCGGCTTCGCGCACCCGAGGTCACCCGAGAAGATCAGGTGCCGGAAGTGCTTGGCCCACGGGGTCTTCTCGGCCAGGCGCCCGAACGTCGACGGAGCGTTCGACAGCAACGCGAGCGGAACCCCTGAAGCCGACAGGTCCTCGATCAGCGCGACGGTCTCCAGCACCGGGTCGTCGAGCCAGCCCGCGTTGTCCATCGCGGTCAGCTCGCGCACGAGCACGTCGTCGAGCGGCACGCCCAGCGCGGAACCGATCCGCCCCCAGTAGTCGGCGTCGGACCCGCCCCGGTCGTACGCGTCGCGGTCCCAGTACACGGTCTCGAACGCCTCGAACGACACCCCCAGCCGAGCCGCCATCGCGGGTCGTGCCGGGTTCCTCTGGCTGATGACCTCGCCGAAGTCGAACACGATCCAGCGCATCTCAGACGTCCTCTCGCAGCCGGCGAAGCACCTCGGCGACGTCGGACGAGTCCACGTCGCCGTGCGTCACGAACCGAACCTTGCCTGACATGGGACTGGCCAGGACGCCGAGGTCGCGCAGCGACAACAGCGTCTTGTCCAGGTCGGGCACCGACGCCAGCACGATGTTCGTGGCGGGCTCGTCCACCTCCCAGCCCAGCGCCCTCAACCCGGAAGCCAATCCATTGGCATTGGAATGATCGGTCGCCAGGCGGTCGATCCGGTCGAGCGCGACTAGACCCGCGGCCGCCAGCACCCCGCCCTGCCGGACCCCGCCACCCAGCATCTTCCGGACGCGACGGGCCTCCACGACGAACGACGCGGAGCCCGCCACCACCGATCCGACCGGTGCGCCGAGTCCCTTCGACAGGCACACCTGCACCGTGTCGACCCCCAGGGTCAGCGAGGTCAGCGGCACCCCGAGGGCGACCGACGCGTTCCACAGCCGCGCCCCGTCGAGGTGCACCGCGAGCCCCGCGGACCGGGCGGCGGCGACCAGGGCGGCGTGCTCGTCGGCCGTGGTCACCGTGCCGCCTGCCGCGTTGTGCGTGTTCTCCAGGCACAGCAACGTCGTGCGCAGCCCGTAGTACGGAGACTCACCACCGGCGGCGGCGGTCACCGCGGAAGGCGAGACGACGGGGAGCGCGTGCGGCATCCCGCCGGCCAGCCACGCGGCGGTCCCGAGCTCGGCGTCCAGCACGTGCGCGCCGAGCGGGGCGAGGAACCGGTCCCCGCGCGACAGGTGCAGGTACAGCGCGATGAGGTTGCCCATCGAGCCGGAGGGAACCCAGAGGGCGGCCTCGACGCCGAGCAACGACGCCACCCGCTCCTCCAGAGCGGCCATGGTGGGGTCGTGGTCCAGCACGTCGTCGCCCACCTCGGCCGCGGCCATCGCCCGGCGCATGGCCTCGTCGGGCTGGGTGACGGTGTCCGAGCGCAGGTCAATGGGGGTCACAGCCTCGATCACATCACATCAGGTGAACGACCGAGGGGGTGATGTAGCTCTCGCCGGTGGTTCGTGCAACCGTTGGCGCACCGGTTTCCGTCCTGTCAGTGCAACTCGAGGAACGAGCGGAGAGCAGTCCGCGTGGATCAGCGCGACGAGCAGGAGTTCGCGGAGTACTTCGTGGCTCGCCGTGAGGCTGTGCGCCGAACGGCATACCTGCTGTGCGGCGACTGGCACCGCGCTGACGACTTCGCGCAGACGGCGTTCGTGGCACTGCACAGGAGGTGGCGGAAGATCCGGGACAAGCAGGCTCTCGACGCCTACGTCCGGCGCAGCGTCGTGCGCGCGGTGATCGACGAGTCACGTCGCCCCTGGCGGCGCGAGAAGTTCACCGACGAGATGCCGGAAGCGCCGACGACGGACAACGAGATCGGTGAGACGGTCGCGACCCGCGAGGCGTTGATGAAGGGCCTGCGCAGAGTCCCGCCCAGGCAACGGGCCGTGCTCGTGCTGAGGTTCCTCGAGGGCCTCGACGTCACGGCCACGGCCGAGGCGTTGAAGTGCTCGGAAGGAACTGTGAAGAGTCAGACCGCGCGCGGGCTGGCGGCGTTGAGGGAAGCTCTCGGCGACGCCGTCGACGACCTGCGACCGGCGTCGTGACCAGCGAGAGGAGGACGTAGATGGACGAGCAGAAGCTCGCGGACCTGTTCCGCGACGCCGCGCACGACGCACCGCCGGCGTCCTTCGACGCGGGCGACGTGCGCAGGGCCTCCCACCGCGCCGCCGTGCGCCGGCGCAACTCGATCGCCGCCGGCACGGCCTTCGTCGTGGTGCTCGGCTTCGGCGGGGTTTTCGCCGCCAACAGCTGGGTAAGCCACGACACGGGCGGTTCGGCCGTCGCGGGTTCTGGGCAGAACAAGGACAACGCGGCAGAATCTCCGATGACCCCGTTGGAGGCGCAACCTCCCACGAACTTCTCCGGTGAAAGCAAGTCCACGCAGGGGGACGTGCAGACGCCGGGAAGCACTGGCCTTGGTGCCAGTGAAAGCACAGTGCAGGGCTGTGCAGGTGTGGACCGAGAGCTCGCCGACGCCCTCGCCGTCGAGCTTTCGGTCTCACCGGACTTCGCCGTGGCGCCCACGCAGAGCTGCACGACGGACTCCCGCTCGGCCGCGTTCAAGATCGACGGGCTGACGATCACCGCGATCGTCACGTCGGGCCCGGTCGACGCGCCGCCCGGTGCGGCGAAGCTGAAGACCGAGAAGGGCCAGGACCTCTACGTGTTCACCGAGGGCGACGGCGAGCTGAAGGGGCAGGCCAAGCGGTTCGCGGACGCACTGGCCCCGAAGTTCTGACGGTCCGCCCAGTACCCTGGCTCGACTATGACGGCAGCAACTCCCAAGGGTGAGCGCAGGCGGCAGGCGCTCGTGGAGGCCGCGTCCGGCCTGTTCGCGGAGGGCGGGTTCGACGCGGTCAGGCATCGCGCGGTCGCCGAACGCGCAGGTCTGCCGCTCGCGTCGACCACGTACTACTTCGACTCGCTGGACGAGCTGATCACCGCGGCCGTCGAGTTCCACGGCCGCAGCGAGCTCGCGAGCTTCCGGAAACGGCTCTCGTCGATGCCCGAGCAGATGACCGACGACGTGCTCGTCGAGTTCATGCTCGACCTGCTCGTCGGGGAGGACGCGACGGACATCGAGGCCGTGCTGCTGCGCTACGAACGCCTCGTCGCCACCGGCCGCCGCCCGTACCTGCGGCCGTTGATGCGCGTGCTGTCGACCGAGCTGCGCGAGCTCGTCGCCGACGTCTTCGCCCGCTCGGGCCGTGCCGTCGACGGGGACCGGGTCGAGGAGCTGATCGCGCTGGTCGACGGCTCGGTGGTCAACTCGTTCATCGAGCTCAAGTCGGATCCGCGCGGGGTGGCCGCGAGGATGCTCCGTTCGGCCCTATCGCGTCACGCGTGATGCAACCTCACGTTCCTCCGATGCGTTCCCCTGGTTGAGGACGCGAGAGGGGATCGCATGCGCAAGGCCGATGAACAGGGCTTTCGTGAGTTCGCGGCAGCCAATGCCGCGTCTTTGCGACGTACTGCGTACCTCTTTTGTGGCGACTGGCACACAGCGGAAGACCTGATGCAGTCGAGCCTCATGAAGATGTACCTGGCGTGGAAGCGGATCAAGGACCTGGACAACCTGATCGCCTACGCCCGCAAGGTGCTGCTGCGCACCTGGCTGGACGAGAAGCGCAGGCCGTGGCGCAGAGCCGAGCAGCGCGACGGAGAGCTGCCCGACGCCGCCGATGCCACGGTGGACCCGGACACGACCAGCGCCAAGCTGTGGGCGCGTGAGCTGGTGCACACCGCGCTGCTTCAGGTGCCGCCACGTCAACGGGCGGTGCTCGTGCTGCGTTATTTCGAAGACCTGTCGGTCGCCGAGGTCGCGGTGGCCATGGGATGCACCGAGGGAACGGTCAAAAGCCAGACGGCGCGTGGCCTCGCGACGCTGCGCACCATCGTGGAGAAGCTCGACAGCAGTTCGGGGAGGGTCGCGTCGTGAGTGAGCAGGAGATCCGCGAGGGAATGCTGCTGGCCGTCTGGGACGAGCCGCCCCTCGACTTCGACCCCGACACCCTGATCAGGCGGGTTGAACAGAAAAAAAGTCGTCGTCGAGCGCTGGTCGCTGTGGGCGTGGCTACGGCGCTGATCGCCGTGGCGTCGTTCTCGCTGCCCGGCCTGCTGCCGCGCGACCAGGACGCCCGCCTCGGCGCCGAGACCGCGACGAGTGAGCCGTCGACACCGGCGGAGAAGCCGGAGCGACGGGCCCAGCGCATCGGCGACGGTCTGGCGGAACGGCTCAAGGACCGGATGCCGAACGTCAAGGACGTCTACGCGTCGTTCGGTCCCGGCCGCAGCGGCATGTCCATGCCGTACCAGACGAAACCCCCGCAGTGGCGGGACGGCGACACCGAGTTCTCCGGCTACCTCTACCTGAGCGACGAGATCGGGCCGACCGCGTTGCGCGTGTCGGTGCGCAAGGAGAAGTTCTCCAGCGAGCTCTTCTGCTCCGGCGCGGACATGTGCCAGGAGCTGTGGAAGAACAACGGGTCGGTCCTCTACGGCAGCGAGTTCCGGCACAGCGACCCGCAGGTCCAGCAGGTGGGTGTGCTGCGGTCGTTCGACAGCGGGCTGATCGTGGAGGTCATGGCGTACGCGCACAACCCCTCGAACGGCAACGGCCAGCGGCAGACCGTACCGGTGGGCGTGGCTGTGCTCACACAGCTGGTCACGGACCCCGGCATCGTCTGGGAGACGGGCTGAGGTGCACTAATCTGAGGACGTGACGAAGCCCCGCATCGCCAACGTCCTCGCAGGTCGGTACGCCTCCACGTCGCTCGCGACGCTGTGGTCGGCCGAGCACAAGATCGTGCTGGAGCGCCAGCTGTGGCTCGCGGTGCTGAAGGCGCAGGCGGCCGCGGGCATCGACGTTCCGGCGACCGCGGTCGCGGACTACGAGCGCGTGCTGGAGCAGGTCGACCTGGAGTCGATCGCCGCGCGTGAACGGGTGACGCGGCACGACGTGAAGGCGCGCATCGAGGAGTTCAACGCGCTTGCGGGCCACGAGCAGGTCCACAAGGGAATGACCTCGCGCGACCTGACCGAGAACGTCGAGCAGCTGCAGGTGCTGCGGTCGCTGGAGCTGATCCGCTCCAAGGTCGCCGCGGTCCTCGGCCGTCTCGCGCGCCTCGCCGCCGAGCACTCCGACCTCGTCATGGCCGGTCGTTCGCACAACGTGGCCGCGCAGGCCACGACGCTGGGCAAGCGCTTCGCCACGGGCGCCGACGAGCTGCTGGTGGCGTTCTCCCGCCTCGACGAGCTGATCGCGCGCTACCCGTTGCGCGGCATCAAGGGCCCGGTCGGCACGGCGCAGGACATGCTCGACCTGCTCGGCACGCCCGATAAGCTGCAGGAGCTGGAGCAGACGGTCGCGGGCCACCTCGGCTTCGAGCGCGTGCTCACGTCCGTCGGCCAGGTCTACCCGCGCTCGCTCGACTTCGACGTCGTCTCGACGCTCGTGCAGCTCGCCGCGGCGCCGTCGTCGGTGGCGAAGACGATCAGGCTGATGGCGGGCCACGAGCTCGTCACCGAGGGCTTCAAGCCCGGCCAGGTCGGGTCCAGCGCGATGCCGCACAAGATGAACACCCGCTCGTGCGAGCGCGTGAACGGCTTCGCGGTGATCCTGCGCGGCTACCTGTCGATGGTCGGCGAGCTCGCGGGCGACCAGTGGAACGAGGGCGACGTGTCGTGCTCGGTGGTCCGCCGGGTCGCGCTGCCGGACGCGTTCTTCGCGTTCGACGGGCTGCTGGAGACGTTCCTGACGGTGCTCGACGAGTTCGGCGCGTACCCGGCCGTCGTCGCCCGCGAACTGGACCGCTACCTGCCGTTCCTCGGCACGACGAAGGTGCTGATGGCGGCCGTGCGCGCGGGTGTCGGCCGCGAGACCGCGCACGAGGCCATCAAGGAGAACGCGGTGGCCGTCGCGCTGGCCATGCGCGAGCAGGGCCTGGCGCAGAACGACCTGCTGGACCGGCTCGCCGCGGACTCCCGCCTGCCGCTCGACAAGGCCGGCCTGGACGCGCTGCTGGCCGACCGCCTGTCGTTCACCGGCGTGGCGTCGGCGCAGGTCGCGTCCATCGTCGAGCAGGTCGCCGCGGTCGTCGACAAGTACCCGGCCTACGAACCGGAGCCGATTCTGTGATCGTGTCCGACCTGGTCGTCTACCCGGTGAAGGGATGCGCCGGGTACTCCGTCGCGTCCTGCGTGGTCGAACCGACCGGCCTGAGCGACGACCGGATGATGATGCTGGTCGACGACGAGGGCGTGTTCCTGTCGCAGCGCAAGGTCCCGGCGATGGCCGCGCTGCGACCGTCCGTCGTGGACTCGGCGCTGACGGTCGGCGGCGAGTCCTTCCCGGTCGTCCTCGACGGACCTCGGGTCCCGGTCGTCGTGCACGCCTGGCACGGCCTCGGGATCGACCAGGGCGACGCGGCGGCGACGTACTTCTCCGACGTGCTGGGGAAATCCGTGCGACTCGTGCGCACGCCGCCGGACATCCACCGCGAGACGACGGGTGAGACCACGGGGGTCGTCGGGTACGCGGACGGCAACGCGTTGCTGGTGCTCTCACTGTCCTCCTTGGACGGACTGAACGAGCGCATCCTCGAACGCGGCGGCGACCCGGTGCCGATGAACCGCTTCCGTCCCAACGTGGTCGTGTCCGGCTGGTCGGAACCGCACACGGAGGACCGGGTGCGGCGCGCGACCATCGGTGACGTGGAACTGGCCTACGCCAAGGACTGCGTGCGGTGCGCCGTGCCGATGGTCGACCAGGAGACGGGGCTGAAGAACGGTCCCGAGCCGATTCGCTCGCTGGCGACCTACCGGCGTGACCCCGACGGCGGCGTCACGTTCGGCATGAAGGCGCAGGTCGTCCGGACCGGCACCGTCGCGGTGGGCGACAAGATCGACGTGCTGGAGTGGGCCTAGGCGCTGTCCTGCAAGTCTCGTTGGGCGACAGTAGCGGCCGAGGGATCCGGAGGTGGCACCGCCGCAACGCCCGAATACGCCCGGTATGAGGGCGTCGCGGCGGCACCGCCTCCGGGTCTCTCGCCCGCGCCTGTCACCGAACGAACTTGCAGGACAGCGCCTAGGCCTTCTGCCAGCGCAGGCGGTCGCCGCGCTGAGGATCCTTGCGGCACACCAGCTTCTCGCCGATCAGGCCGATGCCGGTCGCGCCCTCCGGGTCGCACCGCGCGCCC
Source organism: Lentzea sp. NPDC055074 (assembly GCF_053608005.1). NCBI lineage: Bacteria > Bacillati > Actinomycetota > Actinomycetes > Pseudonocardiales > Pseudonocardiaceae > Lentzea > Lentzea sp. NPDC055074. The sequence goes on from NZ_JBSGUQ010000004.1 coordinate 494,831, forward strand.
TCGTTGACCAGAAGTCCCTGCTGCGGCGGGATCTCGCTGGTCGTCGTCTGCTGCGCCGGCGGCTGCTGCACGGGCGGCGGCTTCGGCTGCGTGGTCCTCGTCGTCGTGGTGGTGGTCGTGGATGACGACGTTGTCTTGACCGAGATGTCCGCGACGTCCGGGGTCGGCACGATGCTCACCGACTGGGTCGAGCTCGTGTTCGGCGCACCGCCGGAGGACGGGGACGAGATGGGGCTGGAGTCGAAGCTCCACCCGGCGATGCCCAGCACGATCAGCAGGGCCGCACTGGCCAAAGCTGGGATCCACAGGGCCTTTCTGGTGAACACGGGTGCACCTTAAGCTTCTTTTCGCTTGATCTGTAGAGGTGCGGGGTGTACATCGGTCACCGAAACAGGGGCACGTAGGCTGACCAGCGTGCCTACGCTTGCTGACTACCAGCACGTCGCCCGCGGCAAGGTTCGCGACCTGTACGACGTGGACGACGAGCTGCTGCTGTTCGTCGCGTCGGACCGCATCTCGGCGTACGACCACATCCTGAGCTCGGAGATCCCCGACAAGGGGCGCGTGCTCACCGCGATGAGCGTGTTCTGGTTCGAGCGGCTCGCCCCGAACCACCTGGTCGCGTTCGACGACCCGCGCATCCCCGCCGAGGTCCGCGGCCGCGCGTTGCTGGTCCGCAAGCTGCAGATGGTCGACGTCGAGTGCGTGGCGCGCGGTTACCTGACGGGCTCCGGCATGGCCGACTACACCGCGACCGGTGCGGTGTGCGGGATCGAGCTGCCGGCCGGGCTGGTCGAGGCGTCCGAACTGGACCCGCCGATCTTCACGCCCGCGTCGAAGGCCGAGATCGGCGCACACGACGAGAACGTGTCGTTCGACGTCATCGCCGAGAAGCACGGCGTCGAGCTGGCGTCGAAGCTTCGTGACCGGACGATCGAGCTGTACAGCGAGGCGCGCGCGTACGCGTTGACGCGCGGCCTGATCCTGGCGGACACGAAGTTCGAGTTCGGGCTGGACGCCTCCGGCGAGCTGATCCTCGCGGACGAGGTGTTCACGCCGGACTCGTCGCGCTACTGGCCGGCCGAGGGCTACGAGCCGGGGCGCGTGCAGCCGTCGTTCGACAAGCAGTTCGTGCGCGACTGGCTGACGTCGGCTGAGTCGGGCTGGGACCGCAAGTCGGACGTGCCGCCGCCTCCGCTGCCCGCGGACGTCATCGAGGCCACCCGTGCGCGGTACATCGAGGCGTACGAGCGGCTGACCGGCCGGTCCTTCGCTGACTGGCTCGCCTGAGTTAGCTCGGCTTTCACGCGGATGTCACCACGGCATGGCGCACTCGTACCGTGCACTCACAGCTCGTGGTCTCTCTGTCCGGCATCGGTCCGCAGAACCTCGACCGATGCGCTGATCTCGCCGCGGCCCTCGACCCGCGGCAGGTGCCGTTGTCGCTGCTCGTAGTACCTCGCGAGCTCGGCAGGGCGCAGGAATGGGTGCGGCAGCGCGCGTCGCTCGGCGACGCCGTCGTGCTGCACGGTCTCGGCCAACGGCGGTTGCCGGCCTATGAAGCCGGGTTGTTGTTGATGGGCGCCCGTCTGCAGATGGATGCCCTCGGCCTCAAGGTCGACACGTTCGCCCCACGGCGAATCGTGGCGTCGCCCGGGACGTTGATCGCGCTGGCCAAGCACAAGTTCCAGCGTTGCGCCGACGCCCACGCCGTCCGGGAGGTCGGCAGCGGGCTCGCCACCCTGGGCCGCCTGCACGCGCTCACCGAACGCAGCAGCTTCGGTGAGCTGCGGTCGCTGGCGCTGGTCTACGCGGCGGCCAGGTCCGCGCGCCGCGGTGGGCTGACCCGGATCACCGTCGACGCCCGTGACCTGCACCGTCCCGGAGCGCGGCAGGCCGTGCTCGACGCCGTGGACATCGCCCTCGCCCACGACGCCGCGCCGACCACGTACGTCAGACTGCCGTCGCCTCGCCTGGCGTCAGCAGCCTGACCTCGGTGCCGTCCGGTTTGAGCAGGTCGAAGAACCGGACGGCCATCTGCGGGCTCGCCAGCGTCTTCTCGTGGATCGGCACGGCGACGCGCGGCTTCACGGCGCGCAGGAAGTCGACGGCCTCGCCGGTCTTCAGCCACGGCGCGCCCGCGGGCAGTCCGAGCACGTCGACGTCCTCGTCCGGCACGAACAGCGAGTCGCCGGGGTGGTAGAACGCTCCGTCGCCGATCACGTAGGCGGCGTTCGGCACGATCGGGATGTCCTGGTGGATCACCGCGTGCTGGCCGCCGGTGACCTTGACCTCGGTGTCGCCGACCTTGAAGGTGTCACCCGGCCGGGCGACGGTCGCGTTCTCGACGGTGGGCGCCGTGCCCTCGTCGACGATGAGCTGCGCCTGCGGGTTGGCCTTGAGCAGCGCGGGCAGCTTCTCGGCGTCGATGTGGTCGAAGTGCTGGTGCGTGACCAGCACCGCGTCGAGGTCCGTGAGGTCCTCGAACCCCGTGGAGAACGTGCCGGGATCGATCAGGATGCGCGTCGAACCCGAGTCCAGCAGCACGCAGGCATGACCGAAATGGACAACTTTCACGAATTCCTCCATTACCGACGTTTGGCGGGCTGACACGGTCAGGTGACGTCGGAAGTATCAAAAGGCATGAGGAAAACCCTGCAACTCCTCACGGCACTGGCGCTTGCCCTGCCGATGACGACCATCGTCCCTGCTACCACCACCTCTACACCTGCCGAGGCCTCGTCGCCGCAGACGCAGGAAATCGGAACTGAGGAATCCGTCTCAGTCCGCGTGGGTGGCACGAATCGTTCGACGTTGATCGAACGACCGGGGTCCGGTTACGTGAAGCTGCATTTCACGGACCTGCGGATCCTGCCCGGTGACGTGCTCACGGTGTCGAACCCTGACGGCACCGAGAAGTACACGTACACGAGAGACCTGAAGTCCTCGCTGACCGCGACGCTCGACGCGTCCGGGTTCTGGGCCATGTCGATCACCGGAGACCGTGCGCTGGTCTCCGTGACGAACCCGCTGTCGCGCGTCCGGATCGACAAGCTCACGCGCGGCTACACCGAGGCCGAGATGTCGTCGCAGCCGTCCGTGCAGAGCATCTGCGGCACGAACGACTACAAGGACGCGGTCTGCTACCAGTCCAGCAACCCGACCGAGTGGGGCAAGACCGCGTCCGTGGCGAAGCTGCTGCGCAACGGCAGCTCGCTGTGCACGGCGTGGCGCGTCGGCCCGAACAACCGCATGCTGACCAACGAACACTGCTTCACCAGCACCAGTGGCATCGAGGTGTGGTTCAACTACCAGTGCCCGACCTGCGGCGGCACGGCCTCGGCCACCGTCACGAAGGTGCTGGCGGCGTCGGTCCTGAAGTACAGCGCCGCACTCGACTACACCCTCTTCACCGTGAACAACTTCGCGGCCATCAGCTCGTTCGGTTACCTCGAACTGGACGCGCGCGTTCCGGCCGTGGGTGAGGAGATGTACATCGTCGGCCACCCGGCCGGGAAGCTGAAGAAGCTGTCGTTGCGCGACAACAACAACGGCGGCGGCTACTGCGTCGTGCGTGCCGTACGCGTGAACGGCAGCTCGTCGCAGTCCGACATCAGCTACATGTGCGACACCGAGGGCGGCTCGTCCGGCTCACCCGTGCTGTCGAGGCGCACGCACAAGGTGATCGGGCTCCACCACTTCGGCGGCTGCCCGAACCAGGGCGTGCGCATCGACCTCGTCGCCGCGCAGATCAACTCACTGCTGTAAGGATTTCCTGCTCTTCGGCTGCCGTGAGCCCGGCCTTCCGGGCCCGGTCCACCCCGAGGCCGCGTTCGTACTCCAGCGAGTCGAGCGCGGTCTCGGCCAGCGGCCTGACCCGCAACCCGTTCGCCAGCGCGTTGCTGACGTCCCGGCCGACCATCTTGGCCCACGCCGCCGGCAACCACAGGGGCAGCGACCGAGGCCCGGACCACGGGTTGATGCCGAGCTCTTGGAGAACGCTCTCCGGGACCGACACGAGCTGCGTCCCCGCCGGAGCCGTCGCGCCCGCGATCTCGCCCATGGCCATCTGGAACGGCATGACGGGCCCGGTCGAGTCGTACGTGCCGGTGACCCGCTCCTCGGCCGCGAACACGATCCACTGCGCCAGATCCCGCGCGTCGATGTGCTGGAATCCCAGGTCAGGGCTGTCCGGCACGACCACGCGCCCACCCTGCGACATCCGAGCGGGCCAGTACCCGAACCGGTCGCTCGGGTCGTCCGGCCCGGTGATGAGCCCGGCCCGGACGATGAACTCCCGCCCGGCCATCGCCTCTCTGACCGCGTTCTCGCTGGCCACCTTGATGCTGCCGTAGCGCTCCGCGGTGAACTCCTGCGAAGGGTCGTCCTCCAAGGGCGGCAACAACTCGTCACTGCCTGTCGCATGATCCGCGTAGACGGAGATGCTGGACACGAACGTCCAGTGCGGCGTAGTCCCCCCGAACGCCTCGAGCGCGTCCCGCACCCAGTTCACCGAGTACTTGGACACGTCGACGACCGCGTCGAACTGCTCCCCGGCCAACGCGTCGAACGCGCCGGGCCTGTCCCGGTCCACCGGAACGAGCCTCGCTCCCGCCGGCACCCCGCCGGAGGCACCGCGGGCAGCGCAGATCACGTCGTGGCCGCGACGGACGGCCTCCGCCGTGATGGCCTTGCTGAGGAACACGGTTCCGCCGAGCACGAGGATCTTCATGATCCCCAGCATCCGTCCGATCGGGCCGCGGTGCCACCGGTCTCGCTTTCGGCGAAATAGCTTGGTGGAATAGGTCCAAGGTGAGGTCGTTCGGACCCGATCAGTTGGACTTGCTGAACCGCGAGTCGTAACCGGCCGATGGACGATCCGTGAGTCTGCACGCCTTCGTCGATGAGTCGCGACGAAACAACACGTACCTGCTGGCGGTGGCCCTGGTGCCACCCGGTCGGCTCCACACGTTCCGCAAAGCCCTGCGCTGTCTGCTGATGTCCGGCCAGCGGGAGCTGCATTGCAAGAAGGAGACCCCCAGTCGCCGCAAGGCCATCACATCACGGCTGGTGGAAGTTCAGGTCTCCGTGCGGCTGTACAAGCGCAGTTGCGACCAGGGCGACGAGCAGGCACGCCAAGCGTGCCTCCGGCGGCTCGTCGAGGATCTGCTGAACGCCGGTGCTCATCGGCTCGTCCTTGATTCGCGTGCTCAACGAGACCAGCACGACCTGCTGACGATCCGAACGTCGCTCGGACGCGTCGCGTTGTCCACGAACCTCGTCTACGAGCACTGCCGCGCCAGCAACGAAGAGCTGCTGTGGATCGCGGATTTCGCGGCCTGGTGCTACGGCTCCGGCGGTGAGTGGCGAGAGCGGGTGATGCCCATCGTCGAGTCGATCGTCGACTTGGACTACCCCTAAAAAGCGCGATACCCAGCCGTCGACCGTCCGGACGTGGGCTGGGTACACTTCCTCGGCTTACGGGCCTCGGCTGTCACCACTTTACCAAACCGCCGGTGCGAGACAAGCTCGTTCACCCGAAGGTGGCCCGGCGGCGATGTGCCCCCGAACACGTGTCTCGGGGATGAACTCGCAGCTCAGGTAGGCTCCCGAGGTACCGCCAGCCCCTCCAAACCCGGGAGCAGTCTGTCGTGGCCCGAGTCGTCGTCGACGTCATGCCGAAGCCCGAAATCCTCGACCCCCAAGGCCAGGCGGTGGCGAACGCGCTGCCTCGTCTCGGCTTCGAGGGCATCACCGCCGTCCGTCAGGGCAAGCACTTCGAGCTGGAGGTCGCCGACGACGTCGACGACGCCACGCTCGCCAAGATCGCCGAGACCTTCCTCGCGAACCCCGTGATCGAGGACTGGACCGTGCGCAGGGTCGAGGCATGAGGGTCGGTGTCATCACCTTCCCCGGCACTCTCGACGACGTCGACGCCCAGCGGGCGGTGAGGTACGCCGACGGCGAAGCTGTGCCGCTCTGGCACGGCGATCACGACCTCAAGGGCGTTGACGCGGTCATCGTGCCCGGTGGGTTCTCGTACGGCGACTATCTGCGGTGCGGTGCCATCGCGCGGTTCGCGCCCGTCATGCAGGAAGTGATCGAGGCCGCGAACAAGGGGATGCCCGTTCTGGGCATCTGCAACGGTTTCCAGATCCTCGCCGAGGCCCACCTGCTGCCCGGCGCGCTCACCCGCAACCACAGGCTGCACTTCGTGTGCCGCGACCAGTGGCTGAAGGTCGAGAACACCAGCACCGCGTGGACCGGCCGATACGACCTGAACGCCGAGATCCTCGTGCCGCTGAAGTCGGGTGAGGGCGGCTACCAGGCCGACGAGGACACCCTCAAGGAGTTGGAGGACAACCACCGCGTCGTCTTCCGGTACGTCGGCGACAACCCCAACGGCAGCCGCAACAACATCGCCGGCATCACCAACGCCAGGGGCAACGTCGTCGGCCTGATGCCGCACCCCGAGCACGCCATCGACGCGCTCACCGGCCCCACGGACGACGGACTGGGCATGTTCCTGTCCCTGCTCGACACGGTGGTGAAGGCATGATCGACACCGTCAAGAACGCCGAGGCGACGCCCGAGCAGGAGCAGCCCTACAAGGAGCTGGGCCTCAAGGACGACGAGTACGCGCGCATCAAGGAGATCCTCCAGAGGCGCCCCACGGACGCCGAGCTGGCCATGTACTCGGTCATGTGGAGCGAGCACTGCTCCTACAAGTCGTCCAAGGTGCACCTGAAGTACTTCGGTGACACGACGACCGACGAGATGCGCAGCAAGATGCTCGCGGGCATCGGCGAGAACGCCGGTGTCGTCGACATCGGCGACGGCTGGGCCGTCACGTTCAAGGTCGAGAGCCACAACCACCCGTCGTACGTCGAGCCCTACCAGGGCGCCGCGACGGGTGTGGGCGGCATCGTGCGGGACATCCTCGCGATGGGCGCGCGGCCGCTCGCGGTCATGGACCCGCTGCGGTTCGGCAGGCCCGACGCGGACGACACGAAGCGCGTGCTGCCCGGCATCGTCGCGGGTGTCGGCGGCTACGGGAACTGCCTCGGCCTGCCGAACATCGGCGGCGAGGTCGTGTTCGACGAGTCCTACCAGGGCAATCCGCTGGTCAACGCGCTGTGCGTCGGTGCGATGCGCACGGAGGACCTGCACCTCGCGCACGCGAGCGGCACCGGCAACAAGGTCATCCTCTACGGCGCGCGGACGGGCCTCGACGGCATCGGCGGGGTCAGCGTCCTGGCGAGCGAGACGTTCGACGACACCGCCGGCAAGCGCAAGAAGCTGCCGAGCGTGCAGGTCGGCGACCCGTTCACCGAGAAGGTCCTGATCGAGTGCTCGCTGGAGCTCTTCGAGAAGGGCATCGTCGTCGGCATCCAGGACCTGGGCGGCGCGGGCCTGTCCTGCGCGACGAGTGAACTGGCGTCCGCGGGTGACGGCGGCATGCACGTGTGGCTCGACCGCGTGCCGCTGCGGGCCACCGGGATGACCCCGGCCGAGATCCTCTCCAGCGAGTCCCAGGAACGCATGTGCGCGGTGGTCGAGCCGGCCAACGTCGAGGCGTTCATGGAGGTCTGCGCGAAGTGGGACGTCATCGCGACCGAGATCGGTGAGGTGACGGAAGGCGACCGCCTGGTCATCACCTACCACGACGAGGTCGTCGTGGACGTGCCTCCGCGCACGGTCGCGCACGAGGGCCCGGTCTACAACAGGCCGATCGAACGCCCCGCGGACCAGGACGAGCTGCAGGCGAACACCCCGGACGGCCTGCCGCGCCCGGAGAACCTGCTCGACCTGATCAAGACCATGGCGGCCAGCCCGAACCTGGCCTCCAAGAAGTGGGTCACGCAGCAGTACGACCGGTACGTCCGCGGCGGCACGGTCCTGGCGCAGCCGAGCGACGGCGGCATGATCCGCATCGACGAGGAGACCGGCCGCGGCGTGGCCCTCTCCACCGACTGCAACGGCCGCTACACCAAGCTCGACCCGTACGAGGGCGCGAAGCTGGCACTGGCCGAGGCCTACCGCAACGTCTCGGCCACCGGCGCCACCCCGGTCGCCGTCACCAACTGCCTCAACTTCGGCTCGCCGGAGGACCCGGCGGTCATGTGGCAGTTCGAGCAGGCCGTGAAGGGTCTGGCGGACGGCTGCGCGGAGCTCGGCATCCCGGTGACCGGCGGCAACGTCAGCTTCTACAACCAGACCGGCTCCACGGCGATCCTGCCGACGCCGGTGGTCGGCGTGCTCGGCGTCATCGACGACGTGCGCCGCCGCATCCCCACCGGGATCGGCGCCGAGGCCGGCGAGACGCTGCTGCTGCTCGGCGAGACGCGCGACGAGTTCGGCGGGTCGGAATGGGCCCACCACGTGCACGGCCACCTGGGCGGCCTGCCGCCGAAGGCCGACCTGAAGCGCGAGAAGCTGCTCAGCGAGGTCCTCGTGGCGGGCTCACGCGACGGCATGGTCTCCGCCGCGCACGACCTCTCCGAGGGCGGCCTGGCCCAGACGCTGGTCGAGACGTGCCTGATCGGCGAGGTGGGCGCACGGGTCTTCCTGGAGGGCGACCTGTTCACCGCGCTGTTCAGCGAGTCGGCCGGCCGCGTGCTGGTCGCCGTGCCGCGCACCGAGGAGCAGCGCTTCACCGACATGTGCACCGCGCGCAGGCTGCCGTGGCGCAAGGTCGGCGTCGTCGACCCCGAGTCCCACGCCCTGGAGATCCAGGGCCTGGGCGAGCTCCCGCTGGACGAGCTGCGCGAGGCCTGGGAGGGCACCCTCCCGGCACTGTTCGACTAGAACGACCGCAGACGCACACGAGGGCCTCGTCGTCGCAGACGGGGCCCTCGTGAGTGCAGCGCAGCGATGCCGCAGGCGAGACGCAGACGGGCGCGATGCGAAGCGAGCCGTAAGAGCTGAAGGGCCAGTTCAGACTGGGCAGTGGCGATGCGGAGCGAGCCGTGTGAACCTGCTGCCTGGCATGGGTAGCGGTGCAGCCCCAGTCGCGGCCTTTGATTTGTCACTGCCTGACGGACCACCCACGCAAGGCGACTCGCCAGCACAGCAAGGCGACCCCTCCGCTGGAACCGGCACCGACCAACGCAACTGCACCAGCGCAGGCCCGTGACCAGCCCAGCCGTCCTCAGCTCGCGGCGATCCGCTGCAACTGCTCGAACCGCCCGTTGAACAGGTTCTGGTCACCGGGGAAGAGCCCGGCCGCCTGCCACTGCCAGATGGTGTGGAAGTCGAACCCCATCGGCAGCGCGCCGAGCTTCGAGTTGTAGTGCGCGATCCACAACGGGTTGTTGTCCCCGAACTTCACCGACCCGCCGACGCACTTGTTCCACCAGCTGGTGGACGTGTAGATCGCCGGATAACGCCTGGTCCGAGCGAACACCGTGTCGCTGAACTCCTTGACCCAGGCCGTCATCGCGGTCTGGTTGAGGCCGTAGCAGACGTCGCCGTACGGGTTGTACTCCATGTCGAGCGCGGGGGGCAGCGTCTTGCCGTCGGGTGACCAGCCGCCGCCGTTCTCCACGAAGAAGTTCGCCTGCTGCACGCCGTTGGCGCGGTCGGGCAGTGCGAAGTGGTACGCGCCGCGGATCATGCCGATGTTCAGGGAGCCGTTGTACTGCTGGGTGAACTTGGGGTTCCGGTAGTGGACGCCCTCGGTCGCCTTGACGTAGCTGAACCGGGCGCCTTTGTCCCAGGAGGACTTCCAGTCGACGTCGCCCTGGTGGCTGCTCACGTCCATGCCGGGCACCTTGCCCTCGGTGGGCGGTGACTCCGAACGGAGGCCACCGCCACCCTCGTGTTTGAGGATCTGGGATCCCGCCGTGTGGTCCGCGGAGCCCTCGGGCAAGGGCGCCGCGGACGCGGGTGCCGGCGTCAAGCCGGCGACGATCGCCACGATGCTGATCAAGGTCCGCATGGAGTAGATCGTGCGACCATTTGTCGCAATTTGCTACCGGGGTCACCCGTCCAGGCGGGACAGCTCCTCGGCAGACAACTCCAGGTGGGTGGCCTTGGCCGAATCCTGGATGCTCGCCGGTCGAGATGCACCCGGAATGGGGACTACCACTTCGGACTTAGCGAGCATCCACGCCAGGCAGACCTGGTGGGCGCTCACGCCGTGGGCGTCGCCGACCTCCTTGAACGGACCGCTCAGGGCACCCGCCTTGCCGATGCCGCCGAACGGGCTCCACGGCAGGAACGCGATGCCGAGCTTCGCGCACAGCTCCAGCTCGGGTTCGCTCGATCGGAACAACGGCGAGAACTGGTTCTGCACGGCCGCGAGCCGGCCGCCGAGGATGTCGTTGGCCTGCACGATCTCGTCCGGGTTGAAGTTCGAGACGCCCGCGTAGCGGATCTTGCCGTTGTCCAGCAGCTCTTTCAGGGCGCCGACGGACTCGGCGATCGGCGTCTTCGGGTCCGGCCGGTGGAACTGGTACAGGAAGATCTGGTCGACACCGAGCCGCTGCAACGACCCGTCGACGGCCTTGCGCAGGTACTCCGGCCGACCGTCGAGCTCCCAGCCGCCGCCCGGCACGCGCGTGTGCCCGCCCTTGGTCGCCACGAACACCTCTTCGGAACGGCCGCGCAGCCCCTCGGCGATGAGCAGCTCGTTGTGGCCGAAGTCGGTGTCGTCGAGCGAGTAGGCGTCGGCGGTGTCGATGAACGTCACGCCCGCGTCCAGCGCGGCGTGGATGGTCTCGACCGCCTGGGCCCGGTCCGGCCTCCCCTGCACGGAGATGGGCATGCCGCCCAGGCCGATGGCGCTGACTTCCACTTCTCCGATACGACGCTTCTGCATGCACTCCACTCTGGACCCTCGCGATTAAGCTGTCCAACGCAGAGAACTGATCTCATTGAGCACCGCAGGTGATGAATCGTGGAACTCAGACAACTGGAGTACTTCCTCGCGGTCGCCGAGGAGTCCCATTTCACCAGGGCCGCGCGCCGCATGCACGTCGCCCAGTCGGGTCTCTCGGCGTCGATCAGGGCGCTGGAGGTGGAGCTGGGCGCGCCGTTGTTCCTGCGCACCACCCGCCAGGTCGAGCTGACGCAGGCCGGGCGCGCTCTGCTGCCGGAGGCACGCCGGGCGCTGGGCAGCGTCGAGGCGGCCAGGGACGCGGTCGCGGCGGTGCGGGGGCTGCTGCGCGGCACGTTGTCCGTCGGCAGCCTGCAGTGCCTGCACGTCGTGCACCTGCCCGCGGTGCTGTCGCGGTTCCACGAGCTGCACCCCGGCGTGGAGATCAGGATGCGTCAGTCCGGCAACGCCGAGCTGGTCGAGGAGGTGCGCGCGGGCAGGCTCGACCTCGCGTTCGTCACGCGTCAGCAGAAGATCGCGGACGACCTGCGGGTGACCACCCTGTCCCGGGAACCGCTGGTGCTCGCCTGCGCGCCGGACAGCCCCTTCGCCGAACGGGAGTCGGTCGCGCTCGCGGACCTGGCCGGTCGGCCGTTCGTCGACTTCAACGCGGACTGGGGCACGCGTGACGAGGTCGACCGCACGCTGGCCGCCGCCGGGGTCGAGCGGCACGTCGCCGTCGAGGTCAACGACGTGCACTCACTTCTGGACTTCGTCGGGTTCGGTCTCGGGGTCGCGCTCGTGCCGCAGTCCTTCGCCGGGAAGTCGGACCTTGTTCGCTTCCTCGGGCTTCGCGGCGACGTGGACGTCCCCTTCGCGGAAACGGTCGTGGTCACCGGGAACACCCTGGGTGCGGCCGCCGGTGTCCTTCTCGACATGGTCTTCGAGGCGCGGGCGGGCAGGCTCCGGGCTGCCGGTTAGCTTCCAGCCCGCGTGCGTGGTCCGCATCGCCGTGCCGGGCAGGAGCTTCAGCTCACCGGTCTGCTTCGGCGGCGGCGGGTCGGTGAGCGCGAGGAACGTGCCGACCGTCGTGGACCGGAAGTCGACCTCGCCCTTGAACCTGACCTCGCTGAAGGCGAGCCCGCCGGCGAACGCCGTCTCCGTGATGCTCAGCCGCCCGTGGAACGTGGAGCCGGACAGGAGCGTGGGCTTGCGGACGTCCATGCGGGGCAACGCCGTGATGCCGTAGAACTGCGCCCGGCGCGCGATGAACCTGTTGACCCGCCTGCCGTCCAGCTGGAAGTACTCCAGGGCGGCGCCGGTCAGGTCGAGGTCGTAGTACACCTTCTTCTTGTCGTCACCCCACGAGAGCAGGTCGCGGATCAGGCGCTGCGCGGTGCGCCGGACCTGCTGCTCCCGCTGTTCGTCCGGCGGCACCTCGTCGAGCAGCACCGTGTCCGGGTCGGCGCCGTTCTCGGCCCAGGACGGGTGGACGAACGGCCTGCGCAGGTACGCGCACAGGACGTCGAGGACGGTCTGCTTGTAGCGCGGCGTGGAGTTCGCCAGCCACACCAACGAATGCATCGCGCCCACGCGCACCTGGTCGGCCTCGTTGCCGAGCATCTCGACCGAGCGCGCGAACCGTTCGTCGGCGACCTTCTCGCTCTCCAGGTTGTGCTTGAGGTCGTTGAGGTACAGCGCGTACAGCGCGACGACGGCACCACCCGCGACACCGGCCGTCTTCACGATCTCCACGGCGGGCGCCTTGAACACCACGAGGAGGACCGCCGTCGCCGCGGTCACCACCGCGGCGGAGATGACGGCGTAAAGCCACTTCACGTCAGTTCCTCCACGCCTCGGGAAGATCGGCCTGCACCGCGAACGTACAGCCGTCCGCCTTCACGTCGGCCCACTCCGAGTTCGAGAACTTCGTCTCACCGCCGAACTTCGACTCCGTAAAGACGGCGAGGCCGCGCGCCTTGACCCTGCTGAACCACGCCTTGCGGCGGAAGTCGTTGTGGTGCATGTACAACCGGCCGGTCACCTCGGCGTCGGTGAGGTACGCGTCGCCGTGGACCACCATGTGGTGGAACGCGTTGGACTCGTTCAGGTGCGCGACCCGCATGATCAGGTCGCCGACCTGCCGGTACGACAGGTCCATGTACTCGAGGTGCGCCTTGGTCAGGTTGAGGTCGTAGTGGACCGGGCTCTTCTCCTCCAGGCGCGGCAGCAGGTCCTCGACCAGCCGCTGCGAGGTGAGCCGGACCTCCAGCTCGATCTCGCCGGCGTCCTCGTCGTCGGGCGACCGCTTGAACGGCTGCCGCAGGTACGCGCAGAGGATGTCGAGCACGGTCTGCGTGTACTCGACCCGCGACTTCGCGAGGCCGGCCAGTGCGTGCATCGCGCCCACCCGCACCTGTGCGGTCTCGTGGCCGAGCAGTTCGACGGCGCGCGCGAACCGTTCGTCGGCCACGCGGGACCTGTCGTGGTCGATGCGCTGGGCCTCGAGCTCCTGGCGCGCTTCCTCGACCTTGCGGCGCCGGTCGTTCAGCCACAACGCGTACAAAGCGACGATCGCACCGCCCGCGAGACCACCGGTCTTGATCGCCTCGTGCTTGGGCGCGCCGGGGTCGAGGAGCAGCAAAATGCCCCCGACCAGCACAAACGCGCCGATCGACGCGAGAATGGTCGACAGCAGCAAACTTTTCCTCACGAGGTCGGCATTCTGCCAAGAGCCGGGTGCATGATGGGCTGGAACGGTCCGAACGCGGGTGGGGTGAGCGAGTGGAGCGGCCGAACTGGGCGCCGGGGGACATCGACCTGGAGCGCCCGAGCGTCGCGCGGGTGTACGACTACTGGCTCGGAGGCGCGCACAACTTCGCCGCGGACCGGGACGTGGCCCAGAAGACCCTCGAGACAATGCCCGAGCTGCGCGGTGTGGTGCTCAACCACCGCGCGTTCCTGCGCAGGGCCGTGCGCCACCTGCTCGGCCTGGGCGTCCGGCAGTTCCTCGACCTGGGGTCCGGCATCCCGACCGTCGGCAACGTGCACGAGATCGCTCAGGCCGCCGACCCCGAGGCCCGCGTCGTCTACGTCGACGTCGACCCGGTCGCCGTCGCGCACAGCCGGTCGCTGCTGGGCGGCAACGACCGGGTGAGCGTCCTGCAGGCCGACGTCCGCGACCCGGCGGGTGTGCTGGCCTCGGACGAGGTCGACAAGCAGTTCGACTTCGACGAGCCGGTCGCCGTGCTGATGATCGCGCTGCTGCACTTCGTCTCGGACGAGGAAGACCCGTGGGGCATCATCGGCGGCTATCGCGACAGGCTGGCGCCGGGCAGCTTCCTGGCGGTGTCCCACGCGGGTTACGACGAGACCGACGTCGAGACGGACGCCTCCGTGCGGGCCCGCAGGCTCTACGACCGGAACGTCACGCCGATGGCGTTCCGCGACCGAGCCGAGTTCACCCGCCTGTTCGACGGGTTCGCGCTGGTCGAGCCCGGTGTCGTCCGGGTGCCCGCCTGGCACCCCGAGTCGCCCGCCGACGTGGAGGAGTCCGGTAAGCGCTTCCCGGGGTTCGCCGCGCTGGGCCGGAAGGCGTAGAGATGACTCCGGACCGCGACCGGCCGTATGCTGCGCGTTCGTGGCGTTAGGGCCGAGAAGATGACCGATCGGGTTGACCACCGGGTGCGTGAGGACCGCTATCCCTTGAGCCCGGCCGTTTTGGCCGGTGCCGAGTCGTTCGCGCGCAGCTGGGCAACGGCCGTGATCGGGTCGAGCTACGTGCCGATGACCAGGGCAGAGGTCGCACAGCACCTGCAGGACCTCACCGAGCGGCTGGTCGAGGCCCTGTTCGCGAGCCCGTTCCGCACCGCCCCCGGTTACGAGATCGGCTCACGTCTGGTCGACGCGCACTTCACCGGCACCGACACGCTCGGCCGCACGATCCAGCTGCTCGGTGACGACCTGCTGGTCGAGCTGGGCTTCCCCGGCGACGCCAGGCTGACGTCCCGCCTCGCGGCCCTCCAGGGCGCGCTGGCCGCCGGGTACGCCCGCGCGCTGCGCGAACGCACGCTGGCCGAGCAGGAGGCGATCAGGGCGGCCGTGCTGGACGCCCGTGACCAGGCAGAGTCGATGCTGCGCGCGTCGGAGGCCCGGTTCCGCGCCATGTTCACCGAGGCCGCGATCGGCATCGGCATCGCCGCGATCGACGGCCGCATCCTGGACGTCAACCAGGCCCTGCAGGACATGCTCGGGTTCAGCGTCGAGGAGATGCGCCAGTACAACGTGCGCGACCTCATGCACCCCGAGGACGCGGGCAGCGTGTGGCGGCTCTACGACCAGCTCATCGCGGGCGAGTGCGACCACTACCGCGCCGAGAAGCGCTTCCACCGCGCCGACGGCGAGCAGGTGTGGACGCACCTGACGTTGTCGCTGGTCCGCGACGACCACGGCGAGCCGCAGTACCAGGTCGCGATGATCGAGGACGTCACCGACCGCCACCTGCTGCAGAACCGCCTGCGCTACCAGGCGCTGCACGACCCGCTCACCGGGCTGCCGAACCGGGCGCTGTTCCTCGAACGCCTCGGCCGCGTCTTCAACAACCGCGCGAAGCACGTGCGGGCGGGCCTCTGCTACCTCGACCTGGACGGCTTCAAGGTCATCAACGACTCGCTGGGCCACGACACAGGAGATCAGCTGCTGGTCGAGGTCGGCCGCCGGCTCGATCACTCGGTGTCCGGCGAGGGCAAGCTGGTCGCGCGCATGGGCGGCGACGAGTTCGTGATCCTCGTCGAGGGCTCGTCCGGGGAGCAGGACATCGTCGACGTGGCGGACCGAGTGCTGACCGAGCTCGAGGCCCCGATCCGCATCGCGGGCCACGAGCTGTCGGTGTCGGCGTCGATCGGCATCGTCGAACGGCAGCTGTCCGGCACGACGTCCGCGGACCTGATGCGCGACGCGGACATCACGCTGTACTGGGCCAAGGCCGACGGCAAGGCGCGCTGGGCGCTGTACGACCCGGAGCGCAACGCGAAGGAGGTCGCTCGCTTCACGCTGTCGGCCACCATGCCGCGCGCGTTGGAACGCGGCGAGTTCTACGTCGAGTACCAGCCGCTGGTGCGCCTGGAGGACTCCACCGTCACCGGTGTCGAGGCCCTGGTGCGCTGGCAGCACCCGGAGTTCGGGCGCCTGGCGCCGGACCGGTTCATCGAACTGGCCGAGGAGACCGGCCTGATCGTCCCCTTGGGACGGTGGGTGCTGCGCAAGGCGTGCGAGGAGGCCCGGCGCTGGCTGGAGGAGTTCGGTGACGCGGCGCCGTTCGTGTCGGTGAACCTGGCCGTGCGCCAGTCCCGCGACCCCGAGCTGGTCCGCGACGTCAAGCAGATCCTCGACGAGTGCGCGCTGCCCCCGCACCACCTGCAGCTGGAGCTGACGGAGTCGGCGATCATGGGCACCGCCGACGAGCCCCTGGAGGCGCTGCGGGCGTTGTGCGACATGGGTGTGCGCATCGCGATCGACGACTTCGGCACCGGCTACTCGAACCTCGCCTACCTGAAGCACCTGCCCGTGCACGAGCTGAAGATCGCCGGCTCGTTCATGGAGGGGCTGCGCGCGGAGAACGAGGAAGACCCGGTCGACGCGCAGATCGTCGCGACGCTGGTGCAGCTCGCGCACGCGTTGTCGTTGGGTGTCACGGCCGAGGGCGTGGAAACGCCTGCTCAGGCCGCGCGGTTGCTGCGTCTGGGCTGCGACACGGGTCAGGGCTGGTTCTTCGCCCGGCCGGGGCCGCCCGAGAACATCGACAGCCTCCTGCGTGGTGATCTCTAGACCGGGGAACTCCGAGTGTCATGAAGCCCTTGGCGCTCGTCGTGCTCCTCCTGGTCATGTCGGCCCCGATGGCCCGCGCGTCTGCCGAGGTGGTTCCTCTACCGGCCGACAAGCAGGCGTTCGGCACGGCCAGGTCCGCGGCGAGCCCGGTGTGGTTCACCCTCGGCCACGAGGGGCTCTCCGAGATCTTCTTCCCCGATCTGAGCACGCCCGCCACCCGTGAGACGCGGTTGCTGGTGGACGGGAAGCCCGGCCGGGCGTACACCGAGCCGGCCGACGACAGGTCGCTGACGTTCCGGCAACGGCTCCGCGGCGACGGCTGGCAGGCCGAGATCACCTACGTCACCGACCCGCGGCGCGCGGCCGTTCTCGCCGACGTCGAGTTCAGGTCACAACGTCCGGCCCGGTTGTCGGTCGAGCACGTGCCGATGAAGGGGTCCAGCGAGGTCAGGACCACCCTGCCGACCGAGCCCGTGCGACGCGCACACGGCACGTTCGCGGTCGGTTTCGGTGAGGGAGTCGCGCAGGCCGCGCTCGACCGCGGGTTCCGTGACGCCGCACGGGAGTACGCGCAGGGCTGGCACACGTACCTGAACGGGCTGACCAGGCCGAAGTCGGCGGACCGGCGGCTCTACGACATGTCCGTGATGGTGCTGGCCGCGACCGAGGACAAGACCCACCCCGGCGCGTCGATCGCGTCGCCGAGCTTCCCGTGGGCCTTCGGGTTCGACCGGGAGCTGGCGCCGGAGCTCGGGCCGTACGCGCTGGTGTGGCCCCGCGACCTCTACCACGTGTCCACGGCCATGATCGCGGCCGGAGACCGCGGGTTCGCCGAGCGCTCGCTGGACTTCATGCTGAACGAGCAGCAGCAACCGGACGGCCACCTGCCGCAGAACACCCGCGTCGACGGCACCCCGGTGTGGCTCAAGGTCCAGCTCGACCAGGTCGCGGCGCCGCTCCTGCTGGCCTGGCACCTCGGTCGCCGAGATCAGTCCACAGTGGACTCGCTGCGCCGCTCCGCCGACTACCTGCTGAGCTACCCGAACTCGCCGTTCAGCGAGCAGGAACGCTGGGAGAACCAGGACGGCTACTCGCCCGCGACCATCGCGTCGGTCGTCGCCGGCCTGGTCTGCTTCGCGGACCTCTTGCAGCGCAACGGGGAGAACGCCGACAAGTACCTCAAGGCCGCCGACGCGTGGCAGCGGAAGGTCGAGGGCTGGACCGCGACGAAGACCGGCCCGTACTCGCCGAAGCCCTACTACCTGCGGCTCACCAAGGACGGACAGCCCGACGCGCCGACGAAGTACAACCTCGGTGACAACAACCCCACCGACATCGACCAGCGCGCGGTCGTCGACCCGAGCTTCCTCGAACTGGTGCGGCTCGGCCTGAAGCGCGCCGACGACCCGACCATCCGCAACACCGTGCGAGTCGTGGACCAGCAGCTGAAGGAACAGGGCTACTGGCACCGGTTCACCCAGGACGGCTACGGCGAGACGGCGGACGGCAGGCCGTGGGGCATCAACTGGCCGACGCCGACCCGCACGTACGGCAGGCTCTGGCCGTTGCTGACCGGCGAACGCGGTGAGTACGAGCTGCTCGCCGGGGACAGGGCCAGCGCCGCGAAGCGCTTGAAGGAGATCGCCGCGACCGCGAACAGCGGGCTCATGCTGCCCGAACAGGTGTGGAACGGCCGGGGTACCGGCTCGGCCACCCCGCTCGCCTGGACGCACGCGCAGTACGTGCGGCTGGCGTGGTCGCTCGACGCGGGCCGTCCCGTGGAACGGCCCGACGTCGTCGCGAACCGCTACGGCGGCTAGCGCTTCGACACGTTGTGCCCGGAGAGCTGGACGACCGGCTGCGCGCCACCCAGGTCGGACGTCCGGTACTCGGCCCGGATCGTCTGGCTCTCACCGGGGAACAGCGTGATGTAGTTGTCGCTCCAGTCGACCGGCAGCACCTCGGCACCGCCCTGACCCTTGCGCAGCGACGCCCGCATGAAGAACGCCACCGACGTGCCGGTGTTCCTGACGGTCACCGACGTGGCCTGCCTGCCGTCCGCGCCGGGCGTCGTCGTGGAGGTCACCGACACCTGGCCGGCCTTCAGCGAGCTCAGCGACTTCAGGTCCGTGTACTGGGCCTGCGGCGTGTACCACCAGTCGCCGGCGTTGTAGTTCAGCGTGTCCGCCTTGGTGGACAGCCAGTAGACGTTGCGGTCGATCTCCCTGCCGCTCGCGTCCTTCAGCAGCAGCCGGACGAAGTACGCGGGTGACAGCCCGGACGGCTGCGGCAGGTTCCCGACCCGCACGGACCCGTTCGCCTTCGCCGGAACGGAACGCGTCTCGTTCGCCTTCTGCGTGCCGTCGGAGTTGAAGACCGTCACCTGCAGCTGCAGGCCCTGCTTGGCTTCCAGGCCCATGTTCACCACGGCGAGCGACTTGTCGTCGTAGGAGTACTGGGCGTGCAACGCCTTGTTCGCCGTCTTGGCGCCGAAGTACGACCCCGCGGTGGCGAGGTTGTAGTTGTAGAGGTGCCAGAAGAGCTTGGGCCACGGGTCGTTCTGCATCCAGTAGATGACGCCCTGCGCCTGGTTCGCGCCGGTGTCGGAGAAGTCGCGGCCGAACGCCTCGAACTGGGCTCGGTTCGTCTCGTACTGCTGCAGCTGCGCCTTCTTGACGAAGTCGTCCACAGTGGACGGCTTGCCGTAGCGGTTGTCGAGCGCCGTGCCCCAGAAGCCGATCTTGCTGAAGTTGCCGGACGGCGACAGGTGGTACTGCTGCGCGTTGTAGTCCGTCAGCTTGGAGATCTCGGCGGGGCTCATGAACTTCTTCAGCTCGTCCATCTCCGGGATGGCGAGGCCGGGGCCGATCTCGGACGCGAAGCCCGCTGACCCGCCCTTCTGGTTGTTGTACCAGTAGACCGGCGGCTCCCACCAGTACGGGCCGTCCATCTTCATGCCCGAGTCACCGAGCTGCGGAGAGCTGCGACGTGCGGCCGCGGTGATGATCGGCGTCTGCCAGTCGGCGCGCTTCAGGGCGTCCAGGTAGATCTTCTCGACGTCGGTCACCGGGGCCTCGTCCGAGCCGATCAGGAACGTGAACACGCTGGGGTGGTTGCGGATTCGCTTGGCCTCGCCCTCGGCGGACGCGCCGGCGACCCTCTTGTCCTCCTCGGTGAACCCGCCGGTGTTCTGCCACCTAGAGCAGCACTCCCAGCCGGTCATCAGCAGGATGCCCAGGCGGTCGGCCATGTCGTAGATCTCGTCGTTCTCCGGCTTGCCCTCCAGCCGGATCGTGTTGAGGCCCATGGACTTCGTCAGCATCATCTCGTCGGCGATCTTCCGCACGTTCGTGCGCAGGAAGAGGTCGGACGCCCAGCCGCCGCCGCGGATCAGGATCGGCTTGCCGTTGATCTGGTACTGGACGTTGCCGCTGATCATCTTCGAGGTGACCTCGCGGATGCCGAACGTCGTCTTCTGCTCGTCCGACTTCACGCCGGCGACGGTCGCGGTGGCGGTCGCGTCGTACAGCGGCTGCGCGCCCATCTGGTACGGCCACCAGACCTGCGGGTTGGTGACGTTCAGCGGGAACGTGACGGTCTTGGTCTCGTTCGCGGCCAGGCTCACGTTCTGGCTGTAGCTCTGGCCCGCGGCGCTGCCGGCGACGGTCGTGGTGACCGCGCTGCCGGTGTTGTTGCGCGCGTCGACCCTGACGGTGACCGCGGCGCTGGTCAGGTTCGGCAGCGGCAGGTCGGACAGGACGTGCAGGCCGCGCACCGAGACCGGGCCGCTCTGCGTGATGTCGACGTCGCGGAACAGGCCCTGGTTGCGGTCGGGCGGGAGCTGGGCCCAGTCGATGAAGTGGATCACCAGGTCCTTGGCCGGGTCGGACGGCGAGGCCTTGATCGCGAGCGCGTTGTCGCCCTTGCGCAGCAGGCTGGTCACGTTGAACTCGAACGTCGGGTAGGCGCCGACGACCGTGTCGGTGCCGGCGACCTTCGTGCCGTTCAGCCACACCTCACCGCGGGAGATCACGCCGCCGTTGAGCTTGAGGAACGTGTTCACGCCGGGCTGCGGGTCGGCCTGGAAGACCTTGCGGTACCACCACGGCACCTTGAAGTCGTTGGGGTCGGCCTTCTTCAGGTTCTCCGAGTAGTTGACGTCGCCGTACCTGTTGTTGGCGATCAGGCCGGCCATCACCGTCGACCGCGCGGGCACGGTGAGCCAGCCGGCGTCCGAGTAGGACGGACCGGAGATCACGGTGCCGGACTGGGTAGCGGTGGCGCTCGTCTGCATGCGCCAGTCCGGGACGGTGGAGGTCTGTCCGGGTGCGGCGGCCACCTTCAGCGCCGCTCCCGTGCCGGGCACGGGGCCCGCGTTGGCGGAGGTGCCTGGCACGAGCAGGGCCAGACCCACCGCCGCCACGACCAGGGCCGGTAGTGGTCGGTTGCGCAGCATGTCGCTCCTCGACGCATCGGGGCGGCGGCGCTTCGGGGTATCGTAAAGAAGGTTTCCTTTTGGTGAGGTCACCGGCAATGCGTCGTACGGGTGACGCGGGACACGTCGAACGCCACACTCCGTGCCCGGGGATCCGATAGTTTGGCCCGCATGCGTCGACTTGCCGTCCCGTTTCTGCTGGCAGCGGTCCTGTCCGGGTGTTCTTCGACAGAGCCGGGCAAGCCCTCCGCGAGTGACCAGACCGGCTCCGCTCCGACGACCGGAACTTCTGCCGGGACCGCCCCCGTGAAGAGGCCCAAGACCGTCGATCTCCTGGCGCTCGACCCGTGCGCGCTGATCTCTCCCGACCAGACGACGGCTTTGGGTTTGAGCACCGTCAAAGCGGGGGACCCGTTGCCCGCCTACGGGGAGGGGAGCAAGCGATGCAATGCGTCCTACGCGGACCGCAAATACCTCTCCACGATCCACACCCTGGTCAACGGCGGTGTGGACAGGCTGAAGCGGACGGTCGGCGAGTCGAAGCTCACTCCCCTTCAGGTCGCCGGTTATCCGGCCTACCTCACGCAGCGGGAGTCGCCGGGGTCGGCAGGTACCTGTGAGATCTACATCGACGCCAACGACGCCCAGTTGTTGCTGGTCGACGCGATCTCGGGGTTCGGTGACGCGAGCTCGACCCTGGACGTCGCGTGCGAGCGGGCCAAGGCGCTCGCCGGAGCCGCCGGCGCCGTCCTGGCGACCAAGTGAGAGTTGAGTAGAAGTACGCGTCTTGTACCGGGAACCGGTCACTCGCGTAATGCATCAGAGCTAAAGTCGTCCCAAATGCACACATGGTCCGTCCCCGGGCCGTACTGAGGAGGGTGTGCCGTGTTTCTCGCGGATGGTGGAGGCGGAGGCGTTTCGACGCCGCCCGAGTTCGGTCAGCGAAAGCTGAAGGTGGACCCGTCCGCCATTCCACAGGCGAGGAAGGCCTTCGAGCAGGCACTCGCGGAGTTCGACGAGAAGATCGTGCGAGCTGTCGACCAGCTGCCCACCACGCCGTGGGCCAAGGACCCGATCAGTGGCGAGACCTCGAAGGTCTTCAACGAGCAGACGTCCGAGAAGGCGCTGGCCGCGTTGCGCGCCTACCGCACGCAGCTCTCCGGCGTGGTCGACCAGCTCAAGGCCATCGAGCAGCAGTACATCCTCACCGAGGGCGACAACGCCGCCATGTGGGGCCGGCACCAGCGAGACCAGGACTGAGAGGGGGACTGACCGATGACTGACCACCGCTTCCAGGGGTACGGACACCCCGAGCTGTACAAGATGATCAATTCTGGCCCCGGCGTCTCCGCCTCCATCCCGGTCGAGGCCGGCTGGAAGCAGATCGCCGCGTCGCTCGCCCAGATCGACGCCGACCTGCACGCCGGTCTGACGAAGATGGGTGCGGGCTGGGAGTCCGACGCCGCCGACGCCGCCCAGGGCGCGCTGTCGCCGCTGGCCCAGTGGGCGGGCTTCGCCGAGACCGGCGCGACGACCATGGAGTCCTCCGCGCGCCTGCAGGGCGAGTACATCGCCGACGCGCGCAAGAAGATGCCCGAGGTCGTCCCCGTCACGACCGAGAAGCCCGGTTTCCTCGACATCGCGGGTGGCGCGCTGACCGGTCCGGTCGGCATGGCGCACGTCATCAACCAGCAGCGCGACCACGAGCGGCAGGAAGCCGCCGCGGACAACGCCGCCGCCAAGGCCGTCCAGGTCATGGAGGACTACCAGTCCGACAGCCGCTGGAACTCCTCGACGCTCGGCGACTTCCCGACGCCGCCGCAGGTCGTGATCGACACGCCGCCTCCGGGCGACACCGGCACGGGCAGCACGCGCGTCGGCTACACGGAGCCCACCGGCATGGGTCCGTCCGGCACCGGCACGACGACCCCGTCGTGGTCGACCGGCTCGCCGACGCAGACCACCACCACGGGTCAGGTCTCGACCGGCTGGACCCCTCCGCCGACCGACACCACGCACACCTCGTGGACGCAGCCCCCGACGACGGTGGCGCCTCCCACGCACACCCCGCCTCCCACGAACCTGCCCACGCCGACGCCGCCTCCCACCTCGACGCCGGTTCCCGGTGGCCCGGTGTTCACGCGTCCCGGCACGGGCGGTCCCGGTGGTCCTGGTGGCCCCGGCCGTTCCGGTGGCCCTGGCGGTCCCGGCGGCTCCAGCAGCGTTCGCGGCGGCCAGCTCGGTGGCGGCGGCAAGTCGTTCGGGCCGATGTCCGGCTCGCTCGGCTCGGCCGGCCAGCAGGGCGCGATGAAGCCCGGTGGCATGCCGGGCGGCATGTCCGGTCTGGGCTCTGGTCCTGACGCGCTGCGCGGTGGTGGTGCCGCGGGCGCCGGTACCGCTGGTGCCGGCAAGGGCGGCGCGGCCGGCATGGCTGCTGGTGGCGGCGCGCACGGTCAGAAGGGCGAGGGCGAGGACGACATCGAGCACAAGGCGGCCGACTACCTGGTCGAGACCGACGACGTGTTCGGCGACGACCGCATGGTCGCTCCGCCGGTCATCGGCGGCTTGCCGGAGTGAGTCTGTTCGGCGCACCGGCGGAGAGGGAGCCGATCACTCTCTCCGCCGAGGAGTTCGACGTGCTGTGGGAACGGATGAACGTCGGCCCCATGCCGCTGCTCCTGAAGGTTCCCACCCCGGGCAAGACGCGGGACGAGCGCGTCCAGCTCGAGAACCGCGTCTACCAGCAGTTGGACCAGCGGCGCCTGGGCAACTCGCGCGGGCTCTCGTCCGAGCTGGACGGGCTCCTGCGCATGTTCGTGAAGCCCGAGCGGGAGGCGGACGGCCGCCTCTGGCTCGGCCACAGCGTGCGGGTCCTCGCCGTCGCGAACGGTGACTGGACCGCCGTGGCGACGCTGCGGGACGACCAGCTGACGTTCCAGCCGTGGGCGGGCTCCGGCCTGGCCTCGGCGGTGCTGTCGGTCCTGCCGCAGCACCCCGCGGGCACGGGGCTCTCGGTCACGCTGCCGAGCGCGGACATCGAGAAGGCGATCGCGCAGACCGACGGGTCGCCGAAGTCGATGGAGGCCTCGTTCCGGAGCATCGGGCTGCGCGAGGACGACGCTAAGGCGCTGGTGAAGATGTTCACCGGGCTCGTGCACACCGGGAACTTCGGCGCGGCCGCGCGGGACAAGTACGGCAAGCGCTGGCGGCCCGAGCGCGTGATCGCGTTCTTCGACACCGAAGAAGGCCGCTACCTGCAGCAACGCAAGTCCTCGAACGGTCAGCCGCCGTGGAGCACGTTCACGCCGACCGACGGGCGCCGGATGCTGCACCAGGTCGACGAGCTGATCTCCGAGGCGGTTCGTTCCGCGGGCGCCTGATGTCTGGTTTGATCTGACCACCGCCGCCGTGGCCAAGACCCCTTGGAGACGGCGAAATGAGCATCGACAGAAGGCTGTTCCTGCTGGCTACAGGGGCTGCACTGGTCGGGACGTCAACGATGACGGGGACTGCCACCGCGCAGTCCTCCGCTTCGCTGTGGCAAGAGTTCGTTGCCAACCCGTACAACCACCCGCAGATCCCGAACATCGCCTACGCCGGCTACCGCACGGGTGAGAAGCCCGCCCGCCGTCCGGTCCTCGCGAACGTCCTCTTCTTCGGCGCCCGGCGCGACGGCTCGGCCGACGCCTCCGCCGCGATCAACAAGGCCGTCGAGTTCGTCGGCAGGCTCGGCGGCGGCACCGTGTACGTGCCACCGGGCCGCTACCGGATCGACGACATCATCCGCATCGGCTACGACAACGTGGTGCTGCGCGGCGCGGGCAGCACGAAGACGACCTTCTACGCGACCCGGTCGCTGGAGGAGATCGTCGGCATCAACCGCAGCCGCTACGGCTCGGAGAACTCCGCCTGGAGCTGGTCGGGCGGCCTGGTCTGGGTCTGCCACCGCGACCGGTACCAGCCGCTCGTCGACGCGATCAAGGCGCGCAGGTGGCCGTTCGAGGGTTGGACGGGCAACGAGCTGGAGCAGGGCTCGACGCTGACGAACGTGACGAGCTCTGCCGCACGGGGCTCGTTCGTCGTGACCGTCGAGAACGGGCGGAAGCTGCGCGCGGGCCAGCGCGTGTTGCTGCGGCTCGACGACTCCGAGTACTCGCTGCCCAAGCACATGTGCGGCGACGTTCCCGGTACCGCCACGTACAAGTGGGACGACAAGGACAAGCTCCTGTCGTACTTCCCGTTCCTGTGGCCGGTGCGCGTGGAGTGGGTGCGCGGCGACAGGGTCAAGCTCGCGCAGCCGTTGCCGCTGGAGATCCGCCCGGAGTGGAAGGCCCGCCTGACGACGATGGCGCCGGTCGTCACGGGGTCCGGCGTCGAGGGCATCAAGATCGAGATGTTCAAGGTGCCGACGCCGAAACACCTGCTGGACAAGGGGTACAACGGTGTCGCGTTCCAGTGCGCGTGGGACTGCTGGGCCGACGACGTGCACGTCCAGGACGTCGACAACGGCTTCCTCCTGGTGTCCTCCAAGGGGATCTCGCTGCTGAACACGCGCGTGTCCGGCCGCGGCCACCACCACGCGTACGCCGTGCGTGAGCAGTCCCACGACAACCTGACCGACGGCTTCGTGATCGAGGCGCCGTCCGAACCCTCGCAGGCGGGCGCCGGCAACCACGGCCTGAACGTGGAAGGCCTGTCGTGCGGCAACGTCTGGACCCGCGGCCGCATGGACCACGACGTCTTCGACACCCACCGCGGCCTGCCGTTCGCCAACGTCCGCACCGAGATCACCATCAACAACGTGGGCGCGCACGGCGGCAGTGCGAACGCGGGTCCGTTGTACGGCGCCAGGTTCGCGCACTGGAACGTCACCGTCACGAACCAGCGCGCCGGCAACGTCCGCATCGACCAGGTGGCACCGTGCAGCGCCACCGTCGCGATCTCCGAGGTGCGCGACTTCGGCCAGATCGACAAGCCGGACTTCACCGGCGAGCTGAACTCCCGGCTGGAGCTCTACGGCACCACGGACGTGACGCCGCGCAACCTCTATGACGCGCAACGAAAGCTGCGCCGCTCATGAGCTAGCCATCGCCACGGGCAACGACCACGCCACGTCGTCGAGGTCGGTGGGGAGCACGACCCTCTCCACCGACCTGCCGATCCTGCGCGTCCAGCCTTCGCCGGTGAGCTCCAGCCGGTACGACGTGTGCTCGCTCGGTGTCGTGTCGGACAGCAGCAGGTGCTGCCCGTAGGTCCGGCCCGCCGTGGCCAGCGTCTGCAGGACCTCTTCGAACTCCGGGCGTTCGTCCAGAAGCCCGTGCACGCCGTCGATGCAGACCAGCAGCTCGGGCAGGACGAGCCCGGTGGCGCGGTAGTCCCAGATGCTCCGGAAGTTGTTGTGCGCCAACGTTCTGGTGCGCTGCTCGTGGTCCTCCAGCAGGTCCACGATGCCGTGCCGCACGTGCGGTGCGCCGTCGATGCCCGCGAACACCCCGTTGCCGTGGAAGTCGATGAACACGACTTCCAGCTCGTCCGGTGAATGCCGTGCCATCTGCCCGAGAACCAGCGCGCGGATGCCCTCCGCCCGTCGGTCGTCCGGCGCCACGACCCCGCCGTGCGGACCCATCCCGTCCTGCAGGTGCTTGGACTTCAGGTCGATCTCGACCGGCTGCCCGAACTCGTCCACGCCCACCGGAACCCGGTACTGCAACCGGACCGGGCGCGACTTCCACGCGTGCCTGTTCGGCATCTCGTGCAGGGCGAAGAAGTCCGGTGCGGGCTCGTCCTCGTGCATCAGCGGGGGCAACGACCGCGCCATCTCGCCGAGGTTCGCGGGCGCCGCGCAGTCGTCGATCCGCAGGCCCGCCAGCGTGCTCGGACCGTCGAGCAGGAGTTGCATCCCGGACTTCCCGACGTCCGCCGCGACGGGCGCGAACGCCGCCTCTCTCACGTCCCCGAACCCGCTGACGCACACCAGGAGCTGCGGCAACACCTGGTCGAAGCCGCGGTGGTCGAAGACCGTCCACGTGTTGCCGACGACCTCCAGCCGCCGTTCCGACTCCTCGGCCAGCAGGTCCGCGATCCGCTGCGGATCACGTGCCGCGTGGCGATGACGAGCCAGCACGTGGGGGGCCTGGTCGAGCCCGTCGAACACGTCCGAGTCGTGCGCGTCGATGAAGATCGCCTGGAACAGCTTGGGCGAGTGCGTGGTCATCAGGCCCAGCACCACGCTGCGGAACGCGTCCGGCGACGTGACGCTCAGATGCGTTCCCGTGCGCCACTTCCCGTCGGCGAAGTGCGTCAGGTCCACGACCACCGGCAGGCCGTTCGAGTCGACGCCGGCCGGGACCTTCCACCAGCGGCCCTTCCACGCGAGCGCCTTGGTGAACCGCTTCAACCCGTGCAGCGCCAGGAAGTCCAGCACCTCGACCCGCAACGGCACCCGTTCCGGCAGCTCCTCGACCGACCGCGCGGTGACGATCACCCGCACGTTCCACGCCGCTGCGGCGATCCACCGCACCGACTCGGCGAGCCCGGGATCCTGTGCGGCGCAGTACTTCCAGTCGTCGACCAGCAGCGTCGCACCGGGCTCCGCGCCGCGCTCGAACCACGCCAGCAGGTTCTGCCGCCGCCGTTCGTCGCCGGGCTCGAAGCTCACCGCGACGCCCGCCGCGTCACCCCGTCCGATGCGGTAGATCCCCGACACGGCAGCGATCCGCCTGGCGACGAGGTCCGGCGGCCCGATGAGCGCGAGGTGGTTCACGGGAGCGCGATCTGCGTGGGGAGGCGGTCGGGCAGGGAGAGGCCGAAACCGGGCCGGTCCGGTACGCGGGCGGCCTGGTCGGGGTCGAGCAGCGACGTGGCCGGGTCGTCCAGGCGGAACTCGACGGCGAACGCCAGGCTGTCGCGGATGAACGGCGGCACCTGGTTCCACGTGCGAGCGGTCACGACGATGTGGCGCTGCGGGTCGAGCGGCTCGCCGGGGCCGTCGAGGAGCTGGTAGCGCTCCGGATCGCGGAGCACCGCCGCCAGGGTGCGCAGCGTCGTGCTCTTGCCCGTGCCCGGCTTGCCGACGATGGCCCCATGGCGCAGTTCTCGGGTGAAGGTGGGTACCAGGACGTCCCGCTGTTGCTCGGAGGGACGGGTCACCAGGCCGATGGCGCCCGGCGGCAGCACGTCCAGCTTCAGATCCGTTGTGGACGGTCGTGGCGGCAGGGTGATCTTCTGGGTGGACTGGAAGGCGCCGGGCGGCGGCAGGGCGAGCACGTGCGCGGGCGGGCAGGTGCCGACCAGGGCCGGTGGCAGGACCTCGGCCCACTCCTCGAGGTCGTACGGCGGAACCGCGGCCGGCCAGGCGGGGATCTGCGCAGGCGGGGCCGCCGCCAGCCGGTCACCTGAGTAGAGCAGGTGGACGCCGAGCTCGTCACCTGCCCCGCTGAGGGACTGCAGGAGGCCGCGGTAACCGGGGTGCCGCTCCACCAGCGCCTCGGGGCTGTCCACGCAGACCATGAGAGCTGGGAAGGGCTCGCCCGTCCGCTTGAGACGGCGCCGGCGGTCGAGCTCGCCGGTCAGGCCCGTGTAGAACTGCTGGAGCATCTCGTCGTCGTCTTCGCCCGTGAACGCGCACGCCACGTGCGGCGCCGCCTCCAGACCGTCGAACAAGCCGACGCTCTTCATGTCGAAGAGGGCGAAGTTCAGGTCCGTCGACGAGTGCGTGACCATGAGGCCCAGCAACGCGCTCAACAGCTTCTGCTCGCGTTCCGCGGGCGGGGCCAGGCAGGCGGCGAGGGTCCCGTTGACGTCCAGGTACACCGGCCAGCCGCGGGCGTCGGCTCCGATGG
Source organism: Lentzea sp. NPDC055074 (assembly GCF_053608005.1). Taxonomy (NCBI): domain Bacteria; kingdom Bacillati; phylum Actinomycetota; class Actinomycetes; order Pseudonocardiales; family Pseudonocardiaceae; genus Lentzea; species Lentzea sp. NPDC055074. Next base: position 523,752 of record NZ_JBSGUQ010000004.1, read on the forward strand.
CCGCCTGGAGGTCGTGGCGCTGGTACTTGTTGCTCAGGTCGGGTTCGATCTCGTGCAGCGCCAGGAAGTCCGTGGCCTCGCCGTGCAGGTGCCGCCGCAGCCGGCCGGGCACCTCGGACCACTTCCGCGCCGTGACGACGACCTGCACGCCCCGTGCCGGCCCGAACGCGGCGATCCACTCGACGGTCCGGTCGAGCGCCGGGTCGAGGCCGGAGCACAGCTCCCAGTCGTCCATCAGCAGCACCGCCCCCGACGGCGCACCGCGTTCGAACCAGTCCAGCAGGCTGCGGCACCCCGGCTCGTCCGCCGGGTCGAAGGTCGCGGACACGGGCAACGGGTCCGCCCCGCGCCCGATCCGGTACACCGAGATGTTCGGTGCCGCCGCCAGAGCCGCCGTCAACCGCTCCCTGGTCGCCTGCCCGGGACCGACGACGGCGAAGTTCCTGATCACAGCCCAGGTGTATACCAACAGCGCCGGGAGCGCCGCTGCCCCTTCGCTAATGTGGGCGGCGTGCCAGCCAAAGCCGTCGACCCAGCCGAGATGCGTGCCGCCGTCGCAGCAGTGCTCCCGTGGCTGCGAGGTGAGGCTGACCAGCCAGAACGTCCCGCGCTCGCCGCCGCCGTCCGGCTGAGCCTGCGCACCCTCGAGCAGATCGCGCCCGGCCGCAGCGTCGAGGTGCGCGTCCCCCCGTTCGCGGCGGTGCAGTGCGTCGAGGGGCCGCGCCACACCCGCGGCACGCCCCCGAACGTCGTGGAGACCGACCCGCGCACGTGGCTCGAGCTGGCCACCGGCACCCTGGCCTGGGCCGAGGCGCTGGACGGCGCTCGGGTCACCGCGTCGGGGACCCGAGCCGACCTCTCACCGCTGCTGCCGGTCGTGAAGTTCTAGAACGCTCCTGGTCGTGAAGGTCTAGAACCAGGACCCGATGGTCTTGATCGCGCCACCGACACCCTCGACGGCGTCGCGCCCGAGCTCCACCACGTTGCCCACGGTGTCGACCACGACGTCGCCGACGTCGCTCGCGACCTCGCCGACCGTGTCCACCGCGTGCCCGGCCGCGTCGCCCCAGCGCCCGTCCGAGATGTCGTCGACGACCTGACCGCCACCGCGCCAGACGTCCTCGCCGATGTCGACGACCTCCTTGCCGGTGTTGACACCCCAGTCGATGACAGGCCCGACCCCTGGCAGGTCCGAACCGGGCACCTCACGCGGCGTGGGAGCGTCCTGCCAGCGCTGCTCGGTGACGCTGCCGCCGTCGCCGTTGGCGATCTTGGCGAGGTTGCTGAGCGACTCGGAGCCCTTGTCGTAGTACGACGAGTGGGCGTGCCCGATCCAGGACTCGCCGGACGTGCCGAACGTCTTGGCGCCGAACGAGGAGTCGTAGGGACCGGTCGAGGACCCGTCCTTGGTGAACCAGTCGCCGCTCGTCGCCTGGATGACCGGGTCGTGCTCCGTGCCACCGACGTAGACGTGCCCGCCGCCGGCCGACAGCTGGTCGACGTTCGACGCACCGACGCCCGGCGAGCCGACGAACACGATGTCGTCCGCCTTCAGCCCGTTGTCCATGGCCGAGTAGCCGACGACCGTGCTGCCGTAGCTGTGGCCGATCACCGTGACGTGGGCGTTCGGGTTGGCCGTGCGGTAGCCCTCGACGTCCTTCGCGAGGATCTGGCCGCCCTCGATCGCCTGCTGAGGGTCGTTGACCTGGCCGGGGAGGAACTCCGGCGCGTCGTAGCCGAGCCACTGGATCGCGGCGCCGTCCGGGCCCATCTGCGCGCTGAGGTTCGCGGACTGGTCCAGCCCGAAGCTGCTGAGCGTGGACGTGGTGCCCGGCACGCACACCGCGACGTTCTTCGCCGTGTCCGGGTTGCCGAACGCGACGGCGATCGCACCTTCCTTGGCACCGGCGCCGTCGGGACTCCAGGCGAGCACGTACGCCGGCTTGCCGTTCTCCACGGCCAGGTCGTCCGCCTTGTCCAGCGCACCGACCGCGTCGTCCGCGTTCTTGGCGCGGCGGGCGGCTTCGTCGTACTGCGACATCAGCTGCGAACCCTGGGCGTCGTTGCGCAGGGCGCGCTGACCGTCCGCGGAGTTCGGGTCGACGCCGAGCTCCCGCGCCCGATCGGCCAGTTGCTGTTTGAGCTGATCCTTCTCCGCGTTGAAACGCGCCGCGTCCTCGGGGATGCGCTTGCGGTTCGCGGCGTCCAGCACGTCGGCGGGCAGGCCGCGGAGCTGGCCGAGCTCCTGGTACTTGGTCTTCTGCAGGGCGTCCTGCTGGTCCTTGCTGAGCGACTTCCACCAGTCGGCGACGGCCTTCGGGTCCGAACCGGGCGGCGGGACGGGAGGAAGCGCACCACCCGCGCCACCGCGCTGGGCCGCCCGGTCCCAGCCGCCGTCGGCGCGCGCGGCCTGCTCGAAGCCCGGCGGGATCTTGGTGAGCGCGGACGCGTAGGACCGCAGAACGTTGTCGTAGCCCGACTTCACCTTGTTCAGGGAGTCGTTGACCTGGTTCGCGAGCTGGCGGGTCTGCGCCTCGTCCATGCCCGGCGGACGGCCGCGCCACACGCTGATCGCCTGGTCCGCGGCGCCGCGCATCTGCCCGTAGGCGCGCGAGGCGGCCTGGACGATGTCGACACCCGCGCCGAGCCGTTCCGCGGCGGCCTTGGCGGCGGTGGCGGACAGCTGCGCACGGGCGGTGAACTTCGTGGCGGCCTCGCCGGTCCAGTTGCTGACAGCGGTCTTGCCGCCGTTCAGGACGGACTCGCCCGCGCGGCCGACCGCGCTGATCGCGCCGGTGATCGGATCCGAGGCGGCGGCGATGCGGCCGACGTCGCCGGACGCGAGCCTGCTGTAGAGGCCCTCGGGGTCGGGGTAGCTCACTTGCCGCCTCCGAGTCCCTGCATGATCTTCTGCAGTGCGCTCATGTGGTCGTCGTCCGTGCGCTGGTAGACCTCGGCGTTCGCCACGAGACCCTCCGCCGCGTCGGTGATCCAGGCGGACCCGCGCTGCAGGTCCTGGGCGTGCTTGCCGACGAACCCCGCCAGCGCGTCCGCGAACTCGGCGGCGGCGTCCACCTCGCCGAGCGCGCCCGCGTCGAGCCTGAGCATCGAGATCATCTCCGCTGCCTCCCGCACCGCGTCGGAGCCGTTGCCGAACTCCTTGGACGCGGTGTGCAGCAGCTCTGGCTCAACGCCGAACATCGCCACCCCCTGTTGGTCACCGATCACTGCGACGCGAATACATCATGGTCGGTTCCCCACTCACCCGTAGAGCGTTTCGGGCACGATGTCGCTCATGGTGCAGACGGGGTGGACGGCTCAGCGGTGGACCGCTGTGTTCATCGAGCAGGCAGAGATGTTCCGCAAGGCGGTGGCGGCCGCGGACCCCGCGACCGAGGTGCCGACACGGCCGGGATGGACCGTGCAGGACCTCGTGATCCACCTGGGTCGCTTCCTGGAGACCTCCACCGACTACCTGCGCACCGGCAGCCGCACGGCGATGCAGCCGTCGCCCCCTCAGGCCGGGCTGACGCCGCTCGAATACCTCGACCTGCAGCTGACCGCGGCCGCGGAGATCCTCACGGCGGTACCGGGAAACCGCCCCGTCTGGACGTTCTCACCCGCCGCGCCGGATCTCGCGTGGGTGTGGCACCGCCGGATCGCGCACGAGACGGTGCTGCGCCGGTTCGACGCGCAGACGGTCGTCCGGGAGGTCGTGGCCACGGACGCCGACCTCTGCGTGGACGGCATCGACGAGGTGCTGACCACGATCGTCGCGGCCAAGCTCGACGGCGACGTGCCGAACATGACGTCCGGCACCGCGACCGTGCGGCCGACCGATGTGCCGGAGTCGTGGCTGATCTCCCTGGCGCCGGAGGAGGTGCCGGAGATCCGTGCCGCCGCCCCCGGTGAGGAGGGCGACGCGCAGGTGACCGGCGAGGCCGAGGTCGTCTACTTCTGGCTCTGGAACCGCATGAACTTCAAGGAGATGACCGGCGACCGGCGCGTGCTGGACGTTCTCCAGGTCGGACGGGGGCACTGATGCGCAAGCTCGTGATCGTGGCGCTGGCCTGCCTCGCACTGACCGCCTGCGGCGACAAGAGGTTCGAGGGCGACATCAGGTTCAAGGTCACCAAGGCGGACTCCGAGGGCTACGAGCTCGTCCTGGCCCAGCAACAGCCGGTCGACATGGTCAGCGACTGGTACTCGGGCCGGGTCCTCGCCAAGGAGTTCCCGGATCCCGTGGCCGTCGGCGACGAGGTGGTCTGCCACGTCGTGCAGGAACGCGTCAACGAGAAGCACATCGCCACCCGCACCCAGACGACCGGGTGCAAAAAGGCCTGAAGTGGGCCGAAGGCATGAGTTTCATCACCTCACCAGGGGTCTGGAGGGGGTAGTTCACCCGGTGCTCCACATACACTCGGAGGCGCAGCCAGCCCCATCGTGAGGGAGCCAATTCGGTGGTCGACGACCATTCCCAGTCCGAACAGGAACCCCGTGAGGAGTGCGGCGTCTTCGGCGTCTGGGCTCCGGGTGAAGACGTCTCCAAGATGACCTACTACGGCCTCTACGCCCTGCAGCACCGCGGGCAGGAGGCGGCCGGCATCTCGGTCGGGGACGGGGCTCAGGTCGTCGTCTTCAAGGATCTCGGTCTCGTCAGCCAGGTGTTCGACGAGCAGGTCCTGCAGAGCCTCAAGGGCCACGTGGCCGTCGGGCACTGCCGTTACTCCACCACCGGGTCCACGACCTGGGAGAACGCCCAGCCGACGTTCCGCACGACGGCCGCCGGCAGTGGTCTGAGCCTCGGCCACAACGGCAACCTGGTGAACACCGCCGAGCTGCTGGAGAAGGCCAAGAGCCTCGGCATCGTCGAGCGCAACGGCGCCACCACCGACTCGGACATCCTCTGCGGCCTGCTCGCCCACGCGGCGGCCGACAAGGGCATCGAGCAGGCCGCGCTGGAGCTGCTGCCCACGGTCAAGGGCGCGTACTGCCTGACCTTCTCCGACGAGTCCACCCTCTACGCGGCGCGCGACCCGCACGGCGTCCGCCCGCTGGTGCTCGGCCGGTTGGAACGCGGCTGGGTCGTGGCGAGCGAGACGGCGGCGCTCGACATCGTCGGCGCGAGCTTCGTGCGCGAGGTCGAGCCCGGCGAGCTGATCGCGATCGACGGGGACGGCCTGCGGTCGACCCGGTTCGCGACGCCCGAGCCCAAGGGCTGCATCTTCGAGTACGTCTACCTGGCTCGGCCGGACACGACGATCTCCGGACGCGGCGTGCACGCCACCCGCGTCGAGATCGGCCGCCGCCTCGCCAAGGAGCACCCGGTCGAGGCCGACCTGGTGATCCCGGTGCCGGAGTCCGGTACGCCCGCGGCCATCGGCTACGCGCAGGCGAGCGGCATCCCGTACGGGTCGGGCCTCGTCAAGAACGCCTACGTCGGCCGGACGTTCATCCAGCCGTCGCAGACCATCCGCCAGCTCGGCATCAGGCTGAAGCTGAACCCGCTGCGCGACGTCATCCGCGGCAAGCGGCTCGTCGTCGTGGACGACTCGATCGTGCGCGGCAACACCCAGCGCGCGCTCGTCCGCATGCTGCGCGAGGCCGGTGCGCTCGAGGTGCACGTGCGGATCGCCTCGCCGCCCGTCAAGTGGCCGTGCTTCTACGGCATCGACTTCGCGTCGCGGGCCGAGCTCATCGCGAACGGCCTGGACGACGACGGCATCCGTCGTTCGGTCGGCGCGGACTCGCTCGGGTACGTGTCGCTGGAGCAGTTGGTCGCGGCGACCGAGCAGCCCAAGTCGCGGCTGTGCTCGGCGTGCTTCGACGGCGAGTACCCGATCGAACTGCCGCAGGACGCGCTCATCGGCAAGCACCTGCTCGAGGGCCTCAAGGGCGTGTCGGGCTCGGCCGCTCCCGTTCTGGCGAACAGCTATGGTGCCGAAGACGCGTTGCGTCGCCCCTGAGCACCCGATATCCAAGTGGAAGAAGTTGACGTGACCGACAGCGCCAAGGCCACCTACGCCGCCGCCGGAGTCAGTATCGCCGCAGGTGACGAGGCGGTGGAGAAGCTCAAGCCGTGGGCGGCCAAGGCGCACCGGCCCGAGGTGCTCGGTGGCATCGGTGGCTTCGCCGGCCTGTTCCAGCTCAAGCTCGACCGCTGGAAGGAGCCGATCCTCGCCTCCTCCACGGACGGCGTCGGCACCAAGATCGCGATCGCGCAGGCGCTCGACAAGCACGACACCGTCGGCATCGACCTGGTCGCCATGATCGTGGACGACCTGGTCGTGTGCGGCGCCGAGCCGTTGTTCGTGCAGGACTACATCGCGGTCGGCAAGGTCGTCCCGGACCGGATCGCCTCGCTCGTCAAGGGCATCGCCGAAGGCTGCGTCCAGGCCGGCTGCGCGCTGCTCGGCGGCGAGACCGCGGAGCACCCCGGCCTGATGGGCGACGACGACTACGACATCTCCGGCACCGGCGTCGGCGTGGTCGAGCACTCCAAGCTGCTCGGCCCCGACCGCGTCCGCGACGGTGACGTAGTGATCGCGATGGGCTCGTCCGGCCTGCACTCCAACGGCTACTCGCTCGCCCGGCACGTGCTGCTGGAGATCGCGCGGATGCCGCTGGAGGGTCACGTCGAGGAGTTCGGCCGCACCCTCGGCGAGGAGATGCTGGAGCCGACCAAGATCTACGCCAAGGACTGCCTGGCGCTGATCGCGGAGACCGAGGTGCGCGGGTTCTCCCACGTCACCGGTGGTGGCCTGGCCGCGAACCTGGCCCGCGTGCTGCCCGAGGGCCTGCACGCGACGCTCGACCGCGGCACCTGGACGCCCGCGCCGGTGTTCCAGCTCATCGCCCAGCGCGGCCGCGTGGAGCGCGAGGAGATGGAGAAGGCGTTCAACATGGGTGTCGGCATGGTCGCCGTCGTCGCGCCCGAGGACGTCGACCGCGCGCTGGCCGTCCTCACCGCCCGCCACGTGCCGGCGTGGGTGCTCGGCGAGATCACCAAGTCCGAAGAGGGCGGCGCCGTCCTCGTTGGCGATCACCCCCGTTTCTGAGGCAACCTCCTGACTCGGTCGTCGCGTACTAAGCGGCGACCGAGGAGGGGCACTTGGACCGCGACCGCGAGTTCGGGGAGTTCGTCGACGCACGCGCGCTCGTCATGCGCCGCACGGCCTATTTGCTGTGCGGCGACTGGCATCGAGCCGAGGACATCGTCCAGCAGGCGTTGATCAAGATGTACGTCGCGTGGTCGCGCGTGCGCAAGGACAGCGTGGACGCCTACGCGCGCAAGGTGCTGGTGCGCACCGCCATCGACGAGACCCGGCGCGGGTTCTTCCAGCGCGAGCGCATCGTCGACGCCGTGCCGGAGAGCGCGGTCACGGACGCCACCACGGATCTCGACCTCCGCCGTGCCCTCGACGCGTTGCCCGCGGGACAACGCGCCGTCGTCGTGCTGCGGTACTGGGAGGACCTGAGCATCACCGAGACCGCCCGCATCCTCGGCAGGACGGAGGGCACGGTGAAGAGCCAGGCCGCCAAGGGGCTCGCCGCGTTGCGCGACCTGCTGGAGAACGAGCCGGCGTCGCGGATCTACACCTCCGAGGTGATCCGGAAGGGCAGGACCAGGCTCGTCCGCCGCCGCACGGCGATCGCGGGGGCGATGGTGTTCACGCTGCTCGCCGGGGCCGGCGTGACCGGGTACCTGGCGGCGGTGCCGCACAAGGCGTCGGCACCGGCGCTGTCCCAGGCCGACTCCGGGGGTGTGGTCGACCGCAGCGCCGAGCTGACCAAGATTCTGCGCAGGCAGTACGCACTGCCTGTCGGTGTCGTCGCCGAGGACGTCCCCGAGATCGACGCGCAGGCGTTCGTGTTCTTCACCCGCGACGCGACCACCAACACCCCGGACGGCTTCCAGCGAGCGGTCGCGAGGCTGCGTGACGCCCAGGGCGTCGGTGGTGTGACGATCAAGATCGACCGCACGTCCAGGGACCTCGGTCTCTGCGAAGCGCCCGTCTGCCGCACCGAGGAACGCAACGGCGTCAAGCTGCGCATCACCCAGTTCCCGATCCCCGGCAACCCGGCCGCTCAGCTCGTCTACGTCACCGCCACCCGCTCGGACGGCTCGACCGTCACGGTCACCGGCGACAACCTGGGCAGCTTCAGCGACGGCGTCCGGGGCGAGCCGGACCCCGGTGGGACGGTCCAGCGGTCCGCGCCAGTGCTCGACACCGAGGAGCTGATAAAGATCGCGACACTTCCGGGTCTGACCTTCTAACCTGGAGGCATGAACGACGTGACCGTGACGAGGACGCTGGTGGTGCCGGCGTCCGAGTTGCGCGAGCGTTTTTCCAGGTCAGGTGGGCCGGGCGGGCAGGGAGTGAACACGGCGGACAGCCGCGTCGAGCTCTCGTTCGACCTGGCTGCCTCGCCGTCGGTGCCGGAGCACCTCAAGGCGCGGATGCTGGAGCGGCTCGCGGGCAGGCTGGTCGACGGCGTGATCACGATCGCCGCCTCCGAGCACCGCGCGCAGCTGCAGAACCGGGCCGCCGCCCGCGAACGCCTCGCCGCGGTCCTCCGTGCCGCCGCCGCGGCACCGCCTCCGGTGCGCAGGGCGACCAAGCCGACCAGGGGTTCGCAGGAACGCCGCATCGCCTCGAAGAAGCGCCGTGCGGACACCAAGAAGGGCCGCGGCCGTTCAGGCTCCTGGGACTAGGGCGTAGATCCGTTCGGGCCGCCCGGTGCCGCCGTACCGCAACCGGACCTCGGCTCGTCCCATCGACACGAAGTGCTCCAGGTACCGGCGTGCGCTCACCCTCGCCACACCGGTCGCCGAAGCGCACTCCGACGCCGACTGCCCCTCCGGGTGTGCCCTCAGGGCGTTCTCCACGAGCCGTGCCGTCTCCGGCGTCAACCCCTTGGGCAGCAACGGTTTCGAGGTCGGCCGTGCACCGAACACCTGGTCCACGTCGGCCTGTCCGGCCGAGTCGAGCCGGTGCAGCTTGTCCCGCAACGACGCGAAGTGCGCGAGCTGGTCGCGCAGGGCCGGGTAGTCGAACGGCTTGATCAGGTAGTGCAGCACGCCCCCGCGCATCGCACTGCGCACGGTGTCGACGTCGGTCGCCGCCGTGATCACGATGACGTCGACCTCCTCGTTGGCGCGCAACGACTTCAGCACTTCGAGCCCGTTGACGTCCGGCAGGTAGACGTCGAGCAGCACGAGGTCGGGCTTCAGCTCCCGCACCAGCCGCAACGCGTCCCCGCCGGTGTGCGCGACCCCGACGACCTCGAACCCGTCGGTGCGCGCGACGTATCCACTGTGGACCTTCGCCACCATGAAGTCGTCGTCGACGACCAGCACCCGGATCACCAGGGCAGCCTTGCCGTGAAGACGGAACCCGACACGCTCACCGAACCGCCGCGCCGCAGGCACGCCCGCCTGATCAGCGCGAGCCCGATGCCGCGTTCCCCGTGCGATGCCGCCTTGGTCGTGAACCCGTGCCGGAACACCTCGTCCGCGAGTTCCGGTGCCACACCGGGACCCGAGTCGCGGACCACCACCTGGACCTCGTCGTCCAGTTGCACCACACCCACCTCGATCCACTTCCCCGCGCCGTTCGTGCTCAACGAGCTCAGCGCGTCCAGCGCGTTGTCGACGAGATTTCCCAGCACCATCACCAGGTCCGCGGACAGGGCCTCGTCGACCCTGCCCAGCACGCTGTCCGGGCCCAGCCGCAGCGCCGTGCCGCGTTCGGCCGCGAGCGACGCCTTGGCGATCAGCAGCGCGGCGACGGCGGGATCGCCGATCGACGAACCGACCTCGGTGCGCCACTGGTCCTGCGCCGTGCTGATCTGGTGAACGTAGTTGGTGACCTCGTCGTACTCCTTCAACGAGATCAGCCCGGCGATGGTGTGCAGCCGGTTCGCGAACTCGTGCGCCTGCGCTCTCAACGTGTCCGTCGCGTGTTGCGAGGCGTCGAGTTCATGTTGCAGCGCAAGGAGTTCCGTGCGGTCTCGCAGCGTCACGACCGCACCCTCGCCGCCGTCGATCGGCATGCGGTTCAACGTCAGCACGACGCCCTGGCGCAGCACGAGCTGGTCGACGCCGGTCGCGCGTCCGGTCAGCACGTCCCGCAGCCGGTCGTTGAGCTCCAGCTCCTCGACCGAGCGGCCGACCGCGTCCTCCGGCAACGCCAGCAGGTCGCTCGCGTGGTCGTTGACCAGCGTGATCCGGTTCTGCCCGTCGAGTCCGACGACGCCCTCGCGGATGCCGTGCAGCAACGCCTCGCGGTTCTCGACCAGCGCGGTGATCTCGTGCGGCTCCAGCCCGAGGGTCTGGTTCTTCACCCTGCGCGCCAGCAGCAACGAGCCGGTGACGCCGATGATCAGCGCGATCGCCAGGTAGCGCAGCACGTCGACGGGTTGCTGCAGCGCGCCCGCGAAGACCCCGGGGTCCTCCGCGCCCGCGATCACCATGCCGTTGACCCGGCGGCTCAGCGGGTCGAACACCGGCACGTGCGCCTCGATCGAGTCGCGGACCGTGCCCGTCCAGGACCGGCCCTCCAGCGCGGTGGCGCGGGTGTCCAGAGTGGACCCGATCTGGGACGGGTCCGGCGAGGCGATCACGAGCCGCTGGTCGTTGAGGATCAGCACGTAGGAGGCGCCGGACAGACTGCGGGCCGTCTCGGCGGGCGCCGACAGCTCGCGCCAGTTGCCCATCCGCTCCTGGACCAGCGAGTTCGCGGCGACGGTCTCGGCGACCGAGAGCATCCGGCGTTCCTCGTTGGAGCGAAAGTTGCTGCCCGTCTGGACAACAGTCAGCGCGCCGACCGCGCCCAGTAGCAACGTGACGACTACGAGTTGCCATGCGAGGAGCTGACTGGCCAGGGAACGGCTGCGACGCATGTGACCTCCCGTGACCAGAAAGACCGAAAGAAACCTTAGAAGCGCAAGAGCGACATCAAGGTTTACACGAGAGCAACATGTCCAACCACGCGGACGAGAGGCGGGGATCACAGTGTCGGTGAAGGTGTGGGTGGCGGTGGCGGCGGCGTTGCTCGCCGTCCTGCTCGTGCCACCGCTGCTGACGCCGGGTGCGGACAGCGGCGAGAGCAACCAGGTGCGGGCCCTGCGGGTGCTGGTGCCGAACGCGCCGGGTGGCGGGTACGACATCACGGCGCGCACGGCGGCGAAGGCCATGGAAGACGCTGACCTGCTGCGCAACGCCGAGGTGTTCAACCTCCCCGGCGCCGGCGGCACGGTCGGACTGGGCCGCACGGTCGGTGAGCGCGGCAACGGCAAGCTGATCATGTCGATGGGCCTGGGCGTCGTGGGCGCGGTGTACACGAACAAGTCGCCGAACTCGCTGCTCGACACCACCCCGATCGCGAAGCTGATCGAGGAACCGGACATCGTCGTGGTCGCGAAGGACTCGCCGTACACGTCGATGCAACAACTGGTCGACGCGTGGAAGGCGAACCCCGGCACCGTGACGGTCGGCGGCGGTTCGGCTCCCGGCGGCCCCGACCACCTGGCGCCGATGCTGATCGCCAAAGCCGTGGGCCTGCAGCCCAAGACGGTCAACTACATCCCGTTCGACGGCGGTGGCGAGCTGCTGGCGTCGGTGCTCGGCGGCAAGGTCGCGTTCGGCGTCTCGGGCGTCGGCGAGTACCGCGACCAGATCCAGGCCGGCACGTTGCGGGTGCTCGCGGTGACGAGCAAGGACCGCATCGAGGGCATCGAGGCGCCGACGCTGAAGCAGTCCGGTGTGGACGTCGAGTTCACGAACTGGCGCGGCATCGTCGCTCCTCCCGGCATCTCGCCGACCGACAAGGCGAAGCTGGTCGAGGTGTTCCAGAACCTCCAGAGGACGCCGCAGTGGAAGGAAGCCCTGCAGCGCAACGGCTGGACGGACGCCTTCGCACCGGGAGACGAGTTCAGGACCTTCCTGGAAAACGAGAACAAGCGGGTGGCAACGGTGCTCAAGGACTTGGGGCTGGCATGACGACCGTGACGAAGCCGGAGCGCCGCAACTGGCTCCGCGACCACTCCGAGCTGGGCATCTGCGCCCTGCTGGTCGTGCTCGGCGTGCTGGTGCTGACCGACGCGCTGCAGATCCCCACGGACTTCGCCCAGCGCGGCCCGGTCGGCCCGAAGGCGGTGCCGATCCTGGTCGGCTCGCTGTTGCTGCTCGTCGCCGCGCTGCTGGCCCGCGACGTGCTGCGCGGCGGCAAGGGCGAGGCCGAGGCCGGCGAGGACGTCGACCTGTCCGCACCCGCCGACTGGCGCACGGTCCTGCTGCTGTGCGGTGCCTTCCTCGCGAACGCCGTGCTGATCGGCGTCGTCGGGTTCCCGATCTCCGGCGCGATCCTGTTCTGGGGAGCGGCCTACGCCCTGGGCAGCCGCAACCTGGTGCGCGACCCGTTGATCGCGGCCGGCCTGTCGATCTTCACGTTCCTGGTGTTCAACAACCTGCTCGGCGTCCCCCTGCCCGGTGGCCCGTTGATGGAGGTGTTCTAGGTGGAACAACTGCTCGACGGCTTCGCCACGGCGCTGACGCCGACACATCTGCTGCTCGCCGCGATCGGCGTGCTCCTGGGCACCGCGATCGGTGTCCTGCCGGGCATCGGCCCGGCCATGGCGGTGGCGCTGCTGCTGCCCGTCACCTACGGCATGGAGCCGACCGGCGCGTTCATCATGTTCGCGGGCATCTACTACGGCGGCATGTTCGGCGGCTCGACGACGTCGATCCTCTTGAACACACCGGGTGAGAGCGCCGCGGTGGTGGCAGCGTTCGAAGGCAATCCCATGGCCCGCAAGGGTCGTGGAGCGCAAGCGCTTGCCGCCGCTGCCATCGGCCACTTCACCGGCGGCATCATCGGCACGCTGCTGATCGTCCTGCTGGCCCCGTTCGTCGCGAAGCACGCCGTCGACATCGGCGCCCCCGACCTGTTCGCCGTGATGGTGCTGGCGTTCATCGCCGTCACCTCGGTCCTGGGCGCCTCCCGCATCCGCGGCTTCGCGTCGTTGCTGATCGGCCTGACCCTCGGCCTGGTCGGCCTCGACGAGATGACCGGCCAGCAGCGCCTCACGTTCGGCTCGCTGCACCTGGCCGACGGCATCGACATCGTCGTGGTCGCCGTGGCCCTGTTCGCGGTCGGCGAGGCCCTCTGGGTGGCGGCCCACCTGCGCCGCAAGCCGTTCGAACCGATCCCGGTCGGCCGCCCGTGGCTCTCGAAGGCGGACCTGAAGCGCACCTGGAAGCCGTGGCTGCGCGGCCCGGTGATCGGCTTCCCGTTCGGTGCGATCCCGGCCGGTGGCGCGGAGATCCCGACGTTCCTGTCGTACGTGACGGAGAAGCGGCTCTCCAAGCACAAGGACGAGTTCGGCAAGGGCGCCATCGAAGGCGTGGCGGGCCCGGAGTCCACGGCCTCCGCCTCCGCGGCCGGCACCCTGGTCACGATGCTGACCCTGGGCCTGCCGACCACGGCGGTCGCGGCCGTCATGCTCGCCGCGTTCCAGCAGTACGGCATCCAGCCGGGCCCGTTGCTGTTCCAGCGCGAGGCGGGCCTGGTGTGGGCGCTGATCGCGTCGCTGTTCATCGGCCTGACTCTGCTGCTGGTGCTGAACCTGCCGCTGGCACCGCTGTGGGCGAAGCTGCTGCGCATCCCGCGGCCGTACCTGTACGCGGGCATCCTGTTCTTCGCCTCGGTCGGCGCCTACGCGGTCAACGCGGACATCTTCGACCTGCTGCTGATGTTCGTGATCGGCGTGCTGGGCTTCGCGATGCGCCGCTACGGCCTGCCGGTGCTGCCCGCGATCATCGGCGTGATCCTCGGCCCGGCCGCGGAACAGCAGATGCGCCGGTCGTTGCAGCTCTCCGACGGCTCGCTCACCGGTCTGGTCAACAGCCCGATGGCGATCGTGGTCTACGTGGTGATCCTGCTGATCCTGTTCTTCCCGTTGTTCAAGCGGTTCCTGCCGAAGCCGCCTGCCGCCGCGGAAGAGGAGCGCGAGAAGGTCGACGCCTGATCGCACGGGAGAGCCCCCGCTCAGGAACCGAGCGGGGGCTTTCTCATGCGCTGCGCACGATCAGGATCGCGAACGGCTTCTCGTCCTGCGGCCCGCGCACCGCGAGCTCGGTCTGCTCGCGCAACGTCGCCCACAGCTCCATCACGCGGGCCACCTGCGGTTCGGACAGGCCGCACGTGCTCACGAACGCCCGCACCTGGTCGGGCTTCGTCGGCAGCCTGTCGCGCTTGAGCAGCGAGTAGACCTGGCTGCGCGGCAACGTCGCCGCCCCCGCCCGGCGCGAGAGCTCAGGCAACGTCAGCCCGGACCGCGCGTGGATCTTCCGCAGCAACGCGACGAACTCGGCCTCGGTCGCCGCCCGCAGCTCGGCGGTCGACGTCGGCATCAACGGCCGCACCGCCTCGACGTCGAGGCCGAGCTCCGCCCCGAGAATCGCGTGGACCTCGCGGTACGCGGCGATCGCCTCCGCACGCCGGCCCGGTCTCGACAGGCCTGCCAGCAACTGCGGCCAGAGCCGGGTCAGCCGTTCCAGCACGTCACCCTCCTGGCCCGTCATCGCTGGTCGTCCTCCCAGACCACCATCGAGCCCGCCGGCGGCAGCGGCCCGAACCTCGCGGTGAACGGCCGGCTGCGGCTCAGCGTGATCGTCACCGCGAGCACGGCGGCGGTCGTGGACACGGAGACGACCGGAGAGTGGTCGTGCGCGAGCATCCACGCGGTGAAGACGAAGGAGGCCGTCGCCAGCAGGACCGTGCTGGTGCCGGAGTTGGCGCGGTGCCTGCGCGGCGCCCCGTTGTAGGGCGTAGGGGTGGTCATCAGAACTCCTGGAAAGGACTCGGCGCGTCACCGTGCGCCGAAGGGGACCAGCTGGAGTGGGAACAGGTACGAGCCGGATGTGCGGAATGCGTCCACGCGGGCAATTGGCGTTGCCGCGGAACTCGGCGACATAACGGCTCTGCTACGAGCATGTCACTCACACGGGTGATTGCCAACTGAATCACCGTCCAGGTTTTTCATGTCCCGCACAACGGCGTCCACATCCGTCCAACGGGGTCCAAGTGACAAGTTTTCGTCCACTTTTCCGGCGCTCCTGACCACACTGTCGACAATTGGTCGTATTGACCGCGTCCAATGTCGTCCAGTCGTCTGTTCGGCGTTGCGCGGGAACGTTAGGCTCGCGCACGTGCCGGAGCATCACTTCGGCGGTGAGAAACCCCTGGCCGAGCTTTGGACCAGCTGAGCAGCGGGGTGCGGCCTCCTGTTGGCGCGGGAGGCCGTCACGCGCCGCCACTGCTCCACCCACCCGTCGAGCGCCTCGGCCGGCTCTCCGCAGCCGGTCAGAAAGGCCCTGAGCGGGCCTTCCTGCTTGGGGACCCGGTAGAGGCACATCGCGTGCGCGCTGCTCTTCGCCAACGCGTGCTCACCCGCGTTGATGGAGACCTGACCGTACGAGAGTCCTCTTGACAGGCGCAGCTGGTTCAGTGCGCAGAGGAACTCGGAACGGGTGCGGGCGCGGCATGCCGTCGCGAAAGGACTGTCGTCCTCACTGGGCGACATCGTGTTCGGTCCTCCTGCTGAGGGCGTTCTTCCTTTCCGCTGTAACGAACGATGCGGCGTCCGCGAGAAAGGAAGCGATGTTCGGCTGTGTGAACGCGGATCCTACCTCCGTGTCCAGCACCTTTGTCGAACCGATGCGCCGTGTCCGCATATTCCAAGATCAGCGAAATTGGCGGCGATTTCAGCAGGACAATCGTTCGCTTGGCTCATCTGACCAGATCAGCGACTCGTTCGGGTCGCAATTGGTTCGTACCAAATAGAAATGGCCGCCCTGTTCGCCTGAGGCGGACGGGGCGGCCGTTGCTCCGAACGGATCAGCCGTGCGTGGGGAAGCCCAGGTTCACGCCGTGCTGCTGCGGCCATCGAGACGTCACGGCCTTCGCGCGCGTGTAGAACTTCACGCCCTCAGCTCCGTGCACGTGCGTGTCCCCGAACAGTGAGTCCTTCCACCCGCCGAACGAGTAGTAGGCCATCGGCACGGGGATGGGAACGTTGATGCCGACCATCCCGACGTGCACCCGCCGCTGGTACTCACGCGCAGCAAGCCCGTCGCCCGTGTAGATCGCGGTCCCGTTCCCGTACTGGTTGGCGTTCACCAGCTCGAGGGCGTCCTCGAACGTCTCGACCCGCACCACCGCGAGCACCGGCCCGAAGATCTCATCGGTGTAGATGGACATGTCCCGGGTGACGTGGTCGAACAACGTCGGCGCGAGCCAGAACCCGCCCTCGGCGCCCGGTGGCGCGTACCCGCGACCGTCCACGACCAGTGACGCCCCGGCGGCCTCGCCGGCGTCCACATAGGACCGGACGCGGTCCCGGTGCACCCCGGTGACCAACGGCCCCATCTGAGCCGAGGGGTCAGTGCCGGGAAGCACCGACGGGTGCAGCTCACGGGTCCGCGAAGCGATCTTCGACACGAGCTCGTCGCCCGCCGAGCCCACCGCCACGACCACCGAGATCGCCATGCAACGCTCGCCGGCAGAGCCGTAACCGGCGGAGACCGCGGCATCCGCGGCCACGTCGAGGTCGGCGTCGGGCAACACGACCATGTGGTTCTTGGCGCCACCCAGAGCCTGCACGCGCTTGCCCGCCGCGGTGCCACGCGAGTACACGTGCCGGGCGATCGGCGTGGAGCCGACGAACGACGCTGCCGCGACATCGGGGTGGTCGAGCAAAGCGTTGACCGCGAACGCGTCGCCCTGCAGGACGTTCAGCACGCCGTCGGGCAGCCCGGCTTCCCGGAACAGCTCGGCCAGCCGCAGAGACGCCGACGGGTCGCGCTCCGAAGGCTTCAGGACGAAGGTGTTCCCGCAGGCGATCGCGATGGGGAACATCCACATCGGCACCATCACGGGGAAGTTGAACGGCGTGATGCCCGCGACGACGCCCAGCGGCTGACGGAACGAGTACGCGTCGACGCCGCGCGAGACCTGCTCGGAGTGCTCGCCCTTCAGCAGTTGCGGGATGCCGCACGCGAACTCGACGACCTCCAGGCCGCGCTGCACCTCGCCGGCCGCGTCCGAGAGCACCTTGCCGTGCTCGGACGTGATGATCGCGGCCAGCTCGTCGCGATGGGTGTGCAGCAGGTGGCGGTAGGCGAACAGGATCCGCGACCGCGTCGACAGCGACGACTCCGACCAGGACTGCGCCGCCTTCGAGGCGGAGGAGACCGCCAGGTCGACGTCCGCCTGCTCGGCCAGCACGACCTGTGCGGCGACGGCACCGGTGGCCGGGTTGAAGACGTCCGAGGTCCGGGACGACACCCCGGTGGTGCGGGCGCCGTCGATCCAGTGGGGGATGGTGCTCAACGCGGTCCTCCTGGGGGAGCTGTGGTGTTCCGGACAACGAGCGAGGGAGTGAGGAGATGGCGCACGGGTTCGGTGCGCTCGGAACGCACGCGCTGCAGAAGCGCGTCGGCGGCCAACCGGCCGAACTCGGCACGGGGCTGGTCGATCGTGGTCAGGGAGACGTGGCGCAACGCGGCCAGTGACGTGTTGTCGTACCCCACAACGGAAACATCGGCAGGGACGCGCAACCCGGCGTCCTCCAGTGCCGAGATCGCGCCGACGGCGTTGAAGTCGTTGCAGGACAGGATGGCCGTGGGCAGAGCGTCGTCGGCGATCAACCCTCGAATCGCTCGTGCACCGGCCGCGTCGGTGTACTCGGAGGTCACGACCTGGGGCTCCAGCCCGAAGGACTCCATCGCGCCGACGTATCCGCGCCGACGAGGTCCGGCCTGGGTGCCCTCACCGCCGTCCAGATGCGCGATGCGCTTGTGCCCCAGCGAAACCAGGTGCTCGACGGCCAGTCGTGCACCGACCTCGCCGTCGTCGTTCACGGTATCCACAGTGGACACACGGGAGGACCGCGCGACCAGGACGACGGGAAGTTGTTCGGCGGCCTTGCCGATGGCGGTCGCCGGGACGACGGGCGACAGCAGGACGAGACCGGCGGGACGGAAGGAGAGCAGCGACTCGAGGGCTCGGCGTTCGCGAGCGGGAGAGCGGCCGCCGGTGTTGATGATGATGTCGAAGCCCTGATCGCGCGCGACCTCGTCGATGCCGTCCACGACCTCCGCGAAGAACGCGTTGTGCAGGTCGGACACCATCACGCCGAGAACTGTGGACGTGCGCGAGGCGAGCGACCGCGCCATGGCGTGCGGTGAGTAACCCAGTTCTTCCGCGGCCTTCAGCACAGCGCTGCGTCGCAGCTCGCTCACCTTGGGTGAACCGCGCATGACCAGCGACACCAGTGCGCGGGACACTCCGGCCCGTGCGGCGACGTCCTCCATCGTCGGCCTGACCACCTGAAAACCACCTCCTCATGTCACGCGCAGGAAACGCACCCTTGACACCCGTGTGGCCGAAGTTACAGCATTGGAGCGCTCCAACCAATAGAGCGCTCTAACAGATCAACGCGATGAACAGGGGAAACCTGCGATGCGGATCGGAGTAGCGGGTGTCGGCAGGATCGGCACCATGCATGCGACCAACCTCGCCGCACTGGATCGAGTCGACGAGGTGCTCCTCTTCGACCCGGTGCCGGGGAGGGCAGCGCAGGCGTCAGCCGAGCTCGCCGGGACCAAGGCGGTGGACGACCTCGACACGTTGCTGGGCAACGTCGACGGCGTGCTGCTGGCCACCCCGACGAACACGCACCCCGAGATGCTGCGCGCGGCGATCGGCAAGGGCGTTCCCACGTTGTGCGAGAAGCCGATCGCGAGCGACGTCGCCGAGATGGCCGCGCTGATCGCGGACGTCGACCGGTCCGGCGTCGAGGTGCTCGTGGGCTTCCAGCGCCGCTTCGACCCGGCGATCTACGAGCTGAACCGCCGCATCAGGGCGGGCGAGGTCGGCGACATCTACCTGGTCAGGGCCGTCGGCAACGACGCGAACCCGCCGGACTTCTCCTACCTCCCGGCCTCCGGCGGCATCTTCCGCGACCTGCTGATCCACGACCTCGACTGCGTGCCGTGGCTCGTCGGCGAGCCGGTCGTCGAGGTCTACGCGAGCGGTTCCGTGCTGGTGCACCAGGCGTTCGCGGACGCCGACGACGTCGACAACGCCGTCGTGATGCTGAAGTTCGCGGGCGGTGCGCACGCCACGCTCGCCGGCGGACGGCACGACCCGGTCGGCTACGACCACCGCATCGAGGTGCTGGGCAGCAAGGACTCGCTGGTCGCGGGCGTCGATGCGAAGACCCCGCTGAACTCGCTCGAACCCGGCGGCCACGTGGCCGGAGAGGACGCCTACCCCGGCTTCCCGGAGCGCTTCCACCGCGCGTACGTCAACGAGATGAACCTGTTCACGCAGGTCATCAAGGGCGAGGTCGCGAACCCGTCCCCGGCGCGAGAGAGTTTGATCAGCCTCCGCCTGGCAGAAGCTTGTGAGCAGTCGCGCCGCAGCGGCGCACCGGTGAGGATCGAGGGGAACTAGGCATGGCGAAGATCGCTGGGGCACCGATCTCCTGGGGCGTGTGCGAGGTGCCGGGCTGGGGCGACGTGCTCCCGTCCGAGACCGTGCTGAGCGAGATGCACTCCCTCGGCCTCACCGCCACCGAGCTCGGCCCGCCGGACTACCTCCCGGCCGACCCCGCGCAGCTCAAGGCCTTGCTGGCCGGTCACGAACTGAGCCTCGTCGGCGGTTTCCTCGCCGTCACGCTGCACACCGACGTCCAGTCCACTCTGGACGAGGCGGACCGCGTCGCCGCGATCCTGAAGGCCGGCGGTGCCGAGGTCTTGGTGCTCGCCGCCGCGACCGGCATCGACGGCTACGACGAGACGCCCAAGCTCAGCGACGACGAGTGGAACACGCTCGTCGACACCTGCGCGAAGATCCGTGAGATCGCCGCAACGCACGGCCTCAGGACCGTGCTGCACCCGCACGTGGGCACCCACGTCGAGCGGGAGGCGGAGGTCGACAGGTTCCTCGCGGACTCCGATCTCCAGCTCTGCCTGGACACCGGCCACCTCCTCATCGGTGGCACGGACCCGGTCGAGCTGGCGCGCCGCTACCCGGACCGCATCGGTCACGTGCACCTCAAGGACGTGCGTGACGAGATCGCGGCGAAGGTGCGCAGCGGCGAGCTCAGTTACACCGATGCCGTGGAACAGGGCATCTACGTGCCGCTCGGGGACGGCGACGTGGACGTCGAAGCGCTGGTGCGGCTCGTTCAAGAGGCGGGCTACACCGGTTGGTTCGTGCTTGAGCAGGACACCCAGCTCAAGGATGGAAGTCCCGTGGACAAGCCACTTCAGGACACCGCGCGCAGCCTTGCGCACCTCAGCAAGATCCTCTGAAGGGACTGGAGACGATGAAGTCTCGTCTGGTACTCCGTGCGGGCGTCGCGCTCGCCGGTGTCGCTCTGCTCGCCGCTTGTAGCGGTCCCACCGGTACTCAGTCGCAGAACACGGGCAACAACAGCGCGCCGGCCGCGTCGGGTGACCTGAAGGTCTCCGTCATCACGCACGGGACCGCGGGCGACGCGTTCTGGAGCGTCGTGAAGGTCGGTGCCGAGGACGCGGCCAAGCAGCTCAGTGTCGGCGTCACCTACAACTCCGACGGCGACCCCGGCGCCCAGGCCAAGCTGATCGACAACGCCGTGTCGCAGAAGGTCGGCGGCATCGTGGTGTCGATGGCGAACCCGGACGCGCTCAAGACGTCCATCGAGAACGCGGTGAAGGCCGGCATCCCGGTCATCACCATCAACTCCGGCAGCGCGAAGAGCGCGGAGTTCGGTGCCATGGCGCACGTCGGCCAGGAGGAGTCGATCGCCGGTGAGGAAGCCGGCAAGAAGCTCAAGGCAGCAGGCAAGACCAAGCTGCTCTGCGTGATCCACGAGGCCGGCAACTCGGGACTCAACCAGCGTTGCGACGGTGCCCGCACCGGTTTCGGCGGCGCGGTGGAGAACCTCCAGGTCGACATCTCCAACCCGACGGACGTCGAGGCCCGCATCAAGGCCAAGCTGCAGTCCGACACCGCCGTCGACGGCGTGCTGGCGCTCAACCCGCAGGTCGCCGTGAACGCGGCGTCCGCCATCAAGGGCGCGAGCTCGAAGGCGCAGGTCGCGACGTTCGACCTGAACGCCGACGTGGTCAGCTCGATCAAGGCGGGCGAGGTGCTCTTCGCCGTCGACCAGCAGCAGTACCAGCAGGGCTACCTGCCGATCGTGATGCTGAAGCTCTTCAAGGACAACGCCAACACCCTCGGTGGCGGCAAGCCCGTCCTCACCGGTCCCGGCTTCGTCGACAAGTCCAACGTGGACAAGGTCGCGGAGTACGCCAAGAACGGCAAGAGGTAAGGAGGAGGCGGGGAGATGACCGTGACAGCCACAGCTCCACCGGCTGCCGACGAACGGCTGGGCAAGCCCAAGGCGATGGATCAGCTGATCAAGCGCCCTGAGATCGGCGCGATGCTCGGCGCACTGCTGGTGTTCCTGTTCTTCTCCGTGGTCACCGAGCAGTTCCTGAGCATCGGGGGCGCGGCCACCTGGCTCGACGACGCCTCCATGCTCGGGATCATGGCGGTCGCGGTGGCGATGCTCATGATCGGCGGCGAGTTCGACCTGTCCGCCGGCGTCATGACCGCGTCCACCGCGCTCGTCACGGCTCTCCTCGCCACCCAGCTGGGACTCAACGTCTGGCTGTCGTTGCTGGTGTCGCTCGCGTTCGCCCTGGCGGTGGGCGCGCTGAACGGCTGGCTCGTGATGCGCACGGGCCTGCCGAGCTTCATCGTGACGCTGGGAAGCTTCCTAGCGTTGCAGGGCCTCAACCTCGGCATCACGCGCCTGGTCACGGGCAGCGTGCAGGTGTCGGGCATGCGGGAGGCGGCGGGCTACGAGTCCGCCGGGTTCCTGTTCGCCTCGACGTTCCAGATCGGCGGCACGAGCTTCTACGTGTCGATCATCTGGTGGGTCCTGTTCACCGTGATCGCGTCGACCGTGCTGATGCGCACCAAGTTCGGCAACTGGATCTTCGCGATCGGCGGTGCCGCACAGAGCTCCCGCGCCGTCGGCGTGCCGGTCGTGCGCTCGAAGATCCTGCTGTTCATGACGACGGCGTTCGCCGCCTGGCTCGTCGGCTCGATCAACATCCTGCGGTACGCGAGCGTGCAGGCGAACCAGGGCATCGGCCTCGAGTTCCAGTACATCATCGCGGCGGTGATCGGCGGGTGCCTGCTCACCGGCGGCTTCGGTTCCGCGGTGGGCGCGGCGATCGGTGCGCTGATCTTCGGCATGGCCCGGCAGGGCATCGTCTACGCGGGCTGGAACAGCGACTGGTTCCAGCTGTTCCTCGGCGTGATGCTGCTGGCGGCCGTGCTGGTCAACAACATGCTGCGCCGCCGGGCGGAGAGGGTCAGGCGATGACGTCACTGATCGAGACCGAGAACATCGGCAAGACCTACGGCAGCGTCATCGCGCTCAGCGATGTGTCCACTGTGGTCAACGCGGGTGAGGTCACCTGCGTGCTCGGCGACAACGGCGCCGGGAAGTCGACCCTGATCAAGATCCTGGCCGGTGTCCATCAGCACGACCAGGGCTCGTTCAAGGTCGAGGGCGAGGAGATCCGCTTCTCGTCACCCCGCGAGGCCCTGGACCGCGGCATCGCGACCGTGTACCAGGACCTCGCGGTGGTGCCGCTGATGTCCGTGTGGCGCAACTTCTTCCTGGGCTCGGAACCGACGACGAAGTTCGGCTTCCTGGACCGCAAGAAGGGCAAGGAGATCACCAAGAAGGCGTTGTCCGACATGGGCATCGACCTCCGCGACGTCGAGCAGCCCGTCGGCACGCTCTCCGGTGGCGAACGGCAGTGCGTCGCCATCGCCCGCGCCGTGCACTTCGGCGCCAAGGTGCTGATCCTCGACGAACCGACGGCCGCGCTGGGCGTGAAGCAGGCCGGTGTGGTGCTGAAGTACGTGGCCCAGGCACGTGATCGTGGCCTCGGCGTCGTGCTGATCACCCACAACCCGCACCACGCCTACCCGGTCGGCAACCGGTTCCTGCTGCTCAAGCGGGGCCGTGCATTGGGTTCGTACGAGAAGTCCGAGATCGACATCAACGAGCTCACCAAGCAGATGGCCGGTGGCGCCGAGCTCGAGGCGCTGGAGCACGAGCTGCGAGGTGTCGAGGCGTGACCTCACTGGAAGTGCTGACCGTCGGCCGGGTCGGTGTCGACCTCTACCCGGAGCAGTCCGGGGTGCCGCTGGCCCAGGTCAGCACCTTCGCCAAGTCGCTCGGCGGGACCGCGACCAACGTCGCGGTCGCCGCCGCGCGGCTCGGCCGGCGTGCCGGGGTGCTGACGAAGGTCGGCCCGGACGGCTTCGGCACCTACGTCCGCGAGGCGCTCGAAGGCTTCGGCGTGTCGTCGAAGTACGTCGGTACCTCGCCGGACCTCCTGACCCCGGTGGTGTTCTGCGAGCTCAACCCGCCTGCGGACCCGCCGTTGCTGTTCTACCGCCTGCCGACCGCGCCGGACATGACGATCGGCGAGGACGACGTGCCGTGGTCGCTCACGCGTGAGGTCCCGCTGTTGTGGGTGACGGGTACGGGCGTCTCCGCCGAGCCTTCTCGTGGCTCGCAACGGATGATGCTGGCGAACCGGGCCCGCAGCGGCCACACCGTGCTGGATCTCGACTACAGGCCGATGTTCTGGCCGGACGTCGAGACCGCGCGGGCCGAGATCAGCTGGATGCTCGACCACGTGACGGTCGCCGTGGGCAACCGGACGGAGTGCGAGATCGCGGTCGGCACGTCCGATCCCGACGAGGCCGCGGACCGGCTGCTGGACCGCGGGATCTCGTTGGCGCTGGTCAAAAAGGGCGCCGAGGGCGTTCTCGTGGCCACGCCCGAAGGCCGGTGGACCGTGGAGCCGAACCCCGTCGAGGTCGTCTGCGGGCTCGGCGCCGGCGACGCGTTCGGCGGCTCGGTGGTGCACGGCCTGCTGTCCGGCTGGGACCCGGTGAAGATCGCCCGCTACGCCAACGCGGCGGGCGCGATCGTGGCGTCCCGGCTGGCCTGCGCCGACGCGATGCCCGACCAGGAAGAGATCGAGGAACTGCTGTGATCACCGACGGCCAGTGGCGCGAACTGTTGTGGCGGCGGGCTGAGGACCCCGGTTCGATCAGACGGGCCTACCAGGCGCGCAAGCGGCGGAACTCGTTGCTGAACGGCAAGTCCACACTGTTCCTGGTCGCGGCGGACCACCCGGCACGTGGTGCGCTGGGCGTCGGCGGCGACCCGATGGCGATGGCTGACCGCCGCTCGCTGCTCGCCAGGTTGCTGACGGCACTGGCGAACCCCGACGTCGACGGTGTGCTCGGCACGCCGGACGTGATCGAGGACCTCCTGCTGCTCGACGGCCTGAACGACCGCGTGGTCATCGGCTCGATGAACCGCGGCGGCCTCGCCGGTGCGGACTGGGAGATCGACGACAGGTTCACCGCGTACGACGCGTCGTCCATCGCGACGTTCGGGCTCGACGGCGGCAAGATGCTGCTGCGCCTGGTCGACTCGGACCCCGGCACGATCCCGACGCTGGAAGGCTGCGCGCGGGCCGTCACCGAGCTCGCCGAGCACGGCCTGATGGCGATGGTCGAACCGCTGCCGTACAAGCGCGACCACAACGACAAACTGGTGCTGCAGAAGGACGCCGCCGCTCTCTCGCGTGCCTCCGCCGTCGCCGCCGGACTGGGGTCCACCTCGGCCTACACCTGGTTGAAGCTGCCCGCGCCCGAGGAACCGGAAGTCGTGCTCGACACCACGGCGTTGCCCGCCTTGGTTCTTGGCGGCGTGCCGTCGGCGAACCCGCAGGACGACCTCGCGTCGTGGGGCCGATCGCTGGGCCATCCGACCGTGCGCGGCCTGGTCGTCGGACGCGCGCTGCTCTACCCGCCGGACGGTGACGTGGCCGCCGCCGTCGTCGCTGCCGCCGAAATCCTCCGTACCGCGAAGGGGATCGTGGAATGACCCTGCACCGTCCACACGGGACGCTCTCGACCTCGACCGACGTGA
Organism: Lentzea sp. NPDC055074; assembly: GCF_053608005.1. Taxonomy (NCBI): domain Bacteria; kingdom Bacillati; phylum Actinomycetota; class Actinomycetes; order Pseudonocardiales; family Pseudonocardiaceae; genus Lentzea; species Lentzea sp. NPDC055074. The sequence goes on from NZ_JBSGUQ010000004.1 coordinate 548,847, forward strand.
TCTCGCTGGCCCCCGAGGACGCGGGCTGGACCTACACGGGCCTGCGCGTGCTGGAGATCGAGGCCGGGTGGGTGCGCACGATCGAGACCGGCGAGTTCGAGGCGTTCGTGCTGCCGCTCGCCGGCTCTCTGGTGGTCGAGGTCGACGACGAGAGGTACGAACTGCAGGGCCGTGACTCGGTCTTCACCCGAGTCACGGACTTCGCCTACGTGCCGCGAGACGCCTCCGTCCGGCTGTCCTCCGCGAACGGGTGCGTGGTCGCGCTGCCGATGGCCCGCTGCGAGAACAGGCTGACACCGAAGTACGGCCCGGCGGACGGCGTCCCCGTCGAGGTGCGCGGCTCCGGCAACGCGACCCGCCAGGTCACGAACTTCGGCACTCCCGGCGTCTGGGACCACGCGGACAAGCTCAACGCGTGCGAGCTCATCACCCCGGACGGCAACTGGTCCTCGTACCCGCCGCACAAGCACGACGAGTCCGAGCCGTGCGAGGTGAACAACGAGGAGATCTACTACTTCCGCATCGCCGACCGCGACGGCGTCACCCCGTCCCGCACCGGCTTCGGCTTCCACCGCACCTACACCGACGACGGCACGATCGACGAGGACGTGACCGTGCGGGACGGCGACGTCTTCCTGATCCCGCGCGGCTACCACGGCCCGTGCGTCGCGGCGCCGGGTTATCCCATGTACTACCTGAACGTTCTCGCGGGTCCGGGCACTGAGCGTTCGATGGCGTTCTGCGACGACCCGGCGCACACCTGGATCCGCGACAGCTGGGCGACCCAGGAACTGGATCCCCGTTGTCCCGTAACGACTGCCGAGGGGCGGGCCAAGTGAAGCTCACGACCGCACAGGCACTGGTCCGCTGGATGCTGGCCCAGCGCACCGAACTCCTCGACGGCTCGCAGGCGCCGCTGTTCCCCGGCGTGTTCGCGATCTTCGGCCACGGCAACGTGCTCGGCCTCGGCAACGCGCTGGAGGAGGTCCGCGACCGGATCCCGGTGTGGCGCGGCCACAACGAGCAGGGCATGGCACTGGCCGCCGTCGGCGTCAGCAAGGCCACCCACCGCCGCCAGGTCGGCGTCGCCACGTCGTCGATCGGTCCCGGCGCGCTGAACATGGTCACGGCCGCCGGTGTCGCGCACGCCAACCGCCTGCCGCTGCTGCTACTGCCGGGCGACACCTTCACCGGCCGCGCCCCGGACCCCGTGCTGCAGCAGGTCGAGCACTTCCACGACCCGACGGCCACGGTCAACGACGCGTTCCGCGCGGTCAGCCGCTACTTCGACCGGATCACCCGGCCCGAACAGCTGCTCTCGACGTTGCCCCAGGTGGCCCGCGTCCTCACCGACCCGGCCGACTGCGGCCCGGTGACGCTGGCGCTCCCGCAGGACGTCCAGGCGGAGTCCTACGACTTCCCCGACGCCCTCTTCGCCCCGGTCGTCCACCGCCCGCTGCGTCAACGCCCCGACCTGATCGCACTGGCCGAGGCCGCGTCGGCGATCCGCGGCGCCTCACGGCCGCTGCTGGTCCTGGGCGGTGGCGTCCGCTACTCGGGTGCCGCGGGCCGGGCCCTGCGGTTCGCCGAGCAGCACAACGTCCCGGTCGTCGAGACCACCGCCGGCCGCACCCTGGTCCCGCACGAGCACCCGCTGCACGCCGGCCCGCTGGGCATCACCGGTTCCACGTCCGCCAACGTCCTCGCGGGCGAGGCGGACCTGGTCATCGCCGTGGGCACCCGCCTGCAGGACTTCACCACCGCGTCCTGGACCGTCTTCTCCCCGGACGCGCACCTCGTGTCCCTGAACGCCGCCCGCTTCGACGCCGTGAAGCACGGCGCGTTCGCCCTGGTGTCCGACGCCGACGAGGGCCTGCGCGAGCTCACCGACGTCCTCGGGTCCTGGCAGGCACCGGCGGAGTGGGCCTCGAAGGCCCTGGCAGAACGCACGAAGTGGGACGCGCACATCACGACGCTGCGCACTCCGGGCGAGGGTCTCCCGACCTACGCCCAGGTGGTCGGCGTCGTGAACGACGTCAGCGAACCCACCGACTACGTCATGACCGCGTCCGGCGGCCTGCCCGGCGAACTGATCGGCGGCTGGCGCGCCACCGGCGAGTCCACGATGGACGTCGAGTACGGCTTCTCCTGCATGGGCTACGAACTGGCCGGTGCCTGGGGCGCCGCGATCGCGCACACCCAGGGCGTCGTCACCACGCTGCTCGGCGACGGCAGCTACCTGATGCTGAACTCCGAGCTCTTCTCCGCGGCCTTCGCGGGCCACGGGTTCGTCGCCGTCGTCTGCGACAACGACGGCTACGCCGTGATCCACCGCCTGCAGACGGGTCAGGGCGGCGCGGGCTTCAACAACCTCTACGCGGACTGCACCTCGGCGCATCCCGAACCGCCGCGCACCGACTTCGCCGCCCACGCCGCGGCCATGGGCTGCGCTGTGTTCGCCGTGGACTCACTGGGTGACCTGGAAGGCGCTTACCGCAAGGCGCGCGAAGCGACTGTCGCGGAGAAGCGTCCGGCCGTGGTCGTGATCCGCACGCACCCGTCGTCGTGGACGGAGGCCGGGGCCTGGTGGGAGGTCGGCGTGCCGGAGGTGTCGCACCGTTCCGAGATCTCCCGAGCTCGTGAGGACGTGCTGGAGGGCAAGATCAGGCAGGTTCGTTACCTGAGCTGAACTCCAACAGCGGATACCGCAGCGGCAGTGCGGTCGCGAGGATGACTCTCCGTGAGCAAGCGGATGGTCAGGCTCGGAGCGGTTGCCCTGCTCGCGCTGGGTGTCGCCCTTCTGGTGCCGCCGACCGCACCGCTGCCGTCGTTCTCGGGGGTGGTGCTGGTCCTCGCGTCCGGTGCGCTGGCCTGGCTCCAGGTGAGGGACGGCCAGCTCGTCGACGGGTACCGCCGTGCCGTCCGGTTGCTCGGCAGCGACGAGGCCGAGCTCAGGGTCGACGGACTCCACCTGCTGGAACAGATCGCGGAGGACTCCGCGCAGAGCCGGCTGCTCGTCGACGTCACCATCGGGGACTTCCTGCGCGAGCGATCTCCCTGGACGGCCTCGGAGCACCCGCCGCGGCCCGTCGGCGAGAGTCCGGCACCGGACGTCGAGGCGGCCCTGGCGATCCTCACCCGGCAGCCGGTCGCGGCACTCGACCTGTCCCACGTGGATCTGCGCGGCGCGGACCTGCGCGGGGTCTCGCTGCGCGAGGCGTCCCTGCGCGGTGCCAGCCTCGAAGGCGCGGATCTCCGTGCCGCCGATCTCACGAACGCGGACCTGCGCGGCGCCGACATGCGCGCCGGCAACCTGGACAAGGCGGCGCTGGCCGGAGCCCGCGTCGACCGGAAGACGATCTGGCCTCCCGGCTTCACGCCCGCGCGTGTCTCCGCGTCGCTGTTCAGTGACTGAGACAACCCGATCGCGGGGAACAACCCGCCGCGGCCTCCCCTTGAACAATTAGTTAGGTCTACGAACGTTCGAGGGAGCTCTTGTGAGCCTGTTGTTCTCCCCGCTGACCCTGCGCTCGGTCACGCTGCCCAACCGCATCGCGGTCAGCCCGATGTGCCAGTACTCGGTCGACAAGGAAGACGGCGTACCGACCAGCTGGCACCTCGTCCACCTGGGCTCCCGCGCGGTCGGCGGCGCCGGCCTCGTCATGGCCGAGGCGACGGCCGTGGAGGCGCGCGGCCGCATCTCGCCGCAGGACACCGGCATCTGGAACGACGCGCAGGTCGAGGCCTGGAAGCCCATCACGGCGTTCATCAAGGAGCACGGCGCGGTGCCCGCGATCCAGCTCGCGCACGCCGGGCGCAAGGCGATCGGGGACTGGGTGCCGGTGGCGCCCACGACGGAGCCGTTCCCCGGCGGCAACCAGCCGGAGAAGCTGACGAACACCACGCAGATCGTGAAGGCGTTCGTCGACGGCGCGCTGCGGGCGATCGAGGCCGGGTTCGAGGTCCTCGAGGTCCACGCCGCCCACGGCTACCTGCTGCACGAGTTCTACTCGCCGCTCACGAACGAGGGCAGCATCGAGGAGCGCATCGCCCTGCCCGTCGAGGTCACCGCCGCAGTCCGGGCAGCGGTCGGCCCGGAGGTACCCGTGATCGTGAGGATCTCGGGCACCGACTGGGTCGACAACGGCTGGACTGCCGACGACAGCGTCGTGCTGGCACATGCGCTCAAGGCCGCGGGTGCGGACCTGATCGACGTGTCCAGCGGCGGCAACACCGCGCAGGCGGACATCCCGATCGGGCCCGGCTACCAGGTGCCGCTCGCCGAAGCTGTGCGACGCAAGGCAGACGTGCCCACGGGTGCGGTCGGCCTGATCACCGAGGCGAAGCAGGCCGAACAGATCTTGACGGACGGTTCCGCCGACCTGGTCCTGCTCGCGCGCGAACTGCTCCGCGACCCGTACTGGCCGCTGCACGCGGCACAGCAGTTGGGTGTGGAGGTCAGGGCGCCGAAGCAGTACGCCAGGGCGTTCTGAAAGAGCCCTCAGAGTTCAAGGGCTGGGCACCGGGGTCACCGGTGGCCCAACCCTTGAACTCCGAAGGCTGAATTCAGCGACGGTAATCGTCGTAGTCGTCGTACGGGTCATCGTGTGGTGGCTCGTCGCCACCACCGCTCCCGTTCGGCGACCTTTCATCAGTCGACAGCTCGCGCTGCAACGCAGCGAAGTCGGTCTCATGAGAGCTGTATTTGAGCTCCCTGGCGACCTTCGTCTGCTTGGCCTTAGCTCGGCCGCGCCCCATGGCTCGACCCCCTCGCACAGGGACGGGGGCGGCCGGGGGAACGGCGGCCCCACTCGTCTCGACAACTGATTCCTGGTAACTACCGTACCGTGCCGATGGGGTTCCTCGCGACGCGGTAGGCGTGACACGTACCGCCAAATCTCATGGCCCCCCTCGCGTGGAAGGATGCACACGTGCCCAGACCGTTCGTCGCCTACCTACGGGTGTACGAACCGTTATCGGTCTTGGACGCAACGCTAGCTTCCAAGGTCGAAAAAGCCCTGGATGCGGGCCCTGTCCCCCGCGCGGAGGTGGGCGACCGGGAACGAGAGCTGTGGTTGCGATCACAGTTGAGACAAAAGCTCCTCCCGGGCGAGTCCTTCGACGTGATGACGATCAGCCCGGCCGAGGTTCCGACCTCCGAGGCCGCCCGCGTCGGCCCAGGGCCGCTCGTCTGCCCGCTCGACCTCCGGACCCGCTCCGCCGCCGCTCTGGTCGGCTTCCTGGCCTCCTCGCCGCCGATCCTCCAGGACGCGGCCCTCGCCCTCTCGCCGGAAACGGTCCGAGCGCGCGCGTCCGCCGTGATGGCCGAGCTGACCGTCGGCGCGGTCCACGTGATCTCCACGACGTGGACGGTCCCTCTGCCGTGGTTCGCCCTCGTCGACCCCGCCCAGCGCCGCGTGGTGCTCGCCAGCGCCCAGGACGACCCCGAACGGCAGGTGTCGTGGCGCGTGGCCATGGCCGACGCCCGAAGGCGGGTCGCGCGGGCCCTCAAGGTCGTGAAGCGCTCCCTGGGTGAGGACGGGCCGGCCAAGGTCCTGTCCGACACGGGCCGCTGGCTCGAGCACTTCCACCCGCACTCCGCCGTCGAGCTCGACTACGGCGGCCTGGTGCAGCTGCTCGAGGACAAGGACCTGCTCGAGGACACCTCGGCGGCCGACGTGAACGCGATCGTCGACGCCCTCGAAGCGGACGACGCCGAGGAGGTCGCGTTGCGCTACGAGGCGCTGCGCGAGTTCTGGGGCGAGCTGGCCCGCAGGGAACGCCACGGCTGAAGCAGCACCCGCGCGACCACGGCGGCCACTGCCGCCAGCAGCATCGCCGCGGGCCAGCCCACCGACACCGCGACGAAGCTCGCGACGAACGGGGTCACCGCCGCGCTCAGGTAGTTCGCCGAGTTCTGCATCGCGATCGCCGTGGCACTGCGCCCGTCCGGCGCGAGCTCACCGGCCTCGGTGACCGCCAGCCCGTTCCAGCACAGCGCGAACAGCGAGGTCGGCACCAGCACCGCGATCAGCAGGGGCAACGGCGCCTGGTCCAGTGCCGCGACCAGCGCGAACCCGCCCGCCGTGATCACCGAGACGATCTTCAGGGGCCCGATCCGGCTGCGTGCCCGGTCCGACCACACCCCGGCCGCCAGCCGTCCGGCGCCGCCCAGCAGCTGCGCGACGGCGAAGACGGCCGCGGCCGCCGTGACGCTCATGCCGCGGTGCTCGTGCAGCAGCGGGACCGTCAGCGCGGTGGCGGTGAACTGGGGCACCACGAGCAGCCCGCTGGCGAGCGACAGCCGCAGCAATCGGGGGTCCTTGAGCACCAGTCCGTGCTCGGAGCTCGCCCGGATCGCGCCGGGCGGTTCCCTGACCAGCAACGCCACCGCGAGCGCCACGAACGCCGTGATGCCCGCCAGCACGACGAACGCCGTGGGCACCCCGGACGAGAGGGCGATGCCGGGCAGGACGGCCGCGGTGAGGGCGGCGCCGAGCGGGGTCGCCGTCTGCCGGACCCCCATGGCGAGCCCGCGCGACTCCCTGCCGAACCACGACATCACCGCCCGGCCGCTGGCCGCGTTGACGCTGGCCCCGAACAGGCCGGCACCCAGGAGTGCGAGACCGGCGATCCAGGCGTTGCCCAGCGCGACGGACAGCAAACAAGCCGCGGAGCCCACGCCGCCGATGGTCATCACGAGCCGTTCGCCGCGTCGGTCCGCGACGACACCCCACGGCACGAGAGCGATCATCGTGCCGAGGTTGACCGCGCCGAGAAGCAGCCCGACCTGGGGCAACGTCAGTGAGAAGTGCTGCTGGAGCTGGGGGCTGATGGCCGGCAGGCCCAGGAAGACGGCCGCGTTCGTGCCCTGCGCCACTGCACCCACAGACAGCACGACCCAGCGGTACCCCATGAGGGCACGCTAGGTCGACTGTTCAGAAAGTGGAACGGTTGTCTTACCTCTTGGGACGGTGGTGTCCGCGCTCGGCGGCCAGCAGCTCGTCCACCGACGCACTCCCGCGCTGGTAGCGCGCGGCGATCTCGGCGTTGAGCTTGTCCACGACCACCTGCACCTCGCGACGTCGCACCGACACGGACGCCTCTTCCGAGATGAACGTCTCCAGCACCTCGCCGAGCTTCGAGTCGTCCAGGGAGCTCACGTCGGAGAGGTCCACGTCGGAGATCAGCGCCTCGACGTGCCGTTGATGCGCATCAGCACGTGACGGCTCATGGGTCTGGTACCGGCCGAGACCGGTCGCGGGACCCACGGCGTTCGTGGAGAGGATGGTGGCCAGCTGCTCGACCACGGCCGAGCCTCCCGAGCTGCGGCGCTCTTGTTCCGCACGCACGATGTCGATGCGCGCGTGCAACAACCGCCGCAGGTAGGACAGATCTGTCTCTTCCTGCGCAGCTTCGTCGCGGAGTTCGCGCACCTCGACGAGCGGGCGCTGCTCGACGCCCTCCGTGTAGTCGGGGGCGAGCACCCTGTCGATTCGGCGGCGCCCGCCAGGACGCACCTCGATCACGTGTCCATCCTGCGGTAGATCCTCCCTACCCGCCAACACATCCCATGCACCAAACTTGTCTCAAATGTGCACGCCCAGCAGCTTTCGCGCCTCGTCCGGGGTCAAAGCGGGTCGCTGGGCGATCTTGGAAAGCCCTGCGGCACGTGCCACGAGCTGTGCGTTGTCCCGCACGGGCACCCCTCGCGAGTAGCTGACGGTGTCTTCCATACCCACTCGGAGGTGGCCACCCGCACCCAAAGCGGTGAACATCACGGGGAGAGTGGTCCGGCCGATCCCGGTGGCGGAGAACGTTGCCCCGTCCGGCAGAGCGTTGACTGCGGCGACCAGGGTCGCGGCGTCACCGGGCATGCCGCCGGGCACGCCCATGACGAGGTCGACGTGCACGTGGCCGCCCGCGGGCAGGCCGTGCTGGTCGAGCAGGCGCTTCAGCGACGCGAGCTGCCCGACGTCGAAGATCTCGTACTCCGGGACGATCGAGCGCTCCTGCATGCCCTTGTGCAGGGAGACGATGAACTCCCAGCGGTTCATGAAGACGTCGTCGCCGAAGTTGACCGTGCCCATCGTGCAGGACGCGGAGTCCGGCATCGCCTCGAGCACGCGCAGCCGGTGCTCTTCCGGGTCGTGCACCGACCCACCGGTCGACAGCTGCACGACGAGGTTCGTCTCGGACCGCAGGGCTTCGACGGTGGCCTTCAGCAGACCGAGGTCGAGCGACGGTTTCGTGTCCTCGCCACGGATGTGGACGTGGATCATCGCCGCGCCGACCTGCTCGCAACTCTGCGCCGTCTTGACCAGCTCTTCCAGGGTCACCGGAAGCTGCGGGACGTCGGCTTTCGCGTGCTCCGCTCCGGTGGGAGCGACAGTGATGAGCGTGCCCAGGGACATAGGCGCGACTGTAGCGGTCCGGCTGGGGTCAACCCCGCAGGTTGCGAACGGCTTCCCGGCCCAGACCGGGGGTGTCCGCGGGCACCGAGTCGGGGTCGATTCGTGCCGGAACCTCCCGTTCGGGTGCCCCGGCGACGAGCTCCGCCTCGACCGGTACGGACCGCTTGACCAGCGCCAACGCGATCGCGCCGAGTTCGTGGTGCAGCGTCACGGTGCCCACCCGGCCGACCACGCGGCCGTCCAGCGTCACCGGGTCGCCGGTCTCCGGCTGGGCGTCGGCAGAACCATCCAGGTGGAGTAGGAGCATTCGCCTGGGCGGGCGTCCCACGTTGTGGACCTTGGCGACCGTCTCCTGGCCGCGGTAGCACCCCTTGTTCAGGTGCACGGCCGGGTCGATCAGGCCGACCTCGTGCGGGATCGTGCGCTCATCGGTGTCGATGCCCTGCCGTGCGCGCAGCGACTCGACCCGCAGCGCCTCGAACGCGTAGCTGCCCGCGGGACGTGCGCCGGCGTCCGTGAGGCGCTGCCACCACGCCGCCTTCTCGTCGCGCGGTACCAGCAGGTCGAACGAGTTCTGGCCGGGCCACGACGTGCGGCGCACGAAGCCATCGCCGAGCGCGTCGACGTGCGATGGCTGCGGGACACCGAGCTTCTCCAGCAGCGCGGGGGCGTCCGGGCCGGTGATCGTGAGCAGCGCGAACTCCGCCGTGGCGTCGCGCGGCTCCACCTTGGACCAGAACACCATCTTCTTCAGGTACGCCAGCAGGTCGTCGACCTTCTCGACGTCGAGGAACACCGTGCCGCCGACGTTCGCGACGACCATGTGGTGCTCCAGGCGGCCCTGGGCGTCGAGGATCAACGCCTCGGTCGCCGCGCCCTCGCCCAGCTGCTCGAAGTGCTGGCTCGTGAGCTGGTGCAGCCACTTGAGCCGGTCCTCGCCCGGGATCGCGATGACACCGCGGTTCGAGCGGTCGACCACGACCACCGAACGGACGGCCGAGCGCTGTTCGGCGAACGGGTCGCCGTAGTGCCAGGCCACGCCTGCGTCGGTGGAATCGTCGGGCGGTGGGACGGCTCCGGGGAGGCTCACTCGGTCTCCTGCTCCTGCTTCAAACAGTCTCGGCACGTGCCGGACAGGGCGAGATGGCTTGCATCAAGTTCGAACCCTTCGCGCTCCCGCAATGTTCCGACCAACGGGTCGAGAAGCTCACACGGGATCTCCTGGATCGAGCCGCACACGTGGCACACGAGGTGCACGTGCTGGTGATCGTCGACCGAGTAGCTCGGCGCACCGTGGCCAAGGTGCGTGTGCCGAACCAGTCCGAGCCGGTCGAGGAGATCGAGCGTCCGGTAGATCGTGGTGATGTTGACCGTCGGCGCCGTCTCCTGGACGCGCTGACAGATCTGCTCGGGTGTCGCGTGTTCCAGCGACCGGACCGCGTCCAGCACGAGCTGACGCTGCGGCGTCATCCTCATACCGCGGTCGTGCAGCGTTTTGCGCAGGCCTCTTGCGGTCTCCACGTCAACCATGTTAGTTGCCGCTAGTAGGCTCGGCGCATGCGCGTGCTGGCACTGCTCGACGGAACCCTCGCTGACCCCGACTCGCCGCAGATCCGCGTCGAGGACCTGGGACTCATGCGCGGCGACGGCGTGTTCGAAACGATCCTCGTGGTCGACGGGAAGCCCCGCGAACTCACGCCCCACCTCGACCGGCTCGACCGGTCCGCGGCCATGCTCGACATGGCGCCCCCTCCCCGTGCGGAGTTCGAGCGCGCGGTCGAGCTCGTCATCGGGAACTGGGCCGGCGGGCAGGAGTTCGCCCTCAAGCTCGTCTACACCCGCGGCGTCGAGGGCGGCGACGGCACGCCCACCGGGTTCGCGCTGGGCATGGAGATCGGCGCGAAGGTGCTCAAGCAGCGCGCCGAGGGCCTGTCCGCCGTGACGCTGGACCGGGGCATCGACGCGGATCTCGCCGACCGCGCGCCGTGGTTGCTGCTGGGCGCCAAGTCGCTGTCGTACGCGATCAACATGGCCGCGCTGCGCGAGGCCGAGCGCCGCGGTGCCGCCGAGGTCGTCTTCACGACGTCCGACGGCTCCGTCCTCGAAGGCCCGACCTCGACGCTGATCCTGGTGCGCGGCAAGACCCTGGTGACGCCGCCGTCGAAGCTCGGCATCCTGCCCGGCACCACGCAGTACGCGTTGTTCCGCGCCGCCGAGCGCGCCGGTTGGACCGTGCTCGTGGAGCCGATCCAGACCGGCGAGCTCTACGACGCCGAGGGCGTGTTCCTCTGCTCCAGCGTCCGCAAGATCACGCGGGTGACCGTGCTGGACGGCAAGCAGCTGCCCGACTCGTCGGCCCTGCTGACCGAGCTGCAGGGCCTGTACGAGTCGGAGTACTGATCGAGAGCGCGGTGACCGCGCTCAGCGGAGTCCGGCGTCGACCGCGGCCATCAACGGGCCGCGGTCACCCGACATCTCCCAGAACATCGCGCCCAGCAGGTTCTTCGACTTCAGCCACGCGGTCTTCTTCTGGATCGACCACACGTCGTCGAAGGTCCACCACTGGTTGCCGGTGTAGCAGGACGTCGCCACGGAGACCTCGTCGTGGAAGACGGTGCAGTTCGGCACCGAGGCGACGAGGTTGGCGTACCCGCGCGTGCCCGACTCCTCGGGGAACTGCCCCGGCGCCGCACCTCCCGCGGTCTGCCACTCGCCGTTCTTGCCGCCGTTGGCCACGTTCTGCCAGCCGCGGCCGTAGAACGCGAGCCCGAGCGTGATCTTGCGTGACGGCACTCCGGCGTCGAGGTAGGCCTGCACGGTGCTCTCGACGCTGAACTTGGTGGTGTACGGGTCGTCCGGGTCCGGGTAGAGGTTGCCCTGGTGGCCGGTGCGGTTGGGCTCCCACGAGTTATCGCTGCCGGAGCCGTGGAAGTCGTAGCCCTGGACGTTGAAGATGTCCATCGACTGCGCGACCCGTCCGAGCTCCCAGCCCGCCTCGATCTTGCCGGGGTCGGCCGGGGTGAACGCGGTGAGCTGGTAGCGCTTGCCGGTCGTGGTGCTGTACGCGTCCATCTGCCGGCGGAACTCCTCGATCAGCAGGGTGTTGTTGACCTTGTCCTGCGGCCCGAAGTGGTTGCCCGCGTGGCCTTCCGCGCCCGGCCACTCCCAGTCGAGGTCGAAGCCGTCGAAAATGCCCGCGGCGCTGCCGGGACCGCCCGCGCTGTTGTAGACGGGCAGGTTTCCCTTGAGGTAGACGTCGATGCACGACGCCACGAACTTCTTGCGCGCCGCGTCCGTCGCCGCCACGTCCGAGAAGTACTTGGAGTACGTCCATCCGCCGAGTGAGATCAGCACCTTGAGGTTCGGGTGCTTCACCTTGAGCTTCTTGAGCTGGTTGTAGTTGCCGCGCAACGGTTCCCAGCCGCTGTCCGCGACGCCGTCGACGGACTGCGCGGCGCTCATCGGCCTGCTGTAGTCGGCTTCCGCGTCGCCCGCACCGTCACCCTGGTTCGGGTCCTGCGGGTTCGGGCTCGTGCCCTTCGTGACGCCGTGCAGACACGTCAGGTTGACCGGGTCGATGTTGCCGAACGCGTAGTTGACGTGCGTCATCTTCGCCGCGTCCATGTCCTTCACGAAGTACTGGCGCCCGTATATGCCCCACTGCACGAAGTACCCGACACGGGCGTAACCGCCGACGATGTCACCAGTGCGCTCGTTCAGCGCGTTGCTCGGGCCCGAGACGTTGTCGTAGAGGTCCCGCGCCCTGACGGTGAACGTGTAGCCGGTCGACGGTGAGAGGCCGCCGATCACGGCCGTGGTGCCGGAGACCGTCGTCTTCACGGTCGAGCCGACGTAGACGTCGTAGTTCGCGATCCCGCTGTTGTCCGTGGAGGCGTTCCACGCCAGCGTGATGCTGCCCGCGTCCTTGGCCGTCGCCCGCAGGTTGCCCGGCGCGGCCGGTGGCGTGGTGTCGTTGGCGGGGTTGTTGGTGGTGACGCTGACGGCGGCGCTGGGACCGCTCTGAGCGCCCTTGGTGTCCTTGGCCCGCACCGTGAACGAGTACGCGGTGTTCGGGTTCAGGCCGGTGATGACCGTGGACGTCGTGGCGGAGGAGCCGACGACGCTGGCGCCGCTGTAGACGTCGTAGCTCGCGACCGGCAACGACCCCGGCGTGGACGCGTTCCACTGCAGGCTCACCGTGCGCGTGGTCTTGCTCGGGCTCGTGAGACCCGTTGGGGCGCTTGGTGGAGTGTCGGCGCTGCCGTCGCAGTTGGCGTTGTTGACGCGGCAGGTGACCGGGTCGACGTTGGCGCTGATCGAGAACGTCGGGCTGTAAGGCTCGGTGCTGCCCCCGGCGGCGACGGTCTTGTTGTAATGGATCGGGGTGACGGTGACCTGGTTGCCGCTCTGGCTGACGGTGCCGTTCTGGCCGTTGCTGACCGTCACGCCGTTGGGCAGCGTGAAGGAGATCGACCAGTCGCTGACGGCGGCGGTCCCGTGGTTGCGGACGATGAACTTCGCCGTGCCCCCGGCCACGGAGTAGTCGGCGGTCAGCCCGGTGGGCGCCGGAGGCGCGGTGCCGCTCCCGTCGCACGCCATGTTGTTGATCGTGCAGGCAGTCGGGTCAGCCGCGGCGCTCAACGTGAACGTGGGGCTGTAGGGCTCGGTGTTGCGCCCCGGCGGGAGGTTGTTGATGTAGAAGGCAGGAGTGAGCGTCACTCTCGTGCCGTTCTGGGTGATCGTCGCGTTCTGCGGACTGCTCGCCGTGACACCCGCGGGCAGGTCGAACTTGACCGACCACCCGTTGAGCGCGGCGGTGCTCGCGTTGGCGACGACGAACTTGCCCGTCGTGCCGGTGCGGGAGAAGGTCGCGGTGATGCCCGTGGCGGCCTGTGCAGGGACCACCAGAGCCAGGAGTGCTACCAGACTTGCTAGCAGGGCAGGGATCCGGCGCATGCGGAACTCCAGTTTGGTAGAGATTCCGCGGCGGCTGCCAGTTACGGTATTTGGTCTGGACCACTTACGTCAACGACGTCGTTCCTCAGCCGATCGGCCGGAACCTGACCTCCGTGCCCGGCCTCGCCTGCCCGATCGCGGCGAGGAAATCGTTGTCCACCACACCGATCACGGGGTAACCACCGGTCGTCGGATGGTCGTTGAGGAACACCACGGGCTGCCCGTCCGGCGGCACCTGGACCGCCCCGGTGATCATCCCTTCACTGGGAATCTCCCCGTCACGACGATTCAGCTTCGTCCCCTGCAGCCGCGCCCCGACCCGGTTGCTCCGGTCCGACACCGTCCACTTGCCCTGCCGCAGCTGGGTTTCCGCCTCGTCGAACCAGTCGTCGCGCGGCCCGAGCCTGATCGGGATGACCAACGTTTGCAGCGCGTGGTGCGGCGGCACCACATCGGCACCTTCGGGCAAGCTCGGCGTCCCAAGATGCAGGACATCGTTGTCCCGCAAGGGTTCTGGACCGATTCCGGAGAGCAGGTCGGTGGACCGGCTGCCGAGCTCCCTCGGCACGTCGATGCCACCGGAGATCGCCAGATAGCTGCGCAGTCCTGTCCGCGGCGTGCCGATTTCGAGGACTTCGTCCTGTTCGAGGTGCAGCGGGTGGTGCGAGTCGGCGAGCTTCTGGTTGATCCGGACCTCGACGGGCGGCCCGGTGATGGCGACCGTGCAGCTCGCGTTCGCTCGGATCTTCAGGCCACCGAGCAGGAGCTCGAGGCCGGCCGCGCCCTCTTCGTTGCCCGCGAGCCGGTTGGCCAGCTTGAGCGAGTGCTGGTCGAGCGCGCCGGACGGGGGCACGCCGAGGTGTGCGTTGCCGGGCCTGCCGAGGTCCTGGACGAGCGCCTGCGGGCCGGTCTTGATGATCGTGATGCTGCGCTTCATGCGACCACGAACCTGACCTGGTCGCCCGGCTGCAGCAGTGCCGGGGTCTCGGCCTTGGCGTCGAACAGCGTGATCTCGGTGCGGCCGATCAGCCGCCAGCCGCCCGGTGTCGGTCTGGGGTAGGCGGCGGTGAACTCGCCCGCGATGCCGACGGAACCCTGCGGAACCTTGGTGCGCGGGGAGTCGAGCCTGGGTTGCTGGAGGACGGCCGGGAGGCCGGTGAGGTAGCCGAAGCCCGGGGCGAAGCCGCAGAACGCGACCTCGTAGGTGGCGCCGGTGTGCAGTTCGACGACTTCCTGGGGAGTGATGCCGGCTGTTTCGGCGACCAGGTCCAGGTCGGGGCCGTCGTAGACGACCGGGATGGTGATCTCACGGGAGTGCTTCGCGGGGGCCTGGGTCAGGTCGACTGCCTTCAGGGCTTCCCGGACCTGGGACAGCGCGCCCTTGACCAGCACTGTTCGGGCTGCGGGGACCAGCTCTTCGATGCCGTCGAGCTGTTCGAGGGCTGCGCGGACGGCCGCGACCTCGCTCAGGGAGTCGACCTCGACCAGGAGCGCGTCGGTTCCGCAGCGCCGCAGAAGCATGGGTACATGTTACGGGGAATCGTGGGATTGTTGAACAATCCGACACGCGGATCGTTCAACAATCCTGCGGGTGTGCGTGGCTGGGGCGCCGGATCGGCGATCGATCCTCAGTCAAGCAGAGCCTCGTTGGACTGACGGATCGTTCAACAACTCGACGATCCCCACGTTGGATCGTTCAACAATCACACGAGCCTCGCGTCGGATCGTTCAACGATCCAGTCGACCTGGCGTTGGATCGTTGAACGATCTGACGATCCACCTAGCCGACGATGCGCTTGAGGTGCGCCGACGCGTGCGGCTGCATCTCCTGGCCCATCATGGCGCGCTCCTCGACATACGCGAGGTCGCCGTTCACCACGCCGTACAGGCGCTGCGAAGCCTTGACGTCCTTGGCCGTGGCGGAGCGGATGACCGCGTCCGTCTCGAACTCCCAGGACGTCTGGGTGCGCACCTTGCCGTAGTACAGCTCGACGATGCCCGTGTTGTGCGTCAGCAGGAGCTCGATCGTGTCGTCTTCCTGAGGCCGCCAGAAACCCTGCTCCCGAGCAGCCGGCCGGATGACCTCGCCGGCCTCGTTGAGCAGCCACGACCGCGCCTCGTAGACGAGGAACGGGCGGCCGTCGTGAGCGAAGGTGATCTGCTGGCCGAAGCGGAACGGGCCGTCGATCGTCGGGTAGACGATCTCGCCCTCGCCGCGCCACACGCCCACGAGCGGCAGGACGCCCAGCAGGGCGTCGTTCAGGTTCGCGCCCTCGCGGAGGTTCGCCGTGTCGCCCGGGATGGGCATGTCGTCGAACTGCGGGAGGTTGCGCGCCTTGGTGGCGGCTGCTCGTTCCTCGGCCAGGCGGATGGCCTCGTCGCCGCTGCTCATCGTTGGTCGGAGTAGAGGCGGTAGACGACGTAGCCGGCGAACCACATTACGGCGATCGTCACTAGCACCAGGAGTCCGGTGAAGATGTGTTCCACGGTGGAGAGGATATCTCGCTGGTGGTGACGTGCAGGGTTGTGGTGGTGGAGGACACCGGGGGTGCCTGGTCGGGGGTGTGGTTGGGGTGTGGTTGGGGTGTGGTCGGCAGGGGTCTTTGCGGTGGCTTGCCGGGGTGGGCTCGCTTGGGGATCGCCTTGCGTCGGCTGCTTGTGAGCCGCGACCTTTGCGTGGGTCGCTTTGCGGGCGGCGACCTTCGCGTGGGTCGCCTCGCGAACGGCGACCCTTGCGTGGGTGGTCGCCTTGCATAGGGCTGACCTGGCGTGGGCTGACCTGGCGTGGGTTGACCTCTGCGTGGGCTGACCTCTGCGTGGGCGACCTTGGTGTGGGCGACCTTGGTGTGGGGCGAGCTAAGACGGTGGTCACCTTGCGGGCGGCCAGGTTGCGTTGAGTGCTTCCCCTGGGGCTCTGCCCCAGACCCCGGCAATCTGATCAGGGGGCCAGCGC
>NZ_JBSGUQ010000005.1:0-94814 GCF_053608005.1 Lentzea sp. NPDC055074
GAAGGTGATCTCGACGAGGCCCAGTATCCGCTCGCGGAGATCGAGTCCGTCGTATCGGCGATGATGTCCACGTACGAGGACGCTTCTCGGGCACGTGGGTTCAAGTTGCCCTACGCCACCTGATCGTGGTGAGAGGTCGGTTGTGATGTGGCGGGGTGGTGCTCCTGGCGAGCGCTGCCCCTTTCGCATGTGTGTGCTTTGCCGCGTGGACGGTGTTCGTGGGGGCACGTACCGGACGGCATCCCGCCGGGCATGACCTCTTGCGTCCGATGTGGCCGGTCGGTACCTCGGCGCACGGTGGCCGCGTTCGTAGCTGTGCGGTACCGATCATCTGATTCTTCGCGTCCCGTCAGAGCATGAGCTGGTGACGTGCCGGTGTGAGCTACGCCAGTGCGATCGATGGCGCGAGACCGCAGAACCTGAACGCGAGCCAATAGTTGGGTTGTCGCGAACTCACGCAGGTTGCTGTCCCAGCTGCGCCAGTCCAAACCCTGGCATCACGATGCCACAGGACATGCAGCTGGTCCTGGGATCGGCATGAGCGTCCAGCGGCGAAGCCAAAGCGCGCAGAGTCTGGGATCGCAGAGCCTGGGTTCGACCTTCGAGCCGTAACGACGTAAGCGCGCTGCTCACACGCGTTCGAGGGGATCGGCACAAGTTCCGAGAACTGTGTAGGCGAACTGTAGAGGTTGTTGCTGGGGCGATCGGCCTTGCACCGCAAGAATTTCGCGTGCTGTCCGATCTGCGAGGGGGCCCTGTGACCACACGACTATCAGCGCTGCGCAAAGGAATACTCCTGACCGCACTAGTAGCGCTGTCGATGACTTCAGCAGAGGCGGTGCTGCCGCCACAACCTGCGATGGCGGCACCGTCCACCGCCCAGAACCCGAGGGTGGATTCCAGACCGGACGTCCTGTCCGCCGCCGTGTCGGCGAGAGCCCAGGGATCCCGCGTCGAGGTGGAGGACCTGCGCACCGAGACGTCAACGACCTGGTCGAATCCTGACGGCACCATGACGACGGACGAGCACGGTGCTCCGGTGCGGTTCCGTGACGCCAAGGGTGGTTGGCAGGACATCAAGCTCGACTGGCGTGCGGAACGTGACGGCACGGTGGCCACCGGCGGGCACCCGCTGCAGGTGAAGCTGGGGAAGCCGAACGCGAAGGCGGGCGGTCTGTTGCTGGCGGCGTCCCCTGATGCCGAACGGGAGGTGCGCTGGGACGCGCCTTGGCCGCTGCCCAAGGCACAACTGGACGGCACCAAGGCCCGTTATGCCGAGGTCGAGCCCGGCGTCGACTTCGTCGTGCACTCGCGCCGTTCCGGGTTCGAGTACGACTTCGAGGTCAAGCAGCGTCCGGCCAAGGCGCCGGTGTGGCGGGTCCCGTTGCGCACCAAGGGGTTGACGGCGAAGCCGCAGCCCGACGGCTCGATCCAGTTCCTGGACCGCGCGGGGAAGGAGCACTCGTCGATCCCGGTCGCGTACATGTGGGACAGCCAGATCAACGAGCGCAGCGGCGAGCCGGTCAACCGCGCGAAGGTGGACCTGCGCGTCGAGGGCGACTTCCTCGTGGTGGCACCGGATCCCGCGTGGTTCATGGACGCCGGACGCAGGTTTCCCGTCACGGTCGACCCCACGTACGCGGTGGCGACGAACAAGCCGAGCTTCGACACCTGGGTCCAGAGCGACTACACCAGTGACCAGTCCGCCTCGCAGGAGCTCAAGGTCGGCACCTACAACGGTGGCGGCGTGAAGGCGCGGTCGTTCCTCAACTTCCCGGTCGCGCCGTTCAAGGGCAAGCAGATCGTCAGCGCCTCCCTGTCGCTGTACGAGACGTGGTCCTACTCCTGCACGGCTTCGGGGATCGTGGTCAAGAGCGCGCAGACCGCGACGACGGCGACCCGGTGGACGGCCCAGCCGCCCATCGGCAGCCAGTACGGTTCGGCGTCGTTCGCCAAGGGGCACGACAGCGGCTGTCCGGCCGGCCGGACCTCGGTGCCCGTCACGAACCTGGTCAAGGCCTGGGCGGTGGCGTCGTACCCGACCGGCGGCATGGTGCTGATGGCGGCCAACGAGGCCGACTCGAACTCGTGGAAGCGGTTCCGCTCCACCGAGAGCGCGACCCCGCCGTTCATCTCCTTCACCTACAACCGCGCACCGGCGGTGCCGGCACAGCCGACGATCGTCAACGCCGTCGCGTACGCCGCTCCCGGCGCGTCCACCTACCTCTACACGGCGAACCGGCGCACCTGGGTGGCGACGAAGGGCACCGACGCCGACGCCAACACCGTGCGCTACGAGTTCGAGTTCCACACGTCCACCGCGGGTACGGCCGCCACGTTGAAGGCGACCTGCACGAGTGCGACGTACCCGTCCGGCACGCAGGCGGGCTGCACGCCCAGCGCCGACCTGCCCGACAACACCGCGATCGTGGTGCGGTCGAGGACGTTCGACGGCAGTCTCCGGTCCGCCTGGTCGCCCTGGGCGCTCGTGCGGATCGCCGCCACGACTCCGCCGCCCGCGACGGTCTCCTGCCCGTACGCCAACGGTTCGTGGAGCGACACGCTGCCCCCGGCGGTCGTGACGTGCACCATCACCGCCACCGGCACCGGGTACAGCGCGCCGGGCTACGTGCGGGTCAACGTGGACGGCAAGCCGTACGCGACGAACTTCAGCGGTGGGGCGGCCGGCCAGATCAAGATCACGCCGTCCAGCGCGGGAGGTGACGGCAAGACGACCGTCACGATTCCCAGGACCGCGGGCCAGCACTCGGTGTCCGTCCGGGCGGAAAGCCCGGCGGGTCTGCTCTCCTCGATCACGAACTACTCGTTCGGCTACGGTCCCGCGACGCTCGCCAGTCCGGCGGCCAGCCCCCGCACGACCACCACGGGCAACGTCCGGATCACCGCTTCGGGTCCGCCCAAGGGCACTTCCGGCACTGTGTCCGCCACCGTGCGCTGGCGCCTGTCCGGCTACGGCGGCACCGGTGAGACCACCGGCTGGAACACCGCCACCAGCGCGCCGCTGACGGTCACCGACAACGGGGCCGCGGGCGTGACGGTGTCCGGCAACTGGAACACCGCCGCGGAGACCCAGGACGGCCAGCTCGACGCCGACCCGAACACCGCAGGCGTCCAGCCGACCAAGCTCGGTGACCGCGTGCCCGCGCTGATGGACGTGCAGGTGTGCCTGGCGTACTCGGGATCCACGCAGTGCACGTGGTCGCAGTCCAAGGCGACGGTCATGCGGGTTCCGCACGCGTTCGGCAACGGCTTCCCGACCTCCGACGCGGGACCGGGCCAGGTGGCGTTGTGGACCGGTGAGTTCCACACCGACGCCACCGACATCTCCGTGCCCGGCTACACCGGTGACCTGACGATCTCGCGATCGCACTCCACCTTCGCCGGTGCCACCGACGCGGTCAACGGCGTCTTCGGCCCCGGCTGGACCGCACAGTTCGAGGGCGCCGACGCGGGTGTCGCCGACATGCAGGTCGTGGACAACACCCGGCTCGACGGCACGATCGCGCTGATCGACGGGGAAGGTTCCGCCCTCGTCTACGCCTCGCCCTCGGGCAACCGGCGCACGACGGCGAACCTGGAGGCGGGCACCTGGGTCGCGGCCGACGAGGAGACGGCTCAGGACGCGGGCAAGCTGACCGTCACGGGTACCGGCGCGGCGACCACCATCGCCCACACCGATGACGAGGGCACGGTCACGACCTACGCCACCACCGCCACCACGGCACCGACCGCCACCACCGCGGGCAGGTTCCGCCCCGCCGGCATCTCCGAGCCGGGCGTGGCGAACAAGACCACCTACACCTACGACGCCACGACCGGCCGGGTGACGAGGATCGTCGCTCCCGCAGCCCCAGGCGTCACGTGCACCTACGCCCAGGGCAGCTTCACCAACGCTGTCGGGTGCCGATCGCTGCGCTTCGACTACGGCACAACGGGTTCGGCCAACGGCCGGCTCGTCGCCGCGTGGCTCGACATCTACAACCCCGCCAAGGGCGGCGGAGCCGGCATGGACGTCGTCAAGGTCGCGGCCTACACCTACGACGGCTCGGGACGGCTGGCCACGGCCACCGACCCGCGCAGCAACCTCGGCACCGCCTACGGCTACGACTCGGCCAACCGGCTCACGTCGGTGAAGCCCGCGGGCCAGGTGCCGTTCCAGCTCAGCTACGTCACCTCACCGGAGGTCAAGCTCGCGAACGTGAAGCGCGATCGTCCCGAGGGCGGCACGGCGACGCTGGCGTCGTTCGTCTACGACGTGCCCACCACCGGTGCGGGCCTGCCCGACCTCTCGGCGGGGTTCGTCGGCAAGTGGAACCAGGCTTCCGCGCCGCAGAAGGGTTTCGCGGTCTTCGGGCCCGACCACCCGGTGGGCTCCACGTCGCCGTCCGCCATCTCGGCCGGCGACTGGGAGCACGCGGACCTGCAGTACACCGACGACGAGGGCTACACGGTCAACACCGCGAAGCACGGCTCGGGCGCCTGGCAGTACACGGCCTCGGACTACAACGCGCAGGGCAACGAGGTTCGTGCCCTCGACGTGCGGGCGTTGCGGCTGATCGTCGACGACCGGCTGCCCGCGGGTGCGTCCGCGGACCAGCTCGCCACGCTGACCGGCTACAACCAGGACATCAAGAGCGGCGAGACGGTGGTGACCCCGGCGGGCACCCTGGTCACCGACGTCTACGGCCCCGCACGCGAGGCCACGTTGCGGGACGGGTCGCTGCGGTGGCTGCGCACCCACACCGTGAGCCAGCACGACCAGAACGCGCCGAACAACGGGATCAACCCCGCGACGACGCTGCCGTACCGGCTGCCGACGAGCGAGACCGTCTTCGCGCACGACCCCGGTGCCGGGACGGACGTCGAGGTCGTCTCCCGCTCGTTGACGGCCTACTCACCGGTCGTGGCAGGGGATCCGGACGGATGGGCGTTGAGCCTGCCGTCCTCGGTGACCACCGACGTCGACCTCGACGGTGCGCAGTCCCCGGGCGACATCGTGGCGGTGACCCGGTACGACGCCGAAGGCCGTGTGACCGAGCAGCGCCAGCCGTCGTCGAACGGTACTGACGCGGGCACCAAGCGGACGGTCCACCACACCGTCGTGGCCAACCCGGCGCACCCCGAGTGCGGTGAGAAGCCGCAGTGGGCGGGCCTGGTCTGCAAGACCTACCCGGCAGCGGGTTCCGCGCCGGTGACCACCACGAAGTCGTTCAGCTACCTGCTCTCGCCCACGCTGGTCGAGGAGGTCTCCGGCTCGGTGGTCCGCTCGGAGACCACGAGCCACCTCTCCGACGGGCGGGTCGCGTGGTCGGAGGCGAAGGTGACCGGCCTCGCCGGGTCGACGCCGAACACCAGGAAGGAGACCGAGTACGACCCCGGCACCGGGGCCGCGGTGAAGGCCACCGCACGCAACGCCGACGGTTCGGTCGCGGGCACGACGACCACGGGCTACGACTCGTGGGGCAGGCAGACGACCTACCAGGCGTCCAACGAGGTGCCGGCCACCACGGTCTACGACGCCTCTGGCGCGGTCGCGTCCGTCGCCGACTCCAACGGCACAACGAAGTACACCTACGACGGCACCGACGCGGCGGGCAAGAGCGAACACCGCGGCCTTGTCACCAAGGTCGAGGTGACCACCGCAGGTGCCACCTGGTCGTCCACGGGTGCCTACGACGCCGCGGGTTCGCTCGTCGTGCAGAAACTGCCCGGCGGCATCACCCAGCACACCGACCTCGACCACGTGGGCGAGGAGACCGGTCGTCGCTACACCGGCCAGATCACCACGGTCGACGAGGACGGCACCAGCACGGTCGAGGCCGACGGTGGCTGGCTGGCGTGGTCCCAGGACAACGACGTGACCGGCCGGGTCACCCGCGAGTGGACCCCGGACGGCGCCGCGTTCACCGGCCCGGCCGAGGACGAGGTGGGCGACGCGATCCCGTACGACCGCGCGTACTCCTACGACGCGGCCGGCAGGTTGTCCCAGGTCCGCGATCGCACGGCGGCCACGAGCGGCGTCGACGTCACCGATCCGGCGGAGGCGCCCGCGTGCGTGACGCGGTCGTACGGCTTCGACCGCAACGGCAACCGCACCACCAAGAGCACCGCCCCCGCCGCGGCGGACGGCACGTGCTCGACCGCGGGGGCCACCACCGCGACCCGGACGTTCGACGCCGCGGACCGGCCGGTGACCAGTGGCCAGGGCTCGTACGTCCACGACGTGCTGGGCCGGGCGACGACCATCCCCGCGTCCGAGGCGCCGCGCCCGCAGCAGGGCGACATCACGTTGTCCTACTACGACAACGACCTCGCCAAGTCGATCAAGCAGGGAGGCGCCACCACGGAGCTTGCTCTCGACGCGGCAGACCGCCGCGGCATCGAGACCACCACCGCGGCCGACGGCACGGTGACCACCGTGCGCCGCCACTACGCGGACAGCTCCGACAACCCCACCTGGGTCACCAGGGACGACGTCACGACCCGCTACACGGAGCTCGTCGGCGACGACCTCGCACTGACGGTCGACGACGACGGGAAGGCCGAACTGTCGGTCGCCAACCTCCACGGTGACGTCGTCACCACGGTCGAACTGCCGGTGCAGGGTGCGGCGGCCACGTCGATCTCGGGCTGGAGCCAGTACGACGAGTACGGCATCGCCTCCGAGTCCAACTCCGCTCGCACCGGTGAACTGGACTACGGGTGGCTCGGCGACAGCCAGCGCGCGGTGAGCGGCGCGGGCCTGATCCTCATGGGCGCCCGCCTCTACAACGCGGCGACCGGCCTGTTCACCTCGGCCGACCCGGTCGAGGGCGGCAACGCCACCGCCTACACCTATCCCGCCGACCCGATCAACAAGTTCGACACCGACGGCCGGCGCGAGGCCGAGGAGCGCCACTACCGCAGCAGCAGGAAGGGCGGCGACGACGGCTGGTGGGACAAGGCCAAGAGGAAGGGCAAGGAACTCTGGAAGAAGCACGGGGGCAAGAAGCTCTGCCGCAAGAACTGGAGGGTGGCGGCTCTTTGCTTCGTCGGCAGCATCGGTCTCGAAGACGCGGTGAAGTGGGTAGGCGGCAAGATCTTGAACGCCTACAAGTGGTCCTTGCGCATGCAGGTGCGGATCCTCAAGTGGGGGTGGCGCACCGCCAAGCGGGGTTACCGCGTCTACAACCGCTACTACAACAAGTACCGGAGGGTTCTGAACTGCGGCTTCCGCTGGCGCTGCAGGTAATGCGCTGATCAACCGGGTACGGCCTGCCGCGAACACTGCCGGCAGGCCGTTCGCCCGTTGTCGCGGTCACCACGTTGGCCCGTTCGCCCCACGGCGGGCGGGCATCCCCGGCAGACTCGGTCGTGTGATCGAGGTGCGGGGGGACAGGACGTTCGGTGAGCTCCTGCGCGACCACCGGCTCGCGCTCGGGCTGACCCAGCAGGTCCTGGCGGAGCAGGCCCAGCTCAGCGTGCAGGCCGTGGGCGCGCTGGAACGCGGGGACCGCCGGTTTCCCCAGGCCGTCACGGTGGACCGGCTGGTCAGCGTGTTCGGACTGACAGGAGCGCAGCGATCGGAGTTCGTGCAGGCGGCCGCGCGCAAACGTGTGCCGCGTCGACCCGGCGTCTGGACACCCCGGCAACTACCCGCTGGCCTCGCGGACTTCACCGGCAGGACCGGGCAGGCCGGCGTCGTCGCGGAGATCCTGCGCGATCCGGCGACGGCCGCGGTGGTCTCGATCACCGGCATGGGCGGGGTCGGCAAGACCTCGCTGGCCGTGCACGTCGGCCACCTCCTCGAGGCGGACTTCCCGGACGGCCAGCTCTACCTCGACCTCCAGGCACACGGCGCGCGCGAGCCGGTGCCGCCGATCGAGGCGCTGGGCCGGTTCCTGCGCGCGCTCGGTGTGGCGGGGAAGAACGTGCCCGGCACCGTCGGCGAGGCCGCGGCCAGGCTGCGGACCGAGCTCGCCGGACGCAGGGTGCTGCTCCTGCTCGACAACGCGGCCGACTCCGATCAGGTCGCGCCGCTGTTGCCGGGGACGGCGGGTGCCGCCGCGATCATCACCAGCCGCCGTGCGCTGCTCGGTGTCCGTCAGGCTCGGCAGGTCACCGTGGAGGTGTTCACGGAGCGGGACGCGATCGCCTTGCTCGCTGTGACGGCGGGAGCCGAGCGGGTGGACGCCGAACCCGAGGCGGCCGCGGAGGTGGTGCGGCTTTGTGGTGGGCTGCCGCTCGCCCTCCGCCTCGCGGGAGCGCGGCTGGCAGCGAGGCCCGCCTGGCCGGTCTCGTACCTGGCGGAACGGCTGGCCGACGCCGGCCGTCGGCTGGAGGAACTGGACCAGGACGAAGCCGGCGTGCGCGCGTGCTTCGCCCTGTCGATCGACGGGCTGGCCGGCAGTGATGACCCTGTGGACCAGGCCGCTGCGGCGGCGTACCCGTTGCTGGCCTGGCCCGATCTCCCGGATCTGTCCGTCGCGGTGGCGGCGAGGTTGCTCGACCGCGACGAGGACACGACGGAACGGTTGCTCGAACGGCTGACCGGTGCCTGCCTGCTGGAGGCGCTGACCCCCGGCCGCTACCGGTTGCACGACCTGCTGCGCGTGTACGGGGCCGGGCTGGCGGACGTGACGGCACGGACAGCCGCGTTGACCCGCGTTCTCGAGTTGTACGGCGCGATCGCCTGGAAGGGGCTGATCGTCGCCAGTCCCGGCTCACCACGGCTGAGCAGGGCACCGAAATCCGTTGCCACAACGGAGTTCGAGGGTGACGCGTTCGGGTGGTTGGACGGCGAGCGCGCTCACCTGGTCGCGGTCACGACCCAGGCGGCCGACACAGAGGTGGCCGCGGAACCGATCACGTCACTCGCCTTGGGGATGTTCGAGTTCTACCGCACACGAGGGCTGTGGGCGGACTGGGTCCAGGTGTGCCAGGCGGCTCTCCGGCAGCCCGGCGACCTGCTCACCCGGGGAAGTCTGCTGAGCGATCTCGCCGTCGCGGAGGCCGAGCTCGCTCAACGCGGCGACGGCGACTACCGCTCCGCGCAGCAGCACGCTCAGGACAGTCTCGCGTTGTTCGAGCAGCACGGTGATGACGACATGACCGCAAGGTCGCTCAACAACGTCTGTTACGTCTTCCGCATCAGCGGTGCCATCGACGAGGCGATCGCATTCGGCGAACGTGGCCGCGCTCTGCACATCGCGCTGGGCGGCAACAGTTGCCCGTACGGCCTGACGTTGGTGAACCTGGCCGAGCTCTACGCGCTGGCCGGTGACCGTGCGACCCAGCACCGCTACCTCGCCGACGCCATCGCCGTCCTCGAACCGCTCGACAACGCTCACGGCCTGGCGTTCGCGTTCGTCGTGCTGGGACTGGCACACCGGACGGACGGGAACCTCGCCGAAGCGATCGCGAGCTTGCGGCGCAGCGTAGAGCAGTGGCGCCGGATCGCCGACGTGCCGAGTGAGGCGAACACGTTGGTGGACCTGGGGGAGACGCTGCTGGACGCTGGTCAGGGCGAGGCCGCGCGGGGAGTGCTGACCGAGGCGCTCGCGTTGATGGGGCAGTACGGCGACCCGATCAGGGAGAAGACGGTCGCAGGGTTGTTGCGCCGCACGGGAACGCGTCGCGCTTGACCGCGTTCGTAACGAACGCGGCGAAGGTGTCGATCTGCTGAGCATGCAGGACCCTTCGGAATCCTTGGACGACGCCGAGCGTGAGCAGAACGACCGAACCGACAGCACCGACTCGCCTGTCGGGGACGATCCGGCGACGGTCCTGGTGGAGGTGCTCCCAGGGGTGGCCGTCGTCGCCGGTGAGGTACCGCCGGACCTGAAGCTCGATCTGATCGACTTCGGGATCGTGCCCGCCGCCGACCGCAAGCAGATCTCGGCGATCCTCGCCTCGATCGGGAACGCGGCGACCGTGGCAGGCAACCTCGGGAACGCTTTCGCCAGCGTGCAGGGGCTCTACAGGATCGGCGACACGGCGCAAGCGCTGTTGAAGAGCGGCGCGACGCTCGCCGTCAAGGACGGCGGGAACCTCGGAACGGTGATGGGTCCCGGCGGCATCCTGCATCAGGCCCGCTTCTATCCCGTGACCACGGTGAGCAAGGCGTCGATGGCGGCCTCTGTGGGGCCGGCACTGGCCATGGTCGCGTTGCAGATGATGTTGAGCGAGGTCTCCGGCCTCGTCAGGGCCAACCTCGCGGTGACGAACCAGGTCTTGACCACCGTCCGCAAGGAGCAGTGGGCCGAGCTGACAGGACTCGTCGCCGCCGTCGAACGCGCGGTCGACCAGGCTCGGGAGATCGAGTCGGTCCCCACGTCGTTGTGGGACGACGTCGCGGGCAGTGGAGCGCTGCTGCGCAAGCAGCTCGAGCTCTACCAGGGGAACGTCCGCGACCACGTCAAGCGGATCGGCCGGGCCGACGCCCGCAGCCATCGCGAGTACCTGCAGACCAACACCGAGGCCATCGCCTTCGACGTCTGCGCCCTGCTGTCCTCGCTCAACGCGTGGACGGGATATCACGCGCTGCGCGCCGCGAGGGCGAGAGCCGCCGGCCGTGAAGACGCCGCCGAGGCGCAGTACGCCGAGGTCATCGCCCGCGACACCCGCGCGGAGTTCGACTCGACCCTCGCCGAGATGACGAGCCTCGTCGACGCGCTGGTCCGGGAGCTCCGGATCACGGTCGAGGTCCGCAACCCCGACGGATGGCCGTTGCCGGGGAAGCGGAAGGACGTGAAGGCGGCCCGCGACGTCTCCGCCAGGCTTCTGCAGGCGATCGAGCCACTTGCCGACGCTCTCCACCCGCCGGTCCCTCCGATCGAAGCCCCCGACGTCATCTGCGGACCGCTGGACTCAGAGCCGTACCGTCGCATTCTGCGGTGGCTCTTCGAGGACGGTGAGGAGCTCCGCGCTCTCGGCTTCCCCGAGCAGCTCGACGACGCGAACCCCATCTCCGCGATCGTCGGCGGAGCGATGGGGATGCTGGCGGCGGCGATGGACAAGACGGCGGACAGGTCACTGGTCGCCGTCACCGATCGCCGCGTCATCCTGGCCACGACGAACACGTTCCTCGAACAGGCCGCGATCGACCAGGACATCCCGATCGACCAGGTGCGGTACGTCCGAGCGCCCACCACGCCGGACAGCAGTTCACGTTTGGCGATCGACCTCATCACGCGCGACGAGAACATCCGGTGGCTCTTCCACCCCGACGTCGACAACAGTCAGGTGGACGCGCTTGCCGCCGTGCTCGCCGAGTCGATGACGATTCCGGACGCTGAACGCGATGAGCTTCAACAGCGGCGCCACGCCTCCGTTGAGAGGGGCGTCATCACAAGCTGTTGACGTGCTTTCTGAGCGGCACGGCGAGTTCTGGGTAGTTGCTCCTGTCGATGCGGTGCTGCAGCCGGGCGGCCACGTAGAACTGGGCGAGTGAGCCGGCGTCGGTCGTCAGGACGTCGGCGAACGTGTCGCGCACTCGTTCAGCGGTCTGCGGTACGAGGAGGCTGTAGCTGAGCAACGTGGCCGCGTCCGTTCCCGCCGGGCCGCGACCCCACGTCTCCCAGTCCAGCAGACCGAACTCCGGGCCCATCAGGTTCGTCCAGTGCAGGTCGCCGTGGACCGTTTCCCATTCGCGCACAACGGGATTCACCGAGTTTCCGAACTGCTGTTGCATCCGGCCGGTGACCAGGGCCTGGTCCGTGTTGACGCGGTTGGTCGGCATCGTCGCGATCGACTCGATCGTCCTGCGCAGCTCGGTCCACCACTCGTCCGGGAGGTCGGCCACGTGGTGCAGGACGTCGGTGCGGGAGCAGGGCGAACCCGGCATCAAGGTCATGAGCTCCGCGCGCTGGTGTCGTCCTTGCTCCCACTCGAAGACGTCGACGACGCGCGGTTTGGACAGGCTCGTGAAGGCGTTCGCTTCGAGGTTTCCGGTCCAGAACTCGTCTTCGACCCATTGTCTTTCCTCGGACACCACTCGCAGCCACAGCTGCTCGTCGGTCCGTTGCACGGGTGCGCTGATCGATCGGCCCAGCCAGCCGGGGGAAGGGATTCCGGTGACGGTGAGTCCGAAATGTCTTGCGGCGTAGCTGAGGTTTTGGTGCATCCACTCCTGGAACTTCGCGTCGGACTTGCTTCGGCACGCGCCCGACGTGGTGCCGCGGTGTCCTTGGACGGGTGAGCGGTCAGGTTGTTCTGACACTGGATCCCTTTGCCCTGGGTGCGTCGAACTTGTCCGCTCTTCGTTGTACTGTTTGGAGTTTTTCCAAGCCAGACGCGGCAAGGAAAGTTACGTCCTTCGGGTACGGCTGGCAAGTTTTCGACGTGACTTCGCGGTCAGTGTGTCCGGACCCGCGTCTGCCTGCCGTGGCCGATCTCGAACACTCCGAGTGCTACCTCCGTCGACATGTTGGCGGTTCGGTCGGACCATTCGGGCGGCCACTGCGTGCCGCGCGACCACCGCACGCCGTCCAGCGGCACGTCCGCCACGAGACCGTCACCTGTTCCGCCTCAGCGACCTGCGCGCGCACAGTCGAACCATGGCCAGGACCGAGGTCACCGGTCGCAACGGGCTGCAGATGGGGTGCGCGCTGAGTCGTTGCTGTGCGTCGAGCTCGGCGACGTGGGCGAGCACGGGGTTGGGCTGTGCCGGTGATGGAACTCAGGCTCGCTTCAACGTCCACGAGCTCGTCCAGCTGCTCGTTCACCGTGCCTCCCCAGCAGAGCCACGAGCGTTCGACGCGCTTTCAGCAGACTGCTGCGGACGGAGGGTCGCCTCTGTTTTCAGCGATCTCCGCGGGTGTGTACCCGTCCAGTTTCCACGCCATGATCTGCCGTTGCCTGGCATGCAGCAGCTCAAGCAGTGCGAGCACTTTCTGCCGTTGTTCCCACGCATCGACGTCGGCGTCCAGTCTCATGACCGCGCAGGGTTCTGGCACCTGGTCGACCAGATCCTGGTGGGACTGGAAGCACCGCCGTGCCCATTCCCGTGACGCGACGCGGCGCGCCCAAGCCCTCGGTTGTTCGATCGTGCTCCAGTGCTGGTAGGCCCCGGTCATGGCTTCGCGGGCGACGTCCACGGCTTCTGTGACGCGGGCTCCTGCCACAGCAGCATGGCGATGCGGCACCACTACGCCCGCCAGGGCGATGAACCGTTCCATGCATCCAAGAGCGAACGAGCAAGCCCAGCGTTAACTATTCGCCTTCGATTGGACTTTCGGTCTGGCGGACGCTGCGGTTGTTCGGGGCTTCGCCACCTGTTTTCAGATTCCCCGCGTCCATATTCATGTCCATTATTTCGTTGGTGCTTTTTCGGTAACGCGAGTGTTGGGGCGGGCGACGTAGCGAAGGCAGATTCGAAACTGTGGTGGAGGTCGCGAACCATGGCTGAAGCGATTACCGACGCGCATGTCGCCGCTGTCCTCCGAGTGTTCGTCCGGGGCTGCGGGCTGATGATCCAGCAGTTGCGGGAGAAGGGCGAACCGGTCGACGTCGGCGAGGGCGCGACGGACGGTCGCCTGCTCGGCAAGATGAGAGGCAGGCTGGCGCAGACGAGGTTTCCCGGCTCGGACCAGTGGACGCGGATGGACGTCGACGACCGCTCGGACTGGTGGGTCAACAGGGTCGGGCGGCTGACTGCGTTGGTGACGTCGTTCGCCGGGCTCGCGGGTGCGATCGGTGAGCGGTTTCCGTTGCAGGACCTGCTCGGCTCGGCGGGACAAGGACTTCTGTTGTGCGCCATAGCGTCTGAGCGCGGCCTCGATGACGACGGTACGAAGGTGCGGCTGCTGGGGGCCGTGTTGTTCAACCGGGACATCGATCCCGCGACAGCGGCGGGTGACGGAGGTGACGTGCGGGACGAGGAGATGGTCGGCCAGTTGGTGCCGGACGCCACCGGGAGTGCCTTGGAGCTGCGCAAGGGCAGGACGTTGGAGGTCGCGGTCGCCGCGAAGTTGTTGTGGCGTCAGGGGCAGATGATCGCGGCCATCCGCGAGGAACTGGAGAACCGGCCCAAGGGCCACGCGCACCACGCGGTGGTGGGCAAGGTGCCGGGCGTCGGCATGGCGAGCAGCTACTTCAGTGAACGGGCGGCCCTCAAGCGATGCGCCGCGGCCGCGAACGAGTGGATCGCGTCGGTCAAGAGCTGACAAGCCCACACTGCCGGCAGGCTTGTCGGTGTGGGCGGGCTGCGGGGTAGAGGTGGGTCAGCAGGTTCGTGGTGGTGCGGCGGGTAGGGCCGTGATCTCACGGCACGAGCCGCCCGTCCGTCCAGCAGGCGCCTACGCCTTGCTGTGGCGTTCCAGCAGCGCCCGCAACGCGGCCATCTCGGCGGCGAGCGCCTGGCGGCCGGCCGCTGTGACGCTCACCCACGTCTTGGGCCGCTTGCCCTCGTAGCCCTTCTCGATCACCAGCAGCCCGGCCTCCTCCAGCACGGTGATGTGGCGTGAGAGGTTGCCCGCCGTGAGGCTGAGGGTGGACTTCAGGTACGCGAACTCCACCCGCTTCACCTCCGCCGCGATGGTGAGGATGCCCAGCCGGTGCCGTTGGTGGACGACGTCGTCGAGTGCCGCTGTCGGGTGGTCCGTCACGACGAGGTCCGGCCTGCCGCCAGTGCGCCGAGACCGCCGAGCACCAAGGTGGTGGCGAGCAGCAGGACGCCGCCGGCGCCGCCCAGAGCATCGTTCTCCATGGACAGATTGTTGACGATCAGCACGCCGGCGGCGAACACCACCGCGATCACCGTGCACAACACGCTGCGTTCGATCCACGCCAGCGTCGCCAACCCGAGCGCGATCGCCATGAACTGCGCTCCGCCCGCCATCCCGAGATCGACGCCGACATCGGGCAGTTGCAACAACGACAGCGCCACCGACACCAGCACCAGTCCTGCGGGAACGAACAGGGCTCGCCACCGCTGCGCGCGGAAGCAGAGGAACGCCAGCCCCAGCAACACCGCCATGACGATCGCGGCGAGGAGGACCGTGGGGTAGAAGAGGGTGTAGTGCAGGATCACGCTGGTGCTCAACGGAATCCCGAACAGCACGGCGAACAGCCCGAACAGCGCGACCTGAACGTAAGTGCCCGTGGGCGTCTCCACCCCGACGCGCAGCGCACGCCACCGGTACCACCACACGGTTGCGAGCACGACCACGAGCAGCGCCACGAGCCAGTACACCGCGAGCCCCAGCGGATGCACCACCTCGGTCTTCAACCTGAGGTGCACCAACGGGTTCATCCACCACCCCGGCCCGCCGTCGACCAGGTGGTCGGTGGGAGCGGGATCGGCCTGCGAGAGCGGTAGCGAGACCAGCGTCAGCAAACCCGTGAGCAGCAACGGGAACCAGTAACCGTGGCGGTCGTCGCGGGCGCGTTTGCGCAGGCCGGCCAGTTCGTCGAGCAGTTCGCCCGGATCACTTGTCATCTTGTTCCCCCAAACGTGACTGTGATGCAGTTAGGTTTGCATCGCAAACCAGACTTGTCAACGGCTCGGTTCGAACGGGCCCACCATGCCGACAGGCCTGGGACTGGCGCCGCGTGTGAGCGCCAGAGTCGAGGTGCGAGTGCTCGCAGGCGGCACGATCGCCTTGGCCCCACAACACCATCTGCGGGGCCGTGCACGGGATCGCGCCGCCGGTGGTTCCCCGGCCTCAGGTGGAAGCGCGACCGTCCTCAACAGACCCGACCTTGGTCGCGGCCGCCAGCCACGCCGCGGGCACCGGTGCGACGGAACGGCCGTGGCCGATCGCGGGGTCCACGCCCTCGTGGACGCTCGCCTCCCACCCGGCGGCACCGAGCCAGTCCCCGATGTCGTCACGGGCGGCCGTGAAGACCACCCCGTGCTTGCCCAGCCCCTCGCGCACCTGCGCGCCCTCCTCGCCGAGCATCGACACCTGCAGGTGTTCGAGGAGCAGGTGGCTGCCGGGGGCCGACAGTGCGGTCACCTCGGCCAGCAGTGCGTCGCCCTGCGCCGGGGTGAGGTACATCAGCACGCCCTCGACGAGCCACGCGGCCGGCTGGTCCTCGTCGAACCCGGCCGCGCGCAACGGGGCCGTCCAGTCCGCGGCGAGGTCGGCGGCCACCCCGATCCGCTCGCAGGTGGGCAGGCCGGAGCGTGCGACCAGGGCGGTCTTGAACTCGGTCATGCCCGGCAGGTCGAGCTCGAACCAGCGGGTGCCGGCAGGGCACGGCAGGCGCGTCGGGCGGCCGTCGACGCCCGCGGCGAGGGTCACGACCTGGCGGACGCCGCTGTCCAGTGCGTCGGCGATCCGGTCGTCGAAGTACCGGGTGCGCACCACGTGGTACGAGGGGAAACCACTCGACGTGATACCCATCTGGGCGATGAACGCGTCCAGCGCGGGGTGGCCTCGAAGTTCGGTGACCAGGTGGCCGGCCAGCGGATCGGTGAAGAGCGGGTCCGGTTGTGAGGCCTCGACGTGCCGGACCCAGGCGGTGTAAAGGGCGGTGTGGCTCAGGCCGTCGGCAGGGATCGTCATCGGCTCAGGTCCGATCGGAACGTGGCCGCCAGTGCCAGGAGCAGATGGCCGAAGCGGTAGCCGCGGGTGCGTTCGGCGTCGGTCATGCGGCTGCGTTCGTGGTTCTGCGTCCAACTCGCCCGCCTCGCGAACTCCGACCACTCGCGCAGGTGTCGGCCCAGGTCGCTGTCGGGGGTGACGACGACGGGGGCGTCCGCGGCCAGTGCCGCGGTGAGTCCCGGGGTGTCGGCCAGGTCCAGTTCGGCCACGAGCATGGCGGCCGTGGCGTGGGCGTCCTCGATGTGCTCTGGCCTGGTGCGGCTGAACAGCCGGTCGAGGTGCATGCTCGGCAGGGAGGCGCTGACCTGCTCGAACGTCGGCACCACGCCGGTGATCAGGCCGGCGAGCCGCAGCGAGCGGGTCATCGGCTCGTCGTACCGGGAGTCCCAGTCCTCGTCCTCGTCGTCGTCGTCGACCGGGTCGGTGCCGAACCCGGCCTCGCGCATCAGCGGCAGCAGCCGGTCGAGGTCGCCGCTGCGCTCGTCGGGCCACTCGGGGTTGAAGTGGGCGACGACCTCGCCGTCCACGGCGTGGGTGAAGCCCGGCGAGGCGTAGTCGTGGCGCACGACCGCGACGGCCTCGGTGCCTCGCGAGAGGGCGTCGGTCATCGACCCGATCACGTACGACGTCGGCTGGACCAGGACTGCCCACTCGCCGAGCGCGAACGCCGCGACGATCTCCGGGTAGCCGTGGTCGTAGTCGTGCGTCTCCCTGATCTCGGCCGGTGTGCGCTGAGCCGAGGTGTCCTCCAAGCCGCCGACGCGCACCATCGCCTCGTGCGGGGTGAGACCGCGCACGAACACGAGCGCGAAGATGTCCCCCAGGAACTGCGGAGCGCTGTGGACGGCGTCCATCCACGACAGGTCGTGCTCTTGTTGCATGTGATCCCCCAGATCCGCTGTCCGTACGGGATCAACTGATAGCGCCTCCGCCCGCGGCTGTCGACGCCGAACGAGTGACGCGCGTCGCCCTCCGCCAATTCGGCCGGGCGAGGGCCCACCGCCTAGGGTGCTGCGTGTGTCGCAGTGCGGCCTCGCCCGGATGCCTGGGTGCCTCCACGAGCGCGGTCGCTGCCGGGGACAATTGCTCCCGACCGTTCAGCTCCAGGAGGATTGTTGATCCACAAGTTCTCGGTTCGCTCCGCGGGGGTAGCGGAGCCCGACATCCGTGAGCTCGGCCGATCGTGGGAGCTCGACGACCTCGAGGTGTGGCGCGACTACTACGTCGAGTTCGAGGCCGCGCCCGACGCCGCCGCGCTGGGCGAGGTGGCCGCCGTGCTCGGTGACCAGCTCGACGTCGAGGTTTCCCTGGACCAGCCGCTGCCCGCGGGCGCCGTGCAGGTCGCCTACAAGCGCGGTGTGGTCGACAACGAGAGCGACTCCATCATCACGGTGTGCGGGCTGCTCGGGGTGAAGGCCAAGGCCGGCAAGGTCGCGACCAGCTACCGGTCGGCGTCGCCGCGGCTGCGGGACCTGATCCTCTCGACGCGGTTCAACGCGACGATCGAGGAGCTGCACGACGAGGAGCCTCGCTACGACACCCTCGTGCCGCAGGGGCACTACGACAAGGCCGCGCAGTTCGACCTGCGCGGGCTCGGTGACGACGAGCTCGCCGCGCTGGGCACCGCGGGTGGCCGGAACCTGACGCTCGCGCAGATGAAGCACGTCCAGCACGTGCAGGTGACGCTGAAGGACGAGTTCGTCACGGACGTTCTGCTGGAGGCGCTGGACGCCCGGTGGAGCGACCACTGCGCGCACACCACGTGGAAGTCGCTCGGCAGCCTGCTCGGCCGCCTGGTCCAGGCGGCCAAGGACGTCGACAACCCCAACGTGCTGAGCATGTTCCACGACAACGCCGGCGTCTGGGACTTCTACGACGGCCACGCGATCGCCATCAAGGCCGAGACGCACAACGGGCCGTCGGCGATCTCCGGCTACTTCGGACAGTTGACGAAGCTCGGCGGTGTGCTGCGGGACATCCTCGGCACCGGCCTGTCCGCGGACCCGATCGGCAGCTTCGAGTACACCGCAGTCGGCGAGCCCGAGGCGCCCGCGCCCATCCAGGGCCGGCCGGACGCGCGCAGGCTCGCCGGCGAGACGATCCGGGCGATCAAGGAGTACGGCAACACCTTCGGCGTGCCGATGATGTCGTCGCGCATGACGTTCCACCCCAGCTACCGCGCCAAGCCGTTCGCACTCGGCGGGAGCATCGGGTTGCTGCCCGTGTCGGCGGCGCAGCGCGGCACGCCGCGGCCCGGTGACTTCGTGGTGCTGATCGGTGGTCTGACCGGCAACGAGGGCATCCACGGCGCGTCCGCCAGTTCCGCGGGCGCCACGATGGACACGACCGCGGTGCAGATCGGCGCGCCGCTGGAGCAGGTCAAGTTCCGCAAGGCGCTGATCGAGCTCCGCGAAGAGGGCTGCATGAGCGCTCTCACCGACGTCGGTGGCGCGGGCCTGAACAGCGCCGTCGGCGAGATCGGCGAGGCGTGCGGTGTCTGGATCAACACCGCGCTGGTGCCGTTGAAGACCGCGGCGCTGCCGATGTGGCGGATCCTGCTGTCCGAGTCGCAGGAACGCATGCTGCTCGCCGTGCCGCCGGAGCACCAGGAGCGGGCGAAGAAGATCCTCGACCGCCACATGGTGCGTTCGACGGTCATCGGCCGGTTCGCGGACACGGGTCGCTACCACGTGTTCCACGCCCCGGACCTGACCGAGGAGGCGCTCATCGCCGCCGCACCGGACGCCGCTCCGGTGCACCAGGGCGAGACGGGCTTCGACGTGGCGTACGACCTGCTCGACATCGAGGTCGAACGCCAGGAGGTCGGCCCGCCGCCGCGTCCCACGGACGTGGTCGAGTGGCCCGAGCTCGCGCCCACGCAGCTCGCCGGGCTGCTGGAGGAGGTCGTCGCCGACGCGGAGGTGGCCTCGCAGCACTTCGCCGACTCGCAGTACGACTCCACCGTCCAGGGCAACACCTGGTACGGCCCGCACTACGGCACCGAGCACTCGGTCCGCACGGCCTACTGGGCCGGTACGCCGGTCGCCGGGTCGTCCGCCGCGGCGGTGCTCAACACCGCGTTCAACCCGTGGATGTTCGACGCCGACCCGGTCGCCGCGACCCGCCAGATGTTCGTCTCGGCGATCGCGGGCCAGGTGCTCGCGGGTGTCGCGGTGAAGGACATCTGCATGTGCGACAACTTCTACACCCCGCACCTCTCGCCGCACTGGCGCGAGTGGCTGGTCGGCATGGTCGACGAGCTCGCGGTGCTGGTGCGCCACTTCGGCGTGCCGCTGATCTCGGGCAAGGACTCGTCGGCGGGCTCGGTGCAGACCGACGAGGGCCTGGTCAGCGTGCCGCCCGCGGTGTTCCTGAGCGCCCTGGGCAAGGTGCCGCACACCGACGGCCTGCTGCGCGAGCAGTGGACCACGGCGGGCAACGTGCTGGTCCAGATCGGCCTGCGGACGTCGTCCCCGGTCGGCACGGTCGCCGCGCGCAAGCTCGGCCTGCCGGTCGGCGCCCTCGACGACCTGGAACTGTCCGATGTGGACAGCTACCTGACCGCGCTCGCCGCGAGCAGGCACCTGCTGCGCAGCGGTGCCCGCATCGGCGCCGGTGGTGTCGCGGCCGCGCTCGCCCAGGGCGTGCTCGCGAGCGGCATCGGCGTGAAGCTCGAGTCCGGGACCACCGAGTCGCTCTTCGCCGAGCACCGCGTCGGCGCCGTCGTCGAGGTCGCCCCCGAGGACGTCGCGGCCCTGCCGGCGGAGCTCGACCCCGTCGTGCTCGGCACGCTCGAAGGAACGCTGGAGGGCACCGGCATCGTGCTCGAAGGCGTCGACCTGTTCGCACCGGCCGCGCGCGACGGCTGGCTCAACTCGTTCACGGCGAGGATCGCATGAAGCCGACCGTCAACGTCCTGTACCTGCCCGGCACCAACTGCCAGGAGGAGACCGTCCGAGCGTTCGCGGAGGTGGGCGCCGAGCCGCGGATGAGGTTCGCGGCCGACCTGCTCTCGGGTGCCGAACGGCTCGACGACGCCGACATCCTCTGCATCCCCGGAGGGTTCTCGTTCGGTGATCACCTCGGCGGCGGCGCGGTCGCGTCGGCGTTGCTGCGCAGCCATCTCGCGGATCAGTTCGAGACGGCTCGCACGCGTCCGCTGATCGGCATCTGCAACGGCTTCCAGATCGCCGTGCGCGGAGGCTGCTTCGGCAAGGTCGGGCTGAAGGTCAACAGCTCCGGCACGTTCCACAACGAGGAGAACCAGCGGCACGTCGTCGACAGCGACAACGACAGCCCGTGGCTCACCGGCCTGGGCGGTCAGACCCTCGCTTTCCCGTGCGCGCACGGGGAAGGCCGGTTCGACCCGGGCAGCGAGACCGAGGGCTACCGCGTCGCGCTGCGGTACGAGAAGGACTCGAACCCGGACGGCTCGTTCGAGGACGTCGCGGGCATCACGAGCGCCGACGGTCTGGCGTTCGGTCTGATGGACCACCCGGAACGCGCGATGGACCGCGAGGTCCGGCTGGCGTTCTTCGAGAACGGCGTCCGCGCGGTTCGCTAGTGCTCCAGCGGCCTGGTGCTGGCCCTACCGCGAGCGCGGGGGCCAGCGCCATGGCCGCGCCATGATCATCACGAGATCGTGGTGATCATGAAATCACTCCTGATCGCGGCGATGGTCGCGGTGACTCCTTTGCCGCCGCTGCAACCGGAACTGCTGCACGCGGCGATCGCCGACCTCGAACACCCGGTGGTCACGTCGGCGCAGCTGCGGGTGGCGGGCCCGGCCGGCCGCTGGTACGGCGCGGAAGGCACGGCGGACGAGCAACGCGCCGTCCGGCCGGACGACAGGTTTCGGATCGGCAGCGTCACCAAGGTGTTCGTGGCGACGGTGGCGCTGCAGCTGGTGGCGGAACGCAGGCTCAGCCTCGACACCAGGGTGCGGCACTACTTCCCCGACCTGCCGGAGACGATCGACCCGGTGACCGTCGGGCAGTTGCTGAACCACACCAGCGGAATCCCCAACGAGGTCGGCTACCCCGACCTGAGCACGCCGGAGAAGGTCCTCGCGCACCGCTACGACCAGTGGACGGCCGAGCAGCTCCGCGCGCTGGTTCCCGCCACGCGGCCCAAGTTCGACGCCGGCACCAAGCAGGAGTACCGGGGCATCAACTACCTGCTCGCCACGATGGTGATCGAGAAGGTCACCGGCCGCGATCTGGCGCAGGAGGTGGAGAAGCGCATCACCCGGCCGCTCGGCCTCACCAGGACCTACGTCCCCGCCCGCACCGAGACGAGGATCCGCGGTGCGCACGTCCACGGTTACCTGGACGTCTCGGGGCAGAAGGTCGACGTCAGCGACTTCAGCACGTCGAGGGCTCACGGCGAGGGCGACATGGTCTCCACGACCGGCGACCTCACCCGGTTCTCCCAGGCGCTCTTCAGCGGAAGGCTCCTGCCGGAAGCGTTGCTGGAGAAGATGTTCACGCTGCCTCAGGTGTCCATGGTGGACGGCCGGCCCGCGTCGTACGCCACGGGTCTGCAGACCTTCACGATCAACGGCGTCGAGGTGTGGGGCAAGACGGGGGAGTGGTACGGCTACGCGGCGGGCGTGTTCTCGACCAGGGACCAGCAGCGGCGCATCGCCTACTCGTTCACGCCGACCGTGCGCGACGCCACGCAGCAGGAGATGACGCTGCGCATCGCGAACGCCGTCACCAGCCCCTGAGCTGGTCCGCCCTGATGCCGTACTGCGCCATCTTGCGGTAGATCGTCGCCCGGCCGATGCCGAGCTCGGCGGACGCCTGTGCGATGGTCGCGCCCGGCTCCGTCAGGCAGCGCACGATCTCGTCGCGCTCCAGGGCCTGCAGCCTGCTCAGCCGGTGGCCGACGCTGGTGAACACCTCGGCGGGCAGGTGCTGCACGTCGACGACGTCCGACCGGGCGGCCGCGACGCGCACGACCTGGCGCAGCTGCCGGGTGTTCTCCGGCCATTCGTAGGACAGCAAAGCGCGCACGGCGGCCGAGGTGAACGTGACCTCACGGCCTCGGTCGCGGTGCGCGAAGTAGTGCGCCAGCGGAAGGACGTCGTCCGGGCGGTAGCGCAACGCCGGTGCCTCCACGACCACGTCGACCAGCGGGGCCAGCGCCTCGGGCACCGCCTCGGTCGCCGTCAGGGCGAACCCCGTGAGCAGCGGGGCCAGGGAGGACGCGGCCCACGCGGGCAGTGCGTCCACGTCCGAGACGACGACGCAGGTGTCGGCCTTGCCCAGCTCCGGGGTCCACAGCCGCAACCACGAGCCGACGTCGTCCGGCGCCGGTGGACGGGCGTTGAGCAGGCGTTCGCGAGGACGGACCGTGCGGCGCGCGAGGGTGGCCAGCGCGGTCTTGCCCGCTCCCGGTTCACCGACGACGGCCACGACCCGGTCGTTGCGCATCGCGTCGACCGCCGTCGCCACCGCGGACGTCCACGCCGCGGACAGCCGGGGCGGCTCCACCCGGTCGGCGTAGACGCGGAACACCTCGCCGCGCGGTGTCGGGCGGGCCTTGCGGCCGGACGCGCGGGCCAGCATCAACGCCGCCGTGTTGCCCGCCGCGGCCTGCGCCAGCGCGAGCAGCAGGTCGGACGACTGCTCCGACCAGGTCGTGAGGTTCACGCTGCCGGCCAGCGCGCCGGAGAGCGGGTCGAGCACCGGCACCGCCGCGCACGTGTAGCCGCGCAGGCCCGTGCAGTAGTGCTCGTCGGCCCTGACCAGCGACGCCGTGCGGTCGGCGAGGGCGAGGCCCAGGCCGTTCGTGCCCGCGTTGGTCTCGGCGAAGTAGAAGCCGGGTGCCAGGGAGACGCGGTCGAGCGAGCGGACGATGGCCGGGTCCGTGCACAGCCTGGTCAGCACCAGGCCCTCGCTGTCGGTGATCATCAGGCTGATGGGCTCGTTGGACAACGTGGCGTGCAGCCCGCGCAGCACCTCGTGGCCGCACTCGTAGAACAACGACGTCGTGTCGACCGTGCCGGTGAAGACGGGCCGGACCTCGTCCTCGGGCACGCCGTACCCCTCGCTGCGCAACCACGACGCCCGCAGGCGCTGCGGGATCGCGGCCAGCCGCCGGTCGTCCACGTCGACCTCCTCGTCGCACGTCCGGACCCCAGAGTACGACTCCCAGGTTCGTGCGAAGGGGTACCGGCTGTCTCAAAGTGAGACACCGGGCACCTCCCTGAGCTGCGGCGATCTTCCTACGGTCGGTCCCAACCACCACAGGAGGCGGCCATGTACTCGAAGGACGGCGAGAGCTACTTCATCGTCGACGCGCACGTCGCGCTCTGGGACGCCCGCCCGGAGAACCAGCGCAACATCCACGGCAAGCAGTTCATCGACTGCTTCTACGACTACCACCGCAACCTCTCGCCGGAGGAGGAGGTCTGGTCGTACGAGGAGTACCTGTACCAGGGCGGCGAACGCCTGATGAAGGACCTGTTCGACGACGGGTACGTGGACCACGCGATCTTCCAGCCCGCTCACCTGGGTGCCTTCTACAACAACGGTTTCGGGCAGACGGAGGAGGCGTTCGCGCTCACCTCGAAGCACCCGGACAAGCTCACCTACAACCACTGCTGGGACCCGCGCCGCGAGCAGCAGGGCCTCGACGAGCTCAAGCGCGACGCGGAACGGTTCGGGCTCAAGGGCGTGAAGCTCTACACCGCCGAGTGGTACGGCGACTCGCGCGGCTGGCGGCTCAACGACCCGTGGAACTACCGGTACCTGGAGACCGCGCAGGAGCTGGGGATCAGGAACATCCACATCCACAAGGGGCCGACGATCCGGCCGCTCGACCGCGACGCGTTCGACGTGGCGGACGTGGACCACGCGGCGACGGACTTCCCCGAGCTGAACTTCGTGATCGAGCACTGCGGGCTGCCGCGGCTGGAGGACTTCTGCTGGATCGCCACGCAGGAGCCGAACGTGCACGCGGGCCTCGCGGTCGCGATGCCGTTCATCCACACCCGGCCGCGCTACTTCGCGCAGATCATCGGCGAGCTGCTGTACTGGCTGAACGAGGACCGCATCCAGTTCTCCAGCGACTACGCGCTGTGGACGCCGCGCTGGCTGATCGAGCGGTTCGTCGACTTCCAGATCCCCGCCGACATGACCGAGTACGCGCCGCTCACCGTGGCGCAGAAGAAGAAGATCCTCGGCCTCAACGCGGCCCGCATGTACGACATCCCGGTGCCCGCCGGTCTCGACCTCGCCCCGGTTGAGCAGGAGGCGGTGTCGGTCGCATGATCGACACGGCCGTGTACGAGGCGCTCGGCGAGGTCATGGACCCCGAGCTGGACGAGCCGATCACCACGCTCGGGTTCGTCAGGTCGGTGGAGCTGGACGGCGACGTCCTGACCGTCCACTTGCGACTTCCGACGGCGTTCTGCGCGCCGAACTTCGCGTACCTCATGGCATCGGACGCCAAGGACGTGCTGCGCGGCCTCGCGAGGCACGTGCTCGTGGTGCTGGACGACCACCACGACTCGGACGTGATCAACCGGGGTGTCGCCGCCGACGCCGGGTTCGTCGGCACGTACGGCGACGAGGCGTCCCGGGAGCTGGAGGACCTGCGGCTCACGTTCCAGCGCAAGGCCCACGCGGCGGCGATGGAACGGGCCGTGCGCTCCGTGCCGCTGGAACGCCTGAGGTCTCTGACGCTGGCGGAGCTACCGGCTTCCAAGGCGACGGAAGCGTTGCGGCGCAGGCGGTCCGCGCTCGGCTTCGACACCGCGCCGGACGCACTGGTGCTGGTCGACGACAACGGCGTACCGCTGCCACCGGGCGACCTCCCGCTGCGCCTGCGGTTCGCGAGGTCGGTCGGCATCTCCATCGAGGGCAACGCGCACTTCTGCCGCGGCCTGCTCCGCACCCGTTACGCACTGGAGGGAACGTCATGAGGGCCGTGCAGGTAGTCGGCTACCACAAGCCGTTGGAGCTCATCGAGGTCCAAGAGCCCGAGGTGACCGGTCCGTTCGACGTCGTCGTGCGCATCGGCGGCGCCGGAGTCTGCCGCACGGACCTGCACATCCTGGAAGGGCAGTGGGCGGAGAAGTCCGGCGTGACCCTGCCGTACACGATCGGCCACGAGAACGCGGGCTGGGTGCACGCGGTCGGCGCGGCCGTCACGAACGTCGCGGAGGGCGACAAGGTGATCGTGCACCCGCTGATCACGTGCGGCCTGTGCCGGGCCTGCCGCAGCGGTGACGACGTGCACTGCACCGCCTCGCAGTTCCCCGGCATCGACACCGCCGGCGGCTACGCGGAGTACCTGAAGACCTCGGCGCGTTCGGTCGTGAAGATCGACGACGCGCTGGAGCCCTCCGACGTGGCGGCACTCGCGGACGCGGGCCTCACGGCGTACCACGCGGCGGCCAAGGCGGCGCGCAGGCTGCGGCCGGGGGACCGGTGCGTGGTGATCGGCGCGGGTGGCCTCGGCCACATCGGCGTGCAGGTGCTCAAGGCGCTGACCGCGGCGGAGATCGTCGTCGTGGACCGCAACCCGGACGCGGTGAAGCTCGCCGAGACCATCGGCGCCGACCACGGCGTCGTCGCGGACGGCGCGCACGTCCCGGCCGTCCTCGACCTCACCGGCGGGAACGGCGCCGAGACCGTGATCGACTTCGTCGGCGAGGGCGGCGCGACGAAGGACGGCGTGGCGATGCTGCGCAGGGCGGGCGACTACCACGTCGTCGGCTACGGCGAGAACATCGACGTGCCCACGATCGACATCATCTCCACCGAGATCAACCTGATCGGCAACCTCGTCGGCTCCTACACCGACCTGTGCGAGCTGATGGTGCTGGCGGCGCAGGGCAGGGTCACGCTGCACACCCAGAAGTACCCGCTCGACCGGTTCCAGGACGCGATCGACGACCTGGACGCGGGACGGGTGCGCGGCAGGGCGATCCTCACGCCCTGATTCCACGCCGGGGCGGCCCACTACGATCGTCCTCGTGGACCTGGTGCGGGTGCGGAAGCGCTGCGAGAAGGAGATCCAGCGGCTGGGCATCGGCACACCGCTCGACGTCGCGGCGCTGTGCGCACGGCTGGCGGAGCAGCGCGGCAGGCCCCTTCACCTGCTCGCGCTGACTTCGCGCACCTCCAACCCGTCCGGGCTGTGGGTGTCGGCGAAGAAGGCCGACTACATCTTCTACGACGAGTCCGTGAGCGAGGCGCACCGCGCGCACATCGTGCTGCACGAGATCGGGCACATGGTGTTCGAGCACGCGGGGGTCGCCGAGCTGGACGACCTGACCGCGCGCCTGCTCGCGCCGAACCTCGACCCGAAGGTGGTGCGGCAGCTGCTGTGCCGCGACAGCTACGGCAACGAGCACGAGCAGGAGGCCGAGCTGTTCGCCACGCTCGTGCTCATGCGGGCGGACTTCGAGCTCGTGGGCACCGTGACGCCGGTCGAACCCGATCCCGAGCTCGCGAGGTTGCGGGAGGTGCTCGGTGCTTAGGGCGTTCCACATCCTCGTCGTGCTGCTGCTCTGGGCGTGCACGGCGTACCGGGTGATGCTGCTGGTGCGGCGGCCGTCGCGGAGCTTCGGCAACGCCGCCGTCTGCCTCGCGCTGCTCTTCCTGGCGCTCGGGTTCACGGTCGGGTTGCCGCCGCTCTACCTGCGGATCCCGGTGCTCGCGGAGGGCGCGAGCCTGGTCCGGCTGGTGCAGCACGGGCTCATCGTGGTCAGCCTCTTCTGGCTGAACGTCTTCGTGGCGCACTCCGGGTCGCGGTCGAGGACCGGGATCGTGGCGCGGGCGGGGACGGCGGTCGTCGCCCTCGGCTCGATGATCGTGCTGTTCTGGCTGGCGAACCCCGGCAACGACGCGGAGGACTTCGTCGGCGCGTACGCCAAGGCGCCGTTCGTGACGGAGTACCTGCTCGTCTACCTCGGTTACATGGCGTTCGTGCTGGTCGACGTCTTCCGGCTCACGAGGCAGTTCGCGGGCGCCGCGGCCGACGGGCCGATGAGGTTCGCCCTGCGCCTGTGGTCGGTCGCCAGCCTGATCGGGTTCGCCTACGCCGCGCACAAGGCCGCGTACGCCCTGGCGTCCCGCCTCGACCTGCAGCCGCCCTGGTGGGAGGGCGCCGTGTCGACGTCGCTGGGCGGTCTCGTCCTGGTGTTCTTCGTGGCGGGCCTGACGGCGTACCTGTGGGGGCCGCGGATCGCCCGTGCCTCGGAACGGCGGCGGCAGCACCGACGGTATCGCGAGCTCCTGCCGTTGTGGCGGGCCTGCTACGACGTGATGCCGGAGATCGCGCTCGTGGCGCCGGAGGAGCGCGTGCCGATCGACCTGCGCGTCTACCGGTGCGTCATCGAGATCCTGGACGGACGGCTCGCGCTGCGGGCCTACTGGGACACCCGGATCGCCTCGCGGGACGGCGAGGCGGCCGCGCTGGCGGCGGCACTGCGGGCGAAGGCCAGGGACGAACCCGTCGAGGCCGGTCCGGCGAGCCTGCCCGCGCTCGACGTCGCCGGGCTGACCGAGCTCGCGCGCGACTTCAGGACTCTTTCGGCGGCAGGCCCTCCAGCTCGCGCACGCGGTTGATGATCTCGGTGATCGTGTCCAGGCTCTTGTCCGAGAGCCCGGACGCCCGCATCGCGACCTCCCGCACACCGTTGTCCTTCAGTGCCGTGACCAGCGCGATCTCGCTCTCCACTTGCTCGCGCACCGTGTCGTCGAAGAAGTAGGCGG
Source organism: Lentzea sp. NPDC055074 (assembly GCF_053608005.1). NCBI lineage: Bacteria > Bacillati > Actinomycetota > Actinomycetes > Pseudonocardiales > Pseudonocardiaceae > Lentzea > Lentzea sp. NPDC055074. The sequence goes on from NZ_JBSGUQ010000005.1 coordinate 28,283, forward strand.
CCGGCACCCCGAAGAACGTCGCGAGCGCGGTGAGGTGCTTGAGGGTCGGGTTGTCCCGCTGCCCGGTGCGCAGGTACCAGAGGTAGGACGCGGAGATCGTCACGCCCTGGTCGCGGGTGATGGCCTCGGCGACGTCCTCGTTGCTGTACTCGCGCTGCTCGGACGCCCGGATGGAGCGGAACAGGTGGTCCAGCCGCGCGGCCAGGGTGTGGCTGTCGGGCTTCTCGCGGTCGGTCATCCCACCCACCTCGCGTTTTGACTGGCGTGAATCCGAAAAGTGTGACATTCACACCGGTTGACGGCCCGGGGTGGACCGGGTTTAACTTACCTCGCTTCAACTGGGGTGAATCAGCGCAACACGCTCTCCACGTCAGTCAAAGAGTGAGGCGGGGCCACGCCACTGGGGGTGGCGTGGCCCCCCTGAGCGACTCGTTCGGGCTGTAACGTCCCGCCGGACCTCGCGGATGAACGGGCCATGGGTTTGGTCACGATCCAGGGCGACGACGTCCGCTTCAGCGAGACGGTGTCCCGTGTCGCCAGGACTTTGCGCCCGCTCGGGCCCCTCGGGCAGTACATCGCCGAGTCGTACGCGCTCACCACCGAGATGCGGCGGGTCGAGTCGGAGTCCTCGGAGCGCAAGGAGATCGTCCTCGCGCTGCTGGACCAGCGCCGCCAGGAGTCGTCCGCCACGCTGCGCCACGCGCGCAAGCACCTCGGCGGCGTGGAGAAGAACGCCGTGGCGATGCGCGAGTGCCTGCTGGAGATGCAGCGCAAGGCGGTGAAACCGGGGCTGGCACTGGAAGAACGCCAGATGTACATCGACCTCACCGAGCGCCTCACCACCCTGCTCGTCCAGCAGCACAAGGAACTCGGCGACGACGTCACGGCGGTCGTCGACAAGGTCCTCAACGGCGGGGGCGCGCGGAACGTCGCCGCCGCGGCGGGAGTCGAGCGGCGGCGCGGCCGGGGCCGGCGGTAGGGGTACCGGGTCGTGGCGAAGAACGACAGGAGCGCGCTCGGGTGCGGCCTCCTGCTGATCACCCCGGTCCTCGCGTGGTTGCTGGTCCGGTACCTGCTGTCGGCCGCGGCCGTGGCGCACATCCTGGTCGGCGACCGGGCGGACCAGGCGCACCGGCTGACCGACAACCTCTGGGGCACGGCCCTCTCCGTGCCGTTGGCGATGGTCCTGATCCGGTGCGTGCTGCACCGCGACGGACGGCTGCGCCGCCACACGACCTGGCCGCGGCGCTGGCTCGGGATCCTGCTGCGGGCCGTGGTGCTGCTCTGCGCCGTGAACTTCGTCGCCTATCAGGCGCTCGCGCTCGACGGGCCGCTCGGCCGCCCGTCCGAGGTGATCACCGGCCACGTCTGGCCGGCCATCTGGAAGTCGGGCCTGACCGCGATCGTCGTGCTGATCGTGACGAGGGCGTGGGACAGGCATTCCTGGCGGCTGCCGACGCGGGGCAACCTGCGCCGGGCGGTCCGGGAGGTCGACGCCGTCACAGCCGAGGTCAGGGCCGCGAACCAGCGGGTGGCGCAGCAGACGGAACAGGTGCGCACGCGCCTGCGGATGATGCGGGCGGGCGGTCCCGCGCACAGGGGATCGGGGCTGGAGTTCCCGGCCCTGTGCGGCTTCCACCGCGAGTCCTACCAGTGCGCCGACCTCGAGTACGGCAGGTACGAGTCCGCGCAGACGTCCATGCACAGGGTCGAGTACCTGGTCCGGCGAACGCGGAAGGCGTCCACGCGGTTGAGGCGCGAAGGCGTCCACGAGGACATGCAGGCACTGGCCGCGCACCTGGAAGGGCAGCGGGACGTGCTGAAAGTGGACGTCGACCAGGGGCTGAACGCGGTCCGCGGTCTCAACATCGGCACCGCCGACCTCAAGTACGAGATCCGCGACACCTGCGGGCCGCAGGGACAGCAGTGGTACGCCGAGCTCGAAACGCGCATCGACGAGGCACGGGCGGCACGCGGCGAGAGCCCGCTGCACTGAAGCCCTCGCACACCAAGGAGAGAGCAGTGACGTTGTCGGACGGGCGGCGCCGGTGAGCCGCAACCAGCGCGGTGGTGGCAGTGGCTGCGCGATCGCGTTCTTCGTCCTGTTCCTCGCCATGCCGACGGCGATCGTCCTGGCGGCACCGGCGGTCGCGGCGCGCATCGTCGTCGACGGCGTCCCCGAACACGCGGTCCACCTCCACGAGTGGCTCTGGGGCTCGCTGGCGGCGGTGCCCTTGTCGATGGTGCTGACCAGGTTCGCCTTGCACCGCAACGGCCGCCTGCGCGGCTCGCCACCGCTGAAGCGCTGGTCCGGCCTGCTCGTGCGCGGCCTCGTGCTGCTGGCCGCTGTGAACACCTACGTGTTCCTGGGCAAGAAGCCGTCCCTGCCCGGCGACCACGTCGTCGACGACGGCACCTCGCTCTTCGGCAGCGCGGCAACGGCCGCGGTGCTCGTCCTGGTGATGATGAGGCTCTGGGACCGCCGCGCCCGCAGAGTCACCGTCGAGGAGGTCCGCAGCGCCGCGGCGGAGGCGGACCGCGCGCTGGTACGCGTCCGGGCCGAGAACGCCAAGGTGCGCCGCCAGGCCGAGCGGGTGCAGGCACGGCTCGTGAAGCTGCGGGCGAGGAACACGGCCGACGGCGAGGTGAAGTTCCACGCTCTGCGCCTCTTCCACCGCGAGTCCTACCAGTGCGCCGACACCGCGCACCTCAACTACGAGTCCACGCAGGCCTCCCTGCGCACCATGTCGTTCCTGGCCCGGCGGGCACGGGTCGCACCGCGTCAGCTGATGGTGAGCAGGCAGGCCCGGATCGAGATGCGGGCGGCCGCGGCACACCTGGAGAGGTCGCGGGGAGAGTTGCGGACGCAGGTCGACCACGGGCTGGAGCAGGTCCGCACGCTCAACGCCAACACCCACGAGCTCAAGCACGAGATCCGGGACAGCTGCGGCACCGATGGCCGGCAGTGGTTCGCGGATCTGGAGCAGCGCATCGAACAGTCACGGGCGGAACGCGGCGAGCGGTCGTATCGCTGACGGAAGGAAACCCGCTGGTTCTCACCGTCGCGGAGGTGGTGGCAGAACAAAGCGCCCGTGTTGTCGCGGAACGGATCGCGTGAGGACGCTTGCGGACTGAAATCAGACAGAAAACGTGTAGTTGCTTAGTGCGCCGATGGGTTTGGTCGAGCGCTGCGCGCTGATGGCCGTCGTGAACTCGGGCAGCTGTGGCGGAGGCCACTGTGGTGGTGCGCTCCTCGGCCTCGGCTCGGACGCGTGGGGGCCGGCGCGGGATTGGCCGGCATCGGCGGTTCCGTCGGGGCCGCGATCGGCGTCATCGCGGTGCAGGTGCCTGGGCGCTGCTCGCGTTGATCGTGGCCGTGTCGTCCTCGTCATGGCCATGACCAGCGGAATTGACGCGATCTTGATGATGTGCGCGAGGCCGGTCTCACTGATCACGGCCCAGGAATGACCGGAGTCGATCACCGCGGCCCGCCTTGATCGTCATGCGAATTTCGGAATAAGTGCTGGTGACGGATAGCGACACTTGGTTGCGCTCCGCGCCCGCGTAGAAGACCCCGTGCGTCCTTGTCAAGTTCATGCTGAATAGCCACTGCGTTTCCACAGTTCTGTTGCCAAAAGCCCAGCTAGGCATCCTTTCGCCCGCTCGGTCGCCTTGACCAGCCCTGGCCTGCGAGTGCGTGTTCATCCATCTCAACGAGCGAGAGCGATCCTGGGTTCGGGGGTGTTGCGTTGCGCATCCGACTGAGTACTCTGCTCTCACCCCCTCAAGATCATCGCTGTTGATCGTGTTGATCATGTGGTGTTATCTTTCCGTCGCCAATTCGGGTGGTCGTGGAGCGTTGTGAAGCTGAAGAACGTGCCTGAGACGAATTACAAGACAATTCGTTCTCGGCTCACTGGTGTCGTGGTGGTTCCCAGCGTCGTCCTTCTGGCCATGTGGGCGCTGTTCTCGTCCTACACGGTGTTCGAGGGGCTCTACCTCCAGCTGGTCGCCTCCGGTGTGCGGGACGCGTCGATCCCCGCCGTCCAGTCCTTCGCGTCGCTGCAGAAGGAACGCGAGCTCAGCATGACGAGCCTGAGCCGTCCCGGTGCGAACGCGTCGGCGTTGCTCAAGCAGCAGCAGGACACCGACAAGGACGTCGAGAAGATGAAGTCGGCGTTCGCGGAGCTCGCCTCCCAGGCGCCGCAGGAGATCGTCGACGGCATCAACAAGCTCAACGGGCTGCTGGAGCAGCTGCCCGACCAGCGCGAGCGGCTGGAGACCGGCAACTCGTCCAAGGACGAGGTCTACCGGTACTACAACAGCGTGCTCGACGCCGGTGGCTCGCTGTTCGGCACGCAGGCCCGCGTGGTGCCCGACGCCGAGACCGTCCAGGGCGCGATCGGCGCGGTGCAGTACTTCCAGGCCTCCGACGCGGCCTCGCGGTCCAGCTCGATCGCGGCCGGTGCCATCGCGGCCGGCAAGTTCACGCCCGAGGAGCACCGCGAGTTCGTCCAGCTCGTCGGCGCGTACCACTTCACGCTCAACGTCATCGAGCCCACCGCCCTGCAGAACGTGCGCGACCACTACAAGCAGCTCACCGGCAGCGCGCCGTACCAGCAGCTGGTCGGCCTCGAGAACCGCCTGCTGCAGAACGCGGAACGGGCCATCGGCCAGCAGGTCTCGCTGACGGACTGGGAGAACACCAGCCGGGCCGTGTCGGCCGAGCTCACCACGCTGGTGCAGGAGCAGTCGACCGGCGCCGTGAACACCGCCATGGCGAACGGCAAGGAGAAGTTCACCACCGTTCTGATCGGCAGCCTGATCGCCCTGATCGCCGTCATCGCCGGCATCTTCGTCGCGGTGCGCGTGTCGAACCGCCTCGTCAACAAGGCGTTGATCGTCCGCCTGATCAGCCTGAAGAGCGACTCGCTCAAGCTCGCCCACGAACGGCTGCCGAGCATCGTCGAGCGGCTGCGGGACGGCAAGCACGTCGACGTCGCCGCCGAGGTCCCCGCGCTCGACTACGGCAACGACGAGATCGGCCAGGTGGCCGACGCGTTCAACGCCGCGCAGTACACCGCCGTCGCCGCGGCCGTGAAGGAGTCGCAGACGCGCGAAGGCGTGAACCGGGTCTTCCTCGACATCGCGCGCCGCAACCAGGGCCTGGTGCACCGCCAGCTCAAGATCCTCGACAAGCTGGAGCGCGAGGAGGAGAACCCGGACCACCTCGACGCGTTCTTCCAGCTCGACCACCTCGCCACCCGCGCGCGCCGCAACGCCGAGAACCTGATCATCCTCACCGGTGAGCAGCCGGGCCGGCAGTGGCGCAAGCCCGTGCGCATGCTCGACGTCGTGCGCGCCGCCGTCGCGGAGACCGAGCAGTACGCCCGCGTGAAGGTGCACCCGGTGCCGGAGGTCGCGCTGGTCGGCGCCGCCGTCGCGGACACCATCCACCTGATCGCCGAGCTCGTCGACAACGCGACGTCGTTCTCGTCGCCGCGCTCGCAGGTCGAGATCCACAGCAGCGAGGTGCCGCAGGGCCTCGTCATCGAGATCGAGGACCACGGCCTCGGAATCAAGCCGGAGGACCGCGAGCAGCACAACAAGATGCTGGAGGCACCGCCGGACTTCGAGGCGATGAGGCTGCGCGGCGAGTCCCGCCTGGGCCTGTTCGTCGTCGCCCGGCTCGCCGCGCGCCGCCACGTCCACGTCGAGCTGCGCGACTGCCCGTCCGGCGGCACCATCGCGCTGGTCCTGATCCCGTCCGAGCTGATCGTCGGTGAGGCGGGCGCGGTCGACCCCGCGGACTCCGTGCAGATGCCCAAGCCGACGTTCCGCCAGCAGACGATGCAGCAGGCCTCGCGTTCGCCGGAGGCCCTCGGGGCCGCCGTGCCGATGCAGGGCGAGCTGACGCACGACTCCCTGCCCGCCGAGAGGCCCACCGAAACCTTCCAGCTGGACGAGTTCTGGGCCGGGAGGGCAGTGGGAAACGGCCGGAGCCCAGACCCGGAAAGGGATCTGGACAGCAACAGCGGGCAGATCGAGCTGCCCCGGGACGACCGCCTGGGCGGCACGTGGCCGACCGACGACCCGGCGGAAGGTGAGGCGACGACGCGTCAGAACGCACGGCCGGAGCTGCCGCGCCGGAGGCGGCAGCAGCACCTTGTACCACAGCTGGCCAACGACGAACTCCGGCCGATGCCCGAACTCGCGGAGTTCAACCCCGAGGAACGGGCGGAACGCACCCGCGACGGCATGTCCGCCTTCCAGCGGGGCACGCGTGACGCCCGCCAGGCGGACGACGTCGTGGAACCGTGATCACGAATACTGAAAGGGCTATTTCCGTGGACGACCTGACCGGCGGGCACCCCGAGCTCAACTGGCTGCTGGAGGACCTCGTCGCGAGAGTGGTCGGTGCCCGGCACGCGGTGGTGCTCTCCGCGGACGGCCTGCTGCTCGCCCACTCTCCCGAGCTGTCCAAGGACGACTCCGACCACCTCTCGGCGATGGCGTCCGCGTTCCAGAGCCTCGCCCGGGGCACAGGACGGCACTTCGGGGGTGGACAGGTCCGCCAGACCATCGTGGAGATGGAGCGCGCGCACCTGTTCGTCACCGCGGCGGGGCAGGGAGCCTGTCTCGCGGTGGTGGGTGACGAGGACGCCGACATGGGCATGATCGCGTACGAGATGAACATGCTCGTGAAGCGCGTCGGCGCGTACCTGTCGTCCGCGCCGAGAACACTGGCGTCGCCCAGGATGCCGAACCCCCTCGGCTTGTCATGAGCAACTCCTCCGACTGGTGGTACGACGAGGCGGCGGGCCCCATGGTCCGCCCCTACGCGATGGTCAGCGGCCGCACCAGGCCCAAGCCCGCCGGCGAGGACCTGACCCTGACGACCCAGGTCCGGGCGCTGCGCACGACGACGGACCAGGGCGCGCTCTCGGTGGAGCACCTGGAGATCATCAAACTCTGCCGGAAGCCGCTTTCCGTCGCGGAGGTCGCCGCCTACCTGCACGCACCGCTCGTCGTGGTGAAGGTGCTCCTGAGCGACCTCATCCAGCGCGGTGACGTCATCACCAGCGGCCCGGCCACCACGGTGGCCCCGGTCGACATGAACCTACTCCAGAAGGTGCTCGATGGTGTCCGTGCAATCTGACCGCCCGGATTCCGGGCGGGGCAAGGAAGAACTCCTCGTCCCCTCGTCGGTCAAGATCGTCGTCGCCGGTGGCTTCGGCGTCGGCAAGACGACGATGGTCGGCGCGGTCAGCGAGATCACCCCGCTGCGGACCGAGGAGCTCCTCACCGAGGCAGGCGAGGAGATCGACGACCTCTACGGCGTCGAGGGCAAGACCACCACCACGGTCGCCCTGGACTTCGGCCGCATCACGATCAATCCCGAGCTGGTGCTCTACCTCTTCGGCACACCGGGCCAGGACCGCTTCTGGTTCCTGTGGGACGAGCTGGCGATCGGCTCGATCGGCGCCGTCGTCCTGGTCGACACCCGCAGGCTCGACGCGGGCTTCGGCGCGATCGACTTCTTCGAGCGCCGCGGCATCCCGTTCGTGGTGGCGGTGAACTGCTTCCAGGGCAGCCACTCCTACACGGCGGAGGAGATGCGCGTGGCGCTCGACGTCTCCGAGTCGGTGCCGCTGCTGCTGTGCGACGCGCGCGACCGCGAGTCGTGCAAGAAGGTGCTCGTCTCCGTCATCGAGCACGCGATGAACCGGCTCGACGTGATGGCCTGAGCCACGCTCCCGTGAAGCCCTTGGCGTTGTCCGCCAAGGGCTTCCACGTTTCTCAGGACCTGACCTGCTCCAGCCGGCAGCGGAACGGCCGCAGCATCACCGGTGCCTCCGTGAGCCGGTAACCGGGCACCTGCTCGGGGTTCTTGGCGATGCCCGCGAGCGTCTCGGCCACGTACTCCAGGTGGCTGCGCGTGTAGACCCGCCGCGGGATCGCGAGCCGCACCAGCTCGAACGGTGCCGGCGTGAGCAGCTCACCGGACTCGTCGATCTCGCCGAGGTAGAGCGAACCCAGTTCGGCACAACGGATCCCGCCCGCGAGATACAGCTCCGACGCGAGGGCGTGGCCGGTGAACCGGCTCGACGGGATGTGCGGCAGCAGCCTGCCCGCGTTGAGGTACACCGCGTGCACCCCGGCCGGGCGGACACTGTCCACACCGGCCTGACGCGCGCACTCGGCCAGGTACGCGGTGGCGTCGGCCCGCTCGCGCAGGTACAGCGGGTCGGTCACCTCGATCAGACCCTGCGCGCACATGTCCAGGTCGCGCCCGGAAAGCCCGCCGTAGGTGCGGAAGCCCTCGGTGGCGATCAGCAGGAGCTCGCACTGCTTGGCCAGATCGGTGTCCTGCAGCGCGAGCATCCCTCCGATGTGGACGATGCCGTCCTTCTTCAGGCTCACCACGCAGCCGTCCGCGAGGCGGAACGCGAGCTTCGCGACCTCGCGCGGGCTGCGGCCGCGGTACTTCTCCTCCCGCTGCGTCACCAGCCACGCGTTCTCCGCGAACCGCGCCGCGTCCAGGAAGAACGGCACCCCGAACCGGCGGCACAACGCGCTCACGGCCTCGAGGTTCGCCATCGAGACCGGCTGCCCGCCACCGCCGTTGTTGGTGATCGTCATGAGCACCAGGCCGACGTCCTCCGGCCCGTCCAGCACGGCTTCGAGCGCGACAAGGTCGATGTCGCCCTTGAAGTCCGCGTCGCTGTCGAGGTCTGCGGCCGCCGGGGACGGCAGGTCCCGCACCACGCCGCCCGCCAGTTCGACGTTCGCGCGCGTGGTGTCGAAGTGGGTGTTGCCGACCGAGAGCTGCCCCGGCTTCAGCAGCGCGCCGAACAGGATGCGCTCGGCCGCACGGCCCTGGTGCACGGGGAAGATGTGCTGGTACCCGGTCAGCTCCTCGGCGACCTCGCGGAACCGGAACCAGGACCGGGCTCCGGCGTAGGTCTCGTCCCCGCGCATGCCGGCGGCCTGCTGTTCCGCGGACAACGCGCCGGTGCCGGAGTCGCTCAGCAGGTCGATCGTGACGTCGTCCGCAGTCAGGTTGAACTGGTTGTACCCGGCCTCGGCGTAGCGGCGTTCCCGGTAGTCGCGGGTGGTGATGGGGATGGGTTCGACGACCTTGATGCGGTACGGCTCCACGGCGGTGGCCTTTCTGGGGTGCTGCGGTCGGGGCTGTGTCGAAGTCCGGTTCGATGAGAGCTGCGCTTGAGGTGGTTCCTGGTCCGTCCGTGCCGCCAGGGGCCGCCTCGGGCCCGGCTGTCGTGAACCGGACTTCGACACAGCCCTAGACGAGAAGGGCTTTGCTGCGCGGTGGCGTGACGTCGTACGCCTCCGAGGACAGGTAGACCGACACTCCCGGCTTCGGTCTGCCGAGCCGCAGCGACACGTGGGCGATCAGTCCCACCCCGTCGCTCAGCGGCCGGCGCACGAGGCTGGCGAGCGCCATCACGAACGGCGCCGTGTCGAGCCCGCAGCGGGCCATGATCGCCAGCACGCGCTCGCAGGCCTCCAGGTCGTCCTCGACGTAGTCGCGCAGCGGCATGTAGAGCGAGTAGCCGCTCGGCCGGTCCGTGTCGCCCGCCATGAACGTGTAGCTCGACATCATCGGGCGTCGGGTGAACGGGCCGGTGCCACCGCACGCGAGCGCGCAGACGTCCGCCAGGAGCTCCGGATCGACGTCGGGGGCCACCGCGGCGGCGTGCACCACGTCCGAGACCATCGCGTCGTCGTGCGACACGTACGTCTTCACGCGCGCCCGGTTCTCGTCCATGAGGTCGAGGGCGAAGAAGGAGAACCTGTCGAGCCCCTCGCGCCGCAGGCCGTGCTCGGTGATGGCCGGGAGCGCAGTGCTCAGACCGAGCCGTGACAACGCCTCGGTGACGAGGTCCGTGCCGTGCGCGGGCCCGCGCACGTCGGGGTTGAGGTACACCTTGATCGCGGGCGCGCCCGAGGGCTGGACGATCAACGCGTACCAGAACGCGAAGGCGCCCTGCGGGTCCTCCGGCAGGAACAGGTCGCGCACCAGGTCGAACTTGTCCCGTCTCAAGCCGTGCTCCCGCACCAGCCGGTCGAGCACCTCGAGCGCGGTGGCGAGGTTGGCCCGGCTGCCGGGCTGCTCGGCGAGCGACTCGACGATCATCCGCACGGCGGGGCGCTCGTTTTGGGCCAAAGCCACCGAGAATTCGACCGGGGAGTGGTCGTCGGCGACGAATGACGGCCAATGCGGAGTGGGGGACAGGGGCAGCCGGGAACCCGGTCCTAATGCCTCACCCAGCAGTTTTGTCGCCGTATTAGCGGAGCCGGCTAAACCGACGGCGCGCAGGAGGTTGTGAAGTTGTCCGATGGCGAAATCGTGCAGCGAGACGGCTGGCGCGCTCAAGATGGGGCACTCCTGATCGGCCGGGAATCGATCGGGTCGCAATCCTGACGGGGTGGAATCGCGAAGTGAATTCTCTCAACCAGCCACATGCCCAGGTCAAGAGCCAAGGGGGTTGCGTGCGACACTCTGGACTGTGATGAAGATTGCACCATGCGGTCTATTGACTTGACCGTTATCGCCGTCGTCTTGCGCAATTGCGTTCGACTGCACGGGTGTGCTATGCGGGGCGGCTATTGGTATCGCAGAGTAAGGTTTGTGTCATTAGCGGGCTCCGTGGTAATGCGCCCGTATCGTGACCGTTTGTCCCGGTACAAAAGAAAACGGGGGCGCCCGCGGTGCGGACACCCCCGTTTGGGGCTTGTATTGAAACTCCTCAGCCGCCGGACTTCGCGCAACGCGCTTTGCCGGGACAGCTGCGGATCATGCGCACCGAGGGGGCCTCGGTGATCGTGGCGGGCGGGTTCACCGCACCGCCGGGCCACTGCACGGAGATCGCGATCGACGCCGCGTTGTTGTCGTAGTTCTTCTCCAGCAACGCCCGGTCGGAGTTCACGACGTTCACGACGTCGTACACACCGGACTTGACGTGGGTGAGGTCGAGCCACTGGAAGTCGACCTCGTACTTGTAGTCGTCACCCGAGCCCACCGAGATGCCGAACACGACGTCCAATGCGGACGGGTTGTGGTGCTCGCACATGTGGCCGTCCAGGCGCTTCGCGAGCCGGCCCGCCGGGGTCGTGGGATCCGTCGGCCTGTTCGGCAGGTCGTCGGAGACCTCGTAGCGGTCGCCGAGGCAGAAACCGTTCTTGCGGTCCGTCACGACCACGCTGCCGTCGGGGTTGCGCAGCTGGAAGTACTCGAAGTTGAGCAGGTGCCAGTGCGTGTGCGTGGGCGCGGGCTCGTAGTACGCGCTCGACCTCGTCTCGCGGCGGGCCTCGTTGTACGACCCGGCGAGCGATCCGTCCACACCGGACTGAACGGCCTGGCGGACGTTCATCGTCGGGGTGGAGGTGCTGTCGCGGTGCGCGTGCAGCAGCAACGGGCCGTCGCCCACGTTGTCGATCGACGTGGTGAACCGCAGGCGCACGGCCTGGGCGGACCCACCGCGGTTCATGCACTTGCCGCGCGGCGCCGACGCGTCCTCGACGAGGCACACGTCCCAGGCGCGGCACAGGAGCGGGGAGCCGTTGTACCCACCGGGGCAGCCGACGGGCGCCTGGCGGAGGTCCGGCAGCAGCGGCGCGGGATCGGCCTGGACGTGCTGCGAGGAGACGAGGTTGACCGCGGTGATCGTGAGTGCTGCGATCACCGCGCCGATTCTGCTGAGCATGCGGTGTTCTCCTGGTTCGAGAAGCTCCTGGCGTCGCGCAGGAGGGAGGCCGTCACCGAGTCGGAGAGCTCGACGCTCGAGTTCCAGCTGGTGACGTTCGGGTAGACGTGGGCCGTGGTGGCGAGCAGCAGCCGGGTGCCGGCGACCTCGACGGCGGGCCGCTTCGTGAGGTAGCCCAGCGGGTACACCGGTTCGACGAACGGCGCCTTGAACACGCGCACCTCGTCGACGTCGTCCGGCGTGAGTCCTTTGTGGATGCTCAGCAGCTGCTCGGTCCAGCGGCGGGCGATGCTGTCGGAGTCCTCGCGGTACAGCGCGGAGTCGCGGCCGGTGTAGTGCATGACGTACACCAGGTGGCGGTCGCCGTAGCGCTCCGAGCCCGTCAGCGGGGTCATCTCGATCACACCGTCGAAGTCCGTGCCCGAGCGCAGCACCGGCGCCCAGTAGTGCCCGGACAACGGCTTGCGCAGGAAGAACAAGGTGTTGACGACGCCCTGGTACGGCAGCTGGACGTCGGGCAGCAGCGGCGCGAGGGCGGTGTCCGCGATGGTCCGCAACGCCGGCAGCGGGAGAGTGGAGACCGCGTGGTCCGCCTCGATCGTCTCGCCGTCCGCCAGGGTGACGACCACCCGGTCCTCGTCGGCTTCGAGCCGCGCGGCCGGAGCCGAGACGCGGACCTCGCCGCCGTGCGCCTCGATGGACGCCTTCAGCGCGTCGATCACGCTCTTGTAGCCACCGGCGGGGTAGCCGCGCACGGCCTCGTTGCTCTCGCGGCCCAGGCGCTGCCACACGTACAGCGCGGGCACGTCGCCGAACGCGGCACCGAACTTGGCGCCGAACATCGGGGCGAGCAGCATCTCCCAGATCTTGTCGCCGTACAGGCCGCGCAACCAGTCCTCGGTGCGCATGCCGTCGAGGTCCTTGCCCTTGCCCAACCGGCGCAGCAGCAACGAGACCACGCCGAAGCGGATCCGGTTCACGAGGCTCAGCGGCCGGAACCGCAGCAGGTCGAGCGCCGAGTTGAACGAGCGGTGCTCACCCTCGACGACCATGCCCATCGAGGTGGGGTTCCAGTCGACGCTCTCGCGCAGGCCGATCTCGTCGAGCAACGCCAGCAACGCGTCGTCGGTCGGCATCACGCAGTGGTAGAAGCGTTCCACCGTGCGGCCCTGCGAGGTGAAGAACGTGCCGAGGCCGCCGAGCTGGTCGCTCGCCTCGAGCAGCGTCACGGCCATGCCCTCGCGGGCGAGGCGGTGCGCGGTGGCGAGGCCGCAGATGCCCCCGCCGATGACGACGACGCGCTGGGGCATCAGAGCTTCCGGAACGGCACGGGCGCGAGGCGGTCACGCGTGAGCAGGAGCAGGTACTGCTTGAGCGTGCGGCCGAGCCGGAGCTTGCTGGCGCCGGGCTTGCGGTCGTAGCGCAGGTGCAGCGGGATCTCGCTGACGATCGGCCCGCAGTGCCGCAGCTTGAGCAGGAGCTCGACCATGCAGGCGAACCCGCGTTCCTCGACCAGGCGCTCGCCCCAGTGCGCGGAGGCCCGGCGCAGCAGGCTCACCCGGTACGCGCGGAAACCGCTCGTGAAGTCGCGGACCCCGTCGAAGTGCAGCACCTTGCCGAACACGACGCGGGCCCCGCGCGAGAGCAGCCGGCGCCACTGCGGCGCGGTCGAGTCGTCGCCGCCCGCGACGAAACGGGAGCAGATCACGACGTCCGCGCCGGCCTTGACCTCGGCCAGCATCGCCGGGAAGACACCGGGGTCGTGCGTGTCGTCGGCGTCCATGACGATCAGCACGTCGTCGGGCTCGGCCTCGTCGAGCGCGGCCATCAGTCCTGATTGGACGGCCTGGCCGAGTCCGAGGTTGACCGGGTGGGTGACGAGGCGGACGTCGAGCCCGCGCACGCCGGTCGTGCTGGCGCCGGTGCCGTCGGACGAGCCGTCGTCGACCACCCAGACCGTGATCCGGTCGGCGAGGTCGGTGCGGGCGATGCGCGCCAGCAGGGACGGCAGCGCCACGGCCTCGTTGTAGGCGGGCAGGACGACGTGCACATCGCCGCACGTGCGGATCGGCTTCTGCACGATCGCGACCGGTTCACCGGCCGAATGCCGGATGCCGTGTTCGTCGACTCTCACTCTGGCGCCCCCTCTTCGAAGACTCGTGGTTGGTGGCGTGAATTATTGACACGGCGTGCTAAAGCTTTGAGTGCGGCCCTGGGTGAGTTCAGGGCAGGAACAACGTCGAAACCTCACCAACTGCGGTCACGCGGGACACTGAAGAGGGAATATTGATACCCGAAGAGATGATTTCTCAGAGTTCATTCACTCTTTCGTGCGCTCCTGTGGCCAAAACTCCTTCGATCGGATGATCTTCCAATGAGGCGATTCTCGGCGGTTGCCGTTCCCGCTGCCCCACTGCCCGCGCGCGAGGCTGACCGCAGACGCCCGTCGCAACGCCCGCTCAAGCCGTCCTCGGTGGGCCGGGACCTGCTCAGCCGGGTGAACGCGGTCGCGGTCCTGCTCGCTGTCGCCGACACCGCGGCGCTCGTCGTGGTGTGCGCGCGGCACGGTCTCGGCTGGGGCTGGAGCAGCGCGGTCCTCGCCGCGGTGCTCACGATCAGGGGAGCCTGGCGGCTCTACCGGCGACGGCTCTGGCTGTCGTGGCTGCAGGACCTGCCCCGGTCCGCGGCGAGCACCGCGCTGGCCTTCGCCCTGCTGTCCGGCATCGGCCTGGTCAGCGGCGCCGACACCGCCGACCTCTCCGCCGTGCAGTGGGCGATGATCGAGTTCGCGCTGGTCATCGAGCCGGTGCGGTGGGGCGTGTTCGCGTTCGGCCGCTGGTGCCGCCGCCGGTTCGACCGCTGCGACCGCACGATCATCGTCGGCGCGGGCGAGGTCGGCGTGAACCTCGCGCGGACGATGCTCGAGCACCCCCAGTTCGGCCTGCGGCCCGTCGCGTTCGCCGACTCGGGCCCCGACCCGGACCGGGAGCCGCCGATGCTCGACGTCGTCGACGGCGACCTCGCCGACGCGATCGTGCGGCTCAAGGCGGGCACCGTCGTGCTCGCGTTCTCGCACACCCGCGACTCACCGCTGGTGGACGCGGCGATCACCGCCCACCGCCTCGGCTGCTCGACCCTCGTCGTGCCCCGCATGTACGAGCTGCACCCCGACGGCCCCGGCATCGAACGGCTGCGCAGCTACCCGCTGATGCGCCTCGGCACCGCCCCGACCAGCAGGCCGACCTGGTGGATCAAGCGCGCGGCCGACCTGCTGCTGGCGGCGTTCGCCCT
Organism: Lentzea sp. NPDC055074; assembly: GCF_053608005.1. NCBI lineage: Bacteria > Bacillati > Actinomycetota > Actinomycetes > Pseudonocardiales > Pseudonocardiaceae > Lentzea > Lentzea sp. NPDC055074. Next base: position 43,306 of record NZ_JBSGUQ010000005.1, read on the forward strand.
GGTCGTGCTCTCGCCGGTGATCGGGCTGTGCGCCCTCGCCGTACTGGTCGAGAGCGGCCGGCCGCTGTTCTTCCGGCAGGTCCGCGTCGGCATGGACGACCGCACGTTCACCCTCTACAAGATCCGCAGCGTCCGGCAGTCCGGCGAGGACGACTCGCAGGTCAAGTGGTCCGTCGTCGGTGACTCGCGGGTCGGCCCGGTCGGCCGGTTCCTGCGCCGCACCTCGCTCGACGAGCTGCCCCAGCTGTGGAACGTGCTGCGCGGCGACATGTGCGTCGTCGGGCCACGCCCGGAGCGTCCCGGTTTCGTTCGCGAGTTTTCCGCTATTCACGAGCTATATTGGGCGCGCCATCGCGTCCCGACCGGACTCACTGGACTTGCCCAGGTGCACGGTCTGCGAGGTGACACTTCCATCGCCGACAGGTCTCGATACGACAACTACTACATCGCGAATTGGTCGTTGTGGCTCGACCTGAGGATTCTACTGATGACAGCGGGTGAGTTGTGTTGTCGGAGAAATCGCTGATAAGTCGATTCGTCGCTGTCGCCTTCGTACTTCTTTCGAGTGCATGTGCGGTCAGCGCCGCCGAGTCGGACCCGATCCTCAACGGGCCGATCCCGAAGGCGCTCGCGCCCTGCGCGTGGTGGTACGGCATCGGCGACTCGCCCTCGTCGTGGGAGATCCGGGCCGCCGCGAAGCACTACGACGTCGTCGTGCTCAACGCGTGGGAGACGGCGGCCATGCGCAAGCTCCACGAGCTGAACCCCAAGGTCAAAGTCCTCGTGTACAAGGACTTCTCCAGCACCCGCAACTACAACGGCGCGGTGGAGGGCGATCGGGACGCCCGCTACCTGCCCACCGGCGTCGGGTACGTCGCGGCGGAGCAGAAGCAGCCGGCGTGGTTCGCGACCAGCACGCTCGGCCAGCGCATCGAGTGGGACGGCTACCCGAAGCACTGGCAGATGACGGTGTGGGACCCGGCCTACCAGAAGGCGTGGGCGGACGCGGTCGTCAGCGAGGTGCTGCGCGAGGGCTGGGACGGCGTGCTGGCGGACAACGACTTCAGCTCGCTGCGGTACTACTCGTCCGGCGTGATCGCGGGGACCGCCGACGCCGCCGGCACGGACCGGCTGCTGCGCGACGGCCTCGACGGCATGCTCCAGCTCACCGGTGACGCCCTGGAGAAGGCCGGGAAGATGCTGATCCCCAACGTCTCCGAGTCGCAGCTCACCCCCGGCCGCTGGTCGGCGCACTCCCGGTACGCGGGCGCGATGGAGGAGAACTTCGGCCTGCAGGGCGACGACGGCACCGGCGAGCTGATCACGTTCCAGGGCAACCAGTTCAAGGAGCAGCGCGCCCAGGCCGCGCTCGGCGAGTCGTGGCTGCTGCTGATCACGCACACGAAGACCGACAAGGAGGAACGCGTCGGGTACGCCTCGGCCGCGCTCCTCGCGAGCCCCCACACGTGCTGGACGAGGGCTCAGCCCGACTACAAGAACCCGTACTGGTCGCTGTACCAGGACGCGCGGCTCGGCGAGGCCGTCGAGACCGCCAACCGCCTGCCCAGCGGCGTGTGGAACCGCCGCTACACCGGCGGCTGGGTGGCCGTGAACCCGACGAAGACGTCCGTGCTGCTGACGCCTCCGCCGGGCCTCGTGACGCTCAAGGGCGAACCGGTGCCGACCAAGCTCGACCTGCCCGCAGCCGACGCGGTGGTGCTCGTCAACGGTCCGCGGCGGTGAGCTTGCGGTAGAGGTCGAGGTGCCTGCGGGCGCAGACCTCCGGGGTGAACCGCTCCCGTGCCCTCGTGGCGAGCCGGTCGCCGGTGCTCGCGGGGTCGGGGTCGGCGAACAGCGCTTCGAGCCGTGCCGCGAGTGCGGGGACGTCGCCGGGCTTCGGGCAGTCGTCCCCGGGAACGCCCAGCATGTCCGCGACACCGCCGGTGTCCGTGGCGACGACGGGCTTGCCCGCCGCCATGGCCTCCGCGACGACCAGCGGCTGCTGTTCCATCGTGGACGGGAGCACCAGCGCGTCGTGGTCCAGCAACAGGTCGGGGACGTCGCTGCGGAAACCCAGGAACTCGACCCTGTTCGTGAGGCCCCTGCGCGTGACCCTGCCCTCCGCCTGGAGCCGTTGAGGACCGTCGCCGACGACCGTCAGCGTGGCGTCCTCCGGCATCGTGGTCTCCAGCGCGTCCAGCAGGTTCAGCAAGCCTTTGCGCTCCACCAGGAGCCCCACGAAGATGAGCTTGCGGACCGGCCTGGCGGGCGGGTTCGCGGAGCCGACCTCGACGCAGTTGTCGATGTGGGTCATGCGGTGCGGGGGCACGTAGAGCCGTTCGCGCAGGAACCGGCCCATCTCCCTGGCGGGCACGACGGTCCGGTGCACCACGCGCGCGACGGCGGCGTCGGCGGCCAGCACTGCCCTCGTGTAGGCCGGGGGAGGGGTGGCGCCGCGGACGTTGCGGAACCACGGCTCGGCCACGTCGTCGGGCACGCCGTGGTAGGTGTGCACGATCTTGGTGCCCGTGGTCGCGAGGCCCGCGCTGACCAGTCCGGAGCGGCGGTCCTGGGCGTGCACGACGTCCGGGCGCCACGCCTTGATCGAGGCCCGTGCCTGCCGTGCGGCGGCCACGTCCCCCTTGCGCATCACCAGCGTCTCCTCGAAGAACGGGTCGATGAGCTCGGCGCCGCGCCTCGGTCGCGGGCCGAACACGCGCACCTCCGCGTCGCCCGACTCGGCCAGCGCGGCGGCCAGGCGCACCGTCACGTCCACCGGGCCACCGCTGTCCTGGGTGAGCAGGTAGGCGATCCGTGTCATCGTCGTCCTTCCTCGGTGACCAGCTTCGCGGTGAGCGTCAGGATCTGGTCGGTCATGCGGTCGCGGTCGAAGAGGGTCTCGGCCCTGTGCCGGCCCCGTTTTCCTTCGGTGGCCGCGAGCTCCGGGTCTGAGAGGCGCTGCGCAATCGCTTGCGCCAGGGCTTGCGTGTCGCCGGCGGGGACCACCTCGCCCGCGTCGCCGAGGCTCTGCCCGACGCCCTCGACGTCGAACGCGACGACGGAGCGTCCGCAGGCCATGGCCTCCAGCGGCACCAGTGCCATGCCTTCGGCGCGCGACGGCAGGACCACGACGTCGGCTTCGGCGTAGAAGCCGGCGACCGAGTCGCTGTGGCCGTGCCAGCGGGTGTTCGGGTGCTCCGCGGCCTGGAGTCGTTCGGCCATCGGGCCGTCGCCGACGATCAGGAGCTCGGCGTCCGGGACCTTCGCGAGCACGTCCGGCCAGGCTTCGAGCAGCAGGTCCTGGCCCTTCTGGTGGGCGAGCCTGCCGACGCACAACGCCGTGGGGGTGTCGTGCGACTTCGGCTTCGGGCTCAGGCGTTCGGTGTCGACGCCGTTGCAGACGACCACGGCTCGTGCGGTTACTTCTGCACGGCGGCCGGCTTTGAGCTCGTCGTCGCTGACGCACAGCAGCAGGGTCGTCCAGCGGGACGCCTTGGCCTCCCAGAGCCTGGAGGCTTTGCTGAGCAGGCCCGTGGCGACGCGGAACGACCACAGGTGGGGCTGGAAGATCGTCGGCGTGCGGCCGCGCAGGACGAGCCTCGCCAGACCTGCCTTGGAGCTGTGCAGGTGGACGACGTCCGGGCGGTGTGTCTTGAGGATCTTGTGGAGTGAGCGGAGTTCTCGGGCGGTGTTCGGGCCTGGCGTGCGGGTGGCGTGCCACGGGTGCAGCGGGATGCCTGCTCTGGTCGCCTCGTCCGGCAGCCAGCCGGTGGGCGGGCAGGCGATGCCGACGTCCCAGCCTCGCTCCTGCTGGGCCTTGGCCAGGGCGAGGACCACGACGGCGACCCCCGCCTCGACCGGCTGCGTCACGTGGACGATCTTCACGCGCGCTCCTTCAGTCCGATGAGGACGGTGCGGTTGAGGGGCAGGGCGATCGCGCCGTAGACGGCGAGGAGCAGCAGGCCGGTGGTGACCAGGCCTGCCACGCCGGTGCTGTCGGGCAGGACGGTGGCGAGGGCCAGGCAGACGGCTGCCGCTGCCGCGACACCGCCGATCGCTGTGAGCGGCAGGGGGAACGCGAGACCGTTGCGGCGGAGGACCAGCCACGTCACCGGGACCAGGAGCCACACCACGGTGAGCTGCGTGACGGCGACCGCCGCCGGGCCGCGTTCGGTGGTGAACACCAGGGCGGACAGTAGGGCGACGAGGTGGATCGTCTCGAGGGCGAGGTACTGGCGGGCGTGTCCGGCGGCCCTGATCACCTGGTACCAGACGTGCAGCAGGCCGAGGCCGAGGCCGTAGCCGCACAACAGGACCAGGAGCTCGGCGGCGTCGGCCCACTGCTCGCCGAGCACCACGATGCCGTGAGCGGACAGCGCGACCGTCGTGTAGAGGCCGCCGGTGATCACGAGGGTCGCGGTCGTGAACCTCTGCAGGGTGTTCGGCAGCTGAGTGCTCTGTCCATTGCGGACCAGCTCGGCGCAGATCGGGAACACCACCCCGCCCAGCACGACCGCGATCATGATGTACGGCACCCAGGCGATGCGGAACGCGAGGCTGTACCCGCCCACCGCCTCGGGTCCGAGGACGTGCCCGAGGGCGAGGTAGTCGACGTTGATCAGCAGCACGGCGATCAACGCGCCGGGCCCCACCACGGCGAGCCACTTCGCCGCTTCCGTTGCCGCTTCACGGTCCCAGCCGGGCCGGATTCGCGCTCCGGCGACGGCGGCGAGGACGGGTTGCGCGACCGCGGTGCAGAGCAGGCCGAGGACGAGCGCCTCCGGACCGGTTCCCCGCGCTGCCAGCGTGACGGTGACCGCCGCGCCGATGAGCATGCCGCCCGCGTCGGGGAGCATGCGGCGGCGGAAGTCGAGGTCGCGGTGCATCAACGCCATCTGCACCCCGCCCGCCGCCGTGAACGGCAGGGTGAGCGCCGCGAGCCGCAGCATGCTCGCCGCGTCCGGAGCCCCGAGCGCGGTGGCGATCGGACCCGCGGCCGCGACGATCGCCACCGCCAGCACGACCCCGGTCGCGACGCTCATCGTGAGCACGGTTCCCGCGGTTCTCCTCGGGTCCAGGGCGGTGCGGCTGACGATGTCGTAGACGCCCATCGCCTGGACGACCTGCCCGATGTTGACGACAGACACCACCAGCGCCACCGCGCCGAGGTCGGCCTCCGTGAGGAACAGGGCGAGCGCGAGGGTCACCACGATCTGGCTGCTCTTGCTCACCAGGTTGACCGCGAAGAGCCAGAGCGACCCCCGCACCGCCACGTCTGTCATGCGGTGCGCCGCACGTGCCGCACCGCGAACACCACGAGCGTGACCCACGCGGCCACGACCGCGATGCCGTCCAGCGTGACGCTAGCGCGCGCTCCCAGCGTGTTCCTGATGACCGTGTCCACGAAGTACAAGTGCGCGAACGGAACCACGAGCAGCAACGTGGCCACGCCGGCCCACCGCCAGTGACTGTCCTTGCGCCGTCGCCAGCACACGACGGCCAGTGCCACCATCGCCGGAACCGCGATCAGCACGTCGCCCGGCTGGTGCACGAGCGCGACCACGATGCCGAGACAGGTCAACAGATCCGCCGCCTCGCCCCCGTTCGCGGTCCGGTCGAGTTTGCGGGCCAGCAGCGCGGTGGTAGCGAGAACCCCGCACAACGCCAGCAGTTCCGCGGCGGGCGGCAACCACCCGGTGGTCCGGAAGAACACCGCGGGCAGGTCGACCCGTTGCGCCGTCAGGGAGTCGACCGCGCCGTACCCGGTGCTGCTGGCCCACTCGAGGTTCCGCGAGATGACGTCGAGAAACTCGCCGACCCCGCCCCCTCTGACGACGAGGAGCATTGCCACCGGCAGACTGGCCAGCGCCGCTAGCACCGTGCCCAGGAGTGCGACCTTCCGATCACCGCGCACGAACAGCAGCAAGGCCAGCGGAAGCCCGAACTGCGGCTTCAACCAGGCCAGCGCGAGCGCCGCGGACGCCCACCCGGGACTCTGGGTGCGCAACAGCAGTGCCCCGGCCGCACCGACCGCGATCAGCGGGTTGACCTGCCCGACGTACATCTGGGCCTTGCCGACCTGGCTCGTGACCAGCAGCGTGCTGATGACGACCGTGCCCGCTACCAGTGGCAACCGCGCCCGGCCCGCGGCCATGACCGCAAGCCCGACGAGCAGGGTGAGACAGGCCAGCGCGAACGCCACTGCACCCACCCGGTACTCGGGCAGCGCGAACGGCAGGTGCAGCACGAGGTGGTAGGGCTGGTAGAGGTTGAAGTTCTGCCGCACGGGCCAGTGCTCGAACATCACCGCCGGGTCGTACGGGTTGCCGCCGTTGAGGAACTCCCGGATGGGGAAGTACAGCGCGTCCCGGAAGTCCTGCATGCGTTCTTCGGGGAGGTTCGCCTCGGTGGGGAGTGGCACCTCCCACGACGGCTTGAGCGCACGAACCGCGCTCAGGGCGCCGGCGGCGGCCACCAGGGCCACGCCGACGGTCTTCGCCAGTCCCGCCCGGTTGGTCGTGGTGATCATTCGGGGACCACCGCCAGGACGATCGAGGTGGCGGCTACCGCGGTGACGGTGGCCAGGGCTGCCAGCGCGGCGAGGCCGACCGCGGTGAGGGCGATCGGGAGGTCGATCTGGCGCACCAGGGCGGTGACGCGGGAGATCGTCAGGCCGGAGCCGGAGCCGGAGCCGGAGACGGGTGCGGTCGGGGCGGCGGCGTTCGGAATCGATCCGGACTCACCGGCCCCCTGGGGGGATTCGGCCCCCACCTCAAGTGTCTCAGGCGGGTCTGACAGTTTCGGGATGCTCATACCGGCACCACCGCCGCCCGCAGCGACGAGGCCGGCACCGACGAGGCCGACAGCGACGAGGTCGGCACCACCGCCGCCAGCACCGACGAGGCCGGCACCGACGAGGCCGGCACCGACGAGGCCGGCACCGACGAGGCCGGCACCGACGAGGCCGGCACCGACGAGGCCGGCACCGACGAGGCCGACAGCGGCGTAGCGTGCAGCGAGGACGGCAGCAGCCGCGGTCGGCTTGAGCTGTCCGCACTCCTGGGGGAGCGGTCCCTCGCTCCTGTCGTCCCGACCAGGTCGAGCTGTGTCGTCGTGCTCATGCCTGCGCCACTGGTCACCAGCTCCGAAGAAGCAGGCAGCGGCGTCGCGTGCAGCGAGGACGGCAACAGCCGGGAACGACTCGAGTTGGCCGCAACCCTGGGGGAGCGGTTCCTCACGTCCAGCGTCCCCACGAGGTCTGACAGCGTCGTCGTGCTCACGCCAGCACCACCGCCACCAGCACCGAAGAAGCGGGCAGCACCGCCAGAGCCGTCGCCAGATCATCGCGCCGAGCCCGATCGCCGGACGCGACCGCGATCACCGCGGTCCCGTCCGCCGGCTCGGAAGCCTTGTCCGGCAACGCCCGAGCCAGCTCCTCCGCCCGCTCCACCAGCGACGGACTCACCGGCAACACCCGCACCGGCCGAGCCGCTGCCACGCACAACGACGTGAGCCGCGAAGTCAGATCCGGGTCGTCGTCGGCAGCGACGACGACGGGATGGCGGATGCCGGCGGTGGACAGGGCGGCCCCCACCACGTTGCCCCGCAAGCGACGCAACGCCACCACGGCCACACCCGCGATCACCGCCGCCACCAGCGCGAGGCCCGTGGCGAGCCGCCAGTCCGGCGACACCTGGGTGGTCTCCGGCAACGGGTCGACCAGCCGGAACTTGGCCGCGGGTGCGAGCAGGTCGGCCTCGATCACGGCCTGCGCCACCGCGGTCACGGCGGAAGCGGCGTGCGCCGAGGTGTCCGCGCGCACCGAGATGCGGGCCACACCCGAGGCCGGGACCAGTTCGACGGCAATGGCGTCGGACAGGCGGTCCGGTGTGGTGCCGGCCGCCTTCGACGCCACCTCCAGCACTGACGGGCTGCGGACCAGTTGCACCACCGCGGGCGCGGCCAGCGAGGTGACCTCGCCGAACTGGGCGCTGTCCGGTGCGGACGGGGTGGCGAGCAGGGTCAGCCTGCCCTCGGTCACGCCGTCGCGCAGCGCCACGGCCAGCAGCACGGCCCCGCCCACCAGCACGGCGGCCAGCAGGCCTTCCAGCACAGCTCTGCGAGCTTTCATCGTCCCTCCAGGACGGTACGAAGCAGTTCGTCATAGGACTTCATCAAGGTGTGCGCGTCGGCCGAGCCGTCGTGAGAAGCGGCCACCGAGCGCGCGGTGGGGGAGAAGAGCAGGCCGCGCAACGCCTTCGCGGTCTGCTCCGGGCTCCGGCGGGGGACCATGACGCCGCCACCGCCGGCCAGCACCTCGCGCACACCGTCCACATCGGACGCGACGATCGGGCGGTTCGCCGCCAGGGACTCGAGGAGCGCGATCGGCATGCCCTCCCAGTCGCTGGTGAGCACGGTGACGTCCGCCGCCTCCAGCAGGTCACGCACGTCGGTGCGGGTGCCGAGGAACCGGACCCTGCCGTCCGCCCTCTTCTCCAGGGAAGCGCGCAGGCTGCCGTCGCCCGCGAGCCACAGTTCGCAGTCGCCGGGGACCTGGGCCCACGCGGCGAGCAGCACGTCGTGCCGTTTCTGCGGTTCCAGCCGGGCCGGGCACAGGGCGACCGGCACGGTCAGGGGCGTGCCGAGCCGCGCCCGCACGGTCGCGCGGTCCGCCGAGGGAACCGTCGGGAACACGGCGTTCGGGATCACCACCGAGTCGAGCCCGGCGGCGAGCAGGCGCGTGCGGGCGGCGGAGGCGACGGTCACGACGGCCGACGACACCCGGTTCAGCACCCGGACCGTTCCGGGCACGTCCGCCTCGGCGACGCCGTGGAACACCGTCACCACCGGACGCCGCGACGCGAGGCGGGCCACCAGGGACGCGGACACGTTGTGCGCCAGCACCACGTCCGGCCGGAACCGGCTCACCGCCACCCGCACCGCCCAGGACGCGCGCACGACACCCCACGGCGAACGGCGCGCCACCGGCACGTCGAACACGGGCACCGAGGCGGCGCGCAACGACTCGGCGCGGAACCCGCCGCCGGACGCCACCGCGGACTCCCAGCCGACGTCACCGCCCGCCAGGGCCATGCCGGCCACGAGCGACTCCGCACCGCCCGCGCCCATCTCGCTGATCACGTGGAGAACGCGCATCGGGGCTCCTCAACTGAACGCCGCTCGATCGCGACGGCGATGGCGACGAGCGACCACAGGGGCAGGTAGTACTGCTCGGACAGGAAGATCGAGGCGACGAGCACGGCGATCAGCCCCGCCTGCACGGCCACGGCCTCACGCCAGTCCGTCCCGCGCCGCAACGCCCGTTCGCTCGCCACGAACCCGACCGCCACGAACGCGACGAGCAGCACGAACCCGGGCACCCCGAGCTCGGCCGCGACTTCGAGGAAGAGGTTGTGCGCCACCGGGGTCTGCTCGTCGATCTCGGCGTTGTTCCCGGCCGCCGCGTACTGCTGCCGGAACCCGCCCGGCCCGACGCCGAGCACCGGGTCGTCGGCGAGCATCCGCGAGGCCGCCTGCCAGCGCAGCATCCGCGTGTCGGCGTTCGTGCCCGCGATGTGGCTCTTCTCCTGGAACGCCCGGGAAAGCTCGGCCTGCGCGGTCGTCGCGAACGCCAGCGCCGCCACCCCCGCGACCGCCGCCGTCACGACCACCGCGCGCACCGGCAGGGCCCGGCGCACGATCAGCCACACCAGTGCACAGGCCAGCGCGATCCCGCCGCCGCGCGAGAACGTCGCCGCGGCACCGGCCACCAGCACCGCGCCCAGCACCAGCAGCACGATCCGCGACCAGCCTCTGGCGGGCAGCGCGACCAGCAACGGCAACGCCGCCACGAGGAAGAACGCCAGGTCGTTGGGATCCTCCAACGGCCCGGTGGCGCGCAACGAGCCGCCGGCCACGCTGAGCAGCCCGCCCGCCGCCGCCACGACCGCACCGGCCGCCGTCGCCGCGAGCAGCGCGCGCACCGGCACCTCCCGCGCGGCCACGTCGGCGAGCACCACCGCGATCACCAGGAACGGCACCCACCGCACCAGGTACTCCAGCGTGAACGGCTCGGCCACGTGCACCGCGGAGGTCGACAGCAGCACCACCGCGAGCAACGCGACCACGAGGTGCAGCGGATGCGGCGCGGGCAGACGCCGGTGCCGCCAAAGGGAGAACAGCCACACACCGATCAACAGTGCGGGTACGACCTTGGCCGACTGCCCGTGCACCTGCAGCAGGTACCCCTCCAGCGGCGCGAGCGCCACCGTCCCGCAGGCGAAGACGCGCAGCAGGACCGTCAGCCACATGCGACCGGATCCCGTTCGCGCAACGGGGAACCCGAGATCCGCGCGACGTGCTCGCCGGTGCCGACCACGTCGAAGTGCTTGCGCAGCAACGACAACACCCAGCCCAGCAGCGCGACCTTCTCGGCTCCGGGCACGGCCATGCCGGGGAAGAACTCCATCCCGGGCGCCTCGGCACCGGACAGCACGTCGGTCGGGTGCAGCAGCAACGACGGGGAGACCTTGCGCGCCAGGCACAACCGCAACGCCGTGCGGAAGTACCCGCGAGCCAGGCGAGGGGAGATCTGGTGCAGCTGCAGCAGATACGCGCCGTGGATCGGCACGCGCAGCAACGGCATCGTCGTCACCGGCAGCTCGACCAGCCCGTCCCGCCAGCGGTACGCGGTGTTGGGCGCGCGGACCTTGCCGAACCCGCCGAACAGGTCCTCGCCGCCGTCGGTCGAGCCGGCCGACCGGTTGTGGTAAGCGCGGGCCAGCGGCCCGATCCACGTCGGCAGCACGCTCGCGTCGTAGAGATAACCGCGCCGCTGCAGGACGTCCAGCAACGCGGGCGTGACGCTGTACCCCGGTCCGCGGAACCCGACCGGCTGCGGAGCACCGGCGGCCGTGATCGCCTCCTCGGCGCGCAGGACCTCCTTCTCGACCTCCTCGTCGGAGAACCGGTGCAGCCACGGCTGGTGCCAGAAGGAGTGGTTCGCGACCTCGTGCCCGGCCGCGACGATCGACGCGACCGCCTCGGCGCCGTCGTTCCGTTCCGCGTCCGCGCCGACCACGAAGACCGTGGTGGTCAGCCGCTGCTCACCGAGGACGTCCAGCAGACGCGGCACCGCGGACGGCAGGAAGCTCGGCCTGCTCTCCCAGCCGGGGTCGCCGTGCGTGCGCAGGTACGCCCACAGGTTGTCGAGGTCCAGCGACACACTGGCGACGGGCCTCACCGCTCACCTCTGGCGGAGACCAGGTCCTGAGCGGGCTTCTGCGCGACGGACCCGAGCACCAGCACACCGGACACCACGAGCACCACGCCCAGCACGACCCACCACTCGCGCCCGGCCGCGATCTGGTCGCCCATCAGCGCGAGCCCGGCCGCCGAGCTGATCACGACGGTGGTCGCGTCCATCGACGCCACCGCGGACGTGGCCGAAGTGCGCTGCAACGCCGAGGCGAGGCACGCCTGCCCGACGAACGCGGCGAGCACCATCACCCAGGTCAGCGGATGCAGCACCAGGTCGAGCACCGGCTTGCCGGCGACGTTGCGCGCGGCCACCGCGACCACGGCGAACGCGACGCCGGCGAGCACCGGCGTCATGGCCTTGAACGTGCGCGCCAGCGGCAGCACCGCGAGAGTCAGCAGCCCCAGCACCACCAACGCGGGCACCAGCGGGAGCTCACGGGCCGTGGACGGCGCCGCCGCCCCCGTCAGCAGCAGCAGACCGCACGCCATCACCACCAGCACCGCGATCTCGACGCGCCGGATCCGCCAGCCCAGCGCCACCACACCGATCACGGTGGCGAGGCCGACCGCGCACGACGACCCGGCCTGCACCAGGTAGAGGGGCAAATCCTCGCGGGCCAGGAACGCGAACAGGAAACCGCCCACCTGACCGGAGAACCCGAGCAGGTACAACCGGTCGGAGGCCAGGCGGGCGAGCAGCCCCACCCCGGTGCCGGGACGCTCGTCGGCCCTCCGCGCGGCGACGGTCTGCGCGACTATCCCCAGGCCGTAGAGCACAGTGGACACCGCAAGTGCCAGATGACCGGACATGAGCGCGGACACTACGACACGCTTGGGGCGCAACACTTTCGAGCGATATCCCAGACAACTCTTTCGAGTGAACGTGTGCGGGATTTCGCCGGAATCGTCAAGATCGATGAAGTACCTTGCCGCGGTGCGGGAAACGAACAGCGTGACGATCGTCTGCGGCACCAGGCCCGAACTGATCAAACTCGCGCCGCTCGTCGAACACTTCGGCAGCGCGTGCACCATGATCTACACCGGCCAGCACTACGACCGCTCGATGTACTCGCTCATCCGCCGCGATGTGCCGGACCCGGGCGCCTTCCACGAGCTGGAGCTCGGCGGGCTGCGCCGGGGCGACCAGCTCGGCCGCGCCGTCTCGGCCGTGGACGAGGTGCTGACCGCGCACCGGCCGGGTGCCGTGATCGTGCAGGGCGACACGACCTCCGCGCTCGCGGGAGCGTTGGCGGCCAACGCCTGCGACGTGCCGCTGGTGCACGTGGAGGCGGGCCTGCGCAGCTACGACCGGGCGATGCCGGAGGAGCACAACCGCGTGCTCATCGACCACCTCTCCGACCTGTGCTGCGCGCCCACGCCGCTGAACCGCGACAACCTCCTGGGCGAGGGCGTGGCGGACAGCCGCATCGCCGTCACCGGCAACACCGTCGTCGAGGCGCTGGCGCACGCGTTGCCCACCGAGGACGAGGAGGACGTGGTCCTCGGCGACCTGGGCCTCAAGCGCGACCGCTACGTCCTCGCCACGATCCACCGCCCGGAGAACGTGGACGACGCGGGCAACCTGGAGATCGTCCTGCGCGAGCTCGGCGCGTTGCCGCTGCCGGTCGTGCTGCCGCTGCACCCGCGGACCGCGCAACGCGTCACCGCGTTCGGCCTCGACAGCCTGCTGCACGGCCTGCAGGTGATCGAACCGCAGCCGTACCGCGCGTTCCTGGCCCTGGCCCACGGGTCCGCCGTGATCGTCTCGGACTCGGGCGGCATCCAGGAGGAGGTGAGCGTGCTCAAACGGCCGGTTGTGGTCGTGCGGCGCAGCACCGAACGCCCGGAGATCGAGGGCACGTTCGGCACGCTCGTTCCTCCTGGCCCGCTGGTCGGCGGCTCGGTGCTGGCGTGGCTCGACGACGTGGAGGGGCATCGCGCCGCACTGCGGGAGATCCCCTCTCCTTACGGCACCGGCTCACCGTCGGAACTCATCGCGTCCGCCGTCCGGACGATGCTGGAGCGCCTGTAGTGGGTGCTGTGGTGCCCTTCCCGCAGCCCACTGCACGGTCACCCGAGGGTGCCGACCGTGACCACCGGTCTCAGGACTGGGGCAGACGCGCCTGAGACGTGTCGGAGCCGGTCTGCGCCTTGAGCTCGCTCTTGCGGCGGGTCAGCACGAGCGGGCCGTCCTCGGTGATCGCGACGGTGTGCTCCGAGTGCGCCGTGCGCGAGCCGTCGGCCGAGCGCAACGTCCAGCCGTCCTCGTCGTAGATGATCTGGTCGGTCGTCGCGGCGAGCCACGGTTCGATCGCGATCGTCAGGCCGGGCTTGAGCTTCATGCCGTGCCGGGGCCGGCCGTTGTTCGCCACGTGCGGTGCCTCGTGCATGGTGCGGCCGATGCCGTGCCCGCCGAACTCCAGGTTGGGCGTGTAGCCGAACCTGCCGCAGACCTCGCCGATGGCCGCCGAGATGTCCCCGAGCTTGTTGCCCGCCTGCGCGACCTCGATCGCGGCCGCGAGCGCCACCTCGGTGGCGTGGACCAGGCGCTGGTCCTCCTCGCGGGGCGTGCCGACGATGACGGTCATGGCCGAGTCGGCCGCCCAGCCGTCGATCAGGACGGCGATGTCCATGGTCAGCACGTCGCCGTCCCGCAGCACGTAGCTCTTGGGCAGGCCGTGCAGCACCGCGTCGTTGACGGCGAGGCAGGTCACGTTGCGGAACGGGCCGCGCCCGAACGACGGTGAGTAGTCCCAGTAGCAGGACACCGCGCCACGCTCTTCGATCATGTGACGGGCGTGGTGCTCGAGGTCGAGCAGGTTCACGCCCACGGCGGCCTTCGTGGAGAGCTCGTCGAGCACCTCCGCGATGAACTGGCCGGTGACGTGCATGCGTTCGATCTCGGCGGGGGACTTGAGCTCGATCAACGTGTTCCTCCATCAGCGGGTGCCGGTATAACTATACCGCCTCTGCGGAGGTGCCGCCGAACGGGCCCGGCCGGTACCGTGCGGCTGAAGATCACCACCCGGCAGGGGGACGCGCGTTGCGCGCGCGAGGCGGCCTCATCAGAGTCGGTGGTCATGAAGCAGGTGCTGCAGCACAGGATCGACTCGACCTTCGCCCACTACGACGTCAACGGCAACGGCGTCATCGAACTCGCGGACATCTACGCGCTGGCCAACCGGCTGCTGCAGGCGTTCGGCGAACCGGCGTCCTCGGAACGCGGCCGGGACCTCGTGGAGGCCTACGACCGCTTCTGGGAGATGCTGGCCGACCACTGCGACACCGACCGGGACGGCAAGGTCGGCCCGGTGGAGTACCGCGACGCCATGACCGAGGCGTTCGTCGAGGGCGGCCCGATCAACATGGACTTCCTCGAGGTCGTCCAGTCCCTGCTCGACCTCATGGACACGAACGGCGACGGCCGCGTCGACGCCGGGGAGTTCCGGGTCCTGCTGACGGCGCGCGGTCTGTCCCCGGAGGACTGCGGCAGGGCGTTCACGCACCTCGACACCGACGGCGACGGCGCGATCAGCGTGCAGGAGTACGTGGAGGCCGTCCGCGACTACTACACGAACCCGGCCGAGGACACGCCCGGCAGCTGGCTGTACCCCAAGGCGCTCCAGCGCGTCTGACCGGCCCGCGGAGGCCGGGTCTCCGGCCTCCGCGTACTTCGTGTCAGAATGACAATTGGCTTGTAATAACAGATCTGTTGAGACAACACACTTGATGTCGATCTGACAATAACCTACGCTCGCCTCATGGACGACGACCCGCACCCACCTCGTGGTCGCCTGACGGCGGACGTGGTGCTGTTCACCAAACGCGAAGGCACCCTGGCGGTTCTCCTGGTGCACAGAGGAAAACCCCCGTTCCGGGGTGCCCTGGCGCTCCCGGGCGGCTTCGTGGAGCCGGGGGAGCGCGTGGCCGACGCCGCGACCCGGGAGCTGACCGAGGAGGCCGGCCTGACGGTTCCCGGTGACAGGCTCAAACGCTTCGGCTCCTACAAGACCCCGGGACGCGACCCGAGAGGTCCCATCGAGAGCGTCGCGTTCCACGGTTACCTGGCCGGAGCCCCGGCCCCGAGACGAGGGGGCGACGCCGACTCCGCGAACTGGATCTCCCTGGCCGACTTCTTCAACGTCACGACCGAGGTCGCCTTCGACCACCGGGCCATCGTCTCGGACGCGGTCGTCAACCGGTTCGGTTTTCGTTGCCGAGTGGAATCCGTTGCGGATGTCCACTTTCGCCGTCTCTGAGTGTCCATTCCGGACGCCGGCGAATACCTCGAAGAAATGTTTGACGCGAAACGTGCGCCGGGGTTAGTCTCCTCCGCGCCTCGGGCTGATGCTCCGAGCCCCCTCGCTCCTCCACCTGAACGACCCGGCCGTGCCGCGGACTCGCCCTCCGCTCTTCCGTCGTGCGCACAGAAGTCCCGCGAGCGCGGGATCGTGTTGGAGTGAAACGATGATCGTGATTCTGACCGCCCTGCCGGTCGAGCAGGACGCGGTGCTCGAGCACCTCGTGGACGTCCACGAGCACCGGCACGCCCAGGGCACCCTGTTCGACGTCGGCACGGTCGCCGGCCGGCAGGTCGCGCTGGGCGTGACCGGGCAGGGGACGCTGGCGGCGGCCACGCTCACCGAGCGGGCCATCGCCGAGTTCGAGCCCACCGCGGTGCTGTTCACCGGGATCGCCGGTGGGCTGCGGCCGAGGCTCGCGATCGGCGACGTCGTGGTGGCGACCAAGGTCTACGCCTACCACGGCGGCAGGAGCGAGGACGCCGGGTTCCTCGCGCGGCCGCGGTCGTGGGAGATCTCGCACGACCTGGAGCAGCTCGCGCACCGGATCCGCCGGACCCGCGCCTGGTGCGCGCCGCTCGGCGGGGCGAGCCCGGAGGTCTACTTCGAGCCGATCGCCGCGGGTGACGTGGTGCTGGACTCCGCGACGTCGCCGGTGGCGAAAGCCTTGCACCGCAACTACAACGACGCCGTCGCGGTCGAGATGGAGAGCGCCGGGTTCGCCTCGGCGGCGCACCTCGCGGGCCGGGTCGGCACGGCGACGGTGCGTGGCATCAGCGACCACGCAGACGGCAGCAAGTCCGTGACGGACGGCAGGGGCGGTCAACGGCGGGCCGCGCGCACCGCGGCGGCCTTCACCGTCGCCCTGGCCGCCGCGATCCACGAGGACCCGAAGACCACTCCGGACCAGGCCGGGCACCTGCCGCCGGTCCGCAACCAGAACGTCGCGAGGCGGGGCGCCACCGTCGGCCAGCAGAACGGTGTGAACACCGGCGCCTTCACCATGAACGTGACGCGGGAGAACCGATGACCTACCCACCGCAGTGGGGCAACCACAACGTCGCTGAGCCGGGCGCCACCGTCGGTCAGCAGAACGCCGTCAACTACGGCGACACGGCGTTCCACGTCGAGGCGATCTACCAGGTCAACCACGGCGACCCGCCCGAGCGCCGCAACGACGTCGCGCGCAACTTCCTCGCCGCCGGTGTCCCGCGCCAGGCCGAACGCCTCTTCGGCGACCTGCTGCGCGACGGCCACGTCACCACGCAAAGGGCTTACTACTACGCGCTTTCCGTCGTCAGCGGACGGTCCTGCGGCGAGGTGGGCGGCGAGCTGTTCAAGAACGTCCGCGACGCGCGCAAGATCGCCCAGTCGTTACCCGACGACGCGTGGCAGGAGGCGTTCACCGTCGTGTGGCGCCTGCTGCACCTCGTGCGCGGTGTGACGGGAGCGCACCGGCCCCGCGAGAACGTGGACGAGCTCCTCGCGGCGTTCGGCTCGCTGCACCCCGACCGCCAGGACGAGATCACCCAGCACCTGGCCACGATCCAGGACGGCGTCACGCAGGCCGCCCTGGAGAACGTCTACTCCCACCGCGTCGTGTCGCAGCGGATGTCGAACAGCCGGGTCCAGCGGGCCTGGAAGTTCTTCGAACCGGAGCCCGCGCCGCCCCGGCCCTACATCGCGGCCGAGACCAAGCCCGAACAGCGGAACTGGCTGCCGGTCATCTTCGGCGGGTTCGCCGCCTTCCTCGGCCTGACCAGCAGCTTCGCCGGCACGTCGCTGCCCGGTGTGCTGCTCGCCCTGCCGCTGGTCATCGGCGGTGCCATCGTCATGGTCCACCACGGCGCGTGGCGGGCCGGGGCGGCGATGTGGAGCCAGATCCGGATGAGTCAGGTCGTCTCGCCGCCGTACCAGCCGGAGCCGCGGTCACCGGGGCACTGGGTGTCCACCGCGTTCGTCGAGGAGATCCACCGGATCGTCGACACCCGGTTCAGCGAGGCGCGGCCGCACGTCGCCGGGGACTGGCCCGGCTACACGGGCGGCATCAGGGCGCACCTCAAGCGGCGCTTCGTCGACCTCTACGGCAACGCGCAGGTCTCGGCGGGCGCGGTGAGCTGGCTCGCGCGCTGGCACGCCGGCAAGGTGGCGGAGGGCTGGAGCACCAACGCGTTGTTCCACACCTCCGTGCGGTCACCGGAACGCGACACCGCGCTGTACCGCGTGGGCGTGGGCGTCGCCATCGCCGGCCTGGTCGTGCTGGTCTTCGCCGGTGGCGCCGGCGCGGCGATCTTCCTGGGCCCCGGCTGCTTCTTCACCGCGAACGGGCTGACGAAGATCCGCGGTCTGCGGAAGATGAGCTCGCTGGCCCGTGCGCACGACGAGCAGATCTTCGCCGCCGAGACCCAGGCCTACGAGGAGTGGGTGCGGGTGCTGGCCGACCGCCCGTCCGACGCCGAGATGGCCCGGTGGCTGTCGATGGACAAGGTGTGCCTGAAGAACGACCTGGTGCGGCGCAACAACCTCTCGACGCACGACCTGGTCACGCACGTGGTCATGACCGAGGGAGCGGACGGCGCGAGGCGCGCCAGGGTGCCGCACGGCCCGCCGCGGTTCTCGCACTACGAGGTGCAGATCTTCCTGCTCACCCGCAGCGGTGTCCGGGAGACGCGGGTGCAGCTGAACTTCCTCACCGGCGAGGCGCGCAACGAACGCCGCAACCTCTTCCGCTACGACGCCCTCGCGTCCGCCAGCGTCAGCGAGGTGGGCATGCGCGCCACCCGAGGCGTGGGCGAGGGCGCCAGGGAGGTCGAACGGCTGCGCAGCCGCAGGTTCCGCCTCACCCTGGTCAACGGCCGCGACATCACCGTCGTCGCGGAGAACTTCCGCAACGCCAACGACTCCGTGCTGGAGGACGAGACCGAGCTGTTCCTCGTGGCGACGCAGACCTCCGGCATCGACGCCGCCCTGCCGATCCTCGAGGCCGTGGCGGCGGAGGGCAGTGACTGGATCGACCGCGAGCAGGAGCGCCGCGACCGGTGGTCCCGCGAGTGGTACGAGTGACGGACGGGCCGCTCGCGCCCGGCACCGCCGTCAGGAACGGATGAGCTCCAGCAGATCGGCGTCGACCACGTCGCCGCGCATCACCAGCACCTGCCCGGGGACGTTCCACGACGTCGACCTGGTTGGCGGACGAGCCTTCCTGAGGCAGGCGGACAGGGCCCGGCGGGGGGAACCGGGCCCTGTCGGGTCTTCTGGCTCAGACGCAGCGGTAGCTGGACGCGGCCTTCGGGTCACCGTGGACGTACCGGGAGGTCTTCGGGTACGCGCACAGGTCGCGGGTGGAGTCGGCGGTGGCGGCGGTCAGCGTCGCCGGTGCCTTGCCGCGCTCGACCCAGTCGACGAGCTGGCCCAGGGCGTTCGTGGGCTGCGCGCCGGCGCCGCCGAAGCAGTGGTCGACGCCGGGAGCGGTGAACAGGCGGTAGAAGTCGTTCACGTGGCCCATGCGCCGCTCGACCGCGTCGCGGTACTTCAGCGTGCCGCCGGGCGGGATCAGCTGGTCGTTGGTGCCGACGAACGTGATCAGCTTGCCGCCCGAGCGCCGGAACGCCGAGAGGTTCGTGTCCGAGGTGCCGATGACGTCGTCGAACTCGCGCACCGACTGGCGGAACAGGTCGCGGAACTGCGCGTAGGTGAGCTTCGAGGTGTCGAAACCGGGCTGCTTCAGCAGGAAGCTCTGCACCCACTGCGCCGCGACGGGGAAGCCGGGGGCCGGGAAACCGGGGATCGTGCCCGCGAGCCACACCGGGTCGGCGCCCTTCGGCAGGCCGGGCCACAGGTTGCGGCCTCGTTCGTCGGTCGGGCCGTCCCAGATCTTGCGCATGACGTCGGCGTCGGCCTTCGTCACGACGACTTCGTCACCCTCGCAGAGGATCTTCCTGCCGATGAGCTGGCGCGGGTCGTAGCTGCACCGGTCCGGGCGGTCGACGATGCCGTTGGTGACGCCGTCGTTCGCGTCGCAGGCTTCCACGGCCGCCTTGCGGAACGCGTCCAGCACGCAGTTGCCGAGGACGTGCCCGTCCTGGTTCTGCACGGTCTGCGGCCAGAGCGTCGCGACGGCGAACTGGGCCCAGTTCACGGCGGGCGCGTTGGCGAGGACGCCGTCGTAGTCGTCGGGGAACCGCTGCGCCTCCATGTACCCCTGGCGGCCGCCGGTCGAGCAGCCGTTCCAGTAGGAGTACGTCACCGAACGCTGGTAGTGCTTGCGCACCACCTGCTTCGCGATGCCCGCGGCCTCGTGCACCGACCGGCTCGCGAAGTTCGTCAGCAGCGTCTGGTCGAGCTCGCCGTTCTTGACGGCCCAGCTCGTGTTGAGCCCGTCGAGCACACCCGCGTCGGTCGTGACGGCCGCGTAGCCGTCCTTCAACGCCTGGGCGAACGGTGCTCCGGTGTCCCCGGCGGCGTACGCGCTGCCACCGACGCCCTGCAGCCGACCCGTCCAGTTCTGGGGCAGTCCGACGACGACCTTCACGTGGTCGTCGGTGTGCGTGAGCGTCACGGTGATCTCGCAGTGCGCGTCCCGGCTCACGGCGTCCACGGACTCGATCTTCGCGCCGGCCGGTGCGGTGACCGCGACCGCGGCGCAGTTCGGGGTGCTCGCCGACGCCGGCGCGAGTGGCGCCAGTCCGGTCAGGAGCAGGGTTGTGGCCAACAGCTTCGTCAGTCGTCTCACGCCGCGCGACGTTAGGCGGGGCCTTCCGGCGGTCGCGCCCGTCAGATGACGCTGCCGGTGTACGTCACCGGACCGGGTGACAGACTTCCGCGCATGCGCGAGGTGGGCAACAGACGCTATCGGCTGGTCCGCGAGCTGGGCCGGGGCGGCATGGGGGCCGTGTGGCTGGGAGAGGACACCGTCCTCGGCCGCGACGTCGCAGTCAAGGAACTGTTGCTGCCCGGGGGAGTGCCGGCGGCGGAACGCGCCGTGTACCAGGAAAGGGTGCTGCGCGAGGCACGCATCGCGAGCCGTCTCCAGGACCCCGCCGTCGTCACCGTCTACGACCTCATCTCCGAGGACGACCAGACGTTCATCGTGATGGAGCTGATCAACGCCCCGACGCTGGAGGAGTCGGTCGACCTCGACGGACCGCTCGGCACGCGCGAGGCCGCCACGCTGGCCCGGCAGCTGCTCGGCGCGCTGGAGGCGGCGCACTCGTCCGGCGTCGTGCACCGCGACGTCAAGCCCGGCAACGTGATGGTGCCCGGCCGCGGCACCGCGAAGCTCACCGACTTCGGCATCGCCCAGTCGCTCGACGACCCCCGCCTGACCGCGACCGGCACGTTGATCGGCTCACCCGCCTACATGTCCCCGGAACGCCTCGCGGGCGGCGAGGCCTCACCCGCGTGGGACCTGTGGGCGTTGGGCGCCACGCTGTTCTTCGCCGTGGAGGGTCGCGGCGCGTTCGACCGCCCGACCACCTCGGCGACGATCCTCGCGGTGATGAACGAACGCCCGGTGCCCCGCGTGACGGGTCCGCTCGGCGAGCTGATCACCGGCCTGATGGAGCCCGATCCGGCCCGCCGCCTCGGTGTCGGACGGGCGCACAGGCTGATCGAGCACGCCCTGGCCGTCGCGGAGCTCCACCCGGCCAGACCGCCGGTGGTCACCGGCCCCGTGGTCGACAGCAGGCCGACGATCAGCGTGCCGCGGCCAGGGAGCGGCCCGTTCGCGCCCTCGTCCGGCCCGATCTCCATCGGCCAGTTCGGCCCGGCCCCGTCCGTAGCCGTGCCACCGCCCCGCAAACGCCCGGTGGGCCTGATCCTCTCGGCGACGCTCGTCCCGCTGTTCCTCGTCGGCGCGCTGGTCCTGGTGTACTCCACCGTGTTCAAGCCGCTGTTCACCAGCTGGGGCCTGGGCACGCCGGACGGCCCCGCGAGCACCGCCGCCATGCAACCGGTCCTGACCATCGGCCCCGACGGCGACCTGAAGGACGGCACGCTGTCCATGGCGTTCCGCGACTCCTGCCTCACCTGGCTGCCCGCGAAGGGCGCCGCGAAGATCCAGAGCAAGGACCGCGTCGGCTGCTACGCCGAGCACGACGTCGAGCTGCTCGACACCGTCCTCGCGAACACCGAGATCGAGAAGGACGTGCCGTACCCCGGCGCCGAGCAGCTCACCAAGATCGGCGGGACCGAGTGCACGCGGACGTTCCTGTCCGCCGAGGTGAACGGGCAGGACAAGGAGAAGACCCTGCGGTACTGGGTGATCATCCCGACCGCGGAGGCGTGGAAGGTGAAGACGGAGAACGGGTACCGCAGCTCGGACCGCCTCATCCACTGCTTCGTGGGCGGACTGGACGGCGTGAAGCTGACCGAGCCGCTCATGAAGCAGTGAGCCGGACCGGTGCGCGCGCCACCGGTCCGGCCCCACCTCACTCCGAGACCGCGATGGCCGACGCCGGGCACACCGCCGCCGCGTGCCGGACGTCGGCCAGGCGCTCCGCGGGCGGGCTCGCGTCCAGCAGGTCGACGAGACCGTCGTCGTCGCGCTGGTCGAACACGTCGTCCGCGGCCAGCACGCACTGCCCGGCCCCGACGCACTTCCCCTGGTCCACCACGATGTTCACGCCGACCTCCAGGTGATGGGCAGCTCGGCCACGCCGCCGGTGAGCGTCGCGCGGACCTGGAGCTGGTCGAGCTCCTTCGCGAGCCGCATCCGCGGCAGGCGCTTGGCGAGCGCGGAGAACACGACCCGCAGCTCCGTGCGGGCGAGGGACGCGCCGATGCAGAAGTGCGCGCCGTGGCCGAACCCGAGGTGTGTCCTCTCCGGACGGTCCGGGTTGAACTCCTCCGCGTCGGAGTACACGGTCACGTCGCGGTTGGCCGCGTTGGTCGAGAGGACCAGCGCGTCGCCGGCGCGGATGGTCACCCCCGCGAGCTCGACGTCCTCCTTCGCGTACCGCAGCAGGCCGAGGTCGCCGGGGGCGCCGAGCCGCATGACCTCCTCGACCACCGCGTCGACGCGGCCGTCCGGGTCGGCGACGAGAGCGTCCCAGCGGGAACGGTCCGTGAGCAGGAACAGCACGCCGAGGCCGATGCGGTTGACCGTGGTCTCGTGGCCCGCGAAGAGCAGGCCGACGCACAGCCGGACCATCTGCACGTAGTCGAACGACGGGTCTTCGGCCTGCGCGCGCACGAGGTCGGAGATCACGTCCTCGCCGAGCTGCCCGCGCTTGCCCTCGACGAGCCCGACCATGTAGCGGAAGAACTCCTCGCGCGCCTGGTGGGCCTCCTCGCCGATCTCGGTGCTCGCCATCCGCTCGGACAGCGACGCGAACAGCTCGTTGTCCTCCTCCGGCACGCCGAGCAGCCCGCAGATCATCGCGACGGGCAGCGGGAACGCGAGACCGCGGTGCAGGTCGACCACACCGGTCTTCTCGTGCTCGGCGACCAGCTGGTCGAGGCAGGCGTCGACCAGCCTCTCCATGTTCTCGCCCAGCATCCGCATCCGCTTGGCCGAGAACGCCGGGGTGAGCAGGCGGCGCATGCGCGTGTGGTCGGCCTCCTCGGTCGCGTACTCGCCGGTCGGGCCGTCCTGGACGGCGGAGGTCGAGATGCGGGAGGCCTTGTCCGGTTCGGGGTGGGAGCGGCCGAAGCGCTTGTCACCCAGCAGGAGGCGGACCTCCTCGTACCGGGTCACGAGCCACGCGGGGTCTCCCGCGGGCGTCGTCACGGGCGCGATCGGAGCCTCTCGTCGCAGCACCTCGTAGAGCGGGGCGAGATCGAGGACGTTCGGCCTGGCCAACGGCAGCTTCAGGCGCTCTGCGTCAATGCTCATGCACCGACCGTAGCGCTTAATGGCAGATGGTGCCAATAAAGATCCGGGCGGGTGACGTGCTTGAATCACCCGATGACGGACGTTGCGACAGAAAAGCCTCGCCGTGGCCGGCCGCCGGTCAGCGACGAGCAACGTCAGCGTCAGCGCCTCGACCTCTCCCGCCACGCGGTCCGGCTCTTCGCCGAGCAGGGCGTCGCCGCCACGTCGGGGGAGCAGATCGCGCAGGCCGCGGGCGTCTCCGAACGCACGTTCTGGCGCTACTTCCCGCACAAGGAGAGCTGCGTCGAACCGCTGCTCGCGAAGATGGTCGACGCCTTCTGCGTGGTGGTGCGGGCCTGGCCACGCGAACTCGAACTGGTCGACCACCTGCGCGAGGCCTACAGCCCGCTGCTGGACGTGGCGTCCGACGAGGACATCGAGGCGGTCCTGGCCGTCGTGCGGCTGACGCACGGCGAACGTGCGTTGCGCGCCGCCTACCTGATGCTGCGCGAACGGGCCGAGGACGCGCTCGCGGAGGTGCTCGCGCGGCGCCTGGGCCGCTCGGCCGACGCGATCGACGTCCGGGTGCAGGCCGCCGCGATGAGCGCGGTGCTCAAGGTGGCGACCGACGACATCGCCAGGGCGACGGTCGCGGGACTGACGCGGGAGGCGCTGGACGGTCATCGCGAGCAGATCGCGACGGCCTTGCGCGGCCTGTCGGTCGGTTAGGTCCTAGCCGGCGAAGTTCGAGATCGCCCACAGGAACGCCGCGAACAGCGTGATCACGACGACCACGCCGACGGTGCCGGCCAGCACCATGCCCGTCCCGGCGGAACGCCACGGTGCGGGCGCGGCCACCTTGACGAGGATCCCGGCGAGCGCGGAGCCGAGCGCGATCCAGATGAACGAGTACGCGTACTCGCCGCCCTGCCAGCCGAACGAGTTCATGGCGTTGGTCTGGAAGGCGACGACGGTCAGCACGAGCAGGACGGCGGTGGTGGCGAACCCGGCCAGTGCGGCGAGGCGGCCACGGTCGATTTCGGTCACACGTCGAGAGTGCCGCTACCGGTCGGAGGCGGCATCGGTACAACTACTCACCCGCCACCAGCGCTTCGACGCGCTTGCGCAGTGCGTGCGCGACCGAGTCGAAACCGGTCTTCACGTACTCTCCCTGAGCTGCGAAGACGACGTCCGCGTACTTGCCGGTGAACGTCTCGAACGTCCGGTAGCTGCACCGGTCGTCCGACAGCGGCGTGATCACCTGGTCGCGCACCCCGAGCAGTCCCGGGAACGTGTCCCCGGTGTCGTAGCGCAGCAGCCGGGGCGGTTCCACGACGCGGACGTACTCCCGGCTCACCCAGGTGCCGTCGCTGCCGTCGGGCTTGGGCAGCGTCAGGTCGATCGGCGAGTCGACCTCCAGTGTCGTGGCGACCGCCCGGGTGTACGGATTCCACTGTGGATAGTGCGGGTAGTCGAGCAGAACTTCCCACACGAACGCGGCGGGCGCGTCGATCTCCACGACCACGGACTCGATCAGGTGCTCGCTCATGCCGGCATGTACTCCCCGCCGTTGACGTCGAGCACGGCACCGGTCACTTCGGAGGCGTGCCGGGACAACAGGTACAGCACCGCTCCGGCGCAGGCGTCGTCGGTCGGGATGCGGCCCAGCGGGTTGCGGGCGGCGATCTCGTCGTAGACGTCCTGCTCGGTGATCCCGCGCGCCTCGGCGGTGAACTTCAGGTAGAAGCGCACACCCGGTCCGTCGAGCCACCCCATCACGGCCTGGTTCGCGCGGATGCCGTGCTCGCCGAGCTCCAGCGCCAGGAACTGGGTCGCGGTCGCCATCGCGGCCTTCGCCACGGCGTACCCGCCCTCGCCGCGCATCGGTTTGCGGGTGGTCATCGTGCCGACGTTGACGATCGAGCCGCGCCCGGCGGCCTTCATGTGCGGCACCACCGCTCGCGTCACGTTCAGCGCGCCGAACAGGATGATGTCCATCGACCGGCGGACCGCCTTCTCCGGCGTCTCCAGCAGGTCGAACCAGCCGGGGTGCCCGAACGCCGAGTTCACCAGGCCGGTGATCGTGCCGAACCTCTCGACGGCCGTCTCGGTCAGCCGTGCCACCTCGTCGGGCCTGCGCACGTCGCACTGCACGCCGACGGCCTCGCCACCCGCGGCGGCGATGTCCTTCTCCGCCTGCTTCATCACGTCGGCGGACCGGGCGGCCATCACGACCTTCGCGCCCTCGGCGGCGGCGCGGACGGCGAGCTTCGAGCCCAGGCCGGGGCCGACGCCGGTGATCACCACGACCTCGTCTTGCAGCATCACAGGTAGACCTCCGAGTAGAAGGCGAAGTCGCGGGCCAGCCGGTCCTCGGAGAGCCCGAAGTCCTGTGGCGCGTAGGAGTGCGAGCCGTGCCGTTCGGTGCGGTTCTGCGCCAGGTAGGCCTCGAACGCCGCGTCGTCGGCGGGACCGGCGGGCAGGCCCAGCGCGTCCAGCACCTGGCGGGCGACCTCGAGTGGTGTGCTGACGGTGTCGGCGAACCGCACGTCCACGAACCGGTCCGGGCGCGCCGACCGGGCCTCGGCGAAACCCCGCAGCGTCGTGGCGAACCTCCCGGACCAGTACCGTCCGATGTGGACGGGATCGACGTTCTCGCTGTACTGCGAGGACATCGCGCGCACCATCGACGCGTACGAAGGCACGGCGTTGACCGGGGAGCGGTGCGTCATCACGATCCTGCAGTCGGGGAACTCGTCCAGCACGGTGTCGACCGCGGTCAGGTGGTGCGGCGACTTCAGCACCCACGGCAGCGAACGACCGACGTTCTGCCACTGCAACACCTGCAACCACTCGCGCAGCTCGCGGTACGCGAAGCGCTGGTCGGCAGACCGCAGCCAGTCGCCGTAGGTGGGCACCCGGTAGAACGAGTCGAAGCTCATCGACACGAACGTCCGGTCCAGCAGGATCACGTCCTCCTCCGGCCCGTCCCACACGACGGTGTGCAGGTCACCGAAGTCGGGGGAGAGCTGCGAGAACACCTGCATGCGTTCCTGCGCACGACGTTTGCGCTGCTCCGCGTCCGGGCCCTCGCCGGGGAACGGCAGCGGGTACGCGACCTCCCACGACAGCGTGGACGTCACCTGCGGCGACGCGGCCAGGAGCCGGTGCAGCAACGTCGAACCGGTGCGCGGCAGACCGCAGATCTCGGCGGCCACGCGGACCTCGACCCCGAGCACCTCGGGGTTCGCCCGCTGCAACGCGCGCAGCCGCAACCGGTCGGACAGCAACGCGGTCAGCCGGTGCTTGGTCAGCTCGAACCCCAGCGGGGACAACGCGGCCTCGGTGTTGAGGCTGTGCACGAGCACGTCGAGCGGCTCGCGGAACCAGTCGTCGCCGAACTCGGTGAGCCCGGTCTTGGCCGAGGCCTTCTCCAGCAGTTCCGCGACGTTCAGCGCGGTCGTCACCGTCATCGGACCTCCTCCAGGGGCACCACGCGGCACTTCGGGACCGGGTGTTCGGACGCGCCGAGCCAGCGCAGCAGCGCCGTGCCCGAGCTGTGGCCGCAGGTGTCGATCCAGTTGCCGGTACCGGGGTCCTCGGCGGCCACCACGATCGTCAGCCGGCCGTCCCGCAGCGACGCGGTGTGCTTGTTGACGGTGATCCGGCGACGGTGGTCGAGGGACTCCATCCACCAGTTGTCGAGCTGGAAGTTCCAGTACGGGCAGTCCGGCACGTCGGTCTCGATCACCCACGCCTCACCGGGTTTCAGCACCCAGTACCCGTGCAGGTAGAAGATCTCCGGGTCGCCTCCCGCCCGCTGGAACATCTCCTGGCCGAAGTCGGGTAGTTCGTTGGGACGCGCCATGAACGTGCGCGTCCAGTGTGCGAACGTGGCCGCGGTGCCGTGCACCGACAAAGCCGCCCGCTGCAACGCCTTCGCGAGGAACTCGGGGGTGAGAGGAGCGGGTTCGGCCGGTCCGCCGACCTGCTCCACGTGCCACCGGCCGGGAACCTCGGTCGTGCGGTCGAGATACGTTTGGCGCACCACGAGACTGGTCGAGTCGGGAGCGAGTGGCAACCAGTTCCCCTGCTGGGGTTCGGCGCTCGCGATGATCTCCACCGTGCCGTCCGGCGCGATCGTCAGGTCGGCGTCGGACAGCTCCCCGGTCGACGCCATCGTGCCGTCCTTGGCGTACCGGTTGGCCTTCGAGCCGATGCTGAAGTACGCGATGGTGCCGCGGGTGCCCGTGATCCGGTACGTCCGGTCACCGCGCACGTTCGCGGACAGGTAGACGTTGTCCGGGTTGTCCGCGCCGATCTTCACGAGGTCGAGCTCGTGGAAGCGCGGGAAGTCGGGATCGGCGTTGTCCAGGCAGGAGTACAGCATCTCGCGCGTCAGCCGGGCGAGGTACCGGTAGCCCTCCGCGCGGTCGAGCGGGGTGTCCGGCGCCCCGTCGGACAGCACCACGTCGCCGGCCTTCTCCAACGCCCGGCAGAACTGCGACCACGCCTCGTCCGGCACCGGATGCCTCCCGAATCTAGAACGTGTTCTAGCTGAACGTACACGATTTTGGACAACGTTCAACAGACGCCGAGGGCACGAAGCCGCTGGAGCACGACCTCGGCCGCGGCCTGCGGGCTCAACGCCGTCGTGTCGAGCCGCACCTCGGGTTCCAGGGGTGCCTCGTAGGGCGAGTCGATGCCGGTGAAGTTCGCCAGCTGACCGCTGCGGGCCTTGCGGTACAGGCCTTTCGGGTCGCGCTGCTCCGCCACGGCCAGCGGGGTGTCGACGAAGACCTCGCAGAACTCGTCCTCGCCGACCAGGTCCCGCGCGAGCGCCCGCTCGGCCCGGAACGGCGAGATGAACGAGACCAGCACGATCAGCCCGGCGTCGACCATCAGCGCGGCGACCTCGGCGATGCGCCGGATGTTCTCGACCCGGTCGGCGTCGGTGAACCCGAGGTCGGAGTTGAGGCCGTGCCGCACGTTGTCGCCGTCGAGCAGGAACGTGTGCCTGCCCTCGGCGTGCAGCGCCTTCTCGACCAGGTCCGCGATCGTGGACTTGCCCGCGCCGGACAGTCCGGTCAGCCACACCACGCACGGCCGGTGCCCGTTGCGCGCGATCCTGGCGTGCTTGTCCACGGTGAGCGCCTGCCAGCGCACGTTCGA
The DNA here is from genome assembly GCF_053608005.1 of Lentzea sp. NPDC055074. Lineage (NCBI taxonomy): Bacteria > Bacillati > Actinomycetota > Actinomycetes > Pseudonocardiales > Pseudonocardiaceae > Lentzea > Lentzea sp. NPDC055074. Next base: position 71,851 of record NZ_JBSGUQ010000005.1, read on the forward strand.
CGGGCTCAGCGCGAAGTCGATCATTCCGGCGCCGACCGTGGCGTTCGACAGCCGGTCGAGCACGATGAACGACCCGAGGTCGCGGTTGGTCGCGTAGCCCTCGTACGGCACGGGTGCGTCGAAGTGCACGTTGTCCGTGCCGATCTCGTTGAGCGCCAACGACTTGGTCGCCGTGAAGCCGACCGTGCGCGCGCCGATCTTGGCGAGGTACTGGCGTCCGGGCAGCAGTCCGGTCTCGTTCAGCCAGACCAGTTTCGCCTGGAACGAGTCCGCGACTCCCGGTGGATCGTCCGCGGCGCCCAGGACGTCGCCCCGGCTCGCGTCCACGTCGTCGGCCAGGACGACGGTGACCGACTTGTCGGTCGGTGCCTCGTCCAGGTCGCCGTCCATCGTGACGATCCGGGCGACCCTGGTGGTCCGGCCGGCGAGACGGACCGTCTCGTCTCGTCTCAGGGTGCCCGCCAGCACGCGCCCGGACAGGCCTCGGAACGTCGCATCGGGCCTGTTCACCCACTGCACGAGGAAACGAGACGAGACGTCTCGTCTCGCGGCCGGGGCCACCGACTCCAGCCACTGCAGCAGCGTCGGCCCGTCGTACCAGGGCGTGAGCTCGCTGCGCCCCACCACGTTGACGCCCTCGGTCGCCGACATCGGCACACAGGTGACCTCGTCGAACTCCAGGTCACGCGCGAACTCCGCGAACGCCCCGCAGACCTCGTCGAACACCTCCTGCGAATACCCGAGGAGGTCGAGCTTGTTCACGGCCACCGCGACGTGCCGGATGCCCAGCAGGGAAGCGATCCGCGCGTGCAGCCGCGTCTGCGCGAGCACACCCTTCCGGGCGTCGAGCAGCAGAACCGCCGCATCGGCCGTGGAGGCCCCGGTGACCATGTTGCGCGTGTACTGCTCGTGCCCCGGGGTGTCCGCGACGATGAACCGCCGGGCCTCGGTCGCGAAGAACCGGTACGCCACGTCGATCGTGATGCCCTGCTCCCGTTCGGCGGCCAGCCCGTCGACCAGCAGAGCGAAGTCCAGTTCGCCGCCCCGCGTGCCGACCCGGCGCGAGTCCGCCTCCAACGCCGCGAGGTGATCGGCGTAGAGCAGCTTCGACTCGTACAGCAGCCGCCCGATCAGCGTGCTCTTCCCGTCGTCCACGCTGCCGCACGTGATGAACCGCAGGAGCTCCATCAGAAGTACCCCTCCCGCTTCTTGCGCTCCATCGACCCGCTCTGGTCGTGGTCGATCACCCGTCCCTGCCGCTCCGACGTCGTCGCGCCCCGCATCTCCTCGACGATCTCCGGCACGGTCCGCGCCTCGCTGCGCACCGCACCCGTCAGCGGGTAGCAGCCCAGGGTCCGGAAGCGGACCAGCTCGACCCGCGGCTGTTCGCTCAACGGCATCCGGTCGTCGTCGACCATGATCAGCGCGCCGTCGCGGTCCACCACCGGTCGCGGGGCCGCGAAGTACAGCGGCACCACGGGAATCCGCTCGCGTTCGACGTAGCGCCAGACGTCCAGCTCGGTCCAGTTCGACAGCGGGAAGACGCGGATGCTCTCGCCGGGCGCTACCCGCGTGTTGTAGAGCCGCCACAGTTCCGGGCGCTGGTTCTTCGGGTCCCACTGGTGCTGCGCGGTGCGGAACGAGAACACCCTTTCCTTGGCACGCGAGGCTTCCTCGTCCCGCCGTGCGCCGCCGAACGCGACGTCGAAGCGGTGCTCGTCCAGCGCCTGCCGCAGGCCCTGGGTCTTCCACAGGTCGGTGTGGCGCGCGGAACCGTGGTCGAACGGGTTGATGCCCGCGGCCACGCAGTCCGGGTTGCGGTGCACGATGAGGTCGAGGCCCAGCTCCGCGACCGTGGCGTCGCGGAACGCGATCATCTCCCGGAACTTCCACGTGGTGTCGACGTGCAGCAACGGGAACGGCGGCTTCGACGGGTGGAAGGCCTTGCGCGCCAGGTGGAGCAGCACCGAGCTGTCCTTGCCGATCGAGTACAGCAGCACCGGGCGTTCGCTCTCCGCGACGGCCTCCCGGAAGACGTCGATGCTGTCGGCTTCGAGCTGGTCGAGGTGGTTCACACGAGCACCCCCGCGAGTTCGGGACGGCAGATCAGCAGGTCGGGCAGCCACGGGTCGGGCTGGTTGTAGACGAGCGGGCTCCCGTCGGCGCGGGAGGCGTGCAGGCCGGCCGCGCGCGCCACGTAGACGGGCGCGGCGGAGTCCCACTCGTACATGCCGCCCGCGTGCAGGTAGGCGTCCGCGTCGCCGCGCACCACGGCCATCGTCTTCGCACCCGCGCTGCCCATCGGCACCAGCACGGCGCCCAGCGCCTCGGCGACCCGGTGGGCGAACGCGGGCGGGCGGGTGCGGCTGACCACGATCCTGGGGCGGCGGTGCGTGGTCCGCGGGGTCGTGAGCAGCGCGGGCACGGCGACCGCTCCGGCCACGAGGTCGCCGCGTTCCCAGAGGGCCACGTGCACGGCCCAGTCGGTGCGGCCGGGCTCGGCGTACTCGCGGCTGCCGTCCAGCGGGTCGATGATCCACACCCGGTCGGCGGTCAGCCTGCGCGGATCGTCCGGCGCCTCCTCGGACAGCACCGCGTCGTCCGGCCGGTGCTCTTCCAGTTGTGCCGCGAGGAAGAGCTGCGCGACGTGGTCACCGTCGCCGGGTCTGACGCTCACCAGCAACCGGCCCGTCTCGGTCGCGAGCCGTCTCGCCAGTTCCGCATCGGTCTCGGCCATGCACCCGAGCGTAGCGAGCAAAACGAACAACGTTCAATATGCTTTTGAACGTTGTTCAAGTTAGGCTGAACGGCGTGAGCACCGAGCAGACGGCCTGGGGTGACGCGGAGGGCAGGCGGCGCGACATCCTGTCGTCCGCCGAGCTGCTCCTCGAACAGCAGGGCTACGCGGGCCTGACCATGCGCGCGATCGCCCTCGGCGCCGGTGTCAGCTCCGGCACCGTGTACCAGTACTTCTCCGGCAAGGAGGACGTCTTCGCGGCGCTGATGGAGCGACGCCTGGACGAGCTCCAGCGCACTCTCGCCCGAGTGGACCGCGGACTGGGCATCGCGGGGGTGCTCAGGGAGATCGAACCACAGGTCACCGACCTGTGGCGGCGGTTCGGGCGGTCGGCGGCGCAGTGGGAGGCCAAGGTGCTCTCCGGCGGTCGCCGCGGCAAGGAGGTCGCGAGCTCGGCCCAGGACTACCGCAAGACTCTCAAGGCGCTCGCCAAGGCGTTGCACGAGACCGCCGAGGCCTGCGGGCAGCAGCTGATCGACGATCCCGCGCTGCCGCACTGGGTCTGGGACTCGCTGATCGGGCTCGCGGACGACCTGCTGCTCCAGGGCGCGCGGATCAACCGGGTCAAGCCGGCTCAGCTGATCGAGTTCGCCACCGGTGCGATCGAGCGGGGGATCATCGCCCGCTGACGGGCTGGTCGTACCGCCGCCGGATGCTCGTCCCGAGGATGCTGACGTCCGCCCCGTAGACGTGGATCGAGATAGCCACGGAGCTGGAGTTGTTGCACACCTTGTGGATGTCGCCCGGCGGCACCAGGTACGACGCCACGCCCTCCGGGGTCTTGTTGACGCGCAACGGGATCAGCCGATCGCCGCGCAGCCGGTAGGTGGTCTCCTCCTCCTCGCCGACGTAAGTGCCGACGACGCACCACGAGACGTGGTCGTGGATGCAGGTCTCCTGGCCGGGCAACCAGACCAGCGCGACGACGGAGAAGCTCCCGTCCGGCTCGACGTGCAGGACGTGCTGGCGGTAGGCGTTCGGGTCGGGCTCCCGTTGCGCGGCGCTGAGCAGGAACGGGTCGGTGAGGTGGCCTTCGAGTGTCCTCGACACGCGCGCCGCGACGGCCGCGTCGCCGCCGCCGGGGGTGATGGCGGCGCGGAGCGAGCCCACCAGAAGCGTGGCCGTGGGGGAGAGCAGGCTGTGCGTCATGAGCGGGTTCCTCCTTTGAGGAAGGGAGATCAGCCGATCAGCACCGTGCCGGTCAGCACCAGGACGACGATCACCGCGGTCGAGAGCAGGCCCAGCAGCAGCACCGCGGGGCCGGAGCGGATCAGGGAACGCAGGCGCACCGCCGTGCCGAGCGCGAACATGCCCGCCGCCAGCAGCACGTTGTCGACGAACGTCGCCGTGGACAGCACGACGTCGGGCAGCAGGCCAGTGGCCCGCACCGCCGCCATGGCGAGGAAACCGACGACGAACAAGGGAACGATCGGCGGACGCTGGCCGGAGGTCGGGTACTTCAGGCGTTCGGCGAAGCTCACGGCGGCGAGCATCGGCGCGAGCAGCACGACCCGCGTGAGCTTCACCGCGACGGCGATCGCCAGCGCGCCGCTGACAGGCCCGGCGGCGGCCACGACCTGCGCGACCTCGTGCACGCTGCCGCCCGCCCACACCCCGTACTGCGAGGGCGTGAGGCCGGTCAGCGGGAAGAGCGCGGGCAGGCTGAACATCGCGACGGTGCCGAACAGGGTGACGAGGCCGAGCGCCTTCGCGACGTCCTCCTCGTCCTGCTGCCGCACGCTGTTCATCGCGGCCACGGCGGAGGCGCCGCAGATCGAGAACCCGGTCGCGATGAGCAACGACAGACCCTCGCCGACCCCGAGCACCCGCCCGAGCCAGCGCGTCACGACGAACGTCACGACCACGGCGACGACCGCGAGGATCAGGATCTCGTAGCCGAGCTTCAGCACGTCCTGGAAGACCAGCTTCAACCCGAGCAGCACCACGCCGAGGCGCAGCAGGCGGCGGCCGGCGAGCTTGATCCCGGGGGAGAGCGACTGCGGCAGCGTCACGACGTTGGCCACCACGGCGCCGAGCAGCACCGCGACGGTGAGCGCGCTGACCGAGGGGTAGAGCCAGGACAGGACCATCGCGACCGCGACACCGCCCGCGACCAGCGCGAGGCCGGGCACCGCCGAGCCGTCCGTGCGCGGAGTCGTCCTGACGATGCCCATGCCACCAACGATGACCAGTGCGGGCTATGTGCAGTAGGTAGCCATTTCTTGGAGCCCTATAAGGCCCGCTTATGCGCGGGCCGACGCGGAGATGAGCGCGTCCACCGTGGCCCGCATGATCGGCAGCCGGATGAGGTCCGGCCACGTGTACAGCGCGGTGAGCCGTTGCGCCGCAGACTCCACTTCGACCGCCCTCAGACCGGGGTGCTGGAGGAACGACAGCAGCAGCCTCGGCACCAGCGCGACGCCCAGACCTGCGGTGACGAGACTCTGGATGGCCAGGTTGTCGTCGGTCGAGCAGGTGATGTCCGGGACGAACCCGGCCTTCTCGCACGCCTGGTGCAACGCGCGCTGGCACCGCACACAACCGGCGATCCAGCGTTCCTCCGCCGCCTCGGACAACGAGACGCGCTCCCGTCCGGCCAGCCGGTGCCCCGCGGGCACGAGCAACGCCAGCGGCTCGCGCAGCAACGGCACGCTCAGCATGCCGTTGACCGTGGCCTCGTCCTGCGGTTCGTCGAGGTAGCTGAAGCTCAGCACCAGGTCGACCTCACCGCGCCGCAGCAGCGCGAACGAGTCCGGCGGCTCCTCCTCGACCAGCTCGAGCCGCAGTGCAGGCCGTTCCTCGGCCAGGATCGCCGCCGCCGCGGGCACCAGCGACACGTTGGCACTCGGGAACGCGCAGATCCGGATCGTGCCGATGTCGTGCGTGGCTATGGCGCTGACCTGCTGGTGGGTCGTCGCCAGCTGGTCGAGCAGCTCCGACCCGCGTTCCGCGAGGATCCGGCCCGCCTCGGTGAGGTGCAGGCCCCGGCCCGTCCGCACGAACAACGGCCCGCCGACCTGCCGTTCCAGCGTCCGCATCTGCTGGCTGACGGCCGGCTGGGTGCAGTGCAGCAGCCGGGCCGCGGCACTGAACGAGCCGGTCCTGGCCACGGTCGCGAAGACCTCGAGCTGGCGGGTGTCGAACATGTCCGCACTGTAGGGGTCACTTGCCGGTGACGAGCGAGTCCAGCGTCGCGCCGTTGTGCTCGCCGCAGTGGCGGCGGGAGGCGTCGAGCGTCATCGGCTTCTCCGCCTCGTCGGGTCTGCCGACCTGCCCGAAGAGCCGCCGGAGCAGCTCGACCTGCTCGTCGAGGCCCGCCCGCAGGAAGTCGCCGCAGCTCGACCGGACGGTCAGCCGGTCGTCCGACGGCATGAGGTCCACCGGTCCGAGGACGAACAGGAACGCCAGGATGATCGCGAGCCCGAACCCGATGACCGCGCCGCTCGTGGAGCTCTTGCGCGGTGCCAGCCAGTTCTGGGCCTGCTCGACGAACGGCTCGGCGGGGGAGAGGTCGGTGTCGATCCAGAACTCGAGGCTGTCGCCGCCGGTCACGTCGAACTGGACGTGGCCGGCGGCGAGCATGATGCGCACTATCTGCCTGCGGTCGTAGGAACCCGTCCAGAACGGTTCGGGCCGCACGAGCACCAGCCGGTCGGGCAGCAGGAACACGACGTCGCGCTCGCCCCTGGCGAGCCTCTCGGTCTGGCCGGGGCCGACGATCGTGCCTGCCAGCCGTGCCATCACGAGGGCGTGTTCGTGCTCGTCGAGGGCCTCGGCGGCCGACGACCACAGATCGGGTTCCACGTCACTGCTATCGCTGCAGGTGGGGACCAGAGTTAGCCGTGGGCGCCGAGGTTCCTCCGAATGCCGTTCTAGAAGGTCAGCTTCCAGGAGTTGATGTAGCCGGTGTCCTGCGCCGCCACGTCCTTGACCTGCAGTTTCCAGGTGCCGTTCGCGACCTCGCTCGACGCGTTGACCGTGTAGGTCGCCACGACGTCGTCGGCACCGTCACCGCTGCTCGACGCCTTGAGCCGGTACGCGGTGCCGTCCGGGGCGATCAGGTCGATGACCAGGTCGCCGCGGTAGGTGTGCACGATGTTGACGTCGACCTTGAGCGTGGCCGGGGCGTTGCCGGTGACACCGGTGACCGTGATGGGGCTGGTCACGGCCGCGCCGTTGTCCGGGATGGCCACGTCGGCGGTGTTCTCGAAGGAGCCACCGGGCGGCGTGCCGGTCTTGACCGCGGCCAGCGCGTCGACGCGGCCCTCACCGAAGAAGTTGTTCTTCGCCGTGGTGCCGGAGCAACGGCTGTCGGTGCAGCCCAGGTCGTCCGCCTGGGTGGCCAGCAACGTGCGGAGCTGCGCCGGGGTGGCGGTGGGGTTGGTGGACTTGAGCAGCGCGGCGACGCCCGCGACGTGCGGGGAGGCCATCGACGTGCCGGACTTCGAGCCGTAGCGGCCGCCGGGGACCGTGGAGTAGACGCTGTCGCCCGGCGCCGCGATGTGGATCTTGTCGGTGCCGTAGTTGGAGAACGACGACTTGGCGTTGTTCGAGGTGATCGAGGCGACGCTGACGACACCCGCGACCTCGGTCGGGACGCTCAGGCAGGCGTTGGTGACGGTGCGCTGCCCGGGAGTGGAGTCGTTGGGGCTCGTGGAGTCCGTGGTCTTGTTCGCGAGGTTGTAGTTCTCGTTGCCCGCCGCCGCGACGTTGAGCACGCCCTTGCCCTCGGCGTAGGCCACCGCGCGCTTCACACCTTCGAGGATCGCGTCCTGGTCGGCGTTGTTCGGGCAGTTGAAGAGCCACGGGTCGGTGTAGTAGCTGTTGTTGGTCACCTCGAAGCCGCGGTCACCGGAGAAGACCATGGCGCAGATGGTGTTCTCGGCGAAGAACAGCCCGCTCGGCTTCTCGGCGATGCGCACGGACGCGATCTTCACGCCGGGAGCGACACCGACCATGCCCTTGTTGTTCCTGGCCGCGGCGATCGTGCCCGCCACGTGCGTGCCGTGCGTGTCGGTGTCCCGCCACGAACCCGTACGCGTGTCGAGCTTGCCGTAGGCGCACGACGCGGAGTTGGCCGCGTCGAAGTTCGGGGCGAGGTCAACGTGCTGGTCGTCGACGCCCGTGTCGAGCACGCCGACCGTGACGCTGGAAGACCCCTGGGTGATGTCCCACGCCTTGTCGGCGCCGATCTGCGTCATGTCCGAGCGCACCGGCTCACCGTTGAGGGGCGTCACCTGGGAAGGAGACGCGGGAATCGGCGGCGTGGCCGACTCGGCCGGCACGTCCGTGGTGCGGGTGGCACCGACCTTCTGCACACCGGACACAGCGCGCATCTTGGTGGCGAAGTCAGCGGCACCGGAGTGCGCGACGATGACACCAATGGCGTCATAGCTCGTCCACACGGAACCACCGTTGCTGCTCACGGCCGACGCGGCGCCGGAGGTGGCCCCCGGCGCCGTGATGACCAGGTAAGAACGCGTACCCGCGGCAGGTGCCGCCGCGGCGGGGGTGGCCGCCGTCAGCACACCGGCGCCCACGGCCGCGGCGATGACCGCGGTGCGCAGGCGAGATCGTGAACCCAGGAACACGGATTCCTCCAACTTGCTCAGCGGGCGATGCCCGCGCACTTCGCGCGGGTGCAGGGGCCCGTCAGGTCAATAGAGGAGGTCGGGCGCGATTCGGGACGCCTGTTCTCAGAAATGCCCCGTTCGGCTCACGACGAACGTCGCACGTCAGGCGTGGGGCGCGAGGAGACCGACGAAGTGGTTCATGTCGGCCTGCACGCACGCCTCGTCCGCGTGCTTCCCGCTGCAGCCCGGCGCCCACCCGCTGCCGTCCCCGTAGTCGTGCAGCTGGAAGGGGATGCCGTTGGCCTGGAGGTTCGCCGCCGTCACCAGCGTCGTCTCCCTGGCCCGGTTCTCCAGCAAGGCCTGGATCGGGTTGACCGTCAGGTCACCACCGTTGCCGGTGTACAGCGCGATGCCCATGCCTCGCAGCGTGTGCGTGTTGTGCGCGGGACTCTGCGCGTTCCACACCCCGTCGAACGGCCAGAACGGCGACCCGAACACCGCGTCGGCGTTCACCGTCGGCGTGCCCGAGCCAGGGCTGACCATGGTCGAGGTGATGGCCGCGCGGATCTCGGAGTTCCGCAGGTCGAGCCCACCGGAGAAGCTGCCGACGTGGCTGAACAGGTCGGGCCGGTGCTCGGCGTAGTGCAACGCCCCGAAGCCGCCCATGGAGTGCCCGACGATCGCCCGGTTCGCCCGGTCCTGCCGGGTGCGCAGGTTCGCGTCCACGAACGGGATCACCTGCTCCAGGTGGAACGTCTCCCAGTTCTGCGGCCCCGCGGCACCGGGGTTGACCCAGTTCGAGTACCAGCCGCGGCCACTGCCGTTGGGCTGCACGGTGATGAGGTCCTTGCCCGCGGTCGCCTTCTCGACCACGCGCTGGTTCCACGCCGCGTCGGGCCGGTCGGGGTGGCCGTGCAGGTAGTACTGGACCGGGTAGCGCTCGGCCGTGCTGCCGTAGTCCTCGGGCAGGGTGACGACGACGGCGTGCCGGCCGGGCTGCTGGCCCTCCAGCAGGGTCGGCGTCGGCACCTGGTTCGTGGACACGCTGAAGACGAAGGTGCGGTGGTGGTCGTCGACCCACCTCGGCTGGCTCGTGACGGTGAGGCCGAAGCCGTCGGTGAGGTGCGGTGGTGCCTCGTCGGCGTGGGCCGGGGGACTGGACAGCGCCATCACGGTGGTGAGGGCGGCGAGCACGCGCAATCGGGCTGACATGGGTTGATCGTGCCGTTGCGGCTGGTGGGAGGACCAGGCCAGGAGACCGGCCATAGCTGGCCGGTGCGCCACATGCCGTTCTGGATCACGCCGACGTCCGCCGCCCGCTTCGCGCACTCGTGCCGGGACAGGGTGAGGACGGCGTCGAGGATGCGCGCGGCGGAGTCCGTGCTCACCCGCCGATCGTGGTGAGGCTCGTGGGCAGGCGTTCGAAGCCGCGCAGGATGCGGGTCGGACGGCGGCGCGCGCCGGGCAGCGGTGCCAGGCCGGGGAAGCGGTCGAAGATCGTGCGCAGGCCGATCTCGCCCTCCATGCGCGCGAGCTGGGCGCCGAGGCAGTAGTGGCGGCCGGCGCCGAACGACACGTGGTCGCGTGCGTTCGGGCGGCTCACGTCGAACGCCGACGGGTTCTCGAACACGTCCGGGTCGCGGTTGGCGCCGGCGAGCACCGTCGTGACGAGCTGGCCGCGCCGGATCGCCACGCCGGAGACTGTCGTGTCGCGGGCGCACAGGCGGCCCGTCAGCAGGACCGGCGGGTCGTACCGCAGCACCTCGTCGACGGCGTTGCCCCACGACGACGGTTGCGCTCGCAGCAGCTCCAGCTGCTCGGGATGCTTGGTGAGCAACGAGATCCCGTTGCCCAGCAGGTTGACCGTCGTCTCGAAGCCGGCGGCCAGCACCAGGCCCGCGGTGGCCTTCAGCTCGCGTTCGGAGAGGCCTTCGCCGTCCTCGCGGGCGGTGATCAGGCGGCTCAGCAGGTTGTCGCCCGGGGTGGCGCGCAACGCGTCCAGGTGGCGGGAGAGCCAGGCGTCGAACGCGTTCAGGCCTGTCTCGACCTCGCGGAACACCCGCCACGACAGGCCGAGGTCGAGGCTGGGCGCGGCCGCCGCGCCGAGCGACAGGACGGTCGAACGCTCCTGCGGTGGCACGCCGAGGATCTCGCTGATCACGGTGACCGGCAGCAGCCCGCAGTAGTTCTCGATCAGGTCGACCGGGTTGGACGGGTCGAGGCCGTCGAGCAGCTCGTCGGCGATCTCCTGGGTGCGCACGCGCAGTTGTTCGACGGCACGGGCAGTGAAGACGCGGGTGACGAGCTTGCGGTACCGGGTGTGCGACGGGGGTTCGACGGCCAGCAGCGACGGCGGCTGGACCGGGTGCATCACGTCGGTCGCGGACCACGCGGCGAGCTTGCCGAGGATGCCGGCGCCGAACCGCGGGCGCGCTGTCACGAACGCGTCGTCGGACAGGACCGCCCTCACGACCTCGTGTCGCGTCGTGGTGTGGCCGATCCTCGTCGCCGCGAGCGGGCCGCGGGCGCGGATCTCGTCGAACAGGCCCGTCAGGTCGGCGCCGGTGGACGCCTCGACGGTGATGCGGCCCTGTAGGTCGCCGCGGCGGGCGGCGAGGCGCAGGACGGCCCGCGGCAACGCGTGGCCGATGCTCCAGCGCACCGCCGGTTTGACGTGCTGCTCAGCCAGGCTCGTCACGGTTCGCAGCGTGCCCAGTGCGCCGTCGCGAGTCAAGGTCTCGGCCATCCGGTCGAACGCGAAGTCCACTTGGGACCACCGAGTACCCTGCCGCGCCATGAAGATCCGGGCGCTGCTCGACCGCAGGGACGACGACCGCTGGCGGACCGAGGTCGAGGACTTCGCGCGCGAGCAGGCGATCACGACGTTCGGCGAGCTGGTGGAGCTGATCACCACGTCGCAGGACAGCGGGGTCGTGCGGCAGGGTTACCGGGTGTTCTCCCTGGTGAAGGCGGACGACGAGGTCTACGTCGGTCTGCTGGCGCACCCGCATCACCTCATCCGCCAGGCAGCGGCGAGCATGTTCCGGGGCGAGGAGGCGCTGAGGTACGCGCGCGAACTCCTGCCGCTTCTCGCCGACGAAGACCATTACGCACAACGGGAAGCGTTGTGGGCGTTCGGGACCATGGGCCCGGACGTGCTGCCGTTGCTGCGCGAAACCCGTCGCACGGCCCAAGGCGCGCTGCGCCGGGGCGCGCTGGTCGGCATCGCCGAGGTCGCCGGACCCGACGGCTTCTCGCCCGAGGACCGCAAGGTGGTCGACCGGTTCATCGGCTCCAAGCTCGAAGACGACATGTACAGCGTCGACGAGATGCACCTGTGCGGCGGCTGGTACGCCATCAGGACCGACGACCAGGCGGCCGTCCTCGGCGTCTGCGGACTGCGGGACCCGGTGCCGGTGACCAAGGTGCTGGGCGCGCAGGCCTGGAACAACGACCACCACGCGTGGTCGAAGGACAGCGAGCACGTCCGGTGCGCGAGGGTGTACGTGACGGGTGCGTGGGACGGCTGGACGCTGGTGTTCGGCGAGCCGTTCGAGCACGGAACCCGTCCGGTCACGGAGATCTGCGCGGTGCTGAGCGCCGTCTTCGGCGAGGCGCACTACTACGGCGAGAGCTGCGGTGACGGCTGGACGGCGTGGTGCGTCGCGCGGCAGGGCGAGATCGTCCGCTACTACGACGCGTTCAAGGAGGAGGAGCAGATCGGCGCGCTCGACGTCGAGGACGGCTGGTGCCTGCCGCACGACCTCAGCGAGGAGAACGAGGATCTCGACGACATCTACGCCACCGACGTCGCCGAGGAGCTGTCGGTCAACCCCCGCTACTTCGAGGGCGACGTCGAGGGCCACGGCGTGCTCGCGCTGACCCAGTGCGGCCGAACCTACGGCTCTCCCAAGGGTTATCTACAGGTCGTCCTCTGACGTCAGGCCTGGACGACGGGCACCTCCAACGCGCGCACGACCTCGTTGTCCGCGTCCGTGATCACGCCGGCGACCTCGCCGAACGGCAGTACGGAGAACCGTGACGCCGTGCCGATCTTCTCCGAACTGGCCAGCACGTACGTGTCCGCGGCCTGGTGGGCGAGCGCGCGCTTCATGGCGGCCTCGTCGGCGTCACCGGTCGTGAGACCTGCTTCGGGATGCACGCCCGTGACGCCGAGGAAGAAGAGATCGGCGTGCACGCCCCGTGCGGCTTCCACGGCTGCCGCACCGCACGCGACCATCGAGTGTTTGAAGAGCCGCCCGCCGATCACGTAGACGTCCACGTCCCGATGCTCTTCCAACGCGCTCGCGATCGTCGGACTGTGCGTGACGACCGTGGCGTGCAGGTCGAGTGGTAGCGCGCGCACGACGGCGAGGGTGGTCGTGCCGCCGTCGAGGATCACCGTGCTGCCCGGCTCGATCAACGCGGCTGCCGCTCGTGCGACCCGTTGCTTGCCATCGATCTGCACGCCCTGCCGCGTGGCGTAGTCGGCGATGGCGGGGGATACGGGCAGTGCGCCGCCGTACACGCGTTGGCAGAGGCCCGCCGCCGCGAGATCACGCAGGTCACGGCGGATCGTGTCCTCGGAGATGCCGACTTCGGCGGCGAGGTCCTTGGCGACGATCCGGCCGTCGGTGCGCAGTCGTTCGAGCAGCAGGTCACGGCGTTGGGCAGCCAGCATGCACGTTTCTCCTTGTTTTTGCCGAGTCTTGCACATTATGGTCGGACGCATGCTGATTCTGATCGCAGGGCCCTACCGCTCCGGCACCGGGGACGACCCGGAGTTGATGGCGCGCAACCTCGCACGACTGGAGGAGGCCGCCTGGCCGCTCTTCCGCAGCGGGCACGTGCCGATGATCGGCGAGTGGGTGGCGTTGCCGGTGCTGCGTGGCGCCGGGGGCAGCTCACCGGCCGACCCGATCGCGCAGGAGATCCTGTACCCGACCGCCGAACGCCTGCTGGAGCACTGCGAGGCGGTGCTGCGACTGCCCGGTGAGTCGACCGGCGCGGACGAGGACGTGCGGATCGCCCGCGAGCGCGGACTGCCCGTCTACCACCGGGTCGAGGAGGTCCCCGGCTACCGCGCGGCCTAGGCGCTGTCCTGCAAGTTCGTTCGGTGACAGGCGCGGGTGAGAGACCCGGAGGTGGTGCCGCCGCGACGCCCTCATACCGGGCGTATTCGGGCGTTGCGGCGGTGCCGCCTCCGGAGCCCTCGGCCGCTACTGCCGCCCAGCGAGACTTGCAGGACAGCGCCTAGCCGCGTGCGGCGGCGACGAACTCGCGCATCCGGCCGTGGTCCTTCACGCCGCGGCTCGACTCGATCCCGCTGGACACGTCCACTCCCCACGGCCGCGCGACGTCGATCGCCCCGGCGACCGTCTCCGGTGACAACCCGCCCGCTAGCATCCACGTGCCGGTCGGCGGGTTCTCGGCGAGTCGCGTGATGTCCCACTGCTCGCCCGACCCCGCGACGGGGGAGTCGATCAGCAGCAGCTCCTCGCCGAACGCCCCGGTGCGCACGTCGGTGCCGGGTCCGAGCGCCGTCGCCCTGACAAGCCCGAACGGAAGGGGCGCAAGCTCTTCGAAGGCTTCCTTCGGGTAGTCGCCGTGCAGCTGCAACGCGCGCACGCCCGTTTTCAGCGCCAGCTCACCGGCTTCCGCGGCCGTGATGCCGCGCACCACGGCGACGGTCAGCACGTGGTCCGGCACCTCCGCCACGAGCCTGCGCGCCAGGTCGACGTCGATCTGCCGGGGACTGGTGGTGAGCACGAAACCGACGGCGTCGGCTCCGGTCTCCACCGCCACGGCCACGTCGGATTCGGTGCGCAGTCCACAGAGCTTCACGAACACACCACCGATCCTACTGATGTGGCCACGAACGCACTGTCACGCAGCTAACAGTCACAAGCCGACGCGCTGTCCGGTCCTACTTAATGGAAGAGACGGGCAACGGAGGCCGCGATGACTGAACAGCAGATAGCCACATCGGTTCTGGTGATCGGCAGCGGTGGCGCGGGACTGCGCGCCGCCATCGAGCTCGCCGAGCGAGGCGTCGACGTCCTGGTCGTCGGCAAGCGCCCCAAGGCCGACGCGCACACCGCGCTCGCCGCCGGCGGCATCAACGCCGCGCTGGCGACGATGGACCCGGCCGACACGTGGCAGCAGCACGCGGCGGACACCATCAAGGAGAGCTACCTCCTCGCCAACCCGGAGATCGTGCGGGTCGTGGCCGAGCAGGCGGCGCGTGGCATCGAGGACCTCGAACGCTATGGCATGCCGTTCGCGCGTGAGGCCGACGGACGCATCTCGCAGCGGTTCTTCGGCGCGCACACGTTCCGCCGCACCTCGTTCGCGGGCGACTACACCGGCCTGGAGATCCAGCGCACGCTCGTGAACCGGGCCACGCAGCTGAACGTCCCGATCCACGACACCTGCTACATCACGCGGATCCTGGTGCGGGACAACGTGGTGTTCGGCGCGTACGGGTTCGACCTGAACACCGGCAAGCGGTACGTGTTCCACGCGGACGTCGTGATCCTCGCGGCCGGTGGCCACACCCGCATCTGGCGCCGCACGTCGAGCCGCCGCGACGAGAACACCGGTGACTCGTTTCGCCTGGCCGTGCGCGCGGGTGGCAGGATCCGCGACCCCGAGCTCGTGCAGTTCCACCCGTCCGGCCTGATCGAACCGGAGAACGCGGCCGGCACGCTGGTGTCCGAGGCCGCCCGCGGTGAGGGCGGCATCCTGACGAACGCGGCGGGCGAGCGGTTCATGGCCCGCTACGACCCGCAGCGCAAGGAACTGTCCACTCGCGACCGGGTGGCGCTCGCCGCGTACACCGAGATCAAGGAGGGGCGCGGCACTCCGAACGGCGGGGTGTGGCTCGACGTGTCGCACCTGCCGCGCGAGCAGATCATGCAGCGGCTGCCCAGGGTCTACCAGACGTTGCTGGAACTGCAGATGAAGGACATCACGCAGGAGGCCGTCGAGATCGCCCCGACCGCGCACTACTCGATGGGCGGCGTGTGGGTGTCGCCCGCGGACCACTCGACGGGCGTGGACGGCCTGTACGCGATCGGCGAGGCGTCCAGCGGCCTGCACGGCGCCAATCGGCTCGGCGGCAACTCGCTCATCGAACTGCTGGTGTACGGCCGGATCGTCGGTGAGGCCGCGGCCGAGTACTCGGCTTCCCTGAGTGCGCAACAGCGTTCGCACGAGGCGCTCGCCGAGGCGCGGTCCGAAGTGGACGGACTGCTCGCCGCCGACGGCCCGGAGAACGTCCGCGCCCTGCAACGCGCCCTGCGCAACACCATGACCGAGCACGCGGGCGTCGTCCGCGACGAGGCCGGGCTGCGCAAGGGACTCGCCGAGCTGGACGACCTCGAGGAGCGCATCCGCAACGTCGGCGTGCACCCCGACCTCGCCGGGTTCCAGGACCTCGCGCACGCCTTCGACCTGTTGTCGTCGGCGCTCTCGGCCCGCGCGACCCTGGAGTGCGCGCTCGAACGCCGCGAGACCCGCGGGTGCCACAACCGGTCCGACTTCCCGGACATGGACCCCGCGCAGCAGGTCAACCTCGTCTGGTCGGGTCCCGGCCGGGTCGAGCGCGAGGAGATCCCCGCGGTGCCGGACGAGATCGCGGCGCTGATGCGCGACGTGGACACCGCCGGCAAGCTGGTCGAGTGACCGGGAAGGGGGGCGGTCCACTTCTGAACCGCCCCCTCGTCACGGCAGCCGCAACGCCGTGGTGAACAGAAAGGCGCTGTCCTCCAGCGCTTCCACCCGATGCCGCCTCTCCGGCAGCGTCAGCAGGTCGCCGGGCAGCGCGTCCCACGAGTCCGGCCCGGCCACCAGCCGCACGCGACCCAGCAGCACCTGCACGGTCACCTCGCCGGGGTGTTCGTGCTCGTGCAGGTGCTCACCCGCGCGCAACGCCATCACCGTCTGCCGCAACGCCGCCGCGTGTCCACCGTGGACCGTCGCGGCGCTGCGCCCGCTCGAAGCTTCACGGGCGAGGTCGACGTGGTTGCGCGCCAACGCGTTCAGCGACGTCTTCACGGTCGCGGCGCCCGCAGGTGCCTGCGCGCCTCCAGCTCGTCCGGCTCCACCACGGTCAGCATCGGCTGGCCGGGTGCGCAGAACATCGTGACGACGAAGACGGACTCCTCGTCCTCCAGGTGGTTGCCGTCCTGGTAGTGGATGACGTCGCCGCCCGGCTCCCAGAACGTCCCGCCCGCGCGGACGACCCGTTCCGGCTCGCCCTCCAGCTCGAACGTGATGGCGCCCTTGACGACGTAGCCGTACGCGGGGCCGGAATGGCGGTGCGGCGGCGCTCCCGGGCTCGACGGCGGCAGCGTCACGAGGATCGTCATGGCCTCGGCGCCGTCCGGGATCTGCGGCGCGCCCGGCACGGTCCCGATGACCTCGATGTCCGGCGGCGGACCGCTCTTGTCGGGGTTGTCCAGGTGATGGCTGTGTTCGTGGCTCATGTCAGAAAAGACAACGCAGCACTTCGTTTTGTGACACCGTTCGGAGATCCCCGCCGAGAGGAAGAGCGTTGCCCGACGAGCAGGTCGCGGGCTGGGAGCTGTCCCGCCGCGGAGACCAGGAGAACTACCGCAAGCGCCTGGCGAACGGGATCACCGTGCACGCCCGCTGGGACGGCACCGGCACGGTCGAGGCCTACGCCGAGCCCGCCGGCATCGGACGCACGATCACCAGCAGCCGCACGGAGTTCCGCGACAAGGAGGCGTTCTTCACCGCCGCGCGGCTCGTCGTGGACATGGCCGCGAACCTGCCGTCGTTCAGCATGGGCGCCGAGACGCACGCGGACCACCTGCTGACCGCCGAGGTCGCCGGGTCGGTCGCGGCGATGCCGGGTTCGGGCGCGTTTCCCGAGGCGGAGCTGACGTTCACGCTCACCGACGGGCGCGCGATCACGCTGATCCTCGACGAGAACCAGTCGCACGACCTGACGTCGAGCATCCACTCGCTCAGCAAGCACGTCTGGTCCGAGCAGCACGCGGACGCCGACGCCGACGTCGTGGAACCGCAGGAGGCCGAGGTGCCGGACGTCAGCGAGGTCGACGCCGGGCCCGACACCGGGCACGAGCTGATGGTGGTGCTGGAGGAGAAGTTCGGTGTCACGCGGGACTTCCTGCTGGCCCACGTCGACTGGTCCGCCGTGGTCGTCGTCGGCGAGCCCGCGGTCAGCACGCTGCTCGACCGCGTCGACGAGCTGACCGAGGTGATCGCGCCGAGGTGGTTCCCCGGCGCGGTCGAACGGCCCGGTGAGGTCTGGGTGGTGCTGCACCGGGCCCGGTGAGTCCTCGGTGGGGCCTCAGGAGTCGAGGCCGATGCCCGCCACGACCTTCGTGGTCACCGACGTGGTGCCGATGACCTGGCCCTCCTTCAGGCCCCACGCGTCCTCGGCCAGCACCGTGCGGGAACCGAGGTACTCGCCGGTCGCCCGGTCGATGACGAGCTGCTCGGTCACCTCGCCCTCGGTGACGCCGAACGCGGTGCCCCTGCGGCCGTCGAACACGGCCACGTCCTCGGTGACCTCCAACCCCGGCAGATGACTCAGAGCGCGGTAGACGGCCGACCGCACCTCGGCCGGGTACGCGCCGGAGTCCAGTCCGTCGCCGACCATCTGCATGAAGACGTTGCCGTCGTTGGTCCCGGCCTCGTCGCGCAGCTTCTCGTAGAGCTGGGCCGGGTCGAGCGGGACCGTGGCGAGGTACTCGACCGACGGGGCGCGGAAGCTCGCGTCGATCTTGTCGTGCAGCGCGGGCCCACCGGTCGACGTGGACTCGCTGTCCTTGTGCAGCTCCTTCGGCACGTCGCCCGAGTTCTCCCGCTCCGAGCCGATCAGCCACTGCCGGTCGCCGACCATCCGGTGCCGGTAGAGCCACGTGCCCGCGCGGTCGGCCGGGATCCACGTCTGCTGCCGCTGGTCCTGCAGGTACAGGAACCGGTGCCGGGCGTCGAGCAGGTACCAGCGGGCGTCCAGGTTCACCTGCAGGTACTGACCCGGCCGCAGCTTCGCGTCGCCGGTGAGGTTCGCGGCCTTCGAGAGCAGGTCGGCCGCCTCCGCGCTGCCCACGCTCGGGCCGTCCAGGCGTGAGATCAGCGACGGGGCGACCAGCGCGGCGCCCGCGATGACGAGCATGACGGCGGCCGCGGCCAGCAGCGGGACGTGGCGCCTGCGCCGGCGTGCCAGCGCGACGACCTCGCCGGAGTCCTGTGCGGACTCGTCGGCGTCGATGCGCGCCAGCAGTGCCGCACGGCCCCGTTCGAACGCCTCGTCGCTCATCGGGGCGACGTCCGACATCGCCCACTTGACCGTCTCGTCCTCGACCTGACGGATTTCACGCATCGTCGTCACCCTCCTGTCCGTTGATCTTCGCCCGGAGCCTGGCCCGCGCCCGGAAGAGCCGGGTCCGCACCGTCGCCACCGGCGTCTCGGTCACCTCGGCGACCTCGGCCGCGCTCAGGTCGGCCCACGCCACCATGAGCAGCACGTCGCGCTCCTCCGGCCGCAGGTCCGCGAGCGCCTCGCCCAGGTCCTTCATGAGCGACTTCGCGTCCACCGCCGACACCGTCCGGTCGTCGACGTGGTCGGCCACCGCGCGCCTGCCGTGGTCGCGCGCCCAGGCCCGCAGCCGCCTGCCCTCGGAGCGCACGTGCTGGCGCAGCAGGTTCGTCCCGATCCCGAACAGCCACGCCTTGACGCTCGCACGGGCCGGATCGAAGGTTCCGCGGCGTTCCCAGGCGATGAGGAACGCCTCGGACACCAGGTCGTCCGCGATGGCCGTGTCCACCCGCAGCGCCAGGTAGCGGTGCAGATCGCGGGCGTGCCTGTCGTAAAGCTCGACCCAGGCGTCCCTGTCCAGAGGCTCGGTCACCCCCGGCCCTCCTGTTCGCGCCGGCGGCGCTGTCTCGGTGCTCACGGAAACTATTGGCCGATGGGGGCCCGCGCATTCCCGGCCGGGTGGTGTGACGTGCCTCGCCGGATCACCGGCGGTGCCAAGACCAGGCCTGATGCGCTCGCGGGCGTCGTTGGCGCGACTGCGGGGCGCGTTCCCATGAGGACTGTCACGTCCCTTCGCGGGAACGGCGTCGCGCGCTCCGGCCAACAAGGTGCCGTGAACGAGATGCTGTTGATCAGCCGGCTCGCCGGCGAGATCCCGCCGATGACCGCCGAGGCGTTCGAGTCGGGCCGGAGACGACTGTCGGCCCGGCATCGCTGGGTGGCCGCGCGCAAGGTCGTGCGCGTGCTGTGGTGCGTGGCGCTGGCCGCGTTGCCGATCTGCCTGACAGGCCTGAGTTTCTACTTCCTGGACCTGCAGGTGTACCGCACGGGCGGGGAGGCGTGGCTGCAGGGACACGCGCTCTACGTCGGCTTCCCGGGCGCCCTGGACGGCCCGCGGCTGCCGTTCACCTATCCGCCGGTCGCCGCGGTGCTCTTCAGCGGGCTGACGTTCCTGCCGGTGTGGGCGGCGAACGCGCTCGTGGTCGCCGTGAACTTCCTGTGCCTGTCGGTGGTCTGCGTCCTCGTCACCGCGCGGCTCACCCGGCGCGCGGACGTCGTGTGGACCGTCGGGCCCGCCGTCGCGGTCCTCGGGGTGGCGCTGGAGCCGGTGATCTCGACGTTCCTGTTCGGACAGGTCAACCTCGTGCTGATGGCGCTCGTGGTGGTGGACTGCCTCGGGGTGCGCGACCCGCGGTTCCGCGGACTGCTGGTGGGTGTGGCCGCGTCGATCAAGCTGACGCCGCTCGTCTTCCTGCTGTACTTCCTGGTGCGCAGGGAATGGCGCGCCGCCGCGATGTCGATGGTGGCGTTCGCGGGCATGACCCTGCTGGGTTTTCTGCTGGCTGCCAAGGACTCCGCGGAGTTCTGGTTCCACGCGCTGCTCGACCCGGGGCGTGCCGGTGGTCTCGCGTACATGACGAACCAGTCGTTGCGCGGGGTGCTGCACCGGATCGATCCCGGCGAGCACGCGGAGCCGGTGCTGTGGGCGGGTTTGTCGCTGGTCGTGGTGACGCTCGCTGTCGTCTCGGCCTTCAAGGCGCGTGACGAGGTCGTGGCGTTGACCGCGATCGCCACCGCGGGCCTGCTCGTCTCGCCGGTGTCCTGGTCGCACCACTGGGTCTGGTGCGTGCCGGCGTTCCTGGCGCTCGGGTTCGCACGCAGGTACCGGACGCTCGGCGCGTTGCTGGTGGTCTTCCTCGCGCACCCGTTCACGTGGCTGCCGAGCACCGGGGACAAGGAGATGCTGTGGACCTGGCAGCAGCACCTCTACGGCGATGCCTACACGTGGGTCGCGATCGGCGCGCTCGTGGTGCTGGCCGCCAGGCCCGGACTCAGCAGCGCTTGGTCCGCACGGCGCCCCGGCTCGACTCGACGTTCACGAAGCTGAGCCGGCCGGGGTCCGCGGCGCCGAGCGTGACGCGGGCCTCGGCGTTGACGTTGATGTCGCGCCTCACGCCGCACGGAACCCACTGGATCTCGTCCGGCTCCGGGCGGTAGCGGGTCTCCCAGCGGTCGCTGACCGGCCCGGTGAACGCCCGGCTGACGGTCGCGGTGGGCGAGGTGCCCTGCAGGTAGGTGCTGACCCGGCTGAGCCCGGTCGCCCCGTCCTGCAGGTGCGCGTAGCCCTCGTACGTGGTCCGCGCCAGGCCGTACGTGTAGCCCGCCGGCACGGTCACGCGGAGGCCGAGCTGGCAGTTCTTGCGCTGGTCGAGCGGCGACGAGCCACCGCCCGCCCGCGCCAGGAAGGTGTGGTGGCCGATCGTGAACGTCCTGCCGTCCGTCGTGACGTCGGCGTCGCCCGCCGCACAGCCGGAACCGTTGACGGTCACGACCTCCAGGACGGGCGCTTCCTGGGCCGGTGCCAGAGCGGAGAGCGCGAGGAGTGCTGCCGCTGCCGTGGTGAGCATGAGGAACCTCTCCGAGTCGTGGCGGCGGACTCAGACGGTAGCGGCGAAGCGCCTGACGGTTCCCTGACGATTCACGGCTTGAACGGCAGCAGTTCCTCCTCGACGCCGGTCCTGACCACGACGCACGTCGACTCCGGCACCTCCTGCCACGCCCCGACCAGGTCGCCGAGCGGTTCGGACACGACGAGCCGCGAGTCGTCCGTGAGGTCGTGCAGCGCCGGGTTGTCCGGGTACTGCCGGCGCAACGTCGAAATGTCGGTGCTGTGGTAGAGGCTGCGCGACTTCCCGCGGCTCGAGTACCGGAACGCCCAGGTCGTCGACCCGTCCGTGACCGCGACCGTCATCTGGATCGGGTACTCCACCCCGGCCCGCCGCCCGACGTCCTCGACGAACTCGACCATGCGCGCCACCCCGGCCGGCGGGTCCTGCTCCAGCCCGAAGCTGATGGCCAGGTAGAACATGATCTCGGAGTCCGTCGACCCCTCGACCAGCGGGAACAGCACCGGGTCGATCGCCAGCATCAGCTCGCGCCGCACCAGCGGGAACTTCGCGATCAGCCCGTTGTGCATCCACAACCAGTTCCGGTGCCGGAACGGATGGCAGTTCGACCGCTGCACCGCCCCGCCCGTGGACGCCCGCACGTGCGCGAACACCCGGTCCGCGGTGATCTGAGCGGCCAGTTCGCGCAGGTTGCGGTCGTTCCACGCCGGCTCGGTGCTGAGGAAGAGCCCAGGGGTGCTCGAGCTGCCGTACCAGCCGATGCCGAACCCGTCACCGTTCACCGCCGTGGCGCCCAGCCGCGCGTGCTTCGACTGCATGACGAGCGAGTTCTCCGGCGCGTAGAGCAACTCCTCAAGCAGGACCGGCGAACCGGAATACGCGAGCCACCGGCACATTGCGAACCTCCTCGAACCCAGCGTTACATGGGAACACGTAGCAGACCGGAATGGGAGGTTTGCGGCGACGCGCCTTCCTCGGGCAGCATGGCTGGGGTGACGGTCCCTCCCGGCTTACGGCAGCCGCCCTACGAAAAGCCGCGCGGGAACTTCGAGACGATCGAGGTCTACGCCCCGGTCGCGCAGGTGCCGCCGGCCCAGTACCAGGTCCAGGCCCAGCCCGAGCCCGTCCAGGAGCCCGAGGAACGCTCGGACATCGCCGTCATCGGTCCGATCGCGGCCCTCGTGCTCGCGCTGACCGTCTGCACCCTGATCCTCGACCACCCGGCCGCTCGGGCCGTCGCGGCGGGTCTGGCCACGTTCGGCCTGATCGTGGCCGTGACCCTGATGCTGATGGGGAAGAAGCCGAAGCCCGGGCGGCACGTGGCTCGGCACGCCATCGATCCCGAGGCCACGGATCGGATCGCCCCGCCCGGGTGGGGGACCACCGACCGGCGCCGGTGACCGGTGCCCCGGCCGCGGTGGTGGACCGGGGGCGCGGTGCTGCGGAGACGGGCCGCCGTAGTGGTGCAGGCAGGGCCGTCGCCGTTGCTGTCGCCGTCGTCAGCATCATCGCGTGGACGGGCCCGCTCACGTGACCGCAAGGACGCTCAGGTTCACGTGACCGCGAGGACGCCCCCCGCTCACGTCGCCGCAAGGACGGCCCGTCTGTGGCACTGCAGGCACAGGTCTGCACCGCACCACTGCGGGACGGAC
>NZ_JBSGUQ010000005.1:94908-230096 GCF_053608005.1 Lentzea sp. NPDC055074
ACGGACTTGCCTGGCTTCGCCGCAGGACGACCCCGCCCACGTCACAGCGAGGACGGCCCGCCTGCGGCACTGCAGGCGCAGGTCTGCACCGCACCACTGCGGGACGGACTTGCCTGGCTTCGCCGCAGGACGACCCCGCCCACGTCACAGCGAGGACGGCCCGCCTGCGGCACTGCAGGCGCAGGCCTGCTCCGCACCGCCGCAGGACGGCCTTGCCTCGCTTCGCCGCGAGGGCGTCCCCGCCGGCGTCACCGCAGCGAAGCCCCGCCCGCGTCACCTCAGCGAAGCCCGGCGCGCGTCACCTCAGGGTCGCGAGGCCCGCCTTCGCGAACTTCTCGTCCAGCTCCCCGCTCGGCGCCCCGCCGACCCCGATGCCCGCCACCGACGTGCCGTCGACCGCCACCGGCACGCCCCCGCCCAGGAACAACGTGCCCGGGATGTCCCGCAGCGTCGCCCCCTGGCCCGTGACGCGGCCCGCGAGCTCCGATGTCGGGGCGTTGAACGACACCGCGGTGAACGCCTTGCGGCGTGCCGACTCCTCGGTCTGCGGGCCCGCGCCGTCTCCTGCCAGCAGCACCACCAGGTCTCCGCTGCGGTCGACGACTGCCACGGTGACGCGCTGGTTCTCCTTCTCCGCGGCGTCGAGGGTGGCCTGGGCGGCCTTGACGGCCGCGTCGATGGTCAGCACCTTCTCGGTGCGGGTGGTGGTGCGCTGGTCTGCTGCCGCGTAGCCGCCGCCGATGCTCAGCACGACGAGGGTGGCGATCGCGATCTTCTTGAGGTCCATGGCCACAACGGTGCTCTGGATCAGGGCGGGTGCCATGGTGGTGACGGTTGAACCGGGGTTCAACCCATCGGTTGACCCGCCATGTCCGCCGGGTCACCTAGTGTCGCCGGAGTGTGGCTGAACAGGGCGATGCACGCGGGGTTCTACGTGCTGCTGACGGCGTCGGCGGCGCGGTACGTCGCGTACCACGGCGCCGATCTCGTCGTGCTCGGGCTGGCTCTCGCGCTGGGGGTGGTCTACCCGGCCGGCGTGCGGTGGACGCGGGCGTTGCCCGTCGTGCTCGCCGTGTGGCTGGTGCTGGTGTGGCTGGCGCCGAGCTTCGGCTGGTGCGCCATCCCGTTGTTCTTCCAGTGCCTGCGCCAGCTCAAGCCGCGGGTGGCGTTGCCGATCGCGGGCGTTCTCACGGCGGCCGTGGTGCTGGCCCAGATCAGGCTCGCGGCGACGTTCGACTGGTCGCTGGTGCTGGGGCCGGTCGGGGTCGCGGTGCTGACGGCGGCGGTGTTCTTCGACCGCGCGCGTCTGCTGCACGAGGCAGGCGTTCTGGAGGAGCGCCAACGGTTGGCGCGCGAAATCCACGACACCCTCGCGCAGGGGTTCTCCAGCATCAACCTGCTGCTGTCGCTGGGCGAGACGACGAAGGCCGCCGAGGTCGCGCGGGAGAACCTGGGCGAGGCCCGCCGGTTCGTGCGGGACCTGTCGCCGATCCACGGCACCCTGGTCGAGGCGTTGCACCGGCTGGTCCCGCACGTGGAGGTCGACGGCGACCCGTACGCCCTGAGCGTGCAGACCGAGGTGGCGTTGCTGCGGGTCGCACAGGGCGCGGTGGCGAACGTCTTCGAGCACTCGGGCGCCGGCCGGGTGGCGATCACGCTGTCGTACCTGGGAGACGCGGTGTCGATGGACGTGGTGGACGACGGCCGCGGCTTCGACCCGGCGCAGGTGAGGACGGCGCACGGTCGCGGCTACGGCCTGGCGTCCATCCGCGGCCGCATCACCGAGCTGGGCGGCACCGTGTCCGTCGAGAGCGCGCCGGGGGAGGGAACCGCAGTGGCCGTGACGGTGCCGACGCCATGAGAGTGCTGGTGGTGGACGACCACCCGGTGGTCCGGTTCGGGCTGGTCGGGCTGCTGTCGCGCGACTTCGAGGTGATCGAGGCCGCGACCGGCGAGGAGTCGCTGACCAAGGCGTCCACGGTGGACGTCGTGCTGATGGATCTCCAGCTGGGCAAGGGAATCGACGGCGTCGAGGCCACCAGGCGCATCCGCGCGACGGAGAATGCCCCGTACGTCGTGATCCTGACGACGTACGACGCGGACTCCGACATCGTGCGCGCCGTCGAGGCGGGAGCCATCGGCTACCTGCTCAAGGACTGCGACCCCGAGGCCCTGTTCGACGCGGTGCGCACGGCCGCGACGGGCCAGACCGTGCTCTCGCCGAACATCGCGCAACGGCTGCTCGGCCAGGTCCGCGATCCCGCGCCGAAGGTCAGCAAGCGCGAGATCCAGATCCTCGAGTGCCTCGCCAAGGGCCTCGGGAACAGGGACATCGCGAAGGAGCTGTTCATCAGCCAGGCCACCGTGAAGACCCACCTGGTGCGGATCTTCGTGAAGCTCGGCGTGGAGACCAGGACGGCGGCCGTGACGACCGCCGTCGAACGCAAGCTGATCCGGATCTAGTCCGGCGTCACGACGCCTGCTGCTGAGTGATCGCCTCCGAGATCCGCTGTCGATGCTTGGACCGGCCGCAGGCAAGGGGATCGTCGAGCCACACCTGGCCGAGTGCCCTGATGTCATCTGCGCGTTCCGGAGACGAGTCGGTGGCGAGCCGATACCAGACGCTGCCCCAGGACGGATGCGGTAAGTGCGTGCGGCACCAGGCCAGTCCCACGTCCTCGAGGGTCGAGCGCTCTCCCTCGTCGTCGACGGTTTCCCACAGGCGCTTCCACACAGGCGCGAAGAACTCGGGACTGCCTTCGGAGATCCAGTCGAGGCCGATGGACCGCAAGGCTAGAGGAATCGGTTCGACGCTTACAGCCATCCAGATCTGGAACCACGAAGCACCGTGCGGATTCGCCCTCAACGAGGCCAGAGCGACCTCGATGATCTCGGGCTGCAGGCGCGTTGTCTTCTCGATCCGGTTCGCCAGACCGAAGGAACGTTCGATGGTGACCTCCGCGGTCACCGCCAGATCCATGAGGGGCCGTGACAGAGGACTTGCGATGTACAGCGTTCGCCAGACGTGCCACCAGGAGTTGACCTGTGGATTTCGTTGCAACCATCTGATGGTGCTGGCGAGCACGGCGGGTTCGTCGTTGAGCAGGGGATAGAGCCCGTCCTCGATCAGAACCTTCCACAGGTAGCCGACCGACGAGACGGCGGCAGGATCGGTGTCGAACCATCGAGCGAGCATGCGCGCGGTGTCGGCGCGTCCGAGAGCGGGCGCCATCACGCTGAACACGGCGGGCCAGTCATCGGTCGCGTAGTTGTTCTCCAGCCAGGGACGCGCGAGATCCAGCACCGCGTCCTGATCGCCGACGATCCGCCGGTAGGGGAGGAAGACGTGTCGCCATCCGCTCCGGTCCGACGTGAGCCAGTCGGCGGCCAGCGCGATCAGCGCGTCCTGCTCGTGCTGCCTTTCGTGCAGGACGCAGGCGAGCCAGACGTAGCTCCACGCCACCGAATCCTGTCGGTCGCGGAGCCATCGCAATGCCATCTCCACCACGCCGCGCACGCTGTCGACCGGCGCGCACCGCAGCACGGACTGGAGGAGGTAGCCCCAGCCGCCGTCGCTGTCGCTGTGCCCGTCCAGCCAGGCGGCCGACCGCACCGAGAGTTCGGCCATGCGTTCGGGAGGGCTCATGCTGAAGATCAGGTTCATCAGGTACGGCCACTCGGCGGTGTCCGCCACCAGCGGGAGATGGCTTTCCCCGAGGTCCACCAACTCGGTGTCCACGCCCTGCACCGCCTGCGCGAGCCTCACGAAGACGCTCACCCAGCCGGCCGCGTCGCGGTACTCGGTCAGCCAGTTCACCCCCACGAGCCGGGTCTCGGGCTGGGCGCGGTGGGTTTGGGACAGCGTGCCGAACAGGTAACTCCACGCGACGTGCTCGGGATCGCGGGTCAGCATCGACAGGATCACGTCGACGGCCGCGGAGTTCGTGACGGTGTCGAGGTGCGAGCGGAGAGCGCTGATGTAGGGCGATCCCTTGTGGATCTTGTGCCACGTCAGCGTTCTGGCGAACAGAAGGCCCGCTGTCTTCTCCTGCGGGTACTCCAGAAGCCACATGTTCGCGTGGTGGAGGACCTCCAACGGTGAGCGCGGATCCTGCAACGCCTTGACGAGCGCGGGCCCGTTCTCGCATCTCAGTCTTCGGGTGAGCCATCTGAGTGAGCTCTTGCGTTCGACCGGGGAACCGCTCACCAGCAGCTCGGCCAGCGAGCCCAGCGGCGCGGCCGGCTCGTCCCTCTCGTCGAGCAGGACGCGCGCCTGCTGCCGCAGTTCCACGGTCTCCGGCGCTCGGGAGAGGAAGTCGGCGAGCAGCTGAACACGTTCCGGGTCTTCGGGCGCGGCCGACACCCCCGACACGACGTCATCGGCGAGGTCGGCCACCGAGCAGACCGACAAGAGCCTGGTCATGAGGAGCACCCAGCCGTCCCAGCGGGGGTTGTGGGCGACGATCTCGCGCACTCTCCGCACCGCGTCGGGCCGGCCACCTTCGACCAGGGCGTGGAGCAGCGTGGCCAGTCCTGGTGTGTGGAGGTCCGCGGTCGAGAGCAGGACGAGAGCCTCCGAGGTGGGCTGCCACCGCCCCATGCACAGCGGCGCCACGATCTCCACCCGGACCCAGGTCGCGAGGGCGGACGGTGCCAGCTGGGCCAGCCCGTCGCCGACCGCGTCGATCGCCGCGCGCACGGCGTTCTCGGCGTCGGAGCGCGACACCCGGCCCGCCGAGGCCGCCGCCGTGGGCTTGAGCGGGTCGAGGAAACCCAGCAGCGTCGACAGGAGGCGGTGGTGGAGCAGACCGTCGGAGTCGGCACGGATCGCCTGCAGCATCGCGTTGCGCAGGTGTGCCGCGCGGACGTTCGCCGCCTCGCCGGGCCGGTGCCAGGTGTCGTAGAGGATCGTCGACAGGTGCGGGTGCGTCAGCCAGTAGCCGGCTCGTCCGGAACTCCGCTTGGTGAAGTGCAGGTCGTGCTCGAGCGCCGCGACATGGTCGAGCAGCTGCTCGTCGTACCGGTCCATGAGCTGCCGCGGGTACCCCACGTAGATGCGGTTGAGCGCGAGCACCCGATCGACGAAGTCGACGAGGGCGGGATTGCCGAGCCGTCGCATCCGAGCCCGGAACCTCCGTGCGAACAACCGGATTCCCTCGCTCTTCCACCACTCGAAGAAGAGCTGGGCGGGCAGCATGTTGGATTCGGCGGGCGGTAGTTCCCGGTCGTCACCGGTGCGGGCGCGGTACCAGTTCCTCAGCACGTCGACGTCGCCGGCACTGGGAATCGCGTGCAGGTGCGTGCGCAGCGCCACGTCGCCACCGTGGCGATCCTGGAACCGCCGCAGCTGCTCGCGGGGACCGCAGCAGAGGATCACCGGCAAGCTGTCGGTGTCCCCGCGTTGACGAATCGTGCTGAGTTTGGCCATCGCCTTGCGCCAGTTCTGGTCGCTGTCGTCGTCATGGCTCATGACGAACGGGTCGTCGACGCCGATGACGACGCGGCGGTCCGAACCGAGCTGCTTGCCGAACTGGACCGCCTCCGGCAGGGACTCGATGTTCGAGCCGAGCCAGAGCACGCTGATCCCCGGCCGCTGGTTGACGAGTGCGAGCAGTTGCAGGAGCAGGATGCTCTTCCCGGAACCGGAGGGACCCTGGATCCAGAACATCGGCACGGCTCCGCTCGAGGAGCTCGCGCCGTTGGACAGCGTGGCCTCGTGCCAGTCCCAGAACTCGCTCTCCAGCGAGGAGACCTGCGGGCTCGGCGCGAAGAACCCGTCCCGCAGATGGTGCAGTCTCGGCTCCTCTCCGACGAGAAAGCCGCCTTCCCTGACCTCGACCACGTCCGGTTCCCGGTCGTCGGGGAGCAGCACGGTGAACGGCAGGTCCTCGTCCGCCGTCGCCGCGTCCAGATCCATCGAGATCTCGGTGGACATCGTTTGGCGTTCGGACGCCTCGGCGAAGATCCGGCCGACCCACCGGTCGACCAGTTCACGGGGCTTCTGGACCTGGAACTCGCGCGCGAGCAACGCCAGCAACTCGCCGAGCGGCTCACGTTCCTCCCGGATCTCCAGCGCCTTGGCCATCTCCTCGGCGGCGTCCTGCTCTTCGGACCTCTGCTGCGCCCACTTGCTCGTCACGGCGCGCGCGTCCTGGAGGTTGGACCCGGCGTGGATGATCCGGTAGCGCAGCCTCGGTACGACCTCTGGAACGAACTCCCGGCCGGCGAGGTGGATGCCGAACAGCTCGTCGAGGGCTTTGCGCAGAGACGGTTCGTTCAGCCGCTGCTTGACCTGGCAGGTGACCAGGGTGGTGTCGTCGGCCAGCGAGAAGTCCGAAAGGTGTTCATAGCGCAGTTCCGGCGAGCTGCCTGTCGCGCTGCTGTGAGCGCGTACAGCGTCGAGCAAGGCCACGTGAGCCTGGTACGCGAGTCCGGAGACGGCCGCGCGGCCACCCGCAGACCCACCTCGGTTGCGGCGGGCGACCGCCAGCTGCAACTCGGCCAGGTCACGGGCCCAAGAGGCATCGGTGAAGGTCGCGCTCATAGTGCCGCCACCACGGCCCGTGCCGCCGGCAGCAGAGGCTCGGTCCTGACCCGTGCCACTCCGCTGCGGTAGGTCTTGCGCGGATCTCCTTCGTGCAGCGACAGGACCCGTTCGGCCGCGCGGCGAGCCAGCGGCTGCACGGCGAGCGGGATCTGCGCGCCGGCGCTGATCTGCTCCTCGGCCCACGTGATCGCACCGTCGAGTGCGGCGATGTGGACCACCAGGTCGGTCTGGTTGCCCACCAGGCACTTCAGTGACGCGCCTGGATCCGCGGCCAGCATCCGTTCGGGGTGCCAGATCGCGTGCCCGCGACGCGACAGGTACACCCTTGCCGCCAGCGAGGAGTCGCTGTTGGACGCGAGCAGCCGCGCCTCGTCGAACTCTCCCGGCGGGCCCGCGGAGGCCAGCCCGGCCAGGGTCGCACGCACGTCGGCCTGGGTGAGGCCGAACTCCCGTCCACTCGCCCGCAAGGGTGCGGCGACCGTGTACACGGTCGTCTGACCGGGATCGCCCGGCTCTTCGGCGAGATGCCGGACCGAGGCCAGTGAACGCATGTCAGTGGCCAGTCCGTCCAGAGAGCGATCCGCTGATGGTCCCCAGGCCCGGCTCGTGCGCAGTTCGGCGACCTCTGTCGCCAGGTCGTTCACGGCCCACGAGCCCGACGCGAGGACGGAGATCGACACGGCGATCGCGTGCGGGTAGATCAGCACCCTGGCTTCGGCCGACGTCACGCCCGGACTCCGGAGAGAGACCACGGGCCACGACTGGAACGGGACCAGCTGACTCCAGGCCGAGTCCGCGTTGATCGTCCGAATCCTGGACGTCTTGCGCAGGTAGGAAGACCAGAATCGGCTCCAGTGCTGGACTTGGTCGTCGGTTCTCCATGGCCATGCGAGTGCCGCGTCACCGTAGACCGCCGCCGCGTGATCGGCCCGGCTCGTCAGCTTGCCGCCGCCTGTGAGCACAGCCGGGTAGGTGGTGATCCAGCTGATCGTGAGTGCGATCTCGTCTATCGATGCCATGGAAGCTCCGGTAGGATTGTGCTGACTCCTTGCTACGGTGAGGAAGTGGCCGGGCTCGTCCCGGCCACTGTTCTGTCCGGGGTCATTCGAGTCGCACCAGCGAGACCCTCTGCCCCGTGGTGAGGGAGTCGCGGTCGGCGAGCCTGGGGGCGGAGATGTCCGAACCCAGGAAGTGCGCTTTCGCATCGGACGTGCGGTTCGCCCACCACAGGCGGAGCAGGTCGTGGCCGGAGATGTTCTGCTCGTCCTGAACGTGGTTCTCGCCGGGCGTCGTCACCACGATTCTCGGTACCACGAGCACCTGACCGTTCCCGGCGTCCGCGACCACCACACCTCCCAGGCCGTCCGCCGACACGGTCACCTTGATGAACGACGTGTCGCTGCCGAAGATCCCGCGCAGTCCGATCTTGCGCAGCAGTGCAGTGGCGTCGTCCTGGGCGCCGGGAACGAGAAGACCACGGTGGAGGCCGACGCCGGCCGCCACGACCGCCCAGATCAGGACGGCCGCCGCGAAGCTGTAGCCGAACACGTAGTAGAAGTCGACGAACCCGTACGCGGCCAGGTAGTCCCTGCGTTCACCAGGGACGAAGGCGTCTGTCAGCAACGGGTAGACCGGCGCCATCCCCAACGACACCGCTACCGCGAGCACCGTCGATCCGAGGACCGTGGTCACGCCGGAACTCGGCTGCGCCTCTCGCAGTGTGCGCCGCAACGGACCGAACGTCCGGAGCAGGAACCAGACGGTGACCACGATGATCATGCCGGGTACGACGAGCAGGATGGGGATTCCCAGCGCCTTGAGGAGGTCTGACTCGGCGTAGACCTCGAGCACGACGCCTGCGGTGGTGAGCACGCTGGCGGTGGAACCGGTGCCCGGATCGGTGACGGTGACCCGAACCGCGACCGACCGGGGTCCCGGCACCACCGTCTCTCCTGCAGCGAACCGCACCGGCAGTGCGAGCTGTTCTCGCGGTCCGACATCGAACTCGCAGCCCTGCGCCGAGCGTCGCACGTCGTTGGTGGCGGACACCTCCGTGCCACTCGGGCAGACCACGGTGAGGATCATCGACGCGGGCGCGCGCACCTCGATCTCCTTGACCCGGACACCGGTGTCCCTGGGGTTCGTGAGAACGACGTATCCGTTTCCAGGCCTGTTCTCGTTGACTGCCTCGACGTTCGAGTTGATCTTCGCGTCGATCAGGGCCGGCATTGGCGCCGGGACCACGGTCAGAGATGAGACCGTTGTGCGGCGGGAGCGTTGTTCGGAGGTCACGACGAAGCGGACGACGACTCGCTGGCCGCTGCCCTCGGCGAGCCTTCGCACGGTGAACGTCAGCGCTACCGAACTCTCGGCCGCGACCGTGCTGCTCGGCTCGGCGACCGTGATCTCGACCGAAGGATCCGACGGTGCCGCCGCCACCGTCACCTTCGCCGGCTCCGAACCGGGGTTGCGCACCAGCAGAACGCCCGTTGCCGAGCCGTTGAGCGGTAGTGAGATCTCCGCCGGAGTCGGTGCCGTCTCCACCTGCATGGCCGACCACGAGGTGGCCGGCCATGCCAGAAAGCCCAGAACCAGGAGTGCGGTGGCGCAGCGAACAGCTCGCACAGCACACCCCCCGCCCTCTCCCCGGTCCTTCATCTGATCGCCGGGGCGTGCGTGTTCGTTTCTAGTCGTCCAGCGAAGGAGGCGTCGTACGTGTCAGCCGCGCGTCCGGCTGACTGCCCGACATCGCGAGCATCCCCCGCATCACCTGCAGCAGCTTCCGCAGCCCGCTCGGCTTGCGCCGGTCGATCCCCCCGATGACCTGCTTGAGCACCGACAGCTGGTCGAAGTAGATCCGCTCGGTCACCAGGTTCTCGTCGGCGTCGAAGATGAAGTACGCGTTCATCCGCGTGCGGTGCTTGCCGCCGGTCGCCGGGATCTTGCCCAACGGGCCGAGGTGCGTGCCGATCAGCCAGAACTCCACGATCACGGCGTCGACGCTGTGGCGGAACGAGATCAGCTCGTGGTTCTGGTCGGGGAACGCCACGCGCGTGTCGGTGTAGTACTGCCGCACGGCCTGGTCGCCGTCGTGGACGACCATCTGGGCGATGATCTCGTAGTGGGGGTGCGGGAACGTCGAGAGCGTGGCGTCCCAGTCGTGCGCCACCTCGTCGTGGAAGTGGTCCAGCACCAGCTTCTCGCGGGCTCGCAGGACTTCTTCGGACGGCAGCACGAAACGCGATGACATCGCTTGCTCCTCAGTGGACGATCTGGCCGTGGCTGAACGTGGGCCTGGTGCCGGGGTTCGTCCAGGCGCCGGTGAGTTCGCTGGAGGGGAAGAACTGCAGGAACCGCGGGTCGGCTTGGCTGCGGTCGGCGAGCGTCTTCTCCAGCACGATCGAGTTGTACTGGTCGGCGGTGCTCTCGATGCTGTTCGCGTTGAGCACCACCTCCTGCTGCCAGCGCTGCGACCAGGCGGCGAGGCCGGGCAGCCGGGAGTGCTCAGGTGTCAGGGCCTCGGCGGCGATCACGTTCTCGCTGCTCACCCAGATGCCCGTGGACGTGTTGACGACGAGGCTCTGGTTGCCGAAGACGTGGCCGGGGGTCTTGATCACCGCGACGCCGGGGCCCAGCACGACGGAGCCGTCGATCGGCAGGAACGCCTCCTGCGGCAGGTCGCGGTAGGTCGACGGCTGGTACCAGGGCTTCTGCAACGGGTGCAGGTCGGTCAGGGCCGTGAGCTCGTCGCGCTGCACGATCACCTTGGCGTTCGGGAAGTACGGCGTGGCACCGATCCAGCGCCTCAGGTCCTGGGTGTGCAGGTGGTCGAACATCAGGTAGTCGACGTCCTCGGGCGCGATGCCGAGCCGGTCGAGGTGGCCGGGCACGGTGCCGTGGACCTTGACCACGCGCCGTTCGATGACGTCCGGTGTGCGAGCCGACAGGTCCTCGAAGTACGGCGTGTAGCGGCCGTGCTCGTGGTCGCTCGGCTCGAACAGCAGCAC
The DNA here is from genome assembly GCF_053608005.1 of Lentzea sp. NPDC055074. Classification (NCBI taxonomy): domain Bacteria; kingdom Bacillati; phylum Actinomycetota; class Actinomycetes; order Pseudonocardiales; family Pseudonocardiaceae; genus Lentzea; species Lentzea sp. NPDC055074. The sequence goes on from NZ_JBSGUQ010000005.1 coordinate 105,463, forward strand.
GCGCTCGCGGTCGCCGTCGTGCCAGCGGATCACCAGCATCCGGTTCGTGATCGACAGGAACGGCGCGATCGCCCGCGACGCCCTGAACAGCCCGAACCGCGTCGGGTACGGCAGCGTCACCAGATCGCGCGTGACGATGCTGTCCGGTGTGCCGGTCGTGGCGAACTCCCGCCGGAACGCCTCACCCCGCGCGCGGACGACCCGCAGGCGCGCTCCTGGCCCGCCGTCGACGTCCATGTGGTCGAGCGTGTCGATCCTGGTGAAGCTCATCATCCCCTCCAATACCCACACTGTGGGTTAATTCGGAGACTAAACCCACGCCGTGGATATCCGCAAGGCACAATGGCCGGGTGACTGAAACGCGCCGAGGTCGTCCGCGCACGCCGCTGCTGTCCCGCGAGTCGATCGTGGCGGCGACGCTGCAGGTCATCGACGCGGAAGGGGTCGCGGCGGTGGGCATGCGCTCGGTCGCGCGGGCACTCGGCGTCGACGCGAAGAGCCTCTACAACCACGTCGACGGCAAGGACGGCCTGCTCGACGCCGTCGCCGAACAGCTGCTCGGCGGCCTGCGCCTCCCCGAGCCCACCGGCGACGCGCGCCACGACCTGCACGCCGTCGCCGAGGCCTTCCGCGCACGGGCCCTGGCCCACCCCGGAGCCGCCCCGCTCGTGCTCACCCGCCAGCTGTCGTCGCTCGAAGGCCTCGCGCCGGTCGACGCGGTGCTGGCCGTCCTGCTCGCCGCGGGCGCCGCGCCCGAGGAGTCCGTGCACCTGCTGCGGATGCTGCTCGCCACGCTGATCGGCACGTTGTTGCGGGAGGTGTCGGCGGCACCGACGTTCGGCGGGGACGACGGGCGGCGCCGCGGCGCCCTGGAGGCCTCGGGGCTGCCGGCGGTCGCCAGGACGGCGCCGCACCTCGCGGAGTTCGACCGCGCGGCCGAGTTCGAGTACACAGTGGACCTCGCGATCACGGCCGTGCTCGACCGGATCGACCGTCAGCGGTCGGGATCCAGGTCCTCGTAGAGGCCCTGCACCAGCCGCCCGGTCAGTTCGCCGCCGGAGGTCTCGATCAACGCCCACCCCGGCGAGCCGGTGTCGTCGTCGCCGGGATCGTCCAGGAAGTACAGGGCCGAGTGCAGCGCCTCGAACGCGACCATGCGTGCGAACGCTCCCAGGTCCTCCGGGGACGCGCCGAGAGCGGCGAGGCGTGCGCGAGCGGCCTCGCCACCGGAGTAGGTCGGGCCGGGGCCGTGCTGGTCGACGATCTCCCACATGCCGCGCAGGAACCGCGTCCGCGCACGCTGCGGGATCTTCTCGTCGTCGTGGAGGTCCATGCCGGACAGCATGCCGGTTGATCTTCACGCTGCGCGCTGGGCCGAACGGCGGCAGACTCGGCAAGCGTGAATCTTCGACGATGGCCCGTGGCCGCGGCGTCCGGCTTCGTCTTCGCGGCGGTCGTGTACGTCCTCGCGGTGCTCACGAGGGCCGGCCAGACCATCGAGAACGCGGCCCTGCGCGGTGCCGACCAGGACAACGTCAACGAGTCCGACGCCGCCTGGAACGCGCTCGGCCAGATCACCGTCTACTCGCTCGCCGCCGCGGTGGTGGCGGTCGCGCTCGTCGGCGTGCTCAGAAAGCGCTGGGACCTCACGATCGCGGCGGTCGGGGTGATCGTCGCCGGTCAGCTCGTCGTGCAGGCGCTCAAGCGGTTCATCCTCCCGCGCCCTGCGCTCGTCGAGGTCACCGGCGACTACGCGCACAACAGCCTCCCTAGTGGACACACGACGATCGCGATGACCGTGCTGTTCGCGGCGATCATCGTGGTGCCGTGGAAGTGGCGCGGCGTCATGCTGTTCTTCGTGCTGCCGTGGGCCACCGCGATCGGCCAGTACACGCTGACCGCGAAGTGGCACCGTCTCAGCGACACCCTCGCCGCCGACGGCATCGCGCTCGGCATCGCCGCGCTGGCCGCGTGGTGGTTGCAGCGCAGGGGATCCCTAGAGCCCTACGCCGGACCGCGCCGCATCGGACGTGTCGTGCTGGTGGTCTTCTGGTCGCTGGCCACCGCGGTCTCCCTCGCCCTGGGCGTGATCCTGTGGGTCTTTCCGCTGGCCCGGGAGGGCCTGAACGCCGACGAGTGGGTGCTCTACCTCGGTGCCGGCACGTTCGCCTCGGCCGGGTCGGGGATCGCCGCGCTGACGTACCTCGCGTGCTGGCGCCGGATCGGGTGACAACCAGTTGATCTCCCGCGCGTCCTGTCTGGTGGAGAGGTTTCCGGAGAAGGGGACAGGACGTTGAGCTTTAACCGACGTGCGGTGCTGACTTTGGGTGCCGGAGCGGCGCTGGCGGTGGCGGTTCCCGCCCAGGCGCACGCTTCGACGATCACCGGCAGGCTGCGCGAACTGGAGAAGCGGCACCACGCACGCCTCGGCGTGTTCGCCACGGACACCGGCACCGGCCGCACGGTCCTGCACCGCGCGGACGAACTCTTTCCGATGTGCTCGACCTTCAAGACCATCGCGGCCGCGGCGATCCTGCGCAAGGACCGCGACGGGACGTTGCTGGGCAAGGTGATCACCTACACCAAGTCCGATGTGGACAAGTCGGGCCACGGCCCGGTCACCGGCAGGCCCGAGAACCTCGCGAACGGCATGACCGTCTCGGCCCTGTGCGAGGCGACCATCACCTACAGCGACAACTGCGCGGCGAACCTGCTGCTCAAGGAGCTCGGCGGCCCCACGGCGATCAGCCGCTTCAGCCGGTCGATCGGCGACCCGGTGACGCGCCTCGACCGCTACGAGCCCGAGCTGAACTCGGCGGAACCCGGCCGCGTCACCGACACGACGTCCCCGCGCGCCATCGGCCAGAGCTACGCGCGCCTGACGCTGGGCCACGCCCTCAACAGCAACGACGCCGACCAGCTCACGAAGTGGCTGCTGGCCAACACGACCGGCGGCAACCGGGTCCGCGCAGGCCTGCCCGCCGCGTGGGGCTGGGGCGACAAGACCGGCACCGGCAGCTACGGCACCACGAACGACGTCGGCATCGCGTTCCCGCCCGGCCGCGCGCCGATCGTGATCGCGGTCCTCTCGACCCGCGAGGACGAACCGACCGGCGGCGCCGACGAACCGCTGCTGGCCAAGACCGCGGAACTGGTGGCGGCGACCTTCAGCTGACCGGCACCGGTGGAGCGGTCCGGGACAGCCCAGGGAACTGCCCCGGACCGCTCCGCCAACCGGACGCCCTCTCCGTCGAACGCTGGTCGAACGCGCGCACACCGGCTACGGTGCAATGCGAATCTCGTTCACGTTCCCAAAGGCGGCGGCGATGCGGCGAGCGGTTCTCCTGGTGGTCCTCTTCCTCCTCTCCCTCACGGTCACCCCGGCACGCGCGGAGTTCGACGGCTCCGAGCTGCGGGTGTCCGGCGGGGTCTTCCGCGACGAACACGGCCGCGAGGTGGTGTTGCGCGGCTTCAACGTCTCCGGCACGGCGAAGCTCGCCGAGTACCGCGGGCTCCCGTTCGCTGGCACGGCGGACGCGCGCAGGTCGGCGCGAGCCATGAAACAACTGACCGGCGCGAACGCCGTGCGGTTCCTGCTGACGTGGGCGTGGATCGAACCGCAGCGCGGCCAGATCGACCACGCCTACCTCGACGGCGTGACGGCACAGCTGCGGGCCTTCACCGACGAGGGCATCCGCGTCTACCTGGACTTCCACCAGGACCTCTACTCGCGCCACCTGTTCAACAAGGACAGCTGGTACACCGGCGACGGCGCGCCGGCGTGGGCGGCGAGCGGGTACCCCAAGGAATCGTGCGGGATCTGCGTGCACTGGGGCCAGAACATGAAGAACAACAACGCCGTCACCGCCGCCACCTACGATTTCTGGCACAACCGCGACGGTGTTCAGGACTCGTTCGTCAACGCGGCCGGCGAGGCTTTGAAGCACGTCAGGGAAGCGTTGCCCGCCAACGAGTTCAAGCTCGTCGTCGGTGTCGATCCGCTCAACGAGCCCTATGCGGGCAAGTACGACGCCGGGCAGACGTCACCAATGTGGGAGCGCGATCTCCTGATGCCGTTCTACCAGCGCTTCCGCGCGGAGATGGACGAGGCGGGCTGGGCGCACAAGCCCGCTTTCGTGGAGCCGCTGGTGTTCTGGAATCAGAACGTGGACTTCTTCGCCGAACCCGGCGGCCTCACGCTCGTCCCGAACCTCGGCGACCGGTTCGTGTTCAACGCGCACTTCTACGACGGCAAGGCGCAGTCCGGCGTCCTCATGCCGGGCAAGGCGGCGGACGGCCAGTACACGCAGGCGTTCGGCACGATCCGCGACCGCGCCAGGGCACTCGGCACCACCGCGATCGTCTCCGAGTTCGGCCACCCCGTCTCGGGCTTCACCTCCGACAAGACGCCGTCCGTGCTGAAGGCGATCTACCAGGGGCTCGACTCGACGGCACCGGGCGCCCGCTGGTGGTCGGCACCGCGCGGCAGCGTGATCTCGGGCAGCCAGTGGCACTGGGACACCAACTACGGCCGCCACCGCGAGCTGATGAACGACAACCCGGGCAAGGTCAAGACCGACGGCGACGCCATGAACGACGAGCACTTCTCGGCGGTCAGGCTCGACGCGGCCGGGAACGCGGTGCTCAACGTCGACCGCGCGATCGTCGACCGGGTCTACCCGCAGGCCGTCGCGGGCACCACGCTCGCGTTCACCTACGAGGACCGCGCCTACCAGACCTGGCAGCAGATCCCGCTGGGAGGCGTTCGCACGCTGGTCGGTTCCGCGCCGTTCGCCGTGATCGTCTGGGACTCGGACGGAGGCAGCGCGCCGACCGAGCTGCACCTGCCCGAGTCACTGCGGTCGCCGCTCGTGGTCAGTTCGGCGTCCTCGACGGTGCAGGGCGACAAGCTGCTGCTGCGATCCGGTGCGGGACGGCAGTTCGCGCTGGTCACGGCCCCGTCGAACGGCAACGTCGCGGCTGCGGAGGCCGAGATCCGCCAGTGGTACGTAAGCTGGTGAAGTGCGAACCAGGCCCACTCTGAGCTGGACGAACCCGGGCCCGTCGCTGCCGCGCGCCACCACCCTCACCGACGTCGTGCCGATCGTCGCCGAGGGTGGGGTGCTGGTGCTCAGCGGTGCGGGCCTCTCGACCGAGTCCGGCATCCCCGACTACCGCGGCGAGGGCGGGTCCCTGCGCAAGCACACCCCGATGACCTACGACGAGTTCACCTCCAGCCAGGCCGGGCGGCAGCGCTACTGGGCGCGCAGCCACGTCGGCTGGCGCACCATCGCCCGCGCGCACCCGAACGCGGGCCACCACGCCGTCACCAGGCTGTCGGACAGGCTCTGCGGCGTCATCACGCAGAACGTCGACGGACTGCACCAGGCCGCGGGCTCGCAGGACGTCGTGGAGCTGCACGGCGGCCTCGACCGCGTCATCTGCCTCGGCTGCCGGCTGCTCACGCCGCGCATCGACCTCGACCGCCGCCTGCGCGAGGCGAACCCGGACTTCCACGTGACGACCGACGAGGTCAACCCGGACGGCGACGTCTTCCTGCCCGAGGAGACCGTCCGAGGCTTCGAGGTCGTCCCGTGCGAGGAGTGCGGCGGCGTGCTCAAGCCGGACGTCGTGTTCTTCGGCGAGAACGTGCCGCGCCCCCGCGTCGAGCAGTGCTTCGAGCTCGTCGACAACGCGCGGTCCCTGCTCGTCCTCGGCTCCTCGCTGACGGTCATGTCCGGGCTGAGGTTCGTGCGCAGGGCCGCCACCGCGGGCATCCCGGTCGTGATCATCAACCGGGGCGAGACCCGAGGTGACGCTCACGCGTCGTTGAGGGTCGACCTGCCGCTCGGGCAGTCGCTGACGGAGCTCGCCGACCTGGTGACGTGACCCGGAAGGTCGCCGGGCCACACCACTAGTTCTGTGACCGGAACTGGTCCAGCACGCGCCGTTCGCGCTTCGTCGGACGCCCCGCGCCCCGGTCGCGCCGGGCGATCGGGAGCTCGACGGGCGGCGGTGGAGTGCGGTCGATGAAGCAGGTCACCGCGACCGCCGCTCCGACGCGTTTCTGGATCACCCGCACGACCTCGACGGTCCAGGTCTTGTCGTTCACGCGGATGCGGACCCGGTCGCCGGGCACGACCGTCGCCGAGGCCTTCGCGGGCTTGTCGTTGATGCGCACGTGACCGCCCTTGCACGCCTGTGAGGCGTCCGGGCGGGTCTTCGTCAGCCGGACCGCCCACAGCCAGCGGTCGATGCGCGTGGACTCCACCCCGCCATCATGGCACTCTCGGAGATCATGAGGCTTCTGGCGGTCGCTCTGACCCTCGCCGCGTCACTGACCCCCGTCGGCCCGCTCGGCGAGCTCACCGGCCTGGCCGTGCAGCGCGTCCAGGTCGCCGACCTGGTGGCGGCGGCCAAGTTCGGGACGGCACAGCCGATCGACGATCCCGTGCGCGAGCAGCAGGTGCTCGACGGCGTGCGCGCCAAGGCCGTGGACCTGCGGCTGGACCCGGAGAACGCGGCGCGGTTCTTCCGCGCCCAGATCGAGGCGAACAAGCTCGTGCAGCGCGGCCTCCACGCGCGCTGGACCGAGCACCCCGAAGAAGCGCCGCAGCACCGGCCCGATCTCGCCACCGAGGTCCGGCCGGTCCTCGACCGGCTGACGACCGGAATCCTGGCCGAGCTCAAGGACACCGAACAGCTCAGAAGGCCCACGCTGCGGTGCGAGATCCACGCGACCGTCGCGGAACGGTCGGCGGTGGTGCTGCACCGCCTCGACCGGCTGCACGAGGCCGCGTTGGCCGAGGCGATGCGCACGGTCTGCGCCTAAGCCTCCACTGTGGACTGAAGGCCGAGCATGCGCGCGAGGCCCGTCAGTTCCAGCACCCGTGTGACCTGGTCGGACGCGGCGGAGAGCTTCAGTCCGCCCGCCGCGGCCGACGCACGGGCATGTCCGCGCACGAGAGCGCTCACGCCGCTGGAGTCGCAGAACCGGACCCCTGTGAGGTCCAGCACGACGTAGCGGTGGCCGTTGTCGAGGAGGCGGTCGAGCCGCGCGAGCAGCCTTTCCGAACCGGCACCGGCGAGCTCGCCGGACACCGTGACGAGGGTGGAGGCAGGCGACGACTCGGTCACCGTGACTTCGAGCATTTCGCAGCTGTACCCACTGGTGGCTGTCGCGAAACTGGTTCACGTGCGAGTTCTGCTGACTTCCTTGCCCATCGGCTCCCACCTGCTGCCCGCGATGGTGCCGCTGGCGCGGGCGTTCCGGCGGCGCGGGCACCAGGCGGTGATCGCGACCGGGCCCGCGATGGCGCACCTCGAGCACACCGTCGTGATGCCCGACGTCCGGGCGCCGTCCGGCGTCGAGGCGTCGTGGCTTCCGGAACGCGACGGCGTGCTGAAGGCGCCGCTCTGGTCCAGCCCGCTCGTGGTCGCGTCCGCCGCCAACCTCCTCGACTTCGCCCGCACCTGGCGGCCTGACGTCATCGTGCGCGAGACCAGCGAGTACGGCGGCCAGATCGCGGCCGAGGTGCTCGGCATCCCGCACGCCCTGGTCGACATCGCGCCGTTCGCGCCGCTGGAGATCCCGCTGCTCGACGAGCTGATGGACAAGGTCCGCGCCCGGTTCGGCGTCGGCGCGGTCGATCCCGTCCTCACCGCCGGCCTGATGCCCTCCTCGTGGCATCCGGCCCAGCACCACTTCCGCGTGCCGATCGACGCGCCGGTCGAGGGCGGACCGGAGGTCGTCGCGTCCTTCGGCGCCCACACCCGGATGCCGGACTCGACGCTGCCGCACGTCGTCGTGGAGGCGCTCGGCCGGGTCGGCGCCCGGTCGGTCGTCGCGGTCGGCCCCGGCGAGTGGACCGGTCCGCGCCCGTCGAACGTCCGCCTCGAACCGGAGATCCCGCGGCAACGGTTTCTCGGCACCGCGGAGGTGTTCGTGACGCACGCGGGTTGCGGCGGTGTGCGGGAGGCGTTGACCGCGGGCGTGCCGATGGTCGCGCTGCCGTTGTTCGCCGACCAGCCGCGCAACGCGGATCGAATTCAAGATCTCGGACTGGGCGTTCGAGTGGACGTGAAAGGACTGACCGCCGACGTTCTCGCGGAACGGGTCCAGCACGTGCTGAACACGAAGACTTATCACGACACCGCGAAGAGCCACGCTGCGCAGATGATCGATTCGGAGGAATTCACGAATATTCCTGACCACCTCGTATCCGCTGTGTGACGGCTTTTTGGTTGTGGTCAAAAGCTTCGACGGAAATTTAGTCCGTCTGGAGACTGGCGGTGGGGCAGGTGCTTGTTGGGGAGAACAGGTCGCCTGTAAGAGGGGAAACCAGGGGGATATATGAAGAGGCACGTGCGCGACAGTTTCTTCGTCGTGGGCGAAGGTGTGCTGGAATTCGACGGACGAGGTGAGGCCACCACGCGTCAGCCCTCCACCGCGGAGGAGTTGCGCAGGTTCCGGTTCTCGCGGCTGGGGCCGAAGGGACCGCGGACGGACGAGGAGACGCGGGCTGCCCTCGCGGCCGCGATCACCGCGGACGTGGCGCAGCCCGACTCGGCGGACCCGGCCGTCCCGGCGGGCTTCACCTACCTCGGCCAGTTCGTCGACCACGACCTGACCATGGACCGCACCGAGTCGCAGCTCGGGCAGGACGTCAACCTCGACGAGCTGACGCAGGGCCGTTCGCCCGCGCTGGACCTCGACTCGGTGTACGGCCGCGGCCCGCGCGACAAGGACGACCAGGCCTTCTACGCCCAGGACGGCGTGAAGTTCAAGGTGGGCACCACGACGCCGGTGCCGTTCCCGGACGAGGGCACCAACGTCCCGTTCGAGGGCTTCGACCTGCCGCGCCGCGGTGGGACGGCCGGCACCGCGGCGGACCGGCGGCTGCCGTTGATCCCGGACGCCCGCAACGACGAGAACCTCGTGGTGGCGCAGACGCACCTCGCGTTCATCCGCTTCCACAACCGCGTGGTCGACGAGCTCGCGCTCACCGGCCTCACGGGCGAGCGGCTGTTCCGCGCCGCCAAGGAGCTCGTGGTGCGGCACTACCAGTGGATGCTGCGGACCGACCACCTGCCGCGGATCATCGACCCGGCGATCGTGGACGACGTCTTCACCCACGGCCGCAGGTTCTTCGAGGTGCCGGGCCACTGCCGGGACCACTCGCCGACGATGCCGATCGAGTTCTCGGTCGCGTCGTACCGCTTCGGGCACAGCCAGGTCCGGGCGCGGTACCAGTGGAACCGGGTGTTCAACTCGACGGGCCCCGGCGGTCTCGCGACGCTGTTCCAGCTCTTCACCTTCACCGGTGTGAGCGGCAACTTCGACCCCACCTCGGGGACGCCCGCCGACCTCGACGACGTGAACCGGGGCCCGATCTTCACGTTGCCCAGCAACTGGATCGCGGACTTCCGGAGGCTCTACGACTTCACCGAGGCCGAGCGGGACGACCTGGTGCCGCCCGCGGAGCTCGGCGGCGGCAACGTCACCAAGCGGATCGACACACTGCTCGTCGACCCGTTGAAGGAGCTGCCGGCCGGCACGTTCGGCGGGCGCGGCACGCAGTTCCGGGAGATCGAGCGCAACCTCGCGTTCCGGAACCTGACCAGGGCCTCGATGATGGAGCTCGCCACGGGCCAGCAGCTCGCCGAGCTGTTCTGCGCCGAGCCCCTCACCGCCGAGCAGATCCTCGTCGGCAACGGAGGCGCGGTCGTCGAAGGGCTCTCGGAAGAGCAGCAGGCCCAGCTGGTCGCCGCCACCCCGTTGTGGTTCTACGTTCTGCGCGAGGCCGAGGTCGGCAACGGGCTCATGGGCCCGGTCGGCGGCCGGCTCACCGCGGAGGTGTTCCACCGCGCGATGGAGGGCAGCCGGATCTCGATCGTGCGCTCGCCGTACTGGCGGCCGACGCTCGGCCCGGACTCCAGCACGTTCCGCATGGTCGACCTGCTGCTGTTCGCTTTCGAGGGCAAGGCGGACCTGCTGAACCCGCTGGGCGACCCGGCGGCCTGATCCCTCCTCGTTCGTCCTGTCTGGCCGGGTGGTGGCAGCCAGACAGGAGAGGGAGATCATGTCGCGTCCAGGAACCACACGCCGCGAAAGCACCGGGGAACGCCTGACTCGTCTTGCGCGAGAGTCCGGAATCCCGTTGCTGCGCATCGGACTGGGGGTCGTGTACCTCTGGTTCGGCGCCCTGAAGCTCTTTCCCGGTGGCAGCCCCGCCCAGGACCTCGTCGAACGCACGGTGTCCGTGCTGACGTTCGGGATCGTCCACGGGGACATTGCCCGGGTGGGCGCCGCGATCTCGGAGATCGGGATCGCACTGGTGCTGCTGAGCTTCCGCGCGCCGCGGCTGACCGCGGTCCTGCTCGTCGGACACGTCGTGCTGGTGTCGACACCGCTGGTGTTGTTCCCCGGTGAGATGTGGTCCGGTCCGCTGCGGGCGTCGCTCGAAGGCCAGTACATCCTGAAGAACCTGGTGACCGTCGCCGCCGCGGTGGTCATCGCCTCATCGCACCCGAGGGTGCGATGACCGGGAGCCGCTCGAACCTCGGGGATCGGGCGGCTTCCGGCGTTGTACGGTGCTGGGAATGGGGGAGATGTTCGCGCCTTTGGCGCATCCGGCTTTTCGCTGGCTGTTCGCAGGCAGGTTCACGACCGTCATCGGCAACTCGATGGCGCCGATCGCACTGGCCTTCGCCGTTCTCGACCTGACCAGCTCGGTCACCTCGCTCGGCCTCGTCGTCGCCGCGCGGTCGGTGACGAACGTGGTGTTCCTGCTGTGGGGCGGGGTGGTCGCGGACCGGTTGCCGCGCAACCTCGTGCTCGCCGGCTCGTGCGCGGTCAGCTTCGTCAGCCAGGCCCTGATCGCGGCGCTCGTGCTCACCGGAACCGTGTCGCTGCCGTGGTTCGTCGTGCTGTCGGCGGTCAACGGCATGTCGAGCGCGTTCGCGTTCCCGGCCTCCGCGGCGTTGCTGCCGCAGACGGTGCCCGCGGACCTGCGTCAGCGTGCCAACGCGGTGCTGCGCCTCGGTTCGAACACCGGCAACATCGGCGGCGCGTCACTGGGCGGGCTGCTGATCGCGTTCACCGGTCCCGGCTGGGGCCTCGCGGTGGACGCGCTGTCGTTCGCCCTCGCCGGTGTGTTCTTCGCGTTCGTGCGCGTGCCGGCCGCCCGTGCCGCGGCCGAGCACAAGCCGTCGGTGTTCGCCGAGCTGAGGGTGGGCTGGACGGAGTTCGTGGCGCGGCAATGGGTCTGGGTCGTCGTCGTGGCCTTCACGTTCGTCAACGCGGCGTACGTGGGGGGCGTGTTCCTCCTCGGCCCGGTGCTCGCCGACACCACGTTCGGCCGCGAGGTGTGGGGCCTGGTCCTGGCCGCGCAGACGGCGGGCATGGTCGCGGGCGCGTTCGTCGCGATGCGGCTCAAGGCCCGCCGCCTGCTGCTCGTCGGGGTGGCCTGCGTGGGCGCGTTCGTGTCCCTGCCGCTCGTGATGGTCCTGTACCCGCAGCCCTGGGCGCTCCTGCTCGCCGCGTTCGTGTGCGGGCTCGGCATGGAACAGTTCGGTGTGGCGTGGGAGACCTCGTTGCAGCACCACGTGCCCGCGGACAAGCTCGCGCGCGTCTACTCCTACGACATGCTCGGGTCGGTCGTGGCGATCCCGCTGGCGCAGCTGGCGATCGGCCCGCTGTCGCACGCGTTCGGGACCTCCGCCGCGCTGCTGGGGTGTGCCGTGATCTACGTGCTCGCAACGGCGGGGATGCTCGCGTCCCGGTCGGTGCGGACCGTCGTGAACGAACCCGCCGCGCAGCCGGTGTGACCAGAGTGCCCGGCATGGGGAGAGTTCTGGGGGTTCTTGCCGTCGCGCTGGTGTGCGCGGCCTGTTCTGCCGACGAGAAGCCGGTGCCACCGCCGACCACGCACCAGGCCGCGCCGTGCCAGGTCGAGGAGAACGTGCCGAAGCCGGTGCAGCGCGTCGCCGCGCAGCCGACCGACGGCGGCGGGCCGGACGTCGCGCCGCACCACGTCGAGAACAACGGCTGGAAGCAGCGCAAACCGCTCGGCACCGAGGCCACGGCCAAGGGCCGTGACACGATCGCCCAGGTCGGCCCGATCCTGAAGCGGGTGTGCGAGTCGGGCGACTTCTCCGTCGGCACCACCGAGAAGGCGCTGGCGGAGCTGCGGCCGCAGGTGGAGCAGCCGTACCCGGACCAGCGCTTCCTCGGGTTCACGATCACCCTCGACGGCGGGGCGTGCGTGCTCGGGGACCTCAAGCCCGGTCTGGTGAGGATCTTCCTCGACGGTACGAACGGCGAGGGGTCCTGCTACACCCCGAAGACGCACTAGGACAGGGCCTACACGGCGGCGGTGCCGATCAGCCCGTTGCGCGTCACCAACGCCGTGAGCTCTGCCTCGCTGAGGTCCTGGGTGCCCTCGGGCCGGCGCGGCAGCACCATGTAGCGCGACTCGGCGTTCGCGTCCCACACCGCGACCTCGGTGGTGCCGGGCAGGGTCAGCCCGAACTGCTCCAGCACCTCGCGCGGGTGGCTGACCACCTTCGCGCGGTACGCCGGGCTCTTGTACCAGGTGGGGGACGGTCCGAGCAGGGAGAGCGGGTAGCAGCTGCACAGCGTGCACACGATGACGTTGTGCACGTCCTCGGTGTTCTCGACGACGTGCAGCTGCTGCACCTGCAGGCCGCCGCCCATCGAGAGGCCGAGCTCGGGCAGGGCGTCGTTCGCGTTGTCCAGCAGGCGGGTGCGGAAGCCGTCGTCGGTCCAGGCCCGTGCCACGACGCGGAAGCCGTTGGCGGGGGAGGCCCGGTGCGTGAAGGCCTCCAGCGCGCGGTCCAGCTCCTGCGCGTCCAGGAGGCCCTTCTCCTCGAGGATCGCTTCGAGCTCCCGGACGCGCGCGGCGATCGGGGAGTCGTCGTGGTCGTCACTCATCGCTGAGGTAGTCCTCCCAGAGGGACAGCGTCACGCTGTGGTCGCCTTGGCCGAACAGTTCGCGTGCGGAGAAGCGCACGTGGTAGACCTGCTGGGACTGCTGGACTCCCTGTGCGCTCAGGTCCGCCAGCGGGTGCACGCCGTCGCGGCCGACGACCGTGCCGACGTGGCCGCGCGCGTAGTGCGGCAGCCTGGTGTGGTGGTCGGGGTCCACTGTGGACGTGCGGACCCGGTCGCCGGTGCGGAAGCGCTCAGACAACGCCGCGCTCCTTCAGCAGCGTCTGGATCGCGCGGAACCAGTTCTCGTAGTAGGACGACTCGTGCGACATCGTGCGTTCGACGGCGTCCCGGAACTCGTCGAGGTTGTAGACGCCCCGGCCGATCAGCGCCCGGTTCATGGCCATGACGTGCGCTTCCCAGTCGGCGTGGAAGGGCGGTTCGTCCAGTTCCTCGAGAACCGGGCCGAAGCCGTCCTGGCCGCCGACGTCGTTGATCCTCGGCATCTCACCTCCTGCGTTCAGCCAGATTCTGCGCCGCCTCCCGCCAGTTCGGGAAGTGGAACTCGAACCCGGCCCGCCCGAGCCTGCCCGGCACGACCCGGCGGCTCTTGAGCAGCAGCTCGGTGTCGGTGCGGAGTGCGAAGGCGCCGATCTCGGCCATCCAGCTCGTCGCGGGCAGGCCGGCCGGCACCTTCCACGCGCCGCGCAGCTCGCGCATGAACTCCCGCTGCGGCAACGGGTTCGGTGCCGCGAGGTTGACCGGCCCCGCGATCGGTTCCCTGATCAGCAGCGCGACCGCCCGGACGAAGTCGTCGTCGTGGATCCACGAGATGTACTGGCGTCCGCCCGCCACCGGCCCGCCGAGCCCCAGGCGCGCCATCCACGAGAGGTGGTCGAAGACTCCGCCGCGGTCCGGGCTCATCACCATCGCGGACCGCAGCGCGACCTTGCGGGTGCCCGGCGTGTCGGCCTCGTCCAGCTCGGCCTCCCAGCGCTTGGCGATCTCGACGCTGTACGTCCAGTAGCCCGGCACGTCCGGCTCACGGCCGCCCAGGGTGCCCGTGTCCTCGTCGTTGGCCGCGTCGAACCGGTGCGCGTAGATCGTCGCCGTGCTCATCTGCAGCCACACCGCGGGCGGGTCGTCCGCCTTCGCGATGGCCTCGCCGACGACCCGTGCCGAGTCCACGCGCGAGCGCATCATCTGCTGCAGGTTCTCGGCGGTGTAGCGGCAGCTCACGCTCCGCCCGGCCAGGTTGACCACGACGTCGGCGCCGTCGATCTCGCCGGCCCACCTGCCGAGCGTGTGGCCGTCCCAGCGCACGCCGGCGCTGCGGCCGATGATCACCACCTCGTGGCCCGCCGCCCTCAGCGCACGGGTCAGCACGCCGCCGACCTGGCCCGTTCCACCTGGAATCACGATCTTCATGTCGTCCGTCCCCCTCTCCGGCGACGCTAGTGCCCGGTTGCTGAGAGGTGTTTCAGTTATGCTCCCGCAAAACGCTCAAACGAACAGGCGGTCGGTCATGCGGGAGTCCAGCGAGGCACGACGGCAGCGGATCCTGGCCGTCACGGCGTCGCGGGGCACGGTCAAGGTGAGCGATCTGGCCGAGGAGCTCGACGTCTCGATCGTCACGATCAGACGGGACGTCGAGGAGCTCGCCCGGCTCGGCAAGCTGCGGCGCGGGCACGGCGTCGCGCGCTCCCTCACGCCCGTCGAGCAGCCCATGCCGACGCAGGCCACGAACGGGGCGATCGCGCTCGTCGTGCCGGAGCGCCACACGTACCTCTACGAGACGATGAACGGCGCCCGCAAGACCCTCGAAGAGGCCGGCATGCGGGTGGTCCTGCACATCGCGCCGCAGGTCAGGGGTGCTGAACGGCCCATCGTCGAGAAGGCGCTCACCGAGTCCGTCCAGGGCCTGCTGATGGCGCCGCGGTGGCGCACGTTCGAGGAGGAGGCCGAGGACGACTGGCTCGCGGACACCGGCGTGCCGACCGTCCTGATGGAACGCCGCCCGAGCGGTGGCCTGCGGGCGATGAACTCGGTGTGCTCGGACCACTGGTACGGCATGCGTCTGGCCGTGAAGCACCTGACCGACCTAGGGCATCGGCGGATCGTGCTCGCAGCACGCGACGACAGCCCGACCGCACGCGTGCTGCGCAGGGCATTCCGGGAGATCTCGGCGGGCCTGGAGGACGCGGTCACGGTCCTGAGCTCGCCGGACACCGGGATCGTGGACGTGGTGCGCCGGCATCGGGCCACGGCGGCCGTGTTGCACGGCGACGAGGACGCGTTGATGCTGGTCCAGCAGATGATGCACGCCGGCATGGACGTGCCGGGGACGTGCTCGGTCGTGTCGTACGACGACGTGGTCGCGTCGCTCGGCAGCATTCCGCTCACGGCCGTCGCGCCGCCGAAGACCGAGGTCGGCAAAGTCGCCGCCGAGTTGCTGCTGAGGAAGCTGAAAGGCGAGGTCACGGCCACCGCGCGGGTCGAGCTGCTGCCCACGTTGAAGATCCGCTCATCAACTGAGCGTTTGACCGTTTCTTGACGTCAAACCGATCAGGCGATCAGGATGCGATCCATGCGCCTGAGTCGTCGCACACTTCTCGCGGCGGGCCTCACGGCACCATTGGCGGCCTGCTCCACTCCGCAACGCCGCGGTGCCGGAGGTCCGGTAGAGATCACGTTCTGGTCGGCCCTGCGCGGTAGCCAGCAGGTCGTCGACGCGTTCAACTCCTCGCAGAACCGCATCAGGGTGGTCTTCCAGCAGATCCCCTCCGGTGGGCAGGGCGGGTACGCCAAGCTCAGCAACGCGGCTCGTGCGGGCAACGCACCGGACGTCGCCACGATCGAGTACCCGCAGGTCCCGGGGTATGCGATCGACGGCGTGGCCCGCGACATCACCGACCTGGTGACGGACCGCCTGAAGCAGAAGCTGCTGCCGCAGGCCCTCAAGCTCACGACGTTCGACGACCGGGTGTTCAGCGTCCCGCTCGACGTCGAGCCGATGGTCCTGCACTACCGCGCGGACCTGTTCCAGGCCAACGGTTTCGAGATCCCCACGACGTGGGACGAGTTCGCCGGCCTCGCTCGGACCGTCAGGAGCAGGTTCCCGGACAAGAGGCTCACGCTGTTCCCCACCGACGGCGGCACGCAGTTCGCCTGCCACGCCTGGCAGGCCGGCGCCCAGTGGTTCGACACCAGCGGCGGCAGGTGGCGCGTGTCCCTGGCCGACGGGCCGACCCAGAAGGTCGCGGCCTACTGGCAGGGACTGATCGACGAGGACCTGGTGTTCCGCAACGCGGGCGACAGCAAGCAGCACGACGCGCAGATCGGGCAGGACCGGGTGATCACCAGGCTCAGCGGCGCGTGGGACGCGGGTGCGCAGATGAGGGCGAGGCCCGCGCAGAAGGGCAGGTGGCGCATCGCCCCCATGCCTGTCTGGGACGAGCAGGTGGTCGGCACCCACGGCGGTTCGACGTTCGCGGTCACCAAGGACTCGCGGGAGCCCGAGGCCGCGATGGAGTTCATCGAGTGGCAGTGCACCCACCCGGACGCGCTGACGGCCCGGCTGAAGAGCGGCACCAGCAGCCAGTACCCGGTCGCGCCGGGCCTCGTCGAGGCGGGCGCGAAGGCGTTCCCCGGCGAGTACTACGGCGGCCAGGACATCTACCGGCTCTTCCAGCAGGAGGCGGACAAGATCCGCGACGGCTGGGTGTGGGGACCGCGGATGACCGCCACCCTCAAGGTCATGCAGGACGGGTTCGCGAAGGCGGGCGCCGGTGTCGGCACGGTGATCGAGGCGGTGCGGGAGGCCCAGAGCGGCACCATGCCCGACCTCGAGGCGCTCGGTCTGTCCACTGAGGAGGGTGTGCGGTGAGGAGCAAGCTCGCCTGCGCCGTCCTGATGGCGCCGTTCTTCCTGTTGCTCGTCACGGTCTTCCTCGTCCCGACCGGCACAGCGATGTGGCTCAGCTTCTTCGCCGCCGACCAGCCGGGGCTGGGGTTCGGGCCGGAGAGCACCGTGTTCGTCGGCCTGCGCAGCTACGTCGCCGTGCTCAGCGACCCGACGTTCCTCAACAGCCTGTTCACCGTCGTGCTGTACTGCCTGCTCTACATCCCGTTGATGGTCGTCGGCGCGCTCACCCTCGCGTTGCTGCTCGACTCCGGCGTGGCGAAGCTGCGCGGCTGGATGCAGATGGGCCTCTACCTGCCGCACGCCGTGCCGGGCATCATCGCGGCCCTGATCTGGCTCTACCTCTACACGCCCGGTCTGAGCCCGATCATCGACCTGTTCGCGAAGGCGGACGTCCAGATCAGCTTCCTCGGCATCGACACCGTGCTGCCGTCGATCGTGAACATCGCGCTGTGGAGCAACCTCGGCTACAACATGGTGATCTTCTACGCCGCGTTGCAGGCCGTGCCTCGCGAAGTGCTGGAGGCGTCCGTCGTGGACGGTGCGGGGCCGGTCAAGCAGGCCCTGCGCATCAAGGCACCGCTGGTGCGCGGCGCCATCGTCACGGTCGGCATCTTCACGCTGATCTGGGCGCTGCAGCTGTTCACCGAACCCGTGCTGCTCAGCCAGTCCACACCGATGATCAGCGCCCGGTTCTCGCCGAGCATGTACATCTTCGACGCCGCCTTCACCCGCAACAACTACGGCCTCGCCGCGGCCGCGTCCGTGATCCTGCTGGCCTTCACGGTCGCGCTGTCCTACGGCGTCACCCGCTGGACGAACAGGAAGGCCGACTGATGACCCTCCTCGGCCGCACCACGGTGAACGTGGTCATCGGCGTCTCGGTGCTCTACACGCTGCTGCCGGTCATGTGGCTGGTGCTCGCCGCCACCAAGAACGTCGACGCGCTGTTCAACAGCGACCTGTTCGGCGGGTTCTCGCTGGTGGAGAACGTCAAGAACCTGTTCGCGATGGACAAGGGCCTCTACGGGCGCTGGTACGTCAACAGCCTGCTGTACGCGGTGATCGGCGCGGGCGTCAGCGCGTTCATCTCGATCGCCGCGGGCTACGCGTTCGACAAGTACGCCTTCCGTCACAAGGAGAAGCTCTTCGGGCTCGTCCTCGCGGCGGTCATGGTGCCGCAGACCGTGCTCGCGCTGCCGCTGTACCTGATGGCGTCCGAGGCGGGCCTGGTGAACACGTTCTGGGCGGTGTTCATCCCGGCGCTGTTCAACCCGTTCGGCGTCTACCTGGGCAGGATCTTCGCGCAGGGCTACGTGCCGGACGAGGTGCTGGAGGCCGCCCGCATCGACGGCGCGGGCGACCTCGCCACGTACTTCAAGGTCGCGTTCAGGATGCTCGGACCGGGCATGGTCACGCTGTTCCTGTTCCAGCTCACCACGATCTGGAACAACTTCTTCCTGCCCATGGTCATGCTGTCCGACCAGAAGCTCTATCCCGTCAGCCTCGGCCTCTACCAGTGGAACAGCTCGGCCACTGTCTCTCCCGAGTACTACCCGGTGGTGATCATGGGATCTCTCTTCGCGGTGCTGCCGCTGATCCTCGCGTTCATGGTGCTGCAACGGTTCTGGAAGGCCGGCATGACCGCGGGAGCCGTCAAGTGAGGGCCGCGGGCGTGATGTCGGAGGAGGCCGCCTCCGCCGTCCTCGCGCCCGTGCTCCACGACCTTCGCTCGGTCTGCGACTTCACCGGCGTGCACTCGGACTTCGGAGGCGTCCCGGACGTCGACCTGCTCGTCACGGGCTGGGGGTGTCCGCCGATCACCGCCGAGGTGCTCGCCCGGCTGCCCCGGCTGAAGGCGATCGTGCACACCGCCGGCTCGGTCAGGGGCTTCGTCACCGACGCCTGCTGGGACCGCGGCATCGCGGTGTCGTCGGCCGCGCAGGCCAACGCGCTGCCGGTGGCCGAGTACACCGTCGCGATGATCCTGCTGAGCGGCAAACGAGTGCTCGAACGCGCTCGGGAGTACCGCGAGACCAAGCAGATGTCGGTGTACGGGGTCCCCGCGTCGGTGGGCAACTTCGGAGCCACCGTCGGCATCCTGTCGGCGTCGCTGATCGGCCGCCGGGTGATCGAGCTGCTCGCGCCCTACGATTTCCACGTGCTGGTGCACGACCCGTTCGTGACCGAAGTGGACGGTGCCGAGCCCGTGGGTCTGGCCGAGCTGTTCGAACGCAGCGACGTCGTCAGCGTCCACACACCGCTGCTGCCGGAGACCAGAGGGCTGGTCAGCGGTGAGCTGCTGGGTTTGATGCGCGACGACGCCGTGCTGATCAACACCGCGCGTGGTGCGGTGGTCGACCAGGACGCGCTGGCGTCCGAGGTGGGGCGGATCCGTGCCGTGCTCGACGTGACGGATCCGGAGGTGCTGCCGGCGGACCACGCGTTGTGGCGGTCGGACCAGGTGCTGATCACACCGCACCTGGCGGGGTCGCAGGGCAACGAGTGGGGACGCCTCGGGCGGCACGCCGTCGAGGAGGTCCGGCGGTGGGCCGCGGGGGAGGGGTTCGCGACTCCGGTGCCCGCGGATCGCCGGGAGAGGATCGCGTGACCAGGTTGCAGGTAGAGCGAAGGGACCGCAGAGCGTGAAACTCCCACCCCCCGACCACGTCCTCAGCCCGCACACCGGTTTCACCCGTGACCACTGGCTCGCGGCGGCCGACGGCCTGCTCGCGGCTGCCTGGCGGCACGCGTCTCCCGACCAGGCCTTCCTCGACCTGCCGGGCCGTCCCTCGCGCAGCGGCGTCCGGTCGGACGGCCTCGAGGGCTACGCCCGCACGTTCCTCGCGGCCGCCTTCCGCACCGCGCACGACGGGGACCCGGACAACCTGCTGGAGCGCTACGCCGCGGGCCTCACCGCGGGTACGGCGGGGCAGTGGCCCGCGATCACCGACGTCGGCCAGCCCATGGTCGAGTCCGCCTCGGTGGCGCTGGGTCTGCGCCTCACCCGGCGGGACCTCTGGGACAAGCTCCCCGAGGCGGTCCAGGACCGCGCCGAGGCCTGGCTGCGGGAGGCGCTGCGGCACGTGCCGGCGGCCAACAACTGGTACTTCTTCCCGTACACCGTGGCGTCGTTCCTGGAGGCGGCGGGCCGCGGCGACGACGAGACCCGCCGGGCGAAGCAGCGCGCGATGGACCTGCTGCGGGGCTGGTACGTCGGCGACGGTTGGTACTCCGACGGCGACGGCCGCGCGTTCGACCACTACAACGGCTGGGCGCTGCACCTCTACCCGGCGCTCGACGCGTACCTCGACGGCCGGCCGGGCGACACGCACCTGCGCGAGCACCTGGAGAGCTTCCACCTGCTCTTCGGCGCGGACGGCGCCCCGCTCTACTTCGGACGGTCGCTCACCTACCGCTTCGCCGCCGCCTCCGCCGTCGCGCTCGGCGCGCTCACCCGGGACACGCCGCTGGGCTTCGGCCACTCCCGTCACCTCATCAGCAACTCGCTGAGGTACTTCCTCGACCGGGGCTCGCTCACCGACGGCCTGCTCAGCCTCGGCTGGCACGGCCCGCACGAGGCCGGTCTGCAGCCCTACTCGGGTCCGGCCTCGCCCTACTGGGCCTCCAAGGCGTTCGTCTGCCTGCTCGCCCGCCCGGATCATCCACTGTGGACCGAGACGGAGGAGGCGCCGGACGAGGACCGCACGCTCGCACTGCCGGGCCCGGGCTTGCTCATCCAGCGGCACAACGGCGTCACGAGGCTGCACAACCACGGCAGTGACCACGTCCGGCCGTTCGAGGGCGAGTACGCGACCGAGGACGACCCGCTCTACAGCCGGTTCGCCTACTCGACCACCACCGGTCCGACGTCGCGGCACAACGTCGCCGACAACCACCTCAGCCTGGTCTTCCGGGGTGACCGCAGCGTGCGCAGGCGGATCCACCCGCTGGGGGCGAAGGACAACTGGGCCGCCTCGTGGCACCGGCCGGTGTTCGACGCGAACCAGCCGATGGTGCCGGGGCTGCGGGTCGAGAGCGTCACGGCGGTGTGGGGTGACCAGGAGCTGCGGATCCACCGGGTGATCGGCGCGCCGCCCGGGACGTGGGCCGAGCTGACCGGCTGGGCCACGGACCTGCCGTCGCCGCTGAAGAACGTGCGGGGGTGGACCGGCGTGGAGTGGCGGACGGCGCCGCAGGGCACCGCCTTCACCACGACCGCGACCGTTCCGACGCTGACCGCGGACGTCGAGGGAACGGTCACGCTCGCGGCGGTGGCGGCTCTGGGCGGCACGATCGCCGAGGTGGACTGGGACGCCCGCGTGGACGAGGTCCTGAAGGCGACGCTGGACGCGTCAGGCTGACTCGCGGACCACGAGCGACGTCGGCAGGATGAGCGACGTCGGCGTGTCCCCGTCGATCAGCCGCAGCAGCATCCGGGTCATCTCCCGCCCCAGCGCGTCGATCGGCTGCCGCACGGTCGTCAGCGCCGGGGTGGTGTGCTGCGCCGTCACGATGTCGTTGAACCCCACCACCGCGACGTCCGACGGCACCGCGATCCCGCGGGCGGCCAGCACCGACAACGCCCCGGCGGCCATCGCGTCCGACGCCACGAACACCGCGTCCAGGTCGGGGAAGCGGTCCAGCAGCGACGTCATGGCCGCCGCCCCGCCCGCCTCGCTGAAGTCGGCGTGGGCGACCCGCGTGTCGTCGAGCCCGGCCAGCACGACGGCCTCGCGGTAGCCGAGGTACCGCGCCACACCGACGTGCTGGTCCTGGCCGCCGGTGATCGTCGCGATCCGCCGGCGGCCCGAGGAGATCAGGTACTCGACGGCCTCGCGCGCGCCGCCCCGGTTGTCCGCGTCGACGTAGTAGCGCGGTTCGGAGTCGAGCGAGCGGCCGCCGTGCACCACGGGGACGCCGCTCGACTCGGCCAGCGCGGACAAGGGGTCGTTCTCCTTCAACGCCAGCAGCATCACGCCGTCCGCCGCGCGCGCCCGGAAGATCCGCGAGAGCCGGGCCCGGCCTCGGTCGGACGCGGCGAGCACCAGCTGCAGCTCCAGCTCGGTCTCCTCGACCACGGCGTTGACGCCGGTGACGACCTGCGCGAAGAACAGGTTCGCGAACAGGGCCGGGTCGTCGCTCGAGATCGCCAGCACGACGGACCCGCGGCGCTGCCCGGCGAGCGACTGCGCCGTCTTGTTCGGGACGTACCCGAGCTGGTCGATCGCGCGCTCGACGGCGGCACGCGCCTTGCCGCTCACGTGCGGCGCGTTGTTGATCACCCGCGACACGGTGCCGGTGGACACCCCGGCGTGTTTCGCCACGTCGTCCACGGTCACCGGCCGGTTGTTCATGCCCACAGTCTGCCTCACACCCTGCCTCACGCCTTGATCGCGCCGTCCATGATGCCGCCGATGATCTGCTTGCCGAACAGCACGAACACCACCAGCAGCGGCACCGTCGACACGAGCGCGCCGGCGAACATCAGCGTGTAGTCGGTGTAGTAGGTGGTCGACAGCTGCGACAGCGAGAACTGCACCGTCGGGTTGTCCGCCTCCAGGACCGCGAGCGGCCACAGGAACTCGTTCCACGTCCCCATGAACGTGAACAGCCCGAGCACCGCCGCCCCCGGCCGCAACGCGGGCAGCACGACAGTCCAGTAGATCCGGAACGTCGAGCAGCCGTCCACCCGCGCCGCCTCGATCAGCTCGTCCGGCACGGCCTTCTCCGCGTACTGGCGCATCAGGAACACGCCGAACGCGGAGACCAGCGACGGCACGATGATCGCTTCGAGGCGGTTCTGCCAGCCCAGCTCCACCATGATCAGGTACAGCGGGATGATGCCCATCTGCACCGGGATCATCATGGTGCCGAGGATGACCAGCAGCAGCGCGTTGCGGCCGCGGAACCGCAGCTTGGCGAACGCGAAACCCGCCAGGGTGCTGAAGAAGACCACCGACACGGTCACCACGGCGGACGACAGGGCCGAGTTCCCCATGCCCAGCAGGAAGTTCGCCTGGTCTGCGTCGAAGAGCCTGGCGACGTTCTCGCCCAGGTTCGGGCCGGGCAGCAACGGCGGCGGCCAGTCGCCGACGACGTCGTTCGCGCGGGTCGCCACCACGAACAGCCAGTAGAGCGGGAACGCCGACAGCGCGATCGCGGCCGCCAGCGTGAGCCGGAGCATCATCGGCCCCTCCTCGTGATCAGGAAGTTCACCACGGCCAGCAGCGTGATCAGCAGGAAGATCACCCACGCCACGGCGGAGCCGTAGCCGTAGTCGAAGTCGCGGAAAGCCTTCTCGAACATGAACATCGAGACGGTCTGGAACTGCCGCAGGCTGCCGCCGGAGATCGCGAACCCGCCCTGCGCGAAGATCAGCGGCTCGGTGAACAGCTGCATGCCCGCGATCGTCGACATGATCACGGTGAACAGGATCGCCGGCCGGATGTTCGGCACGGTGATGCTGAAGAACTGCCGCACCTTCGACGCACCGTCCACAGTGGCCGCCTCGTACAGGTCCTTCGGCACCGCCTGCATCGCGGCCAGGTAGATCAGCGCGTTGTAGCCGGTCCAGCGCCAGTTCACCATCGTCGCGATCGCCGTCCACGACGACCACTTGTCGGCGTGCCAGTCGACCGGGGAGACGCCGACGAGGCCCAGCAGGCCGTTCGCCATGCCCGCGTCTCGGTCGAAGATCTGGCTGAACACGATGCCGACGGCCGCCACCGACGTCACGATCGGCAGCAGCACGCCCATCCGCAGGAACGTGAGCCCGCGCAGCTTCTGGTTCAGCAACGACGCCAGCACCAGCGCGCCGAAGAGCTGCGGCACCGTGGCCAGCACGAGCATGCCGACCGTGTTGAACGTGGCGTTCCAGAAGTCCGGGTCGCCGAACAGGGTCGCATAATTGTCGAGGCCGACGAACCCGTCCTGCCCGGCGATGTCCCACTCGTGCAACGACACCCAGGCCGTGTACACGAGTGGGAACAGCCCGAACGCCGCGAAGATCACGAAGAAGGGCGCGACGTACAGGTACGGCGCCCACTTCGAGTCGAGAGACTTCACTTGACCAGCCGCTGGGCGTCGTCGACGGCCTTGGTCCACGCGTCGGCGGGCGAGAGCTTGCCCTGCTCGACGGCGGTCAGCGCGTTCGCCACCCGGTCGTTGATCGCGATGTTGTCCGGCCCGAGGTAGACGGGCTCGAGCGCCTTGACGCTCTCGCCGAAGATCTTGCCGACCGGCGCGTCGCTGAAGTACGGGTTGGTGAAGTCGCGCACCGCCGGGTCGTCGATGGCCTGCGGCGACGACGGGAAGTTGTTCTTCGACTTGAACGCCGAGGTCTGACCCTTCGCGCTGGTCAGGAACTTCGCCAGCTCGGCGGCCTCCTTCTGGTGCTTGCTCTGCTTCGGCACCGCGAGGAACGAACCGCCGCGCACCGCGCCGTCACCGGGCACGCGCGTGACGTCCCACTTGCCCTTGAGCTCCGGCCCGGACTGCTTCTCGATGGTGCCGAGCATCCAGGACGGGCACGGGATCGTGGCGAACGCGCCGTTCTTGAAGCCCGCGTTCCACTGAGGACTCCACTGGTCGACGTTCGCGGACAGGCCCGCCTCGATCATCTTGATCGTGGTGTCCCACGCCGTGCGCACGGCCGGGTTGCTGTCGATCACGAGCTTGTTCGACGCGTCGTAGTACGTGTGGTCACCCTGCTGCATCAGCACGTTCTGGTAGACGCCATCGGCCGAGTCGAAGAACTTGGCGCCCTTGAACGACTTCCCGACCTCGACGTACCTGTCCCACGTGGGCCACAGCGCGCCGACCTGCTCGCGGTCGCTCGGCAGGCCCGCGGCCTCGAACAGGTCCTTGCGGTAGCACATGCCCTGCGCGCCGACGTCCGTGCCGAGTCCGACGATCTTGCTGTCGCGCGTGACGGCCTGCTTCCACTTCCACGGCAGGAAGTTCGG
Source organism: Lentzea sp. NPDC055074 (assembly GCF_053608005.1). Lineage (NCBI taxonomy): Bacteria > Bacillati > Actinomycetota > Actinomycetes > Pseudonocardiales > Pseudonocardiaceae > Lentzea > Lentzea sp. NPDC055074. Next base: position 130,303 of record NZ_JBSGUQ010000005.1, read on the forward strand.
CTCCAGCTCGGCCGCGCCGTGCTCGCGCAGGTCGGCGAACTGGTCGGGCTTGGCCATGAACTGGACGAGGATGCCCTCCTCCAGCGCCACCACGTCGCCCGCGCCCTTGCCGGTCTGCATCCACTGCTGCAGCTTCGGCGAGTAGTCGCCGAGCTTGCCGATGTTCTCCTCCTTGATCTTCACGCCGGGGTGCGCGGCCTCGTACTCGCGGTAGAGGTCCTCGTAGCCGAACTGGCTGAAGGTCTTGACGACGAGGGTGGTGTCGCCGTCGGTGGCCTGCGCACCGCAGCCCGCGAGCACGCAGACAGCGGCCAGTGCGATGAGTCTGGACAAGGTGGACCTCCAGGTTCCGGCGGTTGTTCCGGAAGCGATTACGGTCTTTTGAAGTGCTGTGATGTGGCGTACAGTTCGCCAAAATTGGAAGCGCTTCCAAAACTGTAACCACGAGATGACGCATCTGTGAAGAGGCCATCAATGTCTGCTGGACTCAGAACCACCGCCGCCGCCCTCCCGGTCGTGCTGGCGCTGGCGCTCGCCACCCCGGCGTTCGCGGCCGGGCACGAACGCGTGCTCAACGGCTCCTTCGACGCGGGCAGGACCCCGTGGTGGAGCAGCGGGAACACGCCGTCCAAGGTCGTCGACGGCCGGCTGTGCGCCGACGTTCCGGCGGGGACGGTCACCCCGTGGAGCTCGATGATCGGGCAGAACGACATCCCGCTCGAGGCCGGTCAGCCCTACGCGCTGCGGTTCACCGCGTCCGCCACGAAGGCCGTCACGGTCCGCGCGGTCGTCGGGTCGACGCTGAACAAGGCCGCGGCCCTCACGCCGGCGCCGCAGACGTTCGAGTTCACCGGGACCTCGACGGTCTCGGACATCCACCAGCAGGTGTCGCTGCAGATGGGCGGCGCGACCGAGCCGTACACGCTGTGCCTGGACGACGTGTCGCTGACCGGCGGCGCGATCCCGCCCGGCGGCGGCTGGACCTACGGCTCACCGGTGCGCGTCAACCAGCACGCCTACGACGTCGGCGGGCCGAAGCGCTCGACCGTCGTCAGCACGTCGGCGACACCCCTGGCTTGGCAGCTCAAGGACGCCATGGGCAAAACGGTCCGGAGTGGACGGACGGAGGTGCGCGGCGCGGACGCGTCGTCCGGCGACAGCGTGCACATCGCGGACTTCACCACCTACCGCAAGGCGGGCAGCGGTTTCACGCTCGTCGTCGGGCAGGACGTCTCGCAGCCGTTCGACATCTCGAACAACCCGTACGCGCAGCTCAGCAAGGACGCGCTGGCGTACTTCTACCACAACAGGAGCGGCATCCCGATCGACGCGGCACGGGTGGGGGAGAAGTACGCGCGCCCGGCCGGACACCTCGGTGACGCCTCGGTTCCGTGCCTGCCCGGTGTGTGCGACTACTCGCTGGACGTGCGCGGAGGCTGGTACGACGCGGGCGACCACGGCAAGTACGTGGTGAACGGCGCGCTCGCCGCGTGGCAGCTGATGGACTCCTACGAGGAGTCCCCGCGCCCGGACGTCCTCGACGAGGCGCGCTGGGAGGTCGAGTTCCTGATGCGCATGCAGGCGCCCAGCGGCATGGTCCACCACAAGATCCACGACCTGAACTGGTCCGCGCTGCCGACCCTGCCCCACCTCGACCCGCAACCGCGCTACCTGCACGCCGTCTCCACCGCGGCCACGCTGAACCTCGCCGCCGCGGGTGCCCGGTGCGCGCGGGTGATCCCCGATCTCGCCACCCTGTGCCGGACCGCCGCCGAACGCGCGTGGAAGGCAGCCGACGAGAACCCGGCGGTCTACGCGTCACGCGAGGACAACGTCGGCGGCGGCGCGTACGACGACACGAACGTCACCGACGAGTTCTCCTGGGCCGCAACGGAGTTGTACGCGCTCACGGGCGACCGCCGGTACCTGAGGCGGATCACCACGAAGCTGACCCAAGACGGCTTCTCCTGGAAGGACACCGGCGCGCTGGCCGACCTCACGATCCTGCGCACGCCCTCGCGCTTCCCGCTCGACAAGGTCGTCCTCGCCGAGCTCCGGCTGCTCACCGTCGCGAACGGTTACGTGAAGTCGCTGCGGCAGCAGGGGTATCCCGACCCGGCACCCGGCTACCTGTGGGGCTCCACGAGCTCCACCGCGAACGCTGCGATGATCATGGCGCGGGCGCACGACCTGACCCGGCTGCCGGTGTACCGCGACGCCGTGCTGGAGTCGTTCGACCACCTGCTCGGCCGCAACGCGGTGAACCGGTCGTTCGTCAGCGGGTACGGCGAGCAGGCCGCCCGCAACCAGCACCACCGGCACTGGGCCAACCAGCTCGACCCGAAGCTGCCCAACCCGCCCGCCGGCTCACTCGCCGGTGGCCCGAACACCGGGTTGCAGGACCCGGTGGCGCAGCAGAACCTGCGCGGCTGCTCGCCCGCCAAGTGCTACATCGACGACATCGGCTCGTGGTCGACGAACGAGGTCGCGATCAACTGGAACTCCGCACTGGCTTGGGTGGCCGCGTACGCAGATTCCCGTTAGCAGGAAGGAGATCCACAATGAAGTGGGTCATGGCTGTGGCAGCACTGCTGTTCCTCTTGCCCGCGCCCGCCCACGCGGCGAGTCCGATCGACCTGACGAGCGGTTTCTACGTGAACCCGAACTCGTCACCCGCGGTGTGGGCGCGCGCCAACCCCGGTGACGCGAGGGCGGCGCGGATCCAGGCGTCGATCGGCTCCAGGCCGATCGCGCGCTGGTTCGGCAACGACCCGAACATCGGCAGCACCGTCGCCAACTACACCGGCGCCGCGGACGGCAACGACAAGCTGCCCGTCCTCGTCGCCTACAACCTGCCCGGCCGCGACGCGTGCGGCGGTCATTCGGGCGGGGGAGCGGGGTCCGTGTCCGCCTACCGGACGTGGATCTCGGGCTTCGCGGCGGGCATCGGCACGAAACCGGCGGTGGTCGTGATCGAGCCCGACGCGCTGGGCGACTTCGAGTGCATGACGCAGACGCAGATCAACGAACGCAACGCGATGCTCGTCTACGCCACGCAGATGTTCCAGCAGAAGGCGCCCAACACCTACGCGTACCTGGACGGCGGCAACGCGGGCTGGGTCCCGGCGGCCACGATGGCGTCGCGCCTGAACGCCGCGGGCGTGCGCAACGTGCGCGGCTTCTCGGTGAACGTGTCGAACTACTACACGACCAGCGCGTCGGCGAGCTACGGCAACGCGGTCGTCTCGGCGCTGGGCGGTGGGCCGCGGTTCGTCATCGACACGAGCCGCAACGCCAACGGCGGCAACGGCGAGTGGTGCAACCCGGCCGGCCGCAGGCTCGGCGTCCCCGCGCAGGTCGGCGGCGGCGCGGAGATGCTGCTGTGGGTGAAGACGCCGGGCAACTCCGACGGCCAGTGCGGCATCGCGCCGACCGTTCCGGCCGGTCAGTTCAGCCCCGCGATCGCCATCAGGCTCATCGACGGCGTCTAGCCGGAAGAGTTCCACCCGGGGTAACGCGGCGGCGGCAGGCTCGATGAAGGGATGTGCGCCTCACCCTTCTCGCCGCCGCCGTGTTCCTGCTCGCCGCCTGCACCTCCGAGCCGCAGGCCGCCCCGACGCAGGCCCCGGCGACCCAGACGACCGTCGAGCAGCCCGCGGGCAACGGGCCGAACTGCGCGAACGCGAACTCGTCCGTCGTGGGCAAGGCGCTCAACCTGCGGTTGCAGGGCCAGCGGGAGACGGTCGACAAGGCCGTCACGACCTGCAACTACGTGGGCGCGGGCATGCCGGTCGAGGTGCGGTTCACGACGAACGCGACCGCGGCGACGTTCGCCAAGGGCAAGCCGGAGAAGGCCAAGGCCATCGAGGGCTTCCTGGACGAGGCCTACGAGGCCACGACCGGAGGCGCCGAGACCGGCCAGCACACCGTGGCCGCGCGCAAGGGCAAGACGCAGATCGAGGTGATGTCGCCCGCGGGCGTCGAGCCGTCGAAGAAGCTGATCACGGACCTGTTCGGCCGCATCTAGGCGCTGTCCTGCAAGTCTCGTTGGGCGGCAGTGGCGGCCGAGGACTCCGGAGGCGGCACCGCCGCAACGCCCGAATACGCCCGGTATGAGGGCGTCGCGGCGGCACCGCCTCCGGGTCTCTCGCCCGCGCCTGTCACCGAACGAACTTGCAGGACAGCGCCTAGACCGGCACGTCGAAGAACGACAGCACGCGGCCTCCTGGTGCGAGCCACGGCTCCACCAGAGCCCGCGCCCGTTCCGGGTCCCGGTGGAACAACCCGACCCGCACCGCGAACACCAGGTCGAACCGCCGGTCGCCGAGGTTCATGTCCTCGAGCGACGCGATGAGGAACTCGGCCTTGCCCGACGCCACGTACGCGGCGTTGCGGCGGGTCGCGGCCTCGACCATCTTCACCGAGCGGTCGATCGCGGTGAGCGTGCCGGTGGTCAGCAGCCCGCACACCATCGTGGCGGCGACGCCCTGGCCGCAGCCGATCTCCAGCACCCGCTCGGAAGGCCGGACGCCGAGCTGGCCGACCACACCCCGCAGACGCTCGCTCATGGTCCACATCATGCGTCAGCGCGGCGGGCGGGGCCACTCCCGCGGCCCCGCCGGACGACGATCAGCCCAGACCGCCCAGGTTGACCATCCAGCTGACGCCGAACTTGTCGACGAGGTCGCCGTACTCGTCGCCCCACATCTGCTTCTCCAGCGGCGTACCGACCTTGCCGCCCTCCGCCAGCGCGGTGAAGTAGTCGCGCAGCACGTCTTCGTCGCCCGACAGCGACACCGTGATGCTGGAGCCGGACCTGTACTCCATGCCGGGCGGCGTGTCGGCGGCCATGATCGTGTAGCCGAGCGTGGTCTCCAGCTGTGCGTGCATGATCTGGTCGGCCTGCGGCGTGTCCTGCATGCCGAACTCGCCGAAGGTGTTCATCTTCAGCTCGCCGCCGAAGACCGACTGGTAGAACTCCATCGCCTGGCGGGCCTGGCCGTCGAAGCTGAGGTACGGGTTGAGGCGAGTGGCCACCGGAATCGCTCCTTCTTCAGAGACGGGCCCGCATACTCGCAAACCCTTGGCATGCCTACAACTTGAACTTATTCCGTGACGCCCGAGTCACCCTGCGCGACCTTGCCCGCGTACACGAGTGTGGCCTCCGGTGTGAGCGGGTGGAACGTCCCGGCGCGCACGTCGCGGTAGGCGCGTTCCAGCGGTGAACGCCTGAAGAACGACCGTCCACCCAGGACCTCCATCGCGATGTTCACGACCTCGATCGCCTCGACGACGGCCTGGCGCTTGGCCAGCATCACGGTCGTGACGGTCTCGGCGCCCGCGGTGTAGTCGTCACCGAGCTCGTCGATCGAGCCCATCAGCGACCACCACGCGGTGCGCAGCTTGTAGTCCATCAGCCCGATCTGCCGCACGGCGTTCTTCGACGTCGACCGCACGGCCACGTCCCGCGCGCCCGCCGCGATGCCGAAGTACGTCGCCCCGCACACCGGTGCGAAGTGGACGACCGCGGCGAACAGGGGAGCGCCGAACTCGCCGTAGGGCCGGCGGGCCGCGATCTTCTCGGCCGGGACGAACACGTCCTCCAGCACGACGTCGTGGCTGGCCGTGCCGCGCATGCCGAGCGTGTCCCAGGTTTCCTCGATGCGCACGCCGTCGGCGTTCAACGGGGCGCTGAAGTGCAGCACCTCCTCGCCGAGGACGGCGCAGGTGGCCACGACGTTCGCGCGCGGCGACTGGCTGCAGAACGCCTTGCGCCCGCTCACCAGGAAGCCGCCGTCGACGGGCGTCGCCGTCGTCGTCGGCCACAGCCAGTCCGACCCGCCGCTGGTCGCGATGACCAGGCCCTCCGCGGCCACGCGCCGCAGGACGCCCTCCGCGTCCGGTGCGCCCTTGCGTCGTCGGTAGCACTGCATGAGCGTCAGGTAGAGGTGCATGGTGACGGCCAGCGCGGTGGCGCCGTCGTGCCGCGCGAGCTCGGCCTGCGCGTAACAGACCTGGCGCATCGTGGCGCCGAGCCCGCCCAGTTCCTCGGGTACGGCCAACGCCAGATAGCCCTCCTCGCGCATGGCCTCGTACGCCTCGCTCACGAACGTGGCGTCCCTGTCGTGCTCGGACGCGTGTGCCGCCGCGATCGTGCCGATGCGCGCGGCCATGTCGACGAACTTCGCGTCGCCGGCTCTGGTCACGGTGGGGAACGTGCTGGTCACCCGTGGTGCGTCAAGAGTTGTCATAGGACGACGGTAGGAACGCGCAAGCCCCGCGGGTAGTTCTGAAAGTGAACCGGACGGCGGTAACGAAACCGCCCCGGGGACGGAGACTTCCCCTGTGAGGACGTATGCGCAGTACTGCCCGATCGTCCGCGCCGTCGAGGTGCTGGGCGACCGGTGGACGTTGCTGATCGTGCGGGACATGCTCGTCGGTGCCTCGCGCTTCAACGAGCTCTCGCGCGGCCTGCCGGGACTCTCGCGGGCCCTGCTGTCGCGACGGCTGCGGCAGCTCGCGAACGCCGGCCTGGTGCAGCGCACCGGGGACGGCTACACGCTCACACCTGCCGGGCAGGCGTTGCGGCCGTTGGTGTTCGGCCTCGCCGATTGGGGCGCGCGCTACGCGTTCGGCGACCCGCGCGCCGACGAGCTCGACCCTGAGGTGCTCATGTGGTGGATGCACGGCCGCATCGACACCGGCTCGCTGAGCAAGCGCGCGAACATCGAGGTCCGCATCAACGACCGCCGCCGCACGTTCTGGCTCGTCCTCGAACCCGGCGACGCCTCGGTCTGCTACACCGACCCGGGCCTCGAGGTCGACGCCGTGCTGGCGTCCGACATCGCCACGCTCTACCGGATGTGGGAGGGGGAGTTCGAACTGCTCGACGGGGTGCGCGCGGGCACGATCGAGCTGACCGGCCCGCGCTGGGTGGTGCGCGGCCTGCCGGGCTGGCTCAAGCTCAGCCCGGTCGCCGAGATCGTCCGCGCCACGCGCGTCTGACCAGCGCGGACAAGATTCTCGAAGATTTCTGGGTCGTCGTGTCGATCCGCGCCGGTGCCCGTTCGACGCATCAGTGGAAGGACACGACAGCCCAGGAGGAACCCATGACCGCGCTCGCCACCGCCCCCGCCGCCACCGTCCGCAAGTCGGCCGCCGCCCGCCACGCCACGCTCGTGACGCGCGTGCTGACCGGCCTGCTGTTCACCGTGACCGGCCTGAACGGCTTCCTGAACTTCATGCCCGCACCGGACCCGAGCACGATGGCGCCGGCCGGGGTCGCGTTCACCACGGCGCTGTACGCGACGGGCTACATGCTGCAGCTGGCCTCGGGGGTGCAGGTCGTCGCGGGCGTCCTGCTGCTCATCGGCCGGTTCGTGCCGCTGGCCCTCGCGATCCTCGCTCCGATGGTGGTGAACATCTTCCTGATCCACCTGTTCCTGGAGCCGTCGGGCATGGTCGTGGCGTTGCTCGTCGTCGCCGCCGAGATCGGTCTGGCGTGGGCCTACCGCGACAAGTTCCGCCCGATGCTGCAGGCCCGCTAGGCCCTACCGCACGAACGTGGCCAGCATCGCCTGCACCTCGTAGACGTCGACGCCCTTGCCGAACTGCTGGGAGATCGGGGCATCCGCGCTGGAGACCCAGATCTTCAGTTCGGCGTCGAGGTCGAAGTGGCCGGCCGTCTCGACCGAGAACTGCGTGATCGCCTTGTAGGGCACGGAGTGGTACTCGACCTTCTTGCCCGTCATGCCCTGCTTGTCGACCAGGATCAGGCGCCGGTCGGTGAACAGGATCGAGTCGCGCACCAGCTGGTACGCCGCGTGGATCTGCTCACCGTGCGCCAGCAGCCGCCCGAACTCCTTCGCGGCGTCCCGCGGGTCGAGCTTCGACGCGTTCCCCATCATTCCGCTGAGAAGTCCCATACGTCCACGTTTACCAGGCTTTCCCGAAGCTTGTCCCGGTGCTGGTCCGCTCCTGTCCGAGCGTTTCCGGTCGTAGCTCGAAAGTGGATCTCAACAGCCACTCGATCGGGGAGAACGACACGATGCGCCAGCACCTCATCGGAGCCGCCGGACTGGCAGGGGCAACCGCCCTGCTCGTCGGATGTTCCAGCGCCCCAGCGCAAACCTCCACTCCGGCGGACTCGCGGCCGACCACCGAGCAGATCAAGGCGCTGTTCGCCGACTGGAACGCCTCCCTCGCAACGGGGGACGCCCAGAAGGTGGCCGATCGCTACGCTCCGAACGCGGTCCTGCTGCCCACGGTGTCGAACCAGGTGCGGTCCACGCGGGCCGAGATCGTCGACTACTTCGAGCACTTCCTGCAGGCCAGGCCGAGCGGGACGATCCTCGACTCGCACGTCGCCGTCCTGGACGCCGACGACGCGATCGACGCGGGCACCTACCGGTTCGCGCTCACCAGGGAGGGCAGGCCCGCGACCGTCGACGCCCGCTACACGTTCGTCTACGAGAAGATCGACGGGAAGTGGCTCATCGTGAACCACCACTCGTCGGCGATGCCGGAGCAAGCCTGATCCGCACGCACAGCCCGCCGGTCGACGCGGCCTCCAGCGACACCGCGCCGCCGTCGTCGGTGACGAGCTGCTTCACGATCGCGAGGCCGAGACCCGACCCGCCCCGGCCGGTGAGGCCCTGGCCGCGCCAGAACCTGTCGAACGCCCGCGCCCGGTCGGCCTCCGGCAGGCCGGGGCCGGCGTCGATGACCTCCAGCAGGCCGGGCCGCGTCGTGCGGACGAGGATCGTGGCGCCGTCCGGGGACACCTCCAGCGCGTTGGACAGCACGTTGTCGAGCACCTGCTCGAGGTGGCCGGGCGTCGCGAGGACGCGGATGTCGAAGCCCTCGCTGACGAGCGAGAGCGAGCGTTCGTCCGCGGCGGCGCGCCACGCGGTGAACCGTTCCGCGACAACGTCGAGCACCTGCACCGGTTCGGGGTGGGCGACGTCGGCCTCGGCGCGGGCCAGCGCCAGCAGACCGTTGACCAGCCTGGACATCCGCACGACCTCGGCCGTCGCCATCTCGACGTCCTCGCGCACCGTCGGGTCGTCGACGCCGTCGGCCACGTTGTCGAGGCTGAGCCGCAGCGCGGTGAGCGGCGTGCGGAGCTGGTGCGAGGCGTCGCCGATGAACGCGCGCTGCGAGCCGACCAGCGTGCCGATCGTCTCGGTCGCGGTGTTCAGGGTGCGGGCGAGCGTGCGGGTCTCGGGCGGCCCCGTCTCCTCGGCCCGCGCCGTCAGGTCGCCGTCGCGCAGCCTGCCCGCCATCGCGTTGAGGTCGCGCAACGGCCGGGTGAGCCTGCGTGCCAGCCACAGCCCCAGGAACGCCGCCACGATCAGCACGCCCACGGCGAGCGCGGCGCGGAAACCCCAGATCTGCCACAGCCTCTGCGTGATCGGACCGTCCGGATAGGACAGCTGGATCGCGCCGGCGACCGTGCCGTCGGGCGCCGTCGCCGGCACCGTGAGCTTCAGGCCCTCGTCGTCCCAGACCACCCCGCCGGGCTCCGGCCCGAGGACGTCGATCTGGCCGGGCGTCTGGCGTTCGTAGGCGTCCACCAGCGCGCTCAACGACCGCGTGTCCCCGGAGGCGAGCAGCAGCGCCGCGGTCTCGGCCTCGCGGCGGGCGGTGTTCTCCGCGTCGCCGTAGAGCTGGTTGTTCAGCGTGAACGCCACCGGCACCGTGAACGCCGCGATCGCGATCGCCACCAGCAGCACGTAGCTCCAGACGAGCCGGCGGATCACGTGAGCACCAGCCGGAACCCCACGCCCCGCACGGTCTCCAGCGCGGCCGCGTCACCGAGCTTGCGGCGCAGCACCCCGACGTGCACGTCGAGGGTCTTGGTGGGGCCGAACCAGTTCTCGTCCCACACCGCCTCCATGATCTGCTCGCGGGTGAACACCGCGCCGGGGTCCTCGGCCAGGAACGCCAGCAGGTCGAACTCCTTCGGCGTCAGCTCGACCTCGCCGCCGTCGAGGTGCACCCGCCGCTCACGCCGGTCGATGCGCACCCGCCCGTGCTGCTGCGGTTCGGGTTCCTTCTGCGCAGGCTGCACGCGCCTGAGGACCGCCCGCATCCGCGCCACGACCTCGCGCACCCCGAACGGTTTCGTGACGTAGTCGTCCGCGCCGATCTCCAGCCCCACCACCCGGTCGACCTCGTCGGACCGCGCGCTGATCACGATGATCGGCACGTCCCCGCGCGCCCGCAGCTCACGGTAGACGTCGAGGCCGTCCACGTCGGGCAGCCCGAGATCGACGAGCACCAGCGCGAAGTCCCCGGCCACCAGCGCCTCCGCGCCCGTGCGCACCCAGTGCACCTCGAACCCGTAGCGGGACAGCCCTCGCGTCAGCGATTCCGCGATCGGCTCGTCGTCCTCCACCAGCAGCACCCGCATGGGTGCGGATCATTCCACTGAACGCGGGAGGGCGTTCCGCAGCCGGATGCCGCTGTACTCGAGCGGACCGGCCACGACCTCGTCCACGAACGGCCACAGGTTGGCGAGCACGCGCAGTTCGATGCCCGCCTCCTCGTGCAACGCGAACAGGTCGCCGACCCTTTCCGCGGGGCCGAGCGGCACCACGGGTTCGGTCGACACCATCGCGTGCCCGCCCCCTGCACCCTCCTCGCCGAACGGCCGGAACGGCGCCGCGTCGAAGCGGTACGCGTACAGCTCCACGGTCCGCATCCGCTCCAGCCACCCGTACTCGATCGCGTGCACCCTGGCCGTCCCGGCGATGGTGAGCACGCGCGGGCACTGACGGGGGAACCAGTAGTCGGGGGAGCGGCGCGCGTCCACCGCCCACACGTACTCGTCGGCCTGCCGCGCGGTCGCCGCCACGTGCGGCACGAACCGGGTGATCGAAGGGTCCTCGGAGAAGTGCAACACCTGATCGTGTTCGGGCCGCATGTGGTCATACTGGCGCGCATGCGGAGGCTGACGCTCGCGGTTTTGCTGCTCCTCGCCGCCTGCTCCCCAGGTGGCGACGACAACTCGGTCGGTTTCACCGCCGTAGACCTCACGGCGACCCCGGAAGCGTTGGCCGCGCACGGCGAATCGCTGGTCATCGGCACCCGCCCGTCCGATCACCCCGAACTCGTCACGCGCACCAAGGACGGCACGATCGCCAACTCCCGGCTGACCCCCGCGACCCCGTACGGCAAGGAAGCGCACTGGTACGGCATCACCTCCGACGGCACCACGATCACCGGCGTCGGTGGTGAACGCGGTGGGGCGCACGGCAACGTCCGCTGGAGCGCCTGGACCGGCGACACCCGTGCCATCGACGAGAAACCACAGGCCTTCAGCACGTTCGGCGGGTACGGCGCGGGCGAGCTGATCGGGCCGGTGCGGACCTCGAAAGGCCCGTTGATCATCGGCACGTGGCAGAGCGCCAAGGCGGGGCTCGACATCGCCGCCTGGACCTACGACGCCGGCACCTGGACCCGTCAGCCCTCGGCCGGCACCGTCCTCGAGAGCTCGCAGGAGCTGCTGCGCTTCCCGCTCGCCGTCACGTCCGACGGCGACGGGGCGCTGGTCGCCGGCTGGCAGATCGCGAAGGGTGAGGTGAGCGCCGCGGTCTGGAGGTTCGACGGCACCACCTGGACCACCGCCACCCTCCCGGACGGCGACGCCGCGCTGGCCGCCCGCTGCTGGGACGGCACCTGCCACGTCGTGGGCCGTGGCGAGGGCAAGCTCGTCTGGTGGTCCGGTACGGGCGCGGACTGGAAGAAGGTCACGACCCCGGAGATCCCGGTAAGCGACGACGACACCCTGGCCGCGCCGGTCGACGTCGGTGGCACGCCCACGTTGTTCGTGGATCACGGCGGTGTGAAGCTCGTGTCCGAAAAGGACGAAAGGCCCGCGGACGGCCCCTCCGGGAAGATCGTGGCGGCGGAAAAGGCGGGCGACCAGGTTTTCGTGATCGCCGGCAGTCGTCTCTGGCGCCTTTCTTAGGCTGACCTAAGCCATCTGGTCGTGCCCGCTGTGACGCGCTTCACGCCGTTCGGTCTAGCCGTCCGTGAGCTGCTCGGACGTTCTCCCTGCTCCGCATCGATGCAGTAACCGTGGACGCCTGAAGCGCTTCACAGCGTGATGCCCGGTTTCTGATCACATTGCGCTGCTTGTCCCACGTCTTCTGGTCAATGCATTCACCCAGATGCGTCACATCCATCCGTGGTGAGACAGAACTTCACGGTGAATACGGCGATCCGGCCGCACAATGGTCACGCTTGGACACACAATTGACGAGAGTCAACTGTTGATGTGGCTGTTCCACCGACCAATCCTTCACGCATGGGTGACTATGGCCCGGTCAGTGGGCCTCCACGCAATGGTGGGGGTGGGCAGCGGTCCGCCAGAACGGCGGTTAATCTCTTGCAACTCGTCCACTGCAATCCAGTGAGCCGACGTCGCAACCACCGGGGAGAGGACTGAACACGGGTGGCCGGATTTCTGTTGCGGCGGTTGGTCAACTACGTGGTGCTCGCCCTAGTGGCGACGTTCCTCGCGTTCACGTTGGCCTCCGCCACCTTTGACCCGATCGGGGTGTTGCAACAACGCAACCCACCGCCGCCGGCGGCATCGATCGAGGCGAAGAAAGTAGCCCTCCACCTCGATCAGCCGATCCCCCAGCGGTTCGTGACCTGGATGAGCGGGGTGGTGCAGGGCGACTTCGGTCGCACCGTCGCCGACCGCCCGATCACCGACGAGCTCGGCCGGCGCGTCGGCGTGAGTCTGAGGCTGTTCCTGCTCGGCATCACCTTCGGCATCGTCTTCGGCGTGCTGCTCGGTGTGGTGAGCGCGATCCGGCAGTACAAGTTCAGCGACTACTTCGCGACCTTGTTCAGCTTCATACTGCTGTCCATGCCGGTCCTGGTGCTCGGACCGTTGCTCAAGATGGGCGCCCAGGGCCTCAACGACGCGATCGGCAGCAACGTGCTGATCTTCGTCGGTGAGACGACACCGGGCTTCCAGGGCAACTGGTTCGAACAGCTCGGAGACCGGCTGCAGCACCTGGTCCTGCCGACGCTCGCGATCGCGCTGGGTCAGATCGCCTTCTACAGCCGCTACCAGCGCTCGTCGATGCTCGACGTGCTCGGCAGCGACTTCCTGCGCACCGCGCAGGCCAAGGGCCTCACGCGCCGCAAGGCGCTGTTCAAGCACGGCCTGCGCACCGCGCTGATCCCGATGGCGACGCTGTTCGCGTTCGGTTTCGGCCTGCTCGTCGTCGGTGGCACGTTCACGGAGAAGATCTTCACCTGGTACGGCATGGGCGACTGGCTGGTCGTCGGCATCGGGTCGCAGGACGCGAACATCACTGCCACGGTGACGCTGTTCGTCGCGGTGTGCGTGCTGTTCTCCGGCTGGCTCGCCGACGTGCTGTACGCCGCGCTCGACCCCCGAATCCGCGTGAACTAGGCAAGGTGACGACGACGTGACCGTGATCCTCAACGAGGGCGACGCCGCCGGAACCACCGGTGCCGCCTCGGGCAGCCCAGTCGACGCCGCTCCCGACCCGGAGAAGGCGATGACGCGCGGCAGGCTCGTGCTCATCCGCTTCATGCGCAACAAGCTGGCGCTGATCGGCCTGGTGGTCATCATCGGGATGTACCTGATGGCGTTCGTGGGCCCGCTGCTGTCGAAGTGGACCTACGACACCCAGGACTACTCGGCGTTCCTCGAGCCGCCCTACTCCGAGCACATCTTCGGCACCGACAAGATCGGTACCGACATGTTCGCGCTCACCATGCGCGGACTGCAGAAGTCCCTGATCATCGGCCTGCTCGTGGCGCTGATCTCGACCACCATCGCCGCCGTCGTCGGTGCCGCCGCGGGCTACTTCCTCGGTGTCGCCGACAAGACGCTCATGTGGGTCGTCGACCTGCTGCTGGTGCTGCCGTCGTTCCTGATCATCGCGATCCTGAGCCCGTGGTTCCGCGGCAAGTCGTGGTTCCTGCTGGTGGTGATGCTCGCGGCGTTCCAATGGATGATCACCGCCCGCATCGTGCGCGGCATGACGCTGACGCTCAAGGAACGCGAGTTCGTGAAGGCGGCCAAGTTCATGGGCCAGCCGGCGCGCAAGATCATCGCCAAGCACATCGTGCCGAACATGGCGTCGCTGCTCATCATCGACGCGACGATCAACGTCGGTTCCGCCGTGCTCGCCGAGACGGGCCTGAGCTTCTTCGGCTTCGGCGTGCAGTCGCCCGACGTCTCGCTCGGCACCCTCATCGGTCTCAACGCGGAGTCCGCGACGACCTTCCCGTGGCTGTTCCTGTTCCCGGCGGGCTTCCTCGTCGTGTTCGTGCTGGCGGTGAACTGGGTCGGCGACGGACTGCGTGACGCGCTCGACCCCACCTCCACGCGCGTGCGCCGCAAGGAGAAGAAGGACACCAAGGAGAAGGCCGCCTGATGACCACCTCGGAGATCCAGTTCGACGCACCCGCGGACGCGGTCGTCGACGGCCCGGTTCTGCAGGTCGAGGACCTTCAAGTGTCCTTCCCCAGCGAGTCCGGCCGCGTGCACGCCGTGCGCGGGCTGAGCTACCAGGTCTCGCCCGGCGAGGTCCTCGGCATCGTCGGCGAGTCCGGTTCGGGCAAGTCCGTGTCGTCGCTCGCGGTCATGGGCCTGCTGCCGTCCTCGGCGCGCATCAGCGGTTCCATCAAGTTCCAGGGCCGTGAGCTCATCGGCCGCAGCGACACCGAGCTGTCGAAGATCCGCGGCCGCCGCGTCTCGATGGTGTTCCAGGACCCGTTGTCCGCGCTGACGCCGGTCTACACCGTCGGCGACCAGATCGCCGAGGCGATCCTGGTGCACAAGAAGGGCGCGGTGTCGAAGGCCGCCGCGGCCAAGCGCGCGGTCGAGCTGCTCGACCTCGTCGGCATCCCGAACGCGGCCGAGCGCGTCAAGGCGTTCCCGCACGAGTTCTCCGGCGGCATGCGGCAGCGCGCGGTGATCGCGATGGCGATCGCCAACGACCCCGACCTGATCATCGCCGACGAGCCGACCACCGCGCTCGACGTGACGGTGCAGGCGCAGGTGCTGCAGCTGCTCGAGACCGCGCAGGAGGTCACCGGCGCGGGCATCGTGATCATCACCCACGACCTCGGCGTCGTCGCCGGGTTCGCGGACCGCCTGATGGTCATGTACGCGGGCCGCGCTGTCGAAAAGGGCAAGGTCGACGAGATCTACCAGCAGCCGCGCATGCCGTACACGCTCGGCCTGCTCGGCTCGATCCCGCGTCTCGACTTCAGCGAGAAGCAGGCGCTCGTGCCGATCAAGGGCCAGCCGCCGTCGCTCACGGACCTCCCCCCGGGGTGCCCGTTCGCGCCGCGCTGCCCGATGGTCTTCGACGCCTGCCACACCGCCGAACCGCCGCTGGTGGACGTCGACGGGTCGCTCGAGCACGCCGCCGCGTGCATCCGCACCAACGAGATCGCCGCGGCCGACGCCGACGGCGCCGAGGCCGCCGTCGAGATCTTCGGTGCCGAGGTGGCCGACGAGCCCGAGGTCGCGAAGATCCCGCGCGAGGAGCGCGACGTCGTGCTGGGCCTCGACAACCTCGTCAAGGAGTACCCGGTCAACAAGGGCGTGGTGTTCAAGCGCCGCGTCGGCACGGTGCACGCGGTCGCGGGCATCTCGTTCGACATCCGCGAGGGCGAGACGCTCGGCCTCGTCGGCGAGTCGGGCTGCGGCAAGACCACCACGCTGATGGAGATCCTCAACCTCCAGAAGCCCATGGGCGGCGAGATCTCCGTGCTCGGCACGAAGTCGTCCGAAGTGGACAGCAAGCGCCGCTTCGCGATCCGCCGCGACATGTCGGTCGTCTTCCAGGACCCGATGGCGTCGCTCGACCCGCGCCTCACGATCCACGACTGCATCGCCGAGCCGATGCAGGTCCACGGCTACGCCAAGGACGAGATCAACCGGCGCGTGCCGGAGCTCATGCGGCTCGTCGGCCTGCGTCCCGACCAGCTGTCGCGCTACCCCGGTGAGTTCTCCGGCGGTCAGCGTCAGCGCATCGGCATCGCGCGGGCGCTCGCGCTCGAACCG
Source organism: Lentzea sp. NPDC055074 (assembly GCF_053608005.1). Taxonomy (NCBI): domain Bacteria; kingdom Bacillati; phylum Actinomycetota; class Actinomycetes; order Pseudonocardiales; family Pseudonocardiaceae; genus Lentzea; species Lentzea sp. NPDC055074. The sequence goes on from NZ_JBSGUQ010000005.1 coordinate 146,375, forward strand.
AAGCTCGTCGTGCTCGACGAGCCGGTGTCGGCGCTGGACGTCTCCATCCAGGCGGGTGTCATCAACCTGCTGGAGGAGCTCAAGTCCAAGTTGGGCCTGGCCTACCTGTTCGTGGCACACGACCTGTCGGTGGTGCGCCACATCGCGGACCGGGTGGCCGTCATGTACCTCGGGAAGATCATCGAGATCGGCGAGGTGGACTCGGTGTTCGACTCGCCGCGCCACCCGTACACGCAGGCACTGCTGTCGGCGATCCCGATCCCCGACCCCGTCAAGGAGCGTCAGCGGGAGAGGATCATCCTCACCGGCGACCTGCCGAGCCCGGCGAACCCGCCGTCCGGCTGCCGCTTCCGGACCCGCTGCTTCCTGCACGCGTCGCTGCCGCCCGAGAAGCAGCGCCAGTGCATCGAGGTGGAACCACTACGCGAAACGCAGGCCGCGGACCACGAGGCCGCCTGCCACTTCGCCCAGATTCGCCAGGTCCTCTGATGCATCCGTCGCCTCAGAACAAGACCAGCGAGCACGAAGGAACAGTGTCCCCGGCAACTGGTGTCCGGGCACGAGGGAGGTTCACGACAGTGAGTCGACGTACCAAGGTGGGAGTGATCGCCGTTGCTGCGGTCGCGCTCACGCTTACCGCGTGTGGTGGGCCCAGCAACAACGGGAACTCCGGGCTCAAGGGCGCGGACAACACGATCGGCCAGGCGGACATCAACCCGCAGGACGCGGCCAAGGTCAAGGACGGCGGCGAGTTCCGCTGGCCCGTCGACCAGCTGCCGGACAACTGGAACTACAACCAGCTCGACGGCACCAACGCCGACGGCCGCCGCATGATCGACACGATGATGCCGAACCTGTGGAAGCAGAAGGCCGACGCGACGTTCGAGCTCAACAAGGACTACCTCGAGGACGCGAAGCTCGCCTCCACCGAGCCGCAGGTCCTCGAGTTCAAGATCAACCCGAAGGCCAAGTGGTCGGACGGCACCGCGATCTCGTGGCAGGACTTCGAGGCCATGTGGAAGTCGCTGAGCGGCGCCGACAAGGCCTTCGAGGTCGCCGGCACCACCGGCTACGAGGACATCGAGAAGGTCGAGAAGGGCGCGTCCGACCAGGACGTCAAGGTCACCTTCAAGAAGAAGTTCGCCGAGTACAAGGGCATGTTCTCGCCCCTGTACCCGAAGGCGATGTCCTCGGTCGCCGAGGAGTTCAACAAGGGCTGGGCCGACGCCCCGAAGATCACCGCCGGTCCGTTCAAGATCGGCACGATCGACCGCACCGCCAAGCTCGTGACCGTGGTCCAGGACCCGGCGTGGTGGGGCGACAAGCCGAAGCTCGAGAAGATCACTTTCCGCCAGGTCGACCGTCCCGCGCTCGCGGACGCGCTCGCCAACGGCCAGATCGACTTCTTCGACATCGGCTCCAGCATCGACAACTTCACGCGTGCCAAGTCGATGCAGGGTGTGACGATCCGCCAGGCGATCACGCCGGACTACTCGCACATCACGTTCAACGGTGCGGACACGTCGATCCTCAAGGACGCGAAGCTCCGCGTCGCGCTGATGCGCGGTATCGACACCAAGACCATCACCAAGGCGCTGCTCGGCCAGATGATCAAGGGCGACGCGCAGGTCACCGGTAACCACTTCTTCCTGCTGGGCTCGGCCGGCTACAAGGACAACTCGTCCGTGGCGTCGTTCGACAAGGAGGCCGCGAAGAAGCAGCTCGACGAGCTGGGCTGGAAGCTCGAGGGCGAGACGCGCAAGAAGGACGGCAAGGAGCTCGTCGTCCGCTACGTCATCCCGACCCCGAACCCCACCTCCGACCAGATCGCGAAGCTCGTGCAGACGCAGCTGAAGGAGGTCGGCGCCAAGATCGACATCCAGGCCGTCCCGTCGGCTGACTTCTTCAAGCAGTTCGTGAACGTCGGCAACTTCGACATGACCGGCTTCCGCTGGCTGGCCTCGGCCACGCCGGTCTCGGACAGCAAGGGCATCTACGCGCTCGACCCGGCCAGCACCAACCAGAACTACGGCCGCATCGGGTCCGAAGAGGTCAACAAGCTGCTCGAGCAGGCTGTCGGCGAGCTCGACGACACCAAGCGCCTCGAGATCGCGAACGAGGCCGACAAGAAGATCTGGGAGCTGGGCCACCAGATCCCGCTGTACCAGCTGCCGGGTGCGGTCGCGATCAAGAGCAACGTCGCCAACATGGGTGCCGTCGCGTACGCGAACCGTCCGTACGACTACATCCACATGGGCTTCACCGAGTGATGTGTAGTTAGCTGTTCCTGACGGCCCGGCGGGTCTCTCCGCCGGGCCGTTTCTTTCTGTTTGGAGCTCGTTTTGCTGCGTTCCCGGGTTCGTGCGCTGCGTTATGGCCTGTTGACCACGGCGGCCGTGCTGGTCGTGTGCTTCGTCGTCGCGTTGTTCTCGTGGCTGTCCTATTCGGACGATCGAGCCGCGCTGGCGTCGCTGACGTCTCGTGGCACGGGCGAGGTCGTGTCCTATGCGGACGGTGCCGTCGAGGTGCGGTGGCCGGAGGGGACCGCGCGCGTCGCGTACGAGAACGGAGAGCGCGTCGTCGGGAAGCAGACGCAGGTGGCGTTCGACCCGGCCGACCCGTCGCGTGCCGTGATCCCCGGCTCCGATGTGTTCGTGGAGGCGGACCGGGCGCTGGGTGGCGTGACGTTCGCCGCCGCGGTGGTGCTGCTGGTGCTCTTCGCCGGTCTCGTGCGGGTGCTGCTGGCGGTGCGGACCACGCGGTCCGCGGCCTCCCAGGTGACCGTGCGGCGGATCCGGCTGCAGTCCGGGCTGATGGTGCGGTCGTGGCTGGAGATCGAGGGCAAGACCGAGCGCTGGCTGCCCGTCTACTACGACCCGGTGCTCGTGACGCTGCCGTCGCCGTCGACCGTCGAGCTGCGCGGCAGGATCGCCGTGATCGACGGCGTGACCGTCTACCCGTCGGGCCGCCCGGTGACGAGGCACCCGCGCGGCCGCCGCCTCGACAACCCCGTGCAGCCCGATCCGGACACGCGCGCGCCGCGGGGCCTTCTCGCCCAGCTGCGGGTCGACGCGGTGTTCATGGTGCCCGCGCCGATCGTCGGCCTGTTCTGGGCCTACCTCGACGGCAGCGGGTTCGTCGGCTGGATCACGGCCACCGTGGTCGCCGCGGTGCTGGGCCTGTGGTGGGCGGCGTTGCGGGGTTCCGACCCGTCGTAATGCTTTGTGTTCGGCGAGCGACCTCCTGGGAGTAGGAGGCCGCTATGACCGACGTCACATTGCGCGTGCACGAGGACGGGGCCGACGACGAGCGCATCGAGCAGCTCACGGGGTTCCTGGGGACCGAGTTGCGGGAGCTCGCCGCCGTCTCTTCCTCTCCTTCCGGCGAGGCCCCCGCGGGCGCCAAGGCCGTCGACCCGCTCGAGCTCGGCACCCTCCTGACCACGATCTCGTCGTCCACGGTCCTGGCCGCGCTGATCAACGCCGTGTCGTCGTGGCTCGGCCAGCGCCGCGACCGTTCGGTGACGGTCGAGGCGGACGGTGAGCCCCTGGAGCTGACCGGTGCCCCGACGGAGGCGGAGCTGGCGCGGCGTTCCGCGTGGCTCGGCCGCCACCTGCACCGCTACGCGCTGATCATCGCGAGCCACGAGTTCACCGACCCCGGCCTCTCCGCGCTGCGGGCCCCGGCCCACGACGCCGCCCGCCTCGGCGAGGTGCTCGCGGACCCGCGCATCGGCGCCTTCCACGTGCGGACCCTGATCAACTCCCCGGCCGCCGAGGTGAACGAGGCCGTCGAGGACTTCTTCGCCGACCGCACCCCTGACGACCTGCTGGTCCTGCACTTCTCCGGCCACGGCGTGAAGGACGAGGCAGGGGAGCTCCACTTCGCCACGTCCAGCACCAAGCTGACCCGCCTGGCCGGCACCGCCGTGTCCGCGGACTTCGTGGCCCGCCGCATGAACCGCTCCCGCTCCCGCCGGGTCGTCCTGCTCCTGGACTGCTGCTACTCCGGAGCGTTCGGCCGCGGCATGGTCGCCCGCGCCGGCGGCTCCGTGGGCCTGGAGGAACAGTTCGGAGGCAGCGGCCGAGCCGTCATCACCGCCTCGTCGTCGATGGAGTACGCCTTCGAGGGCGCCGCCGTGGCCGACTCGTCCGAGGGTGAGCCGTCCGTCTTCACCTCGGCCCTGGTCGAGGGCCTGGAGTCGGGCGACGCCGACCGCGACCAGGACGGCCACGTGGGCCTCGACGAGCTGTACGACTACGTCTACGACCGGGTCCGCCGCGTGACCCCGCACCAGACTCCCGGCAAGTGGATGCTGGACGTGCGCGGCGACCTGCGCATCGCCCGTCGTGCGCGTCCGGTGTCGGTGCCTTCCTCGCTGCCCTCGGAGCTGCAGGAGGCGATCGACCACTCGTTGCCCGGGGTGCGGGCCGGGGCGATTCCCGAGCTGCGGCGGCTGTTGTCGGTCGCGCACGAGGGGCGGGTGCTGGCGGCTCGGCTGGCGTTGCGGCGGCTGACGGAGGACGACAGCCGGATGGTGGCTTCGGCGGCTCGGGAGGCGTTGGGGGAGAAGCCCGCGTCCGCCCGTGCCGGCACCGCACCCGCGGCGGGCACCGCGTCTTCGTCCGGACCCGGTACCGCGTCCACACTCGGTACCGCGTCCGCACTCGGCACCGGACCCGGCACCGCGTCCGGCATCGGGCGCGCACCCGTGTCTGCTGCCGTGCCCGCGGCCTCGGCTCGCAAGCCCGCCACCGCACCCGCCCCGACCTCGAGGCTGCGCGCCGAGGACGACACGACAGCCCGAAAACTGTCGGTGCCGCCTGAGAAGATTGGGATGGGGGGTGAATCCCCCCAGGGGGCCGGCCAGTCGGTATCGATTCCGAACCACCAGGTGGCCGCCGCGCTGCCCCGCCTCGCCGCAGGCCTGGCCCTCTCCCTGCTCGTCCTCAGCCTGATGACGGTTCCCGGCGGCATCGTCCGAGTGCTGGCCGAAGCGGGCCCCAACACCTTCTTCTTCGCCGCGATCTGGCCGTGGGCCCTGGTAGCGGCCCTGTTCGTGATCACCTGCCGCGACCACCCCTGGGCGCAGGGAGCCGCACTGGGTCTGCTGGCCGGCACCACCGGCCTGTTCAGCGGCGGCGAGACCTACGAGTGGGTCCCGTACGCACTGGCCGCCACGGCCCTGGCCCTCGCCACCACGACCACCCCGTGGTGGCTCGCCCTGACCGCAGGCGCGCTCGGCGCGCTGGGCGTCTACGTCGTCGCCTACGCGGGCGGGGACCTGACCTCCATCAACGGCGACGGCGAGGACGTCACGGTGATCGCCGCCGCGGTCGCGCTCGTCGCACTCGCGGCCTACCGCACCTGGCTCGACAAGCGGTGGCTCAGCACGATCGGGCCCGCGCTACTGCTGCTGGACGCGGTCATGACGCTGACCGCCGAGGTCCCGCTGTACGTCACCCACGCCGCCCTGGCCGGGCTGGTCGTCGTCCCGCTGATCATCACCCTGAGCACGGGCACCGCCCGGTTCGCGGCGGTGACGGCCGTCGCGGCCGGGGTGCTCGTCCGCGCCAACGACTACGTGTCCGCCGGCGAACCCACGTTCACCACCGTCGCCCACGTGAGCCTGCCGCTGGCCGCCGCGCTCGTCGCCTACTTCTCGCGTTCGCGCTGAGCCTTGCGGCGCTTGCCCTCGTGCATCGCGACGACGCGGGCGACCGGGATGGTGTGCCCCTCGGCCACCAGGTCGTCCGGCAGCCGTTGCGGCGCGGGCATCAGCGTCGTCCACGGGTCGCCGTCGAACCTGGTCTTGATCGTGAAGTCGGCCGGGGTGACGTCGGCCAGCGAGTCCCACGGCACGGGGAACGAGATCGGCAGGCCCTCGCGCAGCCGCGGGCTGTAGGCGGCGACGACCGTGGCTCCCCAGGCACGGGTCGAGTCGAGGAACACCTTTCCGCCCCGCTCCGCCTTGATGTACGCCGTGGTCGCCAGCGACGGGTCGAGTTTCTCCGCGCGCGCGGCCACCGCACGCGTCGCCGCCGCCACGTCGTCGGGGGAGTGCTCCTGCAGCGGCACGAAGATGTGCACGCCCTTGGCGCCGCTGGTCTTCACCACGCTCTCCAGGCCCGCGTCGGCCAACGCCGCGCGGATCAGCAGCGCCGACCCGACGACGACGTCGAAACCGGCGCCCTCCGGCGGGTCGATGTCGAGCACCATGTGGGTCTGGTGGTGGTCCTCGCCGAAGTGGTCGCCGAGGTACAGCGGCACGTGGTACTCGACGGCGCGCTGGTTCGCGAACCACATGAGCGTCTGCTCGTCGTCGCAGATCGCGTACTTGATCTTGCGATGCGACGCCTCCGCCCAGACCTCGACCGTGCGCACGTACGAGGGCGTGTACTTCGGGACGTTCTTCTGCATGAACGGGTCCTGGCCGCGCAGGATCCGCCACACCGACAGCTGCCGCCCGGCGAGCACCGGCACGAACCTGTCCGCCACGAAGTCCAGGTACTCCACCAGGTCGCCCTTGAGCAGGCCTCCGAACAGCGGCTGGTCGAGCGACGAGAACTTCAGCGGGCTACTGCTCATCGGGGACCTCGAGTTCGTCGCGGGCGGCCCACTCCAGCAGCGGTTCGATCGACCAGACCGCGTCGTCGATCCCGGCGTGCAGGTCGCCCAGTTCGGCGTAGCGCTTCGGCACGGTGGCGATGGTGAACTCGTGCGGGTCGACGTCCGGGACCTCGTCCCACCGGATCGGCGTGGACACCGTCGCCTCGGGATGGCCGCGCACCGAGTACGCGCTGGCGATCGTGCGGTCGCGCGTGTTCTGGTTGTAGTCCACGAACACCAGCGACGGGTCGCGGTCCTTGCGCCACCACGTCGTCTCCACGTCGTCGGGCGCGCGGCGTTCGACCTCGTGCGCGAACGCCAGCGCCGCCTTCCGCACGTCCTGGAACCCGTGGTCCGGCTTGATGCGCACGTAGATGTGCAGGCCCTTCGACCCGGACGTCTTCGGGAACCCCGTCGCGCCCAGTTCGGCCAGCACCTCCTGCACCACCAGCGCCACGCGCCGCACCCGGTCGAACGAGCACGTGGGACCGGGATCGAGGTCGATGCGCCACTCGTCGGGTTTCTCCGTGTCCGCCGCACGGGAGTTCCACGGGTGGAACTCCACAGTGGACATCTGCACGGCCCAGATCACGTCCGCGATGTGCGTGACGCACAGTTCGTCCGCATGCCGGTTGTAGCGGGGGAAATGCACCCGCACGGTCCGCACCCACGGGGGCGCGCCGTTCGGAAGCCTTTTCTGGTGCACCTTCTCGCCCGTGACGCCCTCGGGGAAGCGGTGCAGCATGCACGGCCGTTCCCGCAACGCGCGGACGATCCCGTCACCGACGGACAGGTAGTAGTTCGCGAGATCCAGCTTCGTCTCGCCGCGCGCGGGAAAGTAGACGCGGTCGGGGTTGGAGATCCGCACGACGCGGTCCTCCACCTCGAGCTCCACAGCCGGGGACTTGCCCATGCCCACCAACCTAACCGGTCGTCCGCCTCGATCCTCGTAGTTTGCGGTGGTGGACCTCTTTTCGCTTGCCCTGGGGGCGCTCCTGAGAGCGGTCGGCGAGCTCACCGCCGGCGACCCGTTGGCGGCCCTGACCCGCAGGCTCGCCGCCGCGTGCGGGGAGCCGTGGATGCTGAAGCACCACGTCGACGACGTGGGCAGGCGGCATTGCGTGCCGCGGCTGCACCACCTCGACCTGCTCCAGCACCTGCCGCGCCGAGCGGGCCCTGGCGCGGTGCCGCGAGATGCTCGACCAGATCGCCGGACCACTCCCCAGGACGTGGTCCGACGTGGACGTGCTGCTGGTGGGAACGGGACGGCGCGCCCCGAGCGAGTCGGAGCGCGCCGGGCTGGGAGCTCTGGAGATCCCGTACGTGCTGGGCTGATGTCTGCCTAGTCCTGCTCCTCGGCCTCGAGCCGCGCCTTCTCCGCCAGCCGCGCCTCCTCGGCCTTGAACTCCTTGTAGGTGGCGCGCTCGCGCACCAGCCAGTCCGGGTTCTCGGTCTTGAGCGCGGTGATCTGCTCGGTCGTCAGCGCCTCGGTGATGCCGGCGCGCACGAGGCCCGACGTCGAGATGCCGAGCTTCTGCGCGATGAGCTGCTTGGGGTGCGGGCCGTTGCTGCGCAGGTCCGCCAGCCACTGAGGCGGGTTGGCCTGCAGTTCGTTCAGCTCGTCGCGCGACACGACGCCAGCCTGGAACTCCTCGGGCGTCGCCTCGAGGTACACGCCGAGCTTCTTGGCGGCGGTGGCGGGCTTCATGGTCTGCTGCGACTTCATGCGGAAAAGAGTAACGGGCTCGTCCGGTAGCCTCAGCACGTGACCGGATCGTTCACGCTCGCGTACGTCCCAGGCGTGACGCCGGGCAAGTGGGCGCGGGTCTGGCAGGAACGCCTGCCCGACACCGAGCTGACCCTCGTGCAGGTGCCCGTCGCCGCAGCCGCCGCGAAGGTGCGCTCCGGTGAGGCCGACGCCGCGCTGCTGCGGCTGCCCGGCGACCGCGAGGACCTGCACGCGATCCCGCTCTACACCGAGACGAGCGTCGTCGTGTTCCCGAAGGACCACGAGTTCGCCGCCGCCGACGAACTGTCCCTCGCGGACCTGGCCGAGCACGTCCTGTGGCAGCCGCTCGACGACGCGCTCGTGTGGGAGGAGCCCGCCGGGCAGGAACCGCGGTACGACCGCCCGGAGACGGCCGCGGCCGCCGTGGAGATCGTCGCGACGGGCGTCGGCCTGCTGGTGGTGCCCCAGTCCCTCGCGCGGCTGCACCACCGCAAGGACCTGAAGTACGTGCCGCTCACCGACGCACCGCAGTCCCGCGTCGCGCTGTCGTTCCCGATCCGCGACGAGAACCCCGAGCTGATCGAGCACCTGATCGGCATCGTCCGCGGCCGCACGGTCAACAGCACCCGCGGTCCCGCGCCGGAACCGGCCAAGAAGCAGGTTCCGAAGAAGCCCCAGCAGCGACGGGGTCCCGCGCCCCAGCAGAAGAAGCAGCCTGCCAAGCGCGTGAAACCCCGTCGCGGTCGCTGAGTCCTGTCAGGACGGAGTCACTGGTTCTGCGCGGCGATCTGCTCGCGCATCCGGTCCTCCTGCGCCTGGATCTCGGGCGTCAGCGCGTCACCGAACGCCTCGGGGCCGTGGATCTGGCGGATCTCGACCTCGCCCTCCTGGAACGGCGCCTTCTTCAGCCACTCCACGGCGTCCTGCAGCGACGGCAGCTCCCAGATCCAGAAGCCCGCGATCAGTTCCTTGGTCTCGGTGAACGGGCCGTCGATCACCGTCGTCGAGCCCTTGCCGTCGAACGCGACGCGCGCGCCCTTCGAGCTCGGGTAGAGGCCGTCACCCGCGAGCATCACGCCGGCCTTGACGAGCTCCTCGTTGTAGTTGCCCATCGCGGCCAGTTCCTCGGTGGTGGGCATGACGGAGTTCTCGGTGTCCTCGTTCGCCTTGACGATGACCATGAACCGCATGTCGATCTCCTCTGGCTGGTGTCCGGTGTTGTTCTACCCAGCCGTCGATCGGCGCCCCCGTCGTTTCGACCGGCTTCGTCCGATTGTGACCGTGGTCACAAGGTTAGTGTGGGAAGCATGCGCGAAGACGTCGACTGGATCCTCGAGAACTGCCAGGTCTGGGCCATCGTCGGCCTCTCGGACAACCCGTCCCGCGCGGCCCACGGCGTGGCCCGCTTCCTGCAGCAACGCGGCAAGAAGATCGTGCCGGTGCACCCGTCCGCCGAGACCGTGCACGGCGAGCAGGGCTACGCGACGCTGGCGGACGTCCCGTTCCCCGTCGACGTCGTGGACGTGTTCCGCCGCTCGGAGGACGCGGGCCAGTTCGTCGACGAGGCCGTCGCGATCGGCGCGAAGGCGGTGTGGTTCCAGCTGGGCGTGGTGGACGACGCCGCGTACGCACGCGCCCGTGAGGCAGGCCTGCGCATGGTGATGGACGTTTGCCCCGCGATTGAGTGGCGCTCCCGTTGAACATCTGGCTAACCTGCTCTGGTCGTCTCCGGACACCTGGGGGTTCCGGAGAGATTCAGCCTGGGGGGCTTGATTCAGCATGCTCGTCGACATCACCGCGCTGCGGTCCGCGGACTCGCCACGACTCCGTGGCTGCAGCGACGACTACGTCCGTTCACTGGCGTCTTCGGGCGCCCACCTGTCACCGATCGTGGTGCACCGCTCGACGATGAAGGTCGTCGACGGCACCCACCGCCTGAAGGCGGCGGTCCTGCGAGGCTGCCGCGCCGTCGAGGTCGAGTACGTCGACGGACCCGCCGAAGACCTGTTCGGCCTGTCGGTCACCCTGAACCTCTCGACGCTCTCGACCGCCGACCGCGAGGCGGCGGCACGGCGTCTGCTGCGCTCGCACGCGCAGTGGTCGGACCGTGCCATCGCCGCCTCGACCGGTCTGGCGGCCAAGTCCGTCGGCGTGCTGCGCCGCGCCGTCGGAGGCCAGGCCCCGGTCCGGGTGGGCAGGGACGGGAAGATCAGGCCGGTCAACTCCGCCGCGGGCCGCCGCCTCGCCGGACGGATGGTGGAGGAACGGCCCGACGCCTCGCTGCGCGACATCGCGCGGGCGGCCGGCGTCTCGCCCGGCACCGTCCGGGACGTCCGCCGCCGGCTGAGCGCCGGCATGGACCCGGTGCCCGAACGCATGCGGGCCGCCGAGAGGGCCGAGTCCGTGCTGCCCGCGAGCCGCGGCGACGTGCGCGATCCCGACGCCACGCTGCCGATCCTGCGGCGGGACCCCTCGCTGCGGTTCAACGAGCACGGGCGGCTGGTGCTGCGCTGGCTGGAGGCGCACGCGGTGTCGTCCGGTGAGTGGTCCACCGTCGTGTCCGGGGTGCCCGCGCACTGCCGTGAACTGGTCGCGGACATGGCTCGCGGGTGTGCGGAGGCCTGGGTGGAGATGGCCGAGGCGCTGGAGAGGGAAGGGCGGCGGACCGCCGTCTAGTCCTCCTGCCGGTCTGATCGCCCTGACCAGTGGATCAGGGCGGTTAGCCCGTATGGCGCAAGATCTTCCGCTAGCGTCTGGTCGCGTGATGTCCAAGGCGATCCTGGGGGACGCATGATCGACCCTGAGCAGCTGCTCAGCCAGTACGAGGGCAAGCTCGCCGAGGCTCGAGCCAAGAGCGACGCCATCCGCGAGAACCTCGCTCACCTGCAGGTCACCGAACGCAGCCCGGACGGGCAGATCACGGTGACCGTGAACGACTCGGGCAACCTGGTCGGCCTGCAGCTGGGGCAGGCGCTGCAACGCAAGGACGGTGCTGTTGTCGCGCAGGACATCCTGCGCACGCTGCAGGCGGCGCAGAGCAGGATCGCGAACACGGTCCAGGAGGCCATGGCGCCGTTGATGGGCGCCGACTCCGAGGCCATGCACATGATGATGGACAAGCTGCGCAGCGCTCAGCCGCCGCCTCCAGCCGGGCCGTATCCGTCCGGTGGTGGCTGGGCGCCTGCCGAGCAGCGGCTGGGCGCCATCGAGGACGACGGAGTGCCGCCGCCTCAAGCCCGCCCGCAGCAGTCCCCGCAGCAACCCCCGCGGCAGTCGCCACGGCCACCCCGGCACCGTTCCGGCGACGATGACGACGACTTCGGCAACGAAGGGTTCCTGCGATGAACTACCGCATCGACCTCGGCGAGATGGAGAGTCATGCCGGGCGGGTCAGCGAGATCGGCGGGCGGATCAACACCGCCGTCGGCGCGGGCAGCGCGTCCGACAACCCCGAGGCGTTCGGGCTGCTCGGCATTCCGCTCGCGGCCATCTGCTCCGGCGCGCAGCACATGGCGATGAACGTGCTGAAGGAAGCCGCACAGGCCGCCACCGACCACCACAAGCGCGTCCTCGCATGGCGTGAGGACGTCAGGAACAACGAAGAGATGCAGCGCGACCGCTTCAAGGTGGAGGACTGATGACCTCCGCGAGCGTGGGGCCCGCACCGGCCCCGAACCCGTTGGTCCGGGACGGTGCCGAGACCGCGGACACCGAGGGCTTGCGGATGTTCCACGACGCCACCGAAGCCGTGAAGGGTTTCGTGGACGGCAACTGGGCCGAGGGTCTGCTGAACGTGGCGAGCGCTGCCGGCGACTTCGCCAAGTTCGCCACCGACCCACTCGCGTACCTGTTCAGCTCGGGCCTCGGCTGGCTGTTCGAGTACGTCAGCTTCCTGAAGGAACCGCTCGACTGGCTGACCGGTGACCAGCAGACGCTGGACGGCATGGCCCAGACGTGGCAGTCCGTCGGCAGCTACCTGGACGAGATCTCCACCGACCTCAAGAGCACCGTCAGCAAGGACGCCGACCAGTGGCTGGGCGACGACTCGGTCGCCTACCGCGCGTTCAGCGAGGACCGCGCGGACACCTACGCCGCCGTCGGCACCGCTGCCAGCGGCATGGGCATCCTGATCACGATCTGCCGGACGATCCTCAAGGTCGTCCGCGACATCGTGCGCGATCTGATCACCGAGGCGATCGGCAAGCTGATCAGCATCTGCCTGCGCTGGGCCCCGGCGATGGCGGCGTTCGGCGCGGGTGTGGCCGGGGCCGTCGCCGAGTGCGTGCCCACCGCGGTGCGGTACGCGAACAAGTGCATCGAGTGGTGCCGCAAGCTCACCAGTGCATTCGGCAAGGCCGGTGGTCTGTTCAAGAAGCTCGACGACATTCTCGCGAACGCGAGCAAGAACCTCACGAAGAGCGGCGACGACTTCGTGACGGTGCTGCGGGCGACCGAGGCCGCGGACGTCGCCCGCAAGACGAGGGCGTTCAACCTCGGCGAGATGGCGTCGGAAGCCGGTCAGGCCACCAAGAAGGTCCTCGTCGACGGTCTCACCGGCCTGCCGAAGGACATCGGTCCGGCCATGGGCGAGGAGTTCCGCAAGGAGGTCGCCAAGGTCTGGGACAACGGCGGCTGGCTGAACTGGCGCGAGCTGAAGCAAAAAGAGGACGAGGAGAAGAAGTCGTGACAGCACTGCATCGCGTCTTCGCCTTCCTGTTCGTCCCGTTCTTCGGCTACCTGCTCGGAGCCACGATCTTCAACTTCTTCTGGGACAAGGCCGAACCCGGCGATCTGAAGAATGCCGACATGATCGCGGTGGCTCAGTCCTGCGAGCGCAAGGGCCCCGTAGCCCTGCGAGGGTTCGGCTACTACTACGACTGCAGGATCGAGCGTCGGTTCAAGAGCGGCACCGTCAACACGTCGACCGTGACCGGTTGGCTTGACCCGTCGGACATCGGCAAGCAGTACGCCGCTCACACCATGCGGCGTGCGCAGTCCGCGCCGGACGAACGGCCTCATGTCTTCATCGGCTGGTTGTGCACGTTCGTGTTCGCGATCCTGTTCTTGAACGTGTGGGCGAAGATCGCCGTTCCGGCCTTCCCGGAGAGGTTCCGGAAGATGCCGGAGGACCTCGAGCAGCCCGAGCAACCGAAGCCGCCGAGCTAGGCGAAGAGGATCTCGCCGATCTCGCCCGCCACCTCGCGCCCGGCCGCGGGACGCAGGCGCGACAACAACTTGCTGAACGCCGTCAGGTCTATGTGGACGGTCGCGGACCGTACCTGGCGGATGTCGTCGAGCAGGTCCTCGACCAGGTCGCAGGCGTGGTCCACGTCGCCCGCCTCCGCGTGCGCCAGGGCTCTGCGCAGGCCGAAGCGGGTGCGGGCGCGCAGGGCCGTGGGCGAGATCAGCGGCATCTGGGTGTCGAGGATGGCGGCGGCCTCGGCGTGGCGGCCCAGGTCGTGGAACGACCAGGCGCGGGCGATGGCCACCTGGTCGACGAGACTCGTTGAGCCGTAACGGGAATCGCTCAGGGCGCGCTGGAGCTCGGCGGCGCGGTCCAGTGCCTGCTGGCAGCGGTCGGCGGCTCCGGCGAGGGCGTAGCCCTGGGCTTCGCGCAGGGCGGCCGCCGCCTGCACCGCGATCGAACGGGACTTGCCTGCCTTGCGGGCGTAGCCGACGGTGGCGTGCGCGTCGCCGCGGTACAGGTTGAACTCGGAGATGCGGACGCAGGCCCAGGACGCCAGGTCCGGGTCGCCGCCCTTCGCCGCGTACTCGACGGCGCGCCGGGTGAGCTCGGCGGCCGAGCCGTCGTCACCGCGTTCCTGTTCCATCCAGCCCGCGTACTCGGCGTAGCGGGCGGCCAGCAGCCACAGGCCGCGCCCCAGCCCGGGGTCGTCGGCGGATCGGGCCATGGAGCTCAGCGCGTCGACCTGGGGACGCAGGCTCGACAGCACCACGTCGGGGCTCAGGCGGTGGCCCAGCGCGCGGTGGTGGTCGAACATCGAGTCGAAGGTGAGCAGCGTCGCGTGGTCGCTCGGGATCGGGCGGGCCGGGGCGTCGGCTAGCTCGATCAGGTGACCGTCAGCCTGAAGGACGTTGTCGAACAGCCTCGCCATTTCGGGGTTCGGGTGAACCTGGCCGTTCTCGATCTTGCTGAGGTGTCCCTTGCTGTACGGTACGAGGCCGGTCATCTGGCTGAGCGACAGCCCGCGCTCGTTGCGCAGGCGGCGAACCTCCTGGGCGAACGTGGGCGACAACGGCTTCACCCCCCTCCCCCCGGAAGTGTGTACGTCGTCAAACACCCGAATGCGGAATGTCCATTAATTGGCCTGTGATTGACGATCAACTGGGGCTATCTGGAGCGGTCGGCGATGGTTCCATGTGAGTCATGGTGATGACGCGGTCCGACGAGGCGGCTGGTGTGGTGATGGTCTGGCAGCGCTTGGCGACCAACGTGGTCCACCGGTCGCAGTGGTTCGAGGTACGCGCCGACAGCGTCGTCAGACCCGACGGCGGCCACGGCACCTACACCCACGTCGTGGCGCCGGGCTCGGTCACCGTCCTCGCGATCCAGGACGACGACGAGGTCGTGCTCACCCGCCAGTGGATCTACACGCACGGCGGCACCGAGTGGCGACTGCCCGGCGGTGCCGTCGACGAGACGGACACCGATCCGCTGGCCGCGGCACGTCGTGAGCTCGCGGAGGAGACCGGGTTGCGGGCGGCGAAGTGGGAACGGCTCGGCCAGATCCACGGCGCCGACAGCCTCAGCAACCACGTCGACCACATCTTCCTGGCCACCGACCTCACCCAGGGCGAGCCGGCGCTCGAGCCCGGTGAGGCGGACCTGCGCGTGCGGACCATGCCGTTCTGCCACGCGCTCGACCTCGTCGGCCAGGGCATGCTCCCGCACGCCGGCAGTTCGCACGCGCTGCTCGTCATGGCGCTGCGCCGCACGACCCAGAAATAGTGCCCGCAGGGTTTCCTCATTCAGCGTGAAACAGGAAACCCGTTCTCATTCGACTGGCGAAAAGCCACTCTTGGTGCATCGGCGAGAACAACAGCCCGAAAGCCAGTCAGAATGAGAAGGTGAATTTCTCGATGAGAATGATCTGCTCACTCGCCACCGTCATGAAGGTTGCCGCGATCTGCCTTTTCGTGGGATTCATGGCCGGCAGCGTCTTCATTGCAACGGTGATCTGACTCGACTTCGGACTGCGGTTCTCCCTGACCATCAAAGGGAGGTGTCAGCCGTGGAACCGCACTTCTGCATCGAGATGATCTGAGCGTCTCCGGCTACTCGCTACGGCGTCCACTGCACGCCGTAGCCGCGGCCCTGACGAGGGTGGGGGAACTGCACGTCGATCTCCCCGATCTCGTCCAGCGGCAGCGTCTGCGGCCAAGGCGTCAGGTCATCGGTGTCGCGCGCCAGGGCTTCCTCGACGCGCCACACCGATCCCGGTAGGTCGTCCCGGTCGAATCGCACCCGCAACCGGAACGACTCGCACATCCGCTCCGGCCAGAACACGTAGGTCGGACGCATCGACTGTCCACGCGGTACGCGAACCTCGAGCGCGAACTGGTGCGTTTGTCCTGCGTTGAGGGGTCGGGGCAACCGCAGCTTCATGAGGAACCGCCGCGGGGACGGACGTTCGTGGCCGATGAGCTCGACCCCGTGCAACACCTCCACGTCCAGGTCACCTGGAGCACCATCGGGCGTGGGGGAGGGGATCGTGATCGACCACGCGATCTCGTTGACACCATCGGTGTCGGCCACCACGGTCCGGCGCTCCGTGCACGCGGGCGTCGGACCGTCCAGCTTCAGCAGCGCGTCGAACTCCTTGACGTGCCACAGTTCGGACGGCGCCACGTGCGTCGTCGAAGGAGCCGGCTGCAGCGCCACCTCCACCAGGCGCTGCAGTCCGGCGTCCATCCTCCTGCGCACCGTGCGCGCACCGCGGTCCTGTTGCCGCGCGAGCCACTCGATGCGTTCGTTGAGGAACCGGAACTGCGCGTCGTCGTGCAGTCCGAGCGGCGCCAGAACGGCGTTGCGGACCTCGACGGGGAAAGCGCGCGCCGCGTTCGCGACCCAGTCGCGCAGTTTCGTTCGCACCGCTTCCGCGCCGTCCGTCTCGACGACGCCGCACACCTGGCGCAACGCCGGGCCGACGTGCAAGTCGATACCCGGAGTCTGCACACCGCGCCCCCGGCACAACGTGCGCAGTTCTTCCATCAGCTGCTCAGGTGAGACAGACATCCGTCCTCCGCGCGCGGAAATGCTTTGCCGGGCATGTCGGGCTTACCTGATCGGACGTTACTCCGGATGCACCATCCGGGTGAACGTGAATATCGCGGGCGAACGGATTCTTCTACACCGTCCCGCGAGATGATCACCGCCGAACGACTGATGTCCTGACCTGGTCTTCGCGAGTAACGTGCTGGTCACGGGCGGTGACTCCCTCCGGTCGCCGCCACCCCTGCCGATGGAGGTTGTATTCGTGCTGCGCACAATAGTGAGCGTCGCCGCCGTGTTCTCGCTGATCAGCGGCGTTCCTGCCGTCGCTGCCCCGGCCGAGGGCGCCTACCTGCTGCAGTTCCGCACCACCCTGTCCGACGGCCAGCGCCACCAGCTCCAGGGGCTCGGCGTCCGTCTCGGCACGTTCGTCCAGGACGGCACCTACCTCGCCCGCATGACGGACGCCGCGCGCGTCTCGCGCCTGAGCTACGTGAGCGGCGTGACGCCGTTCGAGGCCCAGCCGCGGATCATGGCGCTGGGCGGCTCCTCCGACTACCTGATCACGCTGGTCGAGCAGGACGCGCGTGACCAGAAGGCCGTCGCCGCCAAGGTGAAGTCCCTGGGCGGCAAGGTGAACGTCATCTCCGAGAGCCGTGAGCACATCATGGCCACGCTGGACGCGGGCCAGGCCGCGCAGCTCGCGAAGCTGCCCGCCGTGATCGCGATCGACCCGGTGTCCGCGCCGGAGACCGACATGGCCATCTCGCGCGAGTCGTCCGGTGCGAACTACGTCGAGTCGGTCGGCGGCTACAAGGGCCAGGGCGTGCGCGGCGAGGTGATGGACGGCGGGTTCCGCATCACGCACCAGGAGTTCCGCGCCCGGCCGCCGTTGCAGCACACCGCCAACACGACGAACACCTCGCACGGCACGTCGACGTACGGGCAGATCTTCGCGTCCGGCGTCTCGGCCGCGCACCGCGGCCTGCTGCCGGAGGGCCAGGGCATCACGGCCGTCTACAACACCGGCGACCGCTACGCCCACACCAAGCAGCTCGTCGACCCGGCGGGCCAGTACCGCGCGGTGTTCCAGTCGAACAGCTGGGGTGACTCGCTCACCACGGCGTACAACTCGATCTCGCAGCAGATGGACCGGATCGTCTTCGACCACGACCTGCTGATCTGCCAGTCGCAGAGCAACGCGGGCACCAGAAGCTCACGTCCGCAGGCCTGGGCGAAGAACGTGCTGTCGGTCGGCGGCCACTACCACTACAACACCGCCTCGCGCGCCGATGACAAGTGGAACGGCGGAGCGTCGATCGGCCCCGCCGCCGACGGCCGCATCAAGCCGGAGATCTCGAACTTCTACGACCGCATCGACACCACGACGTCCACCAGCGACACCGCGTACACCACGTCGTTCGGCGGCACGTCCGGCGCCACGCCGATCACCTGCGGCAACGCCGGTCTGCTGTTCCAGATGTGGGCCGACGGCGTGTTCGACGGAGCGCCCGGCAAGAAGCGCGACGTGTTCGCCTCCCGCCCGCACGCGGCGACCGCGAAGGCGTTGCTGATCAACACCGCCGACCAGCACGCGTTCTCCGGCACCACGCACGACCAGACCCGCACGCACCAGGGCTGGGGCACCGCGTCCGTGCGCAACCTCTACGACCGCGCGAAGGCGGGCGGCTGGAAGCTGCCGGTGCTCGTGAACGAGACCGACCTGCTGGCCACCGGCCAGTCGCGCAAGTACACCGTCGCGTCCAACGGCCAGACGCCGCTGCGCGCGACCCTCGCCTACACCGACCCGGCCGGCTCGCCGACCGCCGCCAAGGCGACCGTCAACGACCTGACGCTGAAGGTCACCGCCCCCAACGGCACCGTCTACTGGGGCAACAACGGCCTGCTGGCCGGCAACTGGTCCACGTCCGGCGGGGTCGCGAACACCGTCGACACCGTGGAGAACGTCCTCGTCCAGACGCCCGCCGCGGGCAACTGGACGGTCGAGGTGATCGCGACCTCGGTCAACGTGGACGGTCACGTCGAGACCGCCGCGACCGACGCCGACTACGCGCTGGTCGTGTCCTAGCTACTCGAACCGGTCGGGGTCGCCCGCGCCGTAGCGGATGATCTCGGCCTCGCCGCTCGAGAAGTCCACCACCGTGGTGGGCGTGGTGCCGCACTCCCCGGAGTCGATCACCGCGTCCACCACGTGGTCCAGGCGTTCCTTGATCTCCCAGCCCTGCACCAGCGGCTCCGCCTCGTCGGGCAGCAGCAGCGTGGACGTGAGCAGCGGCTCGCCCATCGCCTCCAGCAGCGCCTGCGTCACGACGTGGTCCGGGATGCGCGCGCCCACCGTCTTCTTCTTCGGGTGCATCATGCGGCGCGGCACCTCCTTGGTCGCGGGCAGGATGAACGTGTAGTTGCCCGGCGTGGAGGCCTTGATCGAGCGGAACACCGCGTTGTCCACCACCACGAACTGGCCGAGCTGCGCGAAGTTCTCGCACATCAGCGTGAAGTGGTGCTTGTCGTCGAGCTTGCGGATCTCCCGGATGCGGTCGATGCCGTCCTTGTTGCCCAGCCGGCAGCCGAGCGCGTAGCAGGAGTCGGTCGGGTACGCGATCAGGCCGTCCTCCTGCAGGATCCGCACTGCCTGGTCGATGGCGCGCTTCTGCGGGTTGACCGGGTGGACGTCGAGGTACTTGGCCATGACCCGGCAGCTTAGGCCGATCATCCGGGGGCCAGCATTTCGGCTCGCGCACGTTGATAACCTGGGCGTACTTCTTTCCCTGGTTTGGAGACCCCTAGCGATGCTCGACCGTGCCGTCGTCGACGCCCTGTTCCCCTCGGACCTGCCCGAGCCGTCCCACTGGGAGGAGCAGTACCCGCCCCGCGGGCTGGGCGAAGGCGCGAAGGTCACCCGCCTGGGGCCGTCGCCGACCGGGTTCCTGCACATCGGCGGCCTGTACGTCGGGTCCATCGACCGCGACATCGCGACCCACTCCGGTGGCTCGTACATCGTGCGCGTCGAGGACACCGACCAGGCGCGTGAGGTCGAGGGCGCGGTCGCGCAGTTCAACCAGGCGTTCGAGTACTTCGGCATCCAGCCGGACGAGGCCGACGCCGTGGGCGCCTACGGCCCGTACCACCAGTCGCAGCGCGAGCAGATCTACCTGACGTACGTGCGTGAGCTCGTGCGCTCCGGCGACGCGTACCTGTGCTTCGCGACGAAGGAAGAGCTCGCGGACATCACCGCGCGCCAGCAGGCCACGAAGCTGCCGACGGGCTACTACGGCCGGTGGGCGATCTGGCGCGACAAGACCGCCGAGGACGTTCAGGCCGCTTTGGACGAGGGCCGTCCGTACGTCGTGCGCTTCCGTTCGCCGGGCAAGGCGGGGGAGCGCACCAAGTTCACCGACGCCATCCGCGGCGAGCTCGAGCACGACGCCAACCGCAACGACGTGGTGATCCTCAAGGCGTCCGACCAGTCGCCGCGCCTGCCCACGTACCACTTCGCGCACGCCGTCGACGACCACCTGATGCGCGTGAACCTGGTGATCCGCGGCGAGGAGTGGATCTCCTCGGTCCCGACGCACCTGCAGCTCTTCGACGCCCTGGGCTTCGAGCGCGTCGAGTACGCCCACATCGCGCCGCTGATGAAGCAGCAGGGCGGCTCCCGCCGCAAGCTCTCGAAGCGCAAGGACCCCGAGGCGTCCGTCGAGTTCTTCATCGAGGCGGGCTTCCCGGCGCAGGCCGTCCAGTACTACCTGCGCGGCCTCGTGAACGCGCGTCTCGCGGAGCTGCCGCTGGCCGAGGCCCTGTCCACGCCGATCTCGCTGGCCGAGTGCGGCGTCGCGGGCCCGCTCGTCGACCTGGTGAAGCTCGACGACATCTGCGCGGACTACGTGGCCACGCTCTCCGGTGAGGAGATCGTGGAGCGCGTCTCGGAGTGGGCCGCCACCTACGACCCCGAGCTGGTCTCCGTGCTGACCGCGGAGCGCGACGCCGCCCTGGCGGCCCTGCAGGTCGAGCGCGGCCCGGAGGTCGCGAACCCGCGCAAGGACCTCCGCAAGTGGTCGGACTTCCGCACCGCCTACGGCTTCTTCTTCCCGTCGCTCTTCCCGCTCGTCTCCGACCGCTCCGACGAGCGTCTCGGCGGCCTGTCGCCCGAGCTGAT
Organism: Lentzea sp. NPDC055074; assembly: GCF_053608005.1. Classification (NCBI taxonomy): domain Bacteria; kingdom Bacillati; phylum Actinomycetota; class Actinomycetes; order Pseudonocardiales; family Pseudonocardiaceae; genus Lentzea; species Lentzea sp. NPDC055074. The sequence continues at coordinate 167,123 of NZ_JBSGUQ010000005.1, forward strand.
CTCCGCGTTCGCCGCGGACTTCGCCGACGGCTACGCGGACCTGGAGGACGGCCAGGAGTGGTTCGGCCAGATCCGCGAGCTCGCCGCGAAGCACGGGTTCGCGCCGAACCCCAAGGAGCTCAAGAAGAACCCGGACGCGTACCCCGGCTCGATCCGTGAGGCGGCGCAGCTGATCCGCGTCGCGCTCACCGGCTCCAAGGCGAGCCCGGACCTGCACGCCGTGGCCCGCACGCTGGGTGCGGACGAGGTGCTGCGGCGGGTGCGCGCGCTCGCCGGCTGACGCACGTGTGTGAACGGCCCCTGACTCCCGCGGGAGTCAGGGGCCGTTCACGTTGTCCGGAGGGGGTCCAGCCGGGGCAGCGGGTCGCCACGAGACCGTCCGCGGGCGTGGACGGACCTCCATCGGCTTGGTGAATCGGTGCAGGCCTCCGCCGATCCCGCGGCGGTCCCGCGGGGCTCAGGGCCGTCTCCGGTGGGACCTCGTCGGGCTTTGACGAACCCCAAGCCCGGTATGGGAACTTCGTCCTGGAAGTTTCCCGGAAAAAAAGTCGTGAGAGCGTTCCCATTGACGTGGACGTAACACGCCGTTGAGGATCGCGGCATGCATTGGAGAAGCACTCTCGCCGCAGTGCTGGGGCTGACGCTCGCCGCCAGCGCGACCTCGGCGGCCGGCGCGCAGGAAGCGCAGCACTGGCCGCCGAAGCAGACGGTCATCGGGCAGCCGAGGACGGAGCACGGCTGTGCTCGCATCGAGAAGTCGTTGCCGGAGCTCAAGGGCTGGCCGAAGGTCGACAGCCAGCTCGACGGTGACCGCAAGGACGAGGCCCGCATCAAGGCGATCCTCAAGGACATGACGCTGGCCGAGAAGGTCGGCCAGATGACGCAGCCCGAGATCGCCGCGATCACGGCCGCGGACGTCACGACCTACGGGTTCGGCTCGGTCCTCAACGGTGGCGGCAGCTGGCCCGGCGCCAAGAAGAACGCCACGCCGCAGGAGTGGCTGGCGCTCGCCGACGCGTACTTCGACGCCTCGAAGCAGTCGCGCACCAAGATCCCCGTCATGTGGGGCATCGACGCGGTGCACGGCAACAACAACGTCTACGGCGCGACGGTCTTCCCGCACAACATCGGTCTGGGCGCCACGCAGGACCCGTGCCTCATCCGCGACATCAACGAGGCCACGGCCGAGCAGATCCGTGCGACGGGCCAGGACTGGGCCTTCGCGCCGACGCTCGCCGTCGTGCAGGACGACCGGTGGGGCCGCACGTACGAGGGCTTCTCCGAGGACCCGCGCATCACGCGCGCCTACGGCTACGAGGCCGTGAGGGGCCTGCAGGACAACGCGAAGAAGCGCATCGGCTCGGACGGCGTCATCGCCACCGCGAAGCACTTCCTCGGTGACGGCGGCACGACCGGCGGCAAGGACCAGGGCGTCAACGCCTCGTCCGAGAAGGACATGATCAACATCCACGGCCAGGGCTACTACGGCGCTCTCGCCGCGGGTGCCCAGTCGGTGATGATCTCGTTCAACAGCTGGACGAACGACGTCATCAACGAGGGCAAGGTGCACGGTTCCAAGTACGTGCAGACCGGCATCCTCAAGGAGAAGATGGGCTTCGACGGCCTGCTCGTCGGCGACTGGAACGGCCACGGCCAGGTTCCGGGCTGCACGAACGGCAGCTGTGCGGCGGCGATCAACGCCGGCCTCGACATCCTCATGGTGCCGAACGACTGGAAGGCGCTCATCACCAACACGATCGCCCAGGTCCAGGCCGGGGAGATCTCGATGGCCCGCATCGACGACGCCGTGACCCGCATCCTGCGCGTCAAGCTGCGCGCCGGCCTGTTCGAGGCGAAGAAGCCCTCGCAGCGTGAGCACGCGGGCTCCCAGAAGGCCCTGCAGCACAAGGAACTGGCGCGCGAGGCCGTGCGAGAGTCCGCCGTGCTGCTGAAGAACGACAAGCGCGTGCTGCCGCTCTCCAAGCGCAGCAAGGTCCTCGTCGTCGGCAAGAGCGCCGACAACATCGGCAACCAGACCGGTGGCTGGACGCTGTCCTGGCAGGGCACCGGCAACACCAACGCCGACTTCCCCAACGCCACCAGCATCCTCAAGGGCATCCAGGACACCCTGGGCGCCGCGAACGTGACGTTCGCCGAGACCGCCGAAGGTGTGGACGCGTCGCAGTTCGACGCCGTCATCGCCGTGATCGGTGAGACCCCGTACGCGGAGGGCGTGGGCGACCTGGGCAAGCGGTCGTTCGAGTCCGCCCGCCTGCAGCCGCAGGACCTGGCCGTGCTGGACAAGGTCTCGGGCAAGGGCAAGCCGGTCATCACCGTCTACGTCGGTGGCCGCGCGCTGTACATGAACAAGGAGATCAACCGCTCCGACGCGTTCGTGGCCGCCTGGCTGCCGGGCTCCGAGGGCGGCGGCATCGCTGACCTGCTGATCAAGGGCCGCCACAACGGCTTCAGCGGCAAGCTGTCCTACTCGTGGCCGGGCGAGGCCTGCCCGGCGCTCGCCGGAGAGCCCGCCAAGAAGCCGCTGTTCAAGCTCGGCTACGGCCTGCGCGACTGGCAGACCGGCAACGTCGGCAAGCTCGACGAGACCAGCCCCGGCGTCCTGTGCTCCGGTGGTGGCGGTGGCACGGCCACCGAGGACCTGGAGGTCTTCAACCGCACCGACATCGCGCCGTACGTCTCGATGATCGGTTCGGCGGAGAACTGGGGCGGCACCGTGGTCGGGCCCGACGGCCAGGCCTCGCACGCCGAGATCAACGTCGTGCAGTCCGACGTCAACGTCCAGCAGGACGCGCTCAAGACGACGTGGACCGGCACCGGCCCCGGCCAGGTGTACCTGCAGAGCCCCGCGGTCAGCGACCTGCGCGGCTACGGCAACGCCAACGCGGCCATCGTGTTCGACGTGATCGTGCACCAGGCCCCGGCCAACCGCACGGTCATCAGCTCGCACTGCCAGTACCCGTGCATGGCCGAGATCGATGCCACGCAGGCGTTCCGCGACCTCCCCGTCGGGCAGAAGTCGACCGTCAAGATCCCGGTCTCCTGCTTCTCGAACAAGGGGCTGGACCTCGAGTCCGTCAACACGCCGTTCCTCGTCTACACCGACGGCGCGTTCCAGGCCTCGTTCGCGAACATCCGGTGGGTGCCCAAGGCGGGCGCCGATGCCGATGCTTTGCCTTGTACGTAAGCAGTAGCTAGGTTCGCGGCGCGCTTCAGGCTGTCTTCTCCAGCAGGAAGCGCGCCGCTTTCTGCGCCTGCCGGGCGGGTTCGGACGACACCGTGATCGCCGTGTTCGTCATCGCCCCCTCGAACAGCAGGAAGATCGAGTCCGCCACCCACTCCGGCCGGCCCGTCGCCGCGACCATCGCCGCGAGCGCGCCCCGCACGCCGGACTTCTGGTGGCGCACCACCGCCGTCACGCGTTCCGAGGACGGCCCCAGCTCCGCGTAGGAGTTGATGAACGCGCAGCCGCGGAAGTCGGTCGTGCCCGACGAGTCCGCCATCCAGTCGAAGACCGCGAGGATCTGCTCCTCCGGTGTCGACTCGCGCAGCACGTACGTCATGGTCGCGGCGGTGATGGCCTCCTCCCGCCTGCGCAGCACCTCCTCGACGAGCGCCTCCTTGCCGTCGAAGAGCTGGTAGAGCTTCTTCAACGAGACGCCGGCCTCCGAGCGCAGCTCGTCCATGCCGACCGCGTGCGCGCTTTTCGCGTAGAACAGCCGGTCAGCGGCTTCCAGGACCTTCTCACGAGCCTCTGTGTCCGTCGTCACTTCGATAACCCCTTGTGCTGGAGAACGCTCGTTCTCTACCTTAGCACTCAGGCCGGAGAACGAGCGTTCTCCACTACCGAGGGAGACGGAAATGTCGAAGATCGTGCTGGTTCACGGACTGTGGCTCACCGCGGGCAGCTGGAAGAACGTCGCCGAGCGCTTCGAGGCCGCAGGCCACGAGGTGCTCACGCCGACCTGGCCCGGCTACGGCGAGGTCGCCGAGATGCGGGCCCACCCGGAGATCGCGAACGGCCTCGGCGTCGTCGAGATCACCGACCACGTCGAGAAGTTCATCCGCGACCACCACGCGGAGGACGCGATCATCATGGGTCACTCGTTCGGCGGCCTGATCACCCAGAAGCTGCTGGACCGCGGCCTCAGCAAGGCCGGCGTCGCGATCCACTCGGCGCCCGCGAAGGGCACGCTGGGCCTGCCGTTCTCATCGCTCAAGGCCGCGTTCCCGGTGCTGAAGAACCCGGCCAACGCCAAGCGCAACGTGGCTCTCTCGCCCGAGGAATGGCACTACGCCTTCACCAACACGCTGCCCGCTGCAGAGGCCGAGGAGCTGCGCCAGAAGTGGGCCATCACCGCACCCGGCCGTCCGCTGTGGCAGGCCGCGACCGCGAACTTCACCACCCACAACGCGACGAAGGTCGACTACAGGAACCCGGACCGCGCGCCGCTGCTGTTCATCGCGAGCGAGGGCGACAACGTCGTCCCGGCGTCGATGAACCGCGAGAACGCCCGCCGCTACAAGACGCCCACCGTCACCGAGATCAAGGAGTTCCCGAACCGCCCGCACTTCGTCATGGGCACGCAGGGCTGGGAAGAGGTCGCGGACTACGCCCTGAACTGGGCCGAGAAGTTCTGAGGCACGCCACTAGGCGCGGTCCCGCAAGTCTCGTTGGGCGACAGTGGCGGCCGAGGGACCCGGAGACGGCACCGCCGCAACGCCCGGATACGCCCGGTATGAGGGCGTCGCGGCGGCACCGCCTCCGGTCTCTCGCCCGCGCCTGTCACCGAACGAACTTGCAGGACAGCGCCTAGCCGTCGAGGTCCACGGGCTCGCCCCTGATCGCGGTCACGGAACCGCCGGTCTGAGCGGCGAGCCAGACCTCGAACGCCTCCGGGTCCTTCGTGAGAACGGTGAAGGTGACGTCATGACCGTAGTCGGTGTCCGCGACGTGGTGCCCGGCCGCGCGCAACGCGTTCTCCAGCTTTCCCGCCTGATCGTGGTCCACGGCCAGAAGCACGCTCTCGTGCCGTTCACGGGTGAGAGTGCCCAACGCGTCGATGGCCTCCGACACGGACCGTCCGTACGCCCGGACCAGGCCACCGGCGCCCAGCTTGATCCCGCCGTAGTAGCGGGTCACGACGACGGCGGTGTCGACCAGGTCCCGGCGCGTCAGCACCTCCAGCATCGGCACGCCGGCCGTGCCGGCGGGTTCGCCGTCGTCGGACGAGCGCTGGGTGTCCGCGGTCCGGAACGCCGTGCAGTTGTGCGAGGCCTGCCAGTGCTCCTTGCGGACACGCGCGAAGAACTCCGAAGCCTCGGCGTCGGTGGTGACGCGAGCGACGTGGCACAGGAACCTCGACCGCTGGATCTCGATCTCGTGCGTGCCGTCCCGCCTGATCACCTTCACGGCTCGATTGTCCGCCTGCGTTGTTCGGCCTCACCGAACAGGGCGTCCAGCTCGGCCGGCGCCACCTCTTCCAGCTGCTCGTACGTGCACTCCGCGGGCGTCTTGTCCTCGCGGAACCGCACCAGCCGCGCCGTGTGCCGGAACCGTCCACCCTGGACGTGCTCGTATCGCACCTCAGCCACGCGACTCGGTTCGAGCAGCACGACCTGAAGCTGCTTCCCGGGGTTCCATCGGCTGTTCATGCCAGGACCCTCGTACGTCGCCCACGCACTCCACGGGTGCTCAGCGGGACCGAGCAACGGTGCGAGCTCCTCGACCAGCTCCCGCCGCCGCGCCGCCGTGAAGCTGCTCGCGACACCGACGTTGTGCAGCTCGCCGTCCTGGTAGAGCCCGAGCACCAGCGAGCCGACGCTCTCGCCGTCCTTGTGCAGCCGGTAGCCCGCGACCACGCAGTCGGCCGTCCGCTCGTGCTTCACCTTGAACATCACGCGCTTGTCCGGCTCGTAGACGCCGTCCAGGGCCTTCACCATCACGCCGTCGAACCCCGCGCCCTCGAACCGCGTGAACCAGTCCTGCGCCACGTCCGGGTCCGCCGTGGACGGTGTCAGGTAGATCCCGGGCACCTCGGTGACCGCCTTCTCGAGCCGCGACCGCCGCTGCGCCAGCGACAGCCCGGTCACGTCCTCGTCGCCCAGCGCCAGCAGGTCGAACGCGACGAAGCTCGCCGGGGTCTCGACCGAGAGCTTGCGGACGCGCGACGCCGCCGGGTGCAGTCGCAGCTGGAGCGTGTCGAAGCTCAGTCCGTCCGGCGTGACCAGCACGATCTCGCCGTCCACCACGCACCGCGGCGGCAGCGCCTGCTTCAGCAGCTCGACGACCTCGGGGAAGTACCGGGTCAGCGGCTTGTCGTTGCGCGAGCCCAGCTCGACCTCGTCGCCGTCGCGGAACACGATGCAGCGGAAGCCGTCCCACTTGGGCTCGTACGCGAGCCCGTCCCCGCGTGGCAGCGACGGGACGGACTTCGCGAGCATCGGCTTCACCGGCGGCATCACGGGCAGGTCCACGAAGGGACCATAGGCCGTGCCGGGGCGATCCGTCCGATGAAGTCACGTCTGAGCCCCGGCGCGGCCTGGCTCAGCGCAGGGACACCGCGAGCTTTTCGAGCTCCCGCACGTCCGCGTCCATCCCGTCCTCGTCCGGCACGGCCAGCGCGATCGGCCGCCGCAGCGTTACCACCCCGGACCGGCGGGTCTCGAGCCCCGCCCGCAGCCGTTCGGCCAGCGGCAGCTCTTCGGGCGTCTCGGCGACGTACGGGCTGATCCGCACCAGCCCGTCCCGGCACTCGATCACGCGCCGGTAGTAGCGCCGGTGGACACCCCGAAGCGAGAACGCGTCACGGCGCGACGGCACGCGGTGCAGGGCGTCCTCGGGGAACGACTGGTGCAGCAACATCCACAGTGGAGCGAGTCGGTGGTACGCGCGCAGGTGCCGCAACCACAGGCGGGTCGCGGCGAACCGCATCGCCGCGATCGGGTAGATCACGCCGACCACGCAGAGCAGCACGCCCGGCAGCAGGAACCACACGGCGGTGGTCAGCAGCCAGCGGGGGAGCGGTTCACCGAAGTAGCGGGAGACGTTGGAGGACACGAAGATCGCGTCGGCCGGCACCAGCAGCGCGAGCCCGGTCGAGGTGATCAGCAGGCCGCGCCGCAACCGGGGTTCGGCGCCGCGCGCGTAGCGCCGGGCCCACACGAACATCGTCGCGAAGCCGTAGAGCAGGTAGCCGTTGCCCAGCGCGTAGAACACCGTGATCGCGAGGACCCCGGTCGGGCCTCCGCCGAGCGAGTTCGGCACGCGCGCCGCCGCCACGCGGAGGTCGTCCGGGATCGAGAGCACCGCCCACGTCATGGCGCTGATGCACAGGGCCAAGGGCACGAGCTGGAGCAACGCCTGGCGCTGCGCGCGGAGGTCGTCCAGCGCGGAGAAGATGAAGAAGCAGATCAGGCCGTACACGCCGATCTGCAGCATCGAGTGCTGGATCAGCTGGCAGACCATCGGGTCGAGCCCGAGCAACCACCGCCCGCCCGACGCCGCCCGCCCGAACGGGTAGCCGACCGCCCAGCCCGCCACCAGCGCCGTCACCGACCGCAGGCGCGGGTCGCGAGGACGGCGCACCAGCAGGTACAGCACCACGGCGAGTGCGGAGAACGCGACGATGCCCTGCGTCTCCTTCAGGTACTCCACCTACAACCACCCCAGGCGGTCCGCGAGCGAGGACGACATGCGGCGCGCGGGCCCCTCCGACGCGCGGGGCGCCACCGCGTCCAGCACCGACGCCCACTCCAGGATGATCGTCGCGACCGTCTCGGCCTCGCGCTCGTGCTCCGAGTCGTAGGACGTGCGCCGCAGCGCCCGCCGCACCGCGTCCGGTTCCAGGTCGGGGTAGAGGCCCGTGAGCAGGTCGTCGTCCTGCTCGTCGCTCGTGTGACCGGCCAGCAGGTGGCCGAGCTCGTGCAGGATGATGTGGTTCTGGTGCGCCTTCGACGTCTCCTGCTGGTACAGGATGTAGTCGGCCTTGGCGGTCGCGATCCACACCCCGTACGGGCCGGGCACCGGGATCGGGTGCGCGATCAGCCGGATCGGCCTGCCGCGCTGGTCACCGACGCGGCGGCAGAGCTCGGAGACGTCGAGCGGGGGCTGGATGTCCAGCTCGTTCAGCAGACGGCGGCACCGCCTGCGCAACTCTCGTTCGGCCACGGGTCACCCCTCGCCGCGTTCGGCCTGTTCCTGCCGGTAGACGACGTCGAGCAGCTCCATGACCAGGCGGCGGCGGTCCGGTGACAGCTCCCCCGCGCGCATCGCCATGAGCTGCGCGTCGCTGCCCGAGGCGATCTCGTGCAGGCGCGACTGCTCGTCCTGCAACGACTTCAGCTGCTCGTCGACGCGGTCGGTGACCTCGTCGTCGAAGAAGTAGCTCACGGGCACACCGAAGAAGCCTGCCAGTGCCTGCAGGTGCTTGAACGTCGGGTTGTCCTTCTTGGCCTTGCGCAGCTGCCAGATGTAGCTCTGGGAGATGGTCACGCCGGTGTCGGCGATGGCCGCGGCCACCTGTTCGTTGCTGAACTCCTGGCCGGTGCGGGACGTGTACCGGGCGAAGAGGTGGTTGAGCCTGTCGGCAAGGGAACGGTGCCCCGCCATCGCCGCCTCCCCAGGTCGCGCGCCGTGAAAGTCTCCACCCACGGAAAGAGCCATCCGAGTGAGTGGATTTTCGCCAGTTGAAAGCCCTCCAACGCCCAACATAGACTCCGCCCGTCCCTGTCTCAACTTCGGAGGATCTGGGAGATGGCGCTTGCTGAACGACAGGGGTCGTTTCACCGCTCGGTGATCGACGTCGTCTACAAGACCATGGACCAGCTCGCCCAGACCGAGGCGCCCCACGAGGTCTTCGCGCTGCGCGAGCGGCTTCGTGACGCCCTGCCCTGGTGGCGAGGGCTGCTGCGGATGCACGAGCCGAACGAGCGGCATCGGTGCAGGTCGTGTCGTGCCTGGTACGGGCGGCATCGCGCGTGGCCCTGCCCGGTGTGGCGGGACGCGGTGCAGGCGCTGCACCAGCTCAACGACATGTACGGGTTCCTCGGGGCTCCGCACGTGGACAGCCCGGTTCCCGGCGAGCGGGTGGTCGTGAGCGGTTCCGGCCGCCTCGACGACCGGAACCGCCCGCGGTCCTCACCTAACCGATCTTGAAGCTCTGCGCGGCGGAGCCGTTGCAGGTCGCCTGGACGAGCTGCACGCCGTCGTTCGCACTGGCCGGAGCGCTGAGGCACTTGCCGGAGTGGCGTGCGGTCAGCGTCGAGTAGCCGTCCGAACCGGTCGTGACCCGCCACTGCTGGTTGGTGCCGCCGCCGAAGTCCCACAGGTGGATGCCGGCGTTGTCGGCGCTGGACACGTTGCTCACGTCCAGCACCTTGGCGGGGTCGTTGCGGTACTCGACGCGGGAGTAGCCGTCGGTCGTCGCCACCGCGCGGAAGTTCTGCGCCGTGGTGCCGTTGCACGAGTACTGCTGGATGACGGTGCCGTTGCTCAGGCCCGCGGCGGCGGCGTCGACGCACTTGCCGTTGCCGCGGTTGACGACCGTCTTCCACTCACCCTGTGGCGGCGGGGTGCCGCCACCGCCCAGCCACAGCAGGCTGTCGATGAGGAAGTTGTTCTGCGTCTGGCTCGCGAACGTGGACGACAGCGGCTTGTTCGCCGCGTAGTCCATGGCGTTGTGGCCGAAGTTCGCGTAGATCATCTTGTAGTTCTTGTTCGTCCACATGATCGGGTAGTAGCCGCTGCGCCACTGCTGGTTCGGGTCGGTGCCGAGCGGGAAGCTCGACGGGTCGACGCTCGCCAGGACCTGGATGTTCGGGTTCTGGCGCAGGTCGCGGTCCCAGCTGTACCACTCGCTGACGGCCGAGGTGAACCTCTCCGGCAGCCGCAGCGTCGACGGGTGGCCGCGAGTCTCCACCTTCAGCACCGCCGTGGTCGGGCCCCACGTGTTGCTGACGAAGTTTCCCTTGGCCAGGAACGTGTTGTGGTACCACGACCACTCGTTCGCGTTCTGGGTGAACGCGCTGACGTGGAAGCCGAAGAACCCGCCGCCCGCCTCGACGTAGCGCTGGAAGCCGGCGCGTGCCGCGGACCCGGTGGGCGCGTCGTCGAGGAAGACCACGACCTGTGCCTGGGCCGGGGTGAGGGTGTTGAGCCGGTTCCAGTCGGTGGTCGACTCGTAGGTGAAGCCGTTCTCCTGGCCCGCGCGGGTGAGCCACGGGTTCGCCTCTTTGACGAAGGCGATGTGCGCCGCGTCCCAGGTGCCGTTGTAGAACGCCAGCACCTTGAACGGTGCCGCTTGTGCCGTGTTCGATGCCGAGAGAGAAACCGGGACGAGTGTGGCGGCGAGCATTGCCAGTAACGCCAACAGTTTTCGTGCCATCGGGTACACACCTTCGTGTAGCAGGGGTTGCGCGCCCGAAGATCATCGTAGAGAAGGTCTAGACCTGTTGGGGACCGGGACGTTCACAGAATTCTTTTGCGCCACAACATGAACCCGCCGAGCACGGCGAGCCCGCCCAGTGCGGCGACCACGGCCGCCATGCCGAACCTCGTTGTGTCCGAAGGAGGTTGTTCGGCACTCGACGCAACGGGAACGGGCCGGGGGACGCTCGACCCCGGCGCGGACGGCTTCGTCGACGGCGCCGAGGACCGGCTCGCCGAGGTGGTGGGAGGCGCGGCCTTCACCGGTGGCGCGGCGGGTGCCTGCTGGACCACCGGCGGCTTGACCGCTGCCGCGATCTCCACGTCCGTGCACGAGTAGTAGGTGTCGGGCGTGTCCGTGTTCTGCCAGACCGTGTAGATCAGGTGACGGCCGGTGCGGTCCTCGGGCAGCTGCACCTTGAACTCGTAGGAGCCGTTGACGAGCGGGGGAGAGGGCACGGTGAGGAACTGGTCGAGGTCCGCCCACCGCAGCGGCTGGTTCGGCGTGTAGCCGTCGCGCGTGACGTAGAAGCGGAACGAACCCTGGTGCGGGATCGTCGCCTTGTAGATGAATCCGGTGCTCTTGAGCTTCGTCGCGGGCCACTCGGCGCTCGGCGCGTCCAGTCCGGCGTACTTCGCCAGGCCCGCGCTGCACAACCGGCCGTCCGGGACCTTCGCGACGTCCTGCCCGCGCACGTTCGGGAGCCGGATGTTGTCCCACTCCTTGGACGGCAACCCCGCCGCGATGGCGCTGCGGCACGGCGAGGATGATGCTGTGGGCTGACCAGGTGAACACAGGAAAGCCCTGCTCGCGGGGTCGGTGGGCGCGCCATGGGCGTGCGCGGGGACCGCGGAGAGCAACATGAGCAGCGATAGCACGCCCACAAGGCGAAACACGGGCACCGCCCCCTTCCTTCTAGGGGTACGCGTGCCAGACCCAAGTCGTTCACGGAAGATGTATTGACATGTCCTTCGCTGATGAGGTGTCCGCGGCCGCAGCCCGGCTCGGTGGAGTCGCCCGCACCACGCCGCTCGAGGTGAACCAGCGGCTGTCCGAGCGGACCGGCGCCCGCGTGTGGTTCAAGCGCGAGGACCTCCAGGTCGGCCGCTCCTACAAGCTGCGCGGAGCGTTCAACCTGCTCTGCCAGACCGAGTTCGCGTTCGGCGGCGCGGTCTGCGCGTCGGCCGGCAACCACGGCCAGGGCATGGCCTACGCCTGCCGCCGCCTGGGCATCGAGGGCCGCGTGCACGTTCCGCGGACCACCCCGCGCCAGAAGCGCGACCGCATCCACGCCCTGGGCCAGGGCATGGTGCAGCTGGTCGTCGACGGCGACACCTACGACGACGCGGCCGCGCTGGCCAAGGAGTACGCCGCGTCGACGGGCGCGACCCTGGTTCCGGCGTTCGACGACCCGCGCACCGTCGCGGGCCAGGGCACCGTGGGCCTGGAGATCGTCCAGCAGCTCGGCGGCGCCCCCGACGTGGTCGTGGTCCCGATCGGCGGCGGAGGCCTGCTCTCCGGCGTCGGCACGTGGTTCAAGGAACGCTTCCCGCGCACCCGGATCATCGGCGTCGAGCCGGCAGGTGCCGCTTCGATGATCGCCGCCATCCAGGCGGGCGGCCCCGTGACGCTGCCCGAGGTGGACTCGTTCGTCGACGGAGCAGCGGTCCGCCGCGCCGGCGACGTGACGTTCCCGATGGTGCGCGACAGCGGCGCCGAGCTCCTGACCGTCTCCGAGGGCGCGGTCTGCACGGAGATGCTGGAGCTGTACCAGATCGACGGCATCATCGCGGAGCCCGCGGGAGCACTCGCGTCCGCGGCGCTGCTGGAGGAGATCTCCGTCGCGCCCGACTCCACCGTCGTCTGCCTGCTGTCCGGCGGCAACAACGACGTGTCGCGCTACGCCGAGATCGTCGAGCGGTCGATGATCCACCGCGGCCTGAAGCACTGGTTCCTGGTGGAGTTCCCGCAGGAGCCCGGTGCGCTGCGGCGGTTCCTCGACGACGTGCTGGGCAAGGACGACGACATCGTGCAGTTCGAGTACATGAAGCGGGACAACCGGGAGACCGGGGCCGCGCTGGTGTGCATCGAGCTGGGGCGGCGTGAGGACTACGACCTGCTGTGGGGGCGGATGAAGGAGTCTCCGCTGAAGATCCAGCACGTGGAGCCGGGGTCGACGGCGTACCGCTTCCTGATCTAGGCGGTGTCAGCGGGCCGGGGCGAGTCCGCGGGGGCGTGCCGGGCACCCCGTTCGCGGAATGCCCGGCACCTAGCGGGAACTACGGCCTCGGGGGCGGGCACACCTTCCACGCGAAGTGGTAGGTCGTCTCGATGGACCCGTCCGTCGAGTCCATCGCGATGAAGCTCGTGAGCTTCTTGTCGGACGTGCCGGCCATGACCCGCAGCTCCGTGTTGATGTTGAAGTTCCGCTTCTCACCACACGGGTGGTAGACGATGGCGGCCACGTCGGTCGTGTCCGTCGCCTGCCAGTCGTCGCTGAACGGGCCCTTGTAGTTGTGCTGCTTGTACTCCGTCTGCGACATGCCCTGGAAGTAGTAGTTCGCCTTCTCCAGGGCCGTGGCGCCGCGTTCGAGGTGCGCGAAGCCGCGGTAGTCGGTCGACGAGATGCCGTAGGTGAAGCCGGACGGCACGTTGACGCGCAGGTTCAGCTGGCAGTTCTTGCGGAAGTCGGTGGGCAGGGCCTGCGGGCCTACCTGCGCCATGAACTCGCTGTACGTGACGGTGAACGCCTTGTTGTCCGGGCTGACGGCCACGGCGGCCGTTCCCGCCCGGCAGCCAGAGCCGTTGATGGTCACGACGTCGATGGTGATGTGGTCGGGCGGGGGAGTGTCGCCGGGGGCGCCGCCGGGCGGGATGACGATCGTCGACATCGCGAACACGGCCGCAGCCAGTGTGTTGAGCATCGGGCACCTTTCCGTCGGGGTTGTTCAACGAAATGAACGGGCGGCGGCGGTCGGTGCCTGGGTCAGCAGCGCTTCCAGGAGAACTGGTACTTCGTGCTCACGCTGCTGTCCGTGGAATCCATCGTCATGAAGCTGTTCGCCTTCGACGCTGTTCCCGCGTTCACGCGCAGTTCTGTGTTGATGTTCAGGTGCCGGACTTCTCCGCAGGGCGCGTAGATGATTTCCGCGACCGTCGCGCGGTCGGTCGCCTGCCAGTTGTCGCTCTTCGGGCCGGCGAACGTGTGGCTGCGGCTCGCGCCCTGCGACATGCCCTGGAAGTAGTAGTTCCCCTTCTCGGTGCCGGTCGCGCCCTGCTGCAGGTTCGCGAACCCGCGGTAGTCGGCCTGGGCGATGCCGAACGTGAAGCCCTGCGGGTAGCTCACTCTGATGTTGAGCTGGCAGTTCTTGCGGAAGTCGGTGGGGCCGGAGCCCTGTCCGGCCTGCGCGAGGTACTGGCTGTACGTGACCGTGAACGCCGTGCGGTCGTCCGCGGCCGCGACGGCCGCGGTGCCGGCGGGACAGCCGGAACCGTTCACGGTGACGACGTCGATCGTCACGAAGTCGGGAACGTCGGGTGCTGCGTGGGCGGCCGGCGCGGTCAGGACCGCGGACAGCGCGAGGGCAGCAGCCGCCACCTTTTTCAGCATGGCCAGCCTTTCTGTTCATGACTGCGGGTAGCGGCGGCGGAATTCAGACGATATCGGAAACTCTGTGTGGTGATGGGCCGCCGAATGGGTGACTGAATTCGTTGGGGGTGTTCGCGTGAATGCGCGACTAATTGCACGGCCGAAATTTTCGGACGTGCGCGAACTATGCTGACTCACCGTTAGGGGAATTGACCTGACGATTGCCTGACGATCCCGGCGGCACCCTGGGAAGAAGCGCCCCTCGCCGGGTGTTGATACTGGCGACACAGTCCAACCCCGACGAGGAGTGCGCCCTGATGGCTCCCGACCAGCTGACCGTCTACTCGACCTCGTGGTGCGGCTACTGCCGCATCCTGAAGAGCTCGCTCGACCGCGAAGGCATCGAGTACGTCGAGATCAACATCGAGGAGACGCCGGGCGCGGCCGACTTCGTGATGGAGGTGAACGGCGGCAACCGCACGGTGCCCACCGTCCACTTCCCGAACGGGGCCGCGCTCACCAACCCGTCGCTGGCGCAGGTCAAGGAGCAGCTCGCGGCCTGAGTGCTCAGGCCCCGGAGTCCGGCACCCCGGCGCAGCCGGGCAGTTCGACGCCGTTGAGCGCGCGGTCCACCAGCGCCGTCAACGCGTCCATGCCGGGCTCCGGGGCGTGCACGGCGCCCGGCAGGCTGCTCTCCGCGTGCGCGCGGCCGATCTTCTGGTCGGCCTCGACGAACGAGCGCAAGCGCGTCTCGTGACCCGCGAACCCGTCAGCGGGGTCCCAGCCGGCGGCGGCCAGTCCACCTGCCGGCAGGTAGGCGCCGACCGGGGCGAGTCCCGTGCCCTGGCCGGACATCGGCGACGGGCGCAACGCGGCGTCGCCGATCAGCCCGGCCCGCCCGCGGCGGAGCGTCTGGACTCCTTCTCCTGGTACTCGAGGAACCAGCGGTCCAGCCCGAACTCGTTGGGCACGCTGCTGAAGGCCGGCACGAGCCCGCGGTGGCGGAGGTAGCGCTCCCGCGGCCCGAAGACCGTCCCGTGCAACGCCGAGTGCAGCCCGTCGGCCCCGACCACCAGGTCGAAGCGCCGCCGGTCGCCGCCCGCGATGCTCGCTCCCGCCACCAGCACCCTGACACCGCTCACCGCGGCCTCCCCTCCCGGCCCGGACGACCGTCCGGAGTGTGCGGAGGCATGCGACCTCGCGGGCGCTTCGGCGCGAAGGTCTAGGGCTCGTAGAGGAATGCCGTGGTCGACTGGCCGTCGAGCATCTCGCGGATGATGTCCGCGTGGCCCGCGTGCTGTGCGGTCTCCCGGATGAGGTGCAGCGCGATCCGCCGGATCGACATGGGCTGCGGATTCTCGTCCCAGGGCGCGGAGGGCAGCGGGACGAGCTTGTCGAGCGAGGCGGCGCGCAGGGCCTCATCGGTCCGGCGCACCGCCTCGTCGTACGACGCGAGCAGTTCCTCGAAGTCCGTTCCCGTCCAGGTGTACTGGTCGAAGTCCAGCATGCCGGGCGGGGGGAGGGGCTGCTCGGTCAGGATGTGCGTCCAGCCGCGCTCACACCAGGTGAGGTGCTTGAGCAACCCACCCAGCGTGAGCTCGCTGACCGTCGTGCGCTTCACCGCGTCGGCCGGGGTCAGACCCCGCACGGTGACACGAAAGGTCCTGCGCTGGTCGTTCAGTTCGTGCAGCAGATCGGTGAGCTCCATGGTCATGCAGTGAAGCTATGGCCGAACTAGGACCGCTCAAGTCCTAGTCAGGACAACCACTAGCAGTAGAGGTTGCCGCCGGGGGTCACGCCGATGGTGCCGGTGACCCGGTTGTAGTTGTTGACGCGGCTCTGGACCTGCGCGGGGTTGCGGCCGTCGCACTCCAGGGAACCGTTGATGCTGCGGATGGTCTGGCCGAATCCGGCACCGTTGACCATCGCGTCGTGCGCGGTCATCGAGCCGGGACCGCGCTGCGTCATCCAGTACCAGATCGCCGTCCGCCACGCGGTCGTGGAGTTCTGCGCCACCTGGTACGGGTTCTGCAACAGGTTCAGGTTCAGGTAGTCACCGGCGGCCTTGTAGTTGAAGTTCCACGACAGCTGGATCGGACCGCGGCCGTAGTAGGCGTAGGTGCCGGCCGGGCAGCCGTAGGGCTGGCTCTCGTCGCAGAGGTCGTTGTTCTTGTTGATCTCTTCGATGTAGACGAAGTTGCCGGTCTCGTGCGCGGTGTTCGCGAGGAACGCCGCGACTTCCTGCTTCTTCACCGTGTCGCTGCCGGACGTGCCGAACGCCGGGATGGTGCGTGCCGCGTCGACGAAGCCCTGGTAGGTGTAGAAACTGTTGCGACCGGAGAACAAGCTGTTGAACTGGGACTCGCTGATGGGGAAGCCGGTGCCCGGTTCTCCGCCACCGCCGCAGTTGTGCGGCTCCCAGTACCAGGTGGAGATGATCGGGTCGTAGCCCGGGTTCTCGTTCTTGGCGCGGTAGTACTGGCCGTTGGTGTACCTGACGATCGAACCGGCGGGGTACCACGTGCCCGCCGCCCAGTTCGGGGCGCCGGCGCAGGTGCCGCCGCCCGGGGTGCCGCCACCACAGTCCTGCGGCTCCCAGTACCAGGTGGAGATGACCGGGTCGTAGCCGGGGTTGTCGTGTTCGGCGGTGTAATACTTGCCGTCGGTGTACTTGACGGTGGTGCCGGCCGTGTACCACTGCCCGGCCACCCAGTTGTTGCCCGAACAGGCCTGTGCGGACACTTCGGCCTGTGATGAGGCGGTCGGCGCGATGACGGCCACGGTCGCCGCCATCGCCACCGCCGCCAGAGACGCCAGAATTCTTTTTCTCAGCAAGGTCACTCACTCCTGGAGTCTTGCGCCCGGAGGATCAGGTATGTGAACAACGCTGAGGTTGGCACCAATGGTCCAGACCAGTCAAGGGTCTAGACCTTTTTCTCTGTCTGGGTTATTCACGACTAGCAGTACAGGTTCGCTCCAGGCGCGACGCCGAGGATCGAGGTGAACTGCCGGTACTTCGAGACGCGGCTCTCCACGGTCCCGGGGTTCTTCCCGTCGCACTCCAGGGAACCGTTGATGCTGCGGATGGTCTGGCCGAAACCGCGCTTGTTGACCATCGCGTTGTGCGGGGTCATGGTGCCGGGGCCGCTCTGCGTCATCCAGTACCAGAGGCCGGTGCGCCACGCGACGGTCGCGTCACGGGCCACGCGTCCGGGGTCGTTCAGCAGGTTGATGCCTAGGGCGTCGCCCGCCGCCTTGTAGTTGAAGTTCCAGGAGAGCTGGATCGGGCCGCGGCCGTAGTACTGCTTGACACCGGCGGGGCAGCCGTAGGGCTGGCGCTCGTCGCAGTAGTCGCCGGTCTTGTTGATCTCCTCGATGTACCTGAGGGCGCCGGTCTCGTGCGAGACGTTGGCGAGGAACGCCGCGAGTTCCTGTCCCTTCACCGTGTTGTCGCCCGAGTTCGCGAACGTCCCGAACGTCGCCATCGCGTTCTTCAGGCCGGTGTAGGTGTAGAAGCTGTTGCGGGGCGGCGACGGGAACATCTGGTTGAACTGCGCCTGGGTGAACGGAAACGGCGCTGCCGTCGCCGGCTGAACGAGCGTGAAGACGCCGATCAGCGCGACGATCAGGGCGGCGGCGCGGGTCCTGAACATGGGACCAACTCCTCGGAGTGTCAGGGCGGCCACTGCGTGTTACCGCTCTCACGGTGGCAGGCAAGGCACTCCGAGCACAAGAGGTGGTCTATACCTTTTAGATACGTGAACCGGTTCGTCAGGAACCGGAACCGTAGGGGCGGGTGATGATCTCCAGCGCGTGGCCGTCCGGGTCGTTCCAGTAGACGCCCCGGCCGCCGTCGTTGCGGTTGATCTGCTGGGGCTGGGAGTGGAACGGGTCGGCCCAGTAGTCCAGGCCGCGCTCCTGGATGCGGCCGAAGATCTCGTCGAACTCCTCCTCGGACACCAGGAACGCGTAGTGCTGCTCGGTGATCGGGCCCTGCGCGGTCATGTAGTCGAGGGACACGCCGTTCGCGACCTCGACGACGAGGAACGGGCCGTAGCGCACGGGATCCGGCAGGCCGAGCAGCTCGGTCAGGAAGCGCGCGGAGTGGTTCTGGTCGGAGACGTGGACGATGGTGTGGTTGAGCTGTACGGGCATGTTTCCTGCTTACCCTCGTGTCAGCGAGTTGTCAGCGCGAACGGTGATGATCACCCGCATGAAGAGGGCACTCATCGGAATCGCGTTCGTGCTGCTCGGTTTCGACTTTCCCGGTGTGGCCACCGCGGAGACCGTGCCCGGATGCGTGAGCGCCGCGCAGATCGGCTCGACCGGGTACGTCAAGTGGCGTGGCAACAACATCGCGTCGGTGAAGCAGTTCGCGGGGTGCGGTGCGAACTACTCCTACGTCTACGTCTGGGAGAGCTTCCGCGCCACCGGCCGTTACTGGGGCACGCAGACGGCGATCGCCGTGTACGGCAGCGCCGGCGACGGCACACCGGACACCTGCAAGGGCGGGAACAGCAGCCAGTTCGCCCCCGTCGAGCTCTGGGGCAAGCCGGCTTCCACCCTGTCCCGGTGCACCGCCGCCTACGGCATGATCAGCGTCCAGCAGGACGACAACTTCACCGCGTTCTCCAGCAAGCGCTGCTAACCCCTGATGGAGAACACCGGCCACGTGCCGGTGTGGTTGGTCTTGCGGGTCTCGTAGTCGATCGTGCCGGCGATCAGGTCGCTCGGCCGGTTCTCCACGAAGTTCGCGTAGAACGTCGTGTCGGCGCCGGCCGAGTACGGCACCGCCAGGTCGTGCTTCGTCGTGACCGCGCCACCCGGCGTCCACGACTTCACGAGCAACCGCCTGCGATCCTTGCCGGCGTAGGAGAAGTCGACGCCGTTGCCGGTCGCCACCAGGTCCTTGAACAACGACGTCGACGTGTCGACCGTCGTGGAGGTCCAGGTGCCGGCGGCGAACCGCGCGAGCACGATCTTGTTGCTGGTGCTGGTGTGCACGCCGTAGCCCAGCACGAGCGAGCCGTCGTTCAACGGCACCGTCACCGGGTTCTCCTCCGGCAGCGCCTTGTCCGCGGGCAGGTCCGCCGGGTTCGTCGTGACGACGCGGGCCTTGTCGGTGTCACCCGAGTCGATCACCGTGCCGAGCGACGCGCCGCCGACCGTGAACAGGTTTCCGGACGCCGTGTCGAAGTAGGCGGCGTAGATGTTCTTGCCGCCGCCGTTGTGGCCCTTGGGGCCGCCGTGCAGCGACCAGGTCAGGTAGATGCGGCCGTTGCGGTGCGTCACGCCGAACGCGTACACCTCGGCGTACCTGTCGGCCGTGCGGCCGGAGTCGATGATCGTGCGCGGCGCGGACCACGTCCTGCCGTCGTCCGTCGACTTGATCACCTTGTACGTGCGGTACGGGTACGACAGGTCCGTGTTGTGGCTGTAGAACAGGTGGATCGTGCTTCCGGTGACGATCGGCTCGGGGTAGGTGTTCCTGTCCGTGCTGATCGTCCGCGCGGTCCACGTGCCCGTGATCGAACGTGGTGTGGGCGCGGTGTAGAGCTGCATCGACGCCGTGTGCGTGGCGCGGAAGACCGCCAGCCTGCCGTCGCCGAGCTGCGTGAGCACCGGGTAGTCGTGGTAGGCGTTGTCGTGCGTCAGGTTCAGCGTGGCGACCTTGACGGCCGCCGACCACGTGTTCGCGGCGTGGTCGAACGCCTTGACGTAGATGTCGTGCCGGGTCCCCGAGTACGTCACGAACGTCTTGTTCACCGTCGCGTCGTACACGCCCGCGCCGTTGGTGCGCAGGCACCCGTAGACGCTCGCTGTGGTGACGGCGTCGAGAGCAGGTGCGGCCTGGGCCGGTTGACAAAATGCGACAAGAATCAGCAACACCGCTGCAAAAACGCGCATCGCCGACCTCCGATGGGTGTCGGGGCGGCGACGTTCGGACAATACTGCCTTCCATGCGGACACTGGTTGTAGTCGGACTGTTACTAGGGTTAACAGTTCCTGCGCAAGCGGCTCAGGCGGACGAGGACCCCTCGTCCCTGGTGAACCCCTTCGTGGGTACGCAGAACTTCGGCAACACCTTCCCGGGCGCCTCGGTGCCGTTCGGGATGGTGCAGGTCAGCCCTGACACGGGAGGTCAGGGCGGGTACGACTACAAGGCCACCTCCCTCTACGGCTTCTCGCAGACGCACCTGTCCGGTGTGGGCTGCGGCGTCATGGGCGAGCTGCCGGTCATGCCTACGGTCGGGTCTGTCGACAACGTTGACATCAACGCCTACAAGTCGGACTTCAGCCATTCGGACGAGGCGGCGCAGCCCGGCTACTACCGGGTCGGGCTTCCGAAGTACGGGGTGAACGCCGAGCTGACGGCCACCCAGCGCACCGGGTGGCAGCGCTACACGTTCCCGTCCTCGGGCGCGGCCAACGTCCTGTTCAACACCGGTCGGTCGAACCAGACGGTGCTGGACTCGGAGATCCACGTCGTCGGGGACAGAACCATCGAGGGCCGGGTGCGCAACGGCCGGTTCTGCGCGGGCAAGGACGAGCACACCGTGTACTTCACGGCGACGTTCGACCGCCCGTTCGCCTCCTTCGGCGCGTGGCGGGGGAGCGTTCCCACGCCGGGTGTCCGGGACGCCGCCGGCACGGGCGGGAACGGTGCCTGGGTCACGTTCGACGCGACCGCCGACCGCGACGTCGTGCTGAAGCTCGGCCTGTCGTACACCGGCATCGAGGGCGCGCGGAAGAACCTCGCGGCGGAGGCTCCCGCCCACGACTTCGACGCCACGGTGGCGGCCGCGAAGGAGGTGTGGAGGAAGCAGCTCGACGCCGTGCGCGTGTCCGGCGGGCCGCGGGACCGGCAGGTCGCGTTCTACACCGCGCTCTACCACTCGGTGCTGCACCCGAACCTCGCCGGCGACGTCGACGGCAGGTACATGGGCTTCGACGGGAAGGTGCGCACGGCCTCGGGCTACACGCCGTACCAGAACTTCTCCTTGTGGGACACGTATCGGCCGCAGAACCAGTTGCTCCAGATCCTCGAACCCGAGGTCGCCCGCGACGTCGCACTGTCCGTTGTGGCCAGTGGACGGGACGGCGGATGGCTGCCGCGCTGGGCTCTGGCGTCGTCCGAGACCAACATCATGACCGGCGACCCGGTGACGCCCTTCCTCGTCGAGGCCTGGTCCAAGGGGCTGCTGAAGGGCTACGAGGAGGAGACGTACGGGCTGCTGCGCGCCAACGCCACGTCGCTGCCTCCCGCCGAGTCGCCCTACAACGGACGCTCCGGCGTCACCTACTACAACGAACGCGGCTACATCCCGTCCGGCCTGGAGCTGGGCAAGGACTGCGCTCACAAGGGCGGCGACAACGACTGCGTGCACCCGGCGTCCGCGACGCTGGAGTACTCGGCGGCCGACGCGTCGCTCGCGTTGATGGCCAAGGGCCTCGGCAAGAAGGCCGACGCGCGGATGTTCGCCGACCGCGGCCAGTGGTACCGCAACCTGTGGGACTCCTCGATCGGCCAGTTCCGGCCGCGCACCGCCGCCGGCACGTGGCTCGCGCCGTACAACCCGGTGGACGCGTCGCACCAGTTCCACGAGGGCGGCGCCTACCAGTACCAGTGGCTCGTGCCGCAGGACCCGGCCGGGCTGGTGTCGCTGATGGGCGGCCGCAAGGAGACGGAGAAGCGGCTCGACTCGTTCTTCGTCTACGACAAGTTGCTGCTCGACCCGGCCGGCACCGCCAAGCGCGACTGGATCACCGAGCCGTACGACTACTACGGCAAGCCCACCTACAACCCGAACAACGAACCCGACCTGCTCGCGCCGTACATGTACCTGTGGTCGGGCACGCCGTCGAAGACCGCGACGGTCGTGCGGGCGGCGATGACGTTGTTCACCACCGGTCCGGACGGCATGACCGGCAACGACGACCTGGGCACGATGTCGGCCTGGTACGTCTTCTCGTCGCTGGGCATCTACCCGACGTTCAACGGCGCGGACTTCCTCGCCCTGTCCTCACCGCAGTTCGAGTCCGCGACCGTCCGAATCGGACAGCACGGCTCGCAGGGCGGCACGCTGACCGTGTCGGCGAAGGGTGTGTCGGACACCAACCGGTACATCAAGAACGTGTCCTTCGGCGGCCGTGACGTCCGCAAGACCTGGCTGTCGTGGTCTTCGTTGCAGCGCGGCGGAAAGCTGACGCACGAGGTGTCGTCGAAGCCGTCGTCGTGGGGCACCGGGCGCGGGGACGAGCCGCCGTCGCTGAACGACGGCGACGAGGACTCGCGCCGCGCGCTCTCGGCGTCGTTGCGCAGCACCGAGATCGTGCTGCCGACCTCGGAGTCCGCGCAGTCGCTGACGGTGCAGCTCGACGTGCTGGCGCAGGCGCCCGGTGCCACGTCGGTGCGGCCCGTCGTCACCGCGCCCGCCGGGTGGAAGGTGAGTGGCGCCAAGCCGTTCGTGATCGTGTCGAGGCACCTGCCGACGCAGAGGACGGTGCCGCTGACGTTCACGGTGCCCGCGGGTGTGGCGCCTGGCTCGTACGAGGTCGCCGTGCAGGTCGAGTCGGTGTCGCTCAAGGCGGTGGTCGAGGTCAAGCCCGCTGCCCTGTGCGCGCTGTCGACGTGTTCGGTGGACGTGACGCCGGAGCTCAACCACGACGGCACGGCCACGGTCGCGGACTCCGCCTCGGGCGACTTCGACGGCGGCGGCTGGAGCTACGACGCGTCGCTGCTGCCGCCCGCGGGGCCCGTGACGTGGGGCGGCATCACCTACCAGGCGCCCGACCCCACCGGCACGAAGCCGAACTTCGTGGAGGCGCACGGGCAGGGGCTCCTGCTGCCCACCGGCCAGTACTCCTGGCTGCACGTCGTGGGCTCGTCGCACAACGGACCGGTGTCGGCCGGCTTCACCGTCTGGTACACCGACGGCACCTCGGCCGAGGTCTCGGCGTCCATCGCGGACTGGGCGGGTGGCGGCCCGACCGTGCTGGAGATGCCGCACCGCATCAAGGCGGGGCAGGGCGTCGACGGGCCGCCGGTCCGGTTGTTCGGTCAGTCGCTGAGGCTGGACGCGACCAAGACGGTCCGTTCGGTCACGCTGCCTGACGATCCGCGGGTGGAGCTGTACGCACTGACGCTGGCGTGACCAGCGCTGGTCGGGGTGCCCCCTTGATGAACTTCTCGGCGGGCACCTCGACCAGCCGGTACAGCAGCCAGGCCGCGACCATCGACACGACGAACATCCCCAGCGCCGCGAGCAGCGGGAACGCGTGCACGTCGAGGAACTTCTCGCTCACCCGGATGACGATCTGGTGGACCATGTAGAAGGCGAACGACACGGTGCCCAGCCACACCATCGGCTTCGAGCGCCACGGCGACCACTTGCCGGTGAGGTCGGCGACCGCGGCGGCCGGGATCAGCAGCGCCAGCGGGACGACCGTGCCCGCGACGTACGGGAACGACCCGGGCAGGTACCAGGACCCGATGTAGGCGGCCACGAAGAAGGCGCTCGCGGCCCACAGGTTCAGTCCGATCCACTTGCCCTGCTGGACCACTCGGGCCATCGCCATTCCCAATACGAACTCCAGTGCGCGCACCGGCGGGAAGACGAATACGAACCAGTATTCGATGTTGCCCGGCATCGTTGGTGCGATTGCAGGAATGGCGATGATCGCAATGGCCATTCCTGTTGCGACCAGCCACGGTGTGCGCATCTTCCACTTGACGAGCAAGGGGAACGCCAGGTAAAAGGCCAATTCGCACGACAGCGACCAGGCCGGCGTGTTCATGCTGAAGTAGACGCTCTCGCTGGGGAACCACGCCTGAAGCAGTGACAGGTTCGCAAGCGCCGTCACGGGCGTCACCGACACCGCGACCAGGACGACGAGCCAGGTCGCGACGTGGTTGGGGAAGATCTTCGCTGCTCGGCGCCGCCACGCGGTGGGCGCGGAGGTGCCAGGCCTGGCGGACCACGTGAGCACGAACCCGGACAGGATGAAGAAGAAACTCACTCCGGTCGCACCTTGACGGAAAGGCACGTCCAGATAGGGCCACAGGCCGGCCGCGTTGATGTGGAACCCGAACACGATGAACGCGGCGATGAATCTCATGCCGGTCAGTGAGGGTAATCGCCCCAGCTTCGCTTCCGCCCCATGGTTCTGCACGCCGGTGGATTCGTGCGGTACCCGGCCGTTGTTACAAATTCGGCGCGCGTGTGGAATAGGATCGTTCCCATGCAACGGCTCAAGAGCGGTGTGCGGTCGCAGGTCTGGGCGGACGGCGACCGGATCGTCAAGCAGGTGGTGGGGGACCAGGCCGCGTTCGAACGGGAGGTGACCGCGCTCGGGCTGGCCGCGCACACGGGCGTGGTGCCGCGGGTCCTCGACGTCGACCACGCCGAACGGACCGTGGTGCTCGAGAAGCTGCGCTCGGACCCGCCGCGCGAGGACTGGGTGGTCGACTACGCCCGCGGCCTCGCCCGGCTCCACATGGCCACCGGGCCGGAGCACGCCGGGTTGCTACCGCGTCAGGAGATCCCGGACCCCACCCCGTTCCTGCGGTTCGTGCGGGCGATGGAGGTGGAGATCGGCGGCGCCGAGGCCGAGCTCGTGTTCGAGGACACCGGGAAGTTCGACCTGTTGCACGGGGACCCGTGTGCCGGTAACGACATGTACACGCCGCAGGGCGCGAGGTTCGTCGACCTCGAAGGTGCCTCGCTCGGCGACGGGCTGGCCGAGGTCGTCTACCTCCGCATCGGCTTCCCGACCTGCGCGACCGTCACCGAGACTCCGCGGGCGCTGCGGGAGGCCGCCGAGCAGGCCTACTTCGAGGAGCGCGGCTTCACGGCCCCGCTCGAGGACGCGTGCGTGCGCTGGTTCGTGAACGGTGACGCGCTGGTGCAGCGCGCCGAGCGGGACGGCACCGACCACCTCGCCAGGGTCGTCGACGAGGACTGGTTCTGGTACAGCACCACGGCTCGCGGCCGGCTGATGTACCGGGCGCGCGTGGTGGCGACGTTCACCGAGACCCACCCCGAGACGAGTGCGCTGGCGCGGCGGCTGCTCGACCGGATGGGCGAGGTCTGGGAGCCGCAGCCGATCGGGACGATCCGCACGCACGTCTCATGACCAGGCGGACAGCCTCAGCTCCGAGGTGAACGACCGCTCCACACCCGACAGCGGGTCCACGAAGGACAGATCGCGCGCCAGCAGCTGCAGCGGTGCCGAGAAGTCGTCGAGCGGGCGGTCCCGCAGCACGGGGTAGAAGTCGTCGTTCACGATCGGCACCCCGAGCCCGGACATGTGCAGCCGCAGTTGGTGGGTGCGGCCGGTCACCGGCTTGAGGTGGTACCGGCCCAGGCCGTCGCGATGCTCCACGAGGGACACGTGCGTCTCGGCGTTCGGCTCGCCGTCGACCTCGAACGCGGTGATGATGCCGCGTTCCTTGATGATCCGCGACCGCACCACGCGCGGCAGTTCCAGTGCCGGGTCGTACGGCGCGATCGCCTCGTACTCCTTGCGCACCAACCGGTCGCGGAACATCGTCTGGTACTTGCCGCGCAGCTCGCGCCGCACCACGAAGAGCACGAGACCGGCCGTGACGCGGTCGAGCCTGTGTGCGGGGGAGAGGTCCGGCAGGCCCAGCGAGTCGCGGAGCCTCACCAGCGCGGTCTGCATGATGTGGGCGCCGCGCGGGATCGTCGCGAGGAAGTGCGGCTTGTCGGCCACCACGATGTCGTCGTCCTGGTGGACGACGCCCACCTCGAACGGCACCGGCACCTCGACGGGCAGGTCGCGGTGGAACCAGATGTAGGAGTCGGGCACGAACGGCGCGTCGGCGCCCAACGGCCCGGAGACACCCCAGATCCGTTCCTCGGCCAGCATCTCGTCGACGCGTTCGGCCGCTACACGCGGCAGCCGTTCCACGAGGTGGTCGCGCAACGACGACCAGTGGCCCTCGGAGGGCAGCTTCAACCGCGCCGCGTCCAGGCCGTGGCGCTGGGGGAGAGGGGAGGAGGGTTTGCGTCTCATCGCACCGGCCAGTCTAAATGTTCGGGAAAGCCGAACGATATCGCTCGAAAACATTCGCTGTACCGAAGGGACGCCGGAACCGAGACTGGGCTCATGTCGGTCTTCCTCGTACTCGGCTCGGTCATCTCACTGCAGTTCGGCGCGGCGTTCGCGAACCAGCTCTTCGGCCAGATCGGCGCGCCCGGCGCCACGGCCCTGAGGCTCGGCATCGCCGCGCTGATGCTGTGCGTGGTGGTCAGGCCGAAGTTCCGCCAGGAGACGCTCGTGCTCGGGATGACCATGGCCGGCATGAACGGCACCTTCTACCTGGCGCTCGACCGCATCCCGCTCGGCGTGGCGGTGACGATCGAGTTCCTCGGGCCGCTCGGGCTCGCGGCGGCGCTGAGCAGGCGGGCGCGGGACTTCGTGTGGGTCGGGCTGGCGCTCGCGGGTGTCGTGCTCCTCGGTGTCCACGAGTACACCGGCGCGGAGCTCGACCTGATCGGCGTGGCGCTCGCGCTGGTCGCGGCCGCCTTCTGGGCCTGCTACGTCCTCGCCGGGCGCGAGCTCGCGACGGCCGGGCTCGGCACCGGCGGTCTCGCGGGGGCGAGCCTGATCGCGGCGGCGCTCACGCTGCCGTACGGGCTCTCGACGGCCGGGGCCGCGTTGTTCGAGCCCAAGATGCTCCTGCTCGGCACCCTGGTGGCGCTGCTGGCGTCCGCCATCCCGTACACGCTGGAGATCCGTGCGCTGAAGACGTTGCAGGCCAGCACGTTCGGCGTGGTGCTCGCGCTCGAACCCGCCGCGGCCGCGCTCGCCGGTGCGCTGCTGCTCGGTCAGCACCTGGGCGTGATCTCGTTGTGCGGCATGGCACTCGTGATCACGGCGGGGGTCGGAGCGGCGCTACGGAGAGCGCCAGCGCCTCGCGAAACGCCCGCACAGCGGGATGCTGACCTCGTCCTGCCCGTGCCGCAGTGAACAGCAGCCGGGACATCGGCACCGGCAGTTCGTGCAGGTCGACGGTGATCTCGCGGTCGTACCAGACCAGGTCCGGGAGCAGCGCGACCGCGAGACCCCGTTCCACGAACCGCAGCTTCACCAGCACGTCCGTCGAGGAGAAGCGCACGTCCGGCTCGAAGCCGTTGTGGCGGCACCAGTTCACGTTGAAGATCCGCTGCGGGAAGCCTTCGGTCTCCATGATCCACGGGTGGGAGCCGATCTCGGCGACGGGGAGTCCACGTGGGACGGCGAGCCGGATCGGGTCCCGGCACAGTTCCCGGTACTCCAGGCCGGTGAACCGGGCCTCGGGCTGGTCCGGCCACTCCTCCACGAAGACGAGGTCGAAGTCCCTGGCGTTCAACGCGGAAAGCGCTTCCGCCGGGTCAAGCACCTGGAACTCGATCCGCAGCGACGGGTGCTCGTCCCTCATGCGCGCCAGCGTCGCCGGGATCAGCGCCAGCGCCGCCGTCTGGAACGTCGCGACCCGCAGCGTGCCGGTGATCTCGTGCAGCGACGCGGCCACCTCGGACTCGGCCTGGTCCAGACGGGCGAGGACCTCTTCGGTGTGCCGCACCAGAATTTCGGCCTGCGGGGTGAGCTTGACACGCCGGCCGACCGGTTCCAGCAGGGGCACCCCGACCTCGTTCTCCAGCAACGACAGCTGCTGCGACACCGACGAGGGGCTGTAGTTCAGCGCCTGCGCGACGGCCGCGAGCGTCCCCCTTCGGGAAAGTTCTCGCAGCAGTCGCAGACGATGGAGGTCGAACATCGGATCATTATCCGATACAGTCCCGTCACCGCCCCCTGGAAATGCGTGCTGTCCTCAGCACGTTTTGAGGAGGTATCGGGATGTCCAAACGACTCCGCATCGTCGCGGGGATCGCGATGGCGACCGGTCTGCTCGTGTCGGTCGCCCCGGCACAGGCCCAGGTTGAAACCGGTCCGTGGACCAGCTACTCCCCGTCGTTCACCGTCCAGGAACGCGGCTGCGGCACCGTCAGCAACCTGACTTTCCAACTCACCTGCTCCACCGCGAGCGGTGACCAGCGTGCCGAGCGGCGTTACGCCACTTACACCGGCGGCACGCGCCAGTTCGAAGGGAGCTTCCGGATCACGAGTCTCGGCGGCACCCGCATCAGTCTCAAGCAGACGTTCCGGGAGGCCCCCAGCGCGGGACCGTTCTGGATGCTCGCTGTGGAACGCGGCGGCCGGCTCTACGCCGTGCACGGGGGCGCGACCATCGCCACCGGCGCGACCGTGGGCACGACCGTCCGCGTGAACACCGTGCACAACACGGCCACGGAACACCGCACGTACATCAACGGCTCTCGTGCGCACACGTACGCGAGCAGCGGTACGAGTTTCTACGACAAGTTCGGCGCGTACCGGACGTCCAGCGGCCAGGGACCGGCGACGGTGACCTGGAGCAACGTGCGGTTCTGGCGCAAGTGAGCTGTCTTCTTTGACCAGAAGCGGCTTGTCCCTGGTGTTCCTGCTGTTCTTGGCTGCCTGCGGCCAAGAACAGCAGGACCCCGTGCTGACGTCCGAACTGACCTCGCCCGTGGACGTGACGCTGCACTGGCGTCCGCAGGCGGGGTCGGCCGGGCAGGTCGTCGAGTACGCGAACGCGGCCGACGGCGAGTACACGATCCTGGAGTTCGCCGCACCGGCGAAGGACACCTACGAGCACCCGGACCTGATCCCGGAAACCCAGTTCTACTACCGGGTCCGGCCGTTCACGGGGACCGCCTCGGCGACCGTGGACGTCTCGCTGCCCCTGGGCGACGAGGTGCCGGAGATCGAGGGGCCGGACTGGACCGCGCCGGTCAAGGCCGGCGGGGGCAGGGCGCCCGTGTCGTCAGCCGAGGCGGCGGCGACGGAGCTGAAGGCCGAGGTGAAGAACGCCAACGGCATCCTGTTCACCTGGAAGGACCGCGCGTCGGACGAGGACGGGTACCTGATCGAGGTCAGGCCCGCGGGCGCGGCGGACTACCGCGTCGCGGTGCAGCTCGACCCGGACACCACCTCGTACGGGGTGATCACACTCCCAGACGAGAAGCTCGCGACCTATCGCGTGCGGGCGTTCCGGTTCGGGTCACCGTCGAACCTGACGCATCAGACGACGGGGAAGGCCTGAGGGCCTGTCTGGCACTCCACGCGCTCGCGGCGAGCAGCAGCGCCGCGAGCGCGTAGGGCCAGGTCGTTCTCTCGGTGACGGCCAGCGCGACGTTGATCGCGGCCAGCAGCCCGAACACGCTGGTGAGGAGCCACCAGGTGAGTTGATCGTCGCGCGCGTCGGCTGTCATACGTGTGGGCTACCCGTTTTCTTCGGCCTTCACACCCTCTTCCTCTTCTTTCTTCTCGCCACGCCTGCGCATGAACCCGAAACCCGGGATGCCGAGGATCGCCTGGCGCATGTCGCTGGTGACCTCGAGCAGCTGGTGCACCTCGGGGCCGACCTTGTCGAGGGTGGCGAGGATCGGCAGGATGTCGCTGGTCAGGTGCTCGGTCAGCACCGGCAGCTCGTCGACGAGCTTGATCGCGGCCTCGATCTCGTGCGGCGAGAGCTCCTCGACGAACCGCTTCGCGAGCGGCTGCGCCTGCTTCGCGATCGGCTCGTAGATCGCGATCAGCTCGCCTGCCGTGTGCGCGGTCTGGCCGGCCGTCGTGACGACGAGCCCGGCCCGGTCGGCGACGTCGCTCGCGCTCGCCGTGATCGCGCGGACCTCGACGACGGCCTTCTCCGCGTCCGCGACGACGTCGGCCGTGCGGTCGACCAACGCGTCCGCTCTCGCGACGATGCCATCAACGGCGTCTATGGTGCCGTTCACCTTGCGGACGAGTTGCTCGACTTCGCCGATGAGGCTCAGCACACGGGCCGGAACCGCCGCCACGGCCGCAGTCGTGCCGAGTGCGGTGTCGAGCGCCTGCTTGGCAAGTCCCATGCCGGGGATCTCCATGCGTCCACTCTGCCTTACGCGTTCGTCGTTTTGGCGTAACGCCATTCGGTTTTCAGAACTGTCGGACCCCGTCATTACATTCACACATGTCTGCCAACCGGCAGATCGGGCGAACCGGGAACCATGCGCCGTCCGAAGTTGTCAGAGTCCAGGGTTAGCATGCCCGGCGGGCGAGGGAGGGCGCGTTATGTCTTGGTGGCACCGGATCAGACGCATCATCTCCGGTGGAGGGCGGGAGTCGGCGAGTTTCGTCGCGGCACTGCTGGGTGTCCTGGTGCTCGCGGGCGCCGCACTCGGGCAGGGGATCTCCCGCACGTCGGTCGCGGTGTCGGACGGGCTCACCTGGCTGGGGGACGACCAGCGCGGTGAGGTCGTGCAGATCAACCCCGGTTCGGGCAAGCCGCAGACGCGGTTGCAGATCAGCGGCCCCGACTCGCAGCTCGAGATCGCGCAGGAGGACGGCCGGCTGATCGTCCTGAACCGGCGCACCGGCGAGATCACCGTCATCGACCTGGCGACGCTGCTCGCCTCCGGCCGCAGGCAGGCGCCGCCCGGAGCGACGAGCAAGGTGCTGGTGTCGAACGGGATGGTGTACGTCGTCGACCGCGCGTCCGGCACGGTGCACACCGCCGACCCGCTGACCCTGGCCGACGTCGGGCAGACGTGGCAGGCCGGTCAGCCCCTCGCCGACGCCGTCGTGGACGAGCGCGGTGTGCTGTGGCTCGTCGACCACGGCGGCACGCTGAGGTCGCTCGACTGGTCGGACGACGAGGAGCGGTTCCAGGAGCGGTCGCACCGCCAGGTCACCGGTGCCGGGCCTCGCACCGTCCTCGTGCCGCACGACCAGGGCGTCACGCTCATCGGTCTCGACGGCGGTGTCGTCGTGCGCGACGGCACGGGTGAGGACGTCGACTCCATGACGGACCGCTCGGACGCCGAGGTGATCGCCGCGCAGTCCTCGCCGATCGACCTGGTGCCCGCGTCGGTGCCGTCGTCGTCGGTCGTGGTGCTGGTCGTCGGCCGTGACGTGCTGCGCGTCGACGTGGGCGCGATGGGGTGCCCGAAGCCGGGGCGTCCCGCGGTGTTCCGCGACAAGGTCTACGTGCCCTGCAAGGGATCCGGCAAGGTCATCATCCTCGACCGCGGTGGCAGCCGCGGTGGCGACGACGTCCGCACGTCCGGTGGCGCCGACCCCGAGCTCGTGTTCGACGACGGCCGGTTGTTCGTGAACGTCACCGGCTCGTCGACGGGGGTGCTGGTCGACCCCGACGGTGCGACGCGCTCGCTGACGATCCGCAGCCCCGAGCTCCCGGTGAAGGACCCGGACCGCTCGCCGCCGCCGTCCGTGCCGCCGCCCCCGCCGCCGAACCCGAACGAGCCGCAGAAGCCGCCGCGCAACCCCGGCAACGGCACCAACAACCCGACCACCGAGGTGCCCCCGCCGCCGTCGGTGCCGTCCGTTCCGCCTTCGGCCGGAGGGACGGCTCCCGCCGCGCCCGCGGGCGTCTCGGTGCGGGAGAAGTCCCGCAACGCCTCCGCGCTCGTCGTGACGGTGAGCTGGAGCGCGGCCACCTCGGCCGACCCGATCGTCGGCTACACCGTGGCGGGCTCCGGTTCGTTCAGCGGCGGCTCGGTGTCGGCGCAGTCGGCGGGTACCTCCGTCGACCTGTCGGTGCCGTGCGCGGGTTCCACGTTCTGCACGAGCGGCCGGCTGGACGTGACGGTGCGCGCGTCGACGGCGTCGGTCGCCGGTGCCGCGGGCATGGCCGCGTTCACCGTGACGCCGCCGCCGAACAACCCGCCGCCTCCGCCCCCGGTGACGACCACGACCACGCCGCCCCCTCCGCCTCCGCCTCCACCCGTGACGACCACGACGACGCCTCCGCCGCCCCCGCCTCCGCCGTCGCTGCCGAGCGCCGGTGCGTTGGTGATCACCGGGGCAACGGGTGGCCGCAACGTGCCGACGCGCCGGCTGACGCTGGCCCCGCCCGCGGACTGGGCGAGCCACAACGGGCGCTGCGAGGTCGTGAACAACACGTACGGCTACTCGGTGGGGATCCCGTGCAACGCCACCTCGGCGACGATCGACGTCGACGAGGGCAGCAACTCGCTCGTCGTGCGTGCCTACGCGGCCTCCGGGGCGGGCCAGGTCGACTCGGCGGCGAGGAACACCTTCTTCACCTACGACGAGTGTGCGGGCAAGCCGAACTGCATCCCGAAGATGGCGCCCGCCGGGGTGGAGACCGCGCCGATGGGCGCGGGTGGCCTCGGGTTGCTGGCGTGCGCGTTCCTGCTGCGCATCGGTGTTCGTCGCGGAGATGAGGAAAAGTGATCGACACCGGTGAGGTCTCCGCGTTCCGCGACCTGCACACCCGCCTGGGCGATGCGGTCGAGAGCGCCGTGCGAGGCAAGCGCGACGTGATCGACCTGGTGCTGGTGGCGATGTTCGCGGGCGGCCACGTGCTGCTCGAGGACGTGCCGGGCACGGGCAAGACGACGCTGGCGCGTGCCGTCGCGGGCGCGCTCGGCGGGGTGTCGCGGCGCGTGCAGTTCACGCCGGACCTGCTGCCGTCCGACGTCACGGGCACCTCGGTCTACGACCCGCAGACGGGCCAGATCCGGTTCCGGCCGGGTCCGGTGTTCGCGAACATCGTGCTGGCGGACGAGATCAACCGCGCGGCGGCCAAGACGCAGTCGGCGCTGCTGGAGGTCATGGAGGAGCGCACGGTCACGATCGACGGCGTCGGGCACGCGGTGCCCGACCCGTTCCTCGTGGTCGCGACGCAGAACCCGATCGACCTCGACGGCACCTACCGCCTGCCCGAGGCCCAGCTCGACCGGTTCATGCTGCGCACCTCGATCGGCTACCCGTCGGTCGAGGACGAGCTGGAAGTACTGCGTCCCGGCAGCGGCGCGGGCCGGATCGCCGACGTCCGCACGGTGTCGTCACCGCGCGAGATCAGCTCGTTCAGCGGCCGCCTGCAGCTGCTGCACGTGGCGGACCCGATCCTGCAGTACATCTCGTCGTTGGGCACCGGAACGCGTTCCGACGAACGGCTGCGCCTGGGCACCTCGACCCGTGGCCTGCGCACGCTCGTGCGTTGCGCACAGGTGTACGCGGCGTCGAAGGGCCGGCACTTCGTGGTGCCGCAGGACGTCCAGGACATCGCCGACCCGGTGCTCGCACACCGCCTGGTGCTGACGCGCGAGAGCGTCCTGTCGGGCGTGACGACGTCGGAGGTGCTGGCCGACGTGCTCTCGCGCGTGGCGGTGCCCAAGCCCGCGGCACAGTGAGACTCACGGTCCGCGGCACCGGCACCGCGGTGCTGGGGCTGCTGATGCTCGGCGTGGGCCTGTGGTGGCGCTACGCGGGCATGGCGGCGTTCGGACTGGCGCTGACGGCACTGGTCGTGGCGTCGATCGTCTCCGTGCTGATCGCCTCACCGCTGACGGTCTCCCGCACGGTCCGCCCGCGCACGGTCCCGAGACTCGCCCGCTGCAACGGCCGCCTGGAGCTCTCGTCCACCGGCAGGTGGCCGGTGGCGCTGGACGCCGTCGACGTGGTGGCCGGTGCTCCGATGGACGTGGACGTGCCGCTGCTCGAGCCGGGCGAGGTGGAGGCCGTCGACTACGCCATCCCGACCGAACGCCGAGGCGTCTTCGACGTGGGCCCGCTCACCTTGCGCCGCAAGGGCCTGGCCGGCCTGGCCCAGGCCCGCACGGTCCTGGGCGAGGTGGTCCAGGTGCGAGTGGTCCCCCGAGTGCTCCCGGTCCGGGGCCTGCCGTCAGGCGCTCGACGAGGCCAGGTGGGAGCCGACGAACGAGTGGAGCGAGGCGGCACGGACCTGGTGGGCCTGCGCGAGTACGTGCCGGGCGACGACCTGAGGCGTCTGCACTGGGCCACCTCCGCCCGCACCGGCACCCTGATGATCCGCGAGGACGCAGACCCGGCCCGCCCGCACCTGGCGGTGCTGCTGGACGACAGCGCGTCCTCCTACTCCGACCCGCAACGATTCGAGGAGGCCGTGGAGGTGGCGGCGTCGCTCATCACCTCGGCGCTGGAGCAGGGACACCCGGTGCGGCTGCTCACGTCGTCCGGCGGCACCGACATCGAGGAGCAGCAGGACTCGGCACCGATCCTGTCCGCTCTGGCCGACCTGGAGCTGAAGGACGTCGACGGCCGCCCGACCGTGCCGGTGCGCGACCTGGACGTGGTGGCCGTGGTGAGCGGCGAGCAGGTCCCGGCACTGGTGCTGGAGGCGGGCCGTGCCGCGTTCGGCGTGGTCCTGGTGGTGGACGAGAAGCGGCCGGTGGGTGCGGCCGGATCGGTGCTGGTGGTCAGCGGGGAGCGCGCGGAGGACCTGGTCGACTCGTGGAACGCGGTGGTGGCGCGATGACACGCGACACGAGCCTGCGAGGCGGTGGCCCCGTGACCGGCTCCCTCCTGAAGTTCGCCTGGGTGGCAGCCCTCCTCCTGATCGGCGCCCTCCAGCTCTCCCAGGCCTGGGACGGCGCCACCCTCTACTTCGGACTGGCCGCGCTCACCGGCTTCGCGGCCCTGCTGCTGAAACGGATCGTCCCGGCAGGCCTCGCCGCCCTCGCGATCATGGTGGCGGCCATGGCGGGCGGGTTCTTCCTGGCCCGAGGCGCCTCCCCGGACCGCGACCCCACCTGGGTCCTCCTGGACACCGTCCCCAGACTGCTCACCGCGGCCCGCCCCGCCCCCGCCACGCCCGAACTCCTCGTGCCCGGGTTGCTGCTCATCATCGGCATCTCCACGGGCATGGTGCTGTCGGTGACGAAGCGCGGCACGGCACTTTTCGTGCCGGCACTCGGTTCGGCCACGCTGTACGTGTCGGCCGCGCTGCTCACCACGGGCCGCGCGGACCGGTACGGGCTGGTGGCGCTGGCCGTGGTGGTGTTGCTGGCGTTGGGGTGGCTGATCATCGACCGGCGCGGGCCCGTGCTGC
This sequence comes from Lentzea sp. NPDC055074, assembly GCF_053608005.1. Classification (NCBI taxonomy): domain Bacteria; kingdom Bacillati; phylum Actinomycetota; class Actinomycetes; order Pseudonocardiales; family Pseudonocardiaceae; genus Lentzea; species Lentzea sp. NPDC055074. Next base: position 202,104 of record NZ_JBSGUQ010000005.1, read on the forward strand.
CGCCCGCGGTGCTGGCCACGGCGCTGGCCACGCTCACGTTGCTCACGTTCGTCTTGCCCACCAACGGGTTCGAGCCTCGCAAGCTCGTCACGCCGCCCATCACGAACATCGCCATCTCCAACCCCCTGCCGCAGCTCGCGGCGTGGGCGGCGCAGGGGGAGGCGGAGCTGTTCCGCATGCGCGGGCCCGAGGTGCCGGTGCGGCTGGTGACGCTCAGCCGGTACACGGGGGCGTCGTGGGAGGCGGCCTCCACGTACGGGCCGCTCGGTGTCGTCGACGCGCCCGACCTGCCCACCGGCGGGAAGTTCCAGGACGCCAGCGCCGATCTGCTGATCACCGGGTTGCAGGGCGAGTGGTTGCCCGGTGTGGGCAAGCCGCAGGCGGTGTCGTTGAGCAACGCCATGGTGGATCCGGACACCGGGTCTCTCGTGGTGGCCGACGGGCTCGAGACCGGGCTGAGCTACACGGTCCGAGGTGTCGTCGAGACTCCGGCCGACGCCGATCTGGCCGAGGCGCAGGTTCCCGCGAACGTCACGAAGTACACGGCGTTGCCGCGGTTGCCGTTCACGCTGGCCGACTACGCGCGGCAGGCGACGCAGAACGCGCGCACGCCGTACGAGAAGGCCGTTGCGCTGGAACAGGTCGTGCGGCTCAACCGCCGGCCGGACGCCGAGGCGCCGGTCGGGTCGTCCTACGCGCGCCTGGAGACGTTCCTGTTCGGGGCGGCGGGGGAGTCCGGCGCCGGGGCCGGGACGGCGGAGCAGTTCGCGTCGGCGTACGCCGTGCTCGCGCGCTCGGTCGGGTTGCCGACGCGGGTGGTGGTCGGGTTCCAGCCGGTGCCCGAGGAGAACGGCGAACGGATCGTGCGCGCCGCGGACGCCACCGCGTGGCCAGAGGTGTACTTCAGCGGGTGGGGCTGGGTCGCGTTCGATCCCGTGTCCGGCAACGGAAGCGGGCCCAGCGCGGCCTCGAAGCGCGAGGTGCTGAACCGGCTCGCGTCGACCACCGCGAAGCCGACGCCGACCTCGTTGCCGTCGGTGCCACCGCTGGTGCAGCCGACTGCGGTGCGGGGCGAGAACACGGCCGCGCCCGCGAGCCAGAAGAGCTTCCCGTTCTGGGTCTTCACGCCCGTGCTGCTCCTGGTCGCCCTGTTCGTGGCACGCACGTCGCGTCGTCTCCGGCTTCGGGCCGCGGGACCGGTCGGGGCGTGGAACGAGGTGCTCGACGCACTACAACTCGCGGGGCTCAGACCAAAGCCGAGCCGGACGGTGCCGGACGTCGCCCGCGAGTGGGGTGACGCGGGCGCGAAGCTGGCGGTCATGGTCGACCAGGCCGCGTTCGCGCCGCAGCCGGAGCAGCACGAGAACAGCTGGCGTCTGGCCCGTCAGGTGAGGAAAGCGGTGCGGCGCAAGGCTTCCTGGTGGCGCCGGGTGCTCTGGGCGATCGACCCGCGGCCGTTGTTCCGGCGCTGACGGATCAGCGCACCACCTGTGCGGGGATGCAGTTCTTCCCGGTGACCTTGAGCAGCGCCTCGCACAGCTTCGGAGCCGTGTCCGACGGGAACGGGCCGATCCAGATGAACTGCGTGAACCGCGGGTCCTCCGGGACGATGACCGGGCAGACGTCGTCGCGTCTGCTCAGGAACGCGCTTTGGCCGCGCAGCGCGGGGTTCACGCTCTCGCGGTACTTCACCCACAGCGTCTCGTAGTCGACGAGCACCCGGACTTCCGTCTCGGGCATCGCGCCCTCCAGCGAGTGCAGCACGAGGACGGACGAGCCGGGGTCGCAGGGCATGTCCGTGTATTCGAGCTGATCGGGCACAGGGGACGTCGCGGGTGTGCCACCGGTGTTCTGAGGGGCCTGGGACCCGAGGCTGCCGCCGATCAGCACACCGATCCCGATGCCGACGACGAGCGGAACGGCCGCCCACACCACGAGTGTTCGGCGCTTTCGTCCACGAGCGAACATCGGTGGGCCGGCATAACGAGCGCTTTGCACCGGGGGACCGTACGCCAGTTCGTGCGCCCGCAACAACATCGGGCCCGCAACGTTCAGTTCTTGTTGGCACAGACCTTTGCGGAGCTGCCGCGTTCGCCGTTGAGGCCGAGCGCCGCGATCTGGAAACAACGCCGGTCGCCGCCACCGTCCTCGACGACGTACGACGTGCCGCCACCCGTCACGGTCGTGAGCGCGTTCGGCTTGGCGCCGGTCACGTCGACCACCACGAACTGCGCCTGGCCGTCACTCGGATCGGTCCACTCCAGCTCGATCGACCTGCCCTTGTACTCCGCGCGCTTGAGCACCGGGACGAACTTCGGGTCGGTGTTCGGCGACGGGCCCGCGTCGGCCGAGTCCGACGTCGGCACGGGCGGTGTTGTCGTCGTCACCGGTGGTTGGGCCTGCTGGCCGTCGCCGCCGCGGTTGAGGACGATGCCCGCGGCGATGCCGCCCGTCACCGCGATCACTGCCAGCAACGCGAGAACTCCACCGCGTCTGCTCTTCGGGACCGGCGCCGTCATCGGCTCGACGGGCGGCAGGTCCACGCTGGGGAGCACCGCGACCGGAACGGGACGCGGGGGAGGCGGCGGGACGAAGTCGCGCTGCCGGTACGTCAGGTCCTCGAGCTGCCCTCGCCACGAATCGTCGCGCTCGGCCTCGGGTTCCGGTTCTGGTTCCGGTTCCGGCGTGAACCCGCGCGGCCCGAAACCGGGAGCCTCGGTCGGGCCCTCCGGGTAGAAGTCGGGACGTTCGCCCAGCATCGCCGTCGCGTCCGGATCCACAGTGGACAGCGCGGTGCCCGAGTTCGCCGACATCAGCGCGTCCCGCAGCTCCAGCGCCGAACCGAAGCGGTCCGCCCTGTCCTTGCGCAGGCAGCGGTCGATCACCGCGACCAGCCACGCCGGTACGTCGAACCGGGTCAGCGGACGCGGTTCTCCGCTGCTCACCCGCCCGACGTAGGACAGCAGCGTGTCCTCGTCCGGGTTGTCCGACGCGAACGGCGGTTTGCCCTCCAGCAACGTGAACAGCGTCGAGCCGAGCGACCAGATGTCGTCCGCGAACGACGGCGTGGCGCCCTCCAGCATCTGCGGGGCCGCGTGCCGGTAGCTGACCATCTGCAGTGACGCGGAATGGCCCGCGTCAGCGCCGCGCGCGATGCCGAAATCGGCCAGCACGTACGAAGTCGGGAGCACCAGGACGTTCTGCGGCTTCACGTCCCGGTGCAGGATGCCCTGGCCGTGCGCGAACGCCAGCGCGTCCGCCACCGCGATCCCTGCCGCGATGACGTCCGGCACGGGCAACGGGCCCATGGCGCGCAGACGGTCGTGCAGCGAACCGCGTTCGTAGAACTCCATGACGATGCACGGGCGGCCGTCCGGCAACGTGCCCGTGTCGAGCACCGTGACGATGTGCGGGTGCTGGCGGCCGAGCTCCACGGTGATCGCCAGCTCACGGCGGAAGCGCGCCACCGTCGCCGGGTCCGTCACCTGCAGCACCTTGACGGCGACGTCGCGGCCGAGACCGTCCTGGCGGGCGCGGTAGATCGTGCCCTCGCCGCCCTGCGCGATCACGCGGAAGGCGCTGAAGCCCGGCAACGCGATCCCGGGCGCCTGCGCAGCGCCCTGCGCGGGAGCCCAGGCCATCAGATCGTCTTCCACCAACGGATCCTATCCCGGAGTGCTGTGGTCACCGCTGAACGTTCGGAAGGATCGGTCTGAAAGGTTCGAATCAGTCGGTGACCACGTTCACCTGGAACCCCAGTGACTGCAGCATTCCGGTGAGCATCACGCGCGTGTTGTCCTCGGCCCGCCGCAGCAGTTCCGACTGCTTGGCCGCCTCCGCGAGCTTGGCCTCGGCGGCGACGTAGAACTTCTGCTGGTCGGGAGGTCCCGCGAGCGCCTGCAGGTCGTTGATCAGGCCGCGTTCCTGGCTGAAGACGTACGAACGGTCGTGGTGCAGGTTCGGCTTGTCCAGCTGTGCCTTCGGCACGCGCAGTTCGACGCTCTTTCCGTCCGCGGACACGACGAGCCCGTCGTCCTTCAACGTCCCGAGGTCCACGAACGCGTTGACCGACCCGGCCGCGACGAACAGCGTGCGTTCGCCCGCCAGCGCCGCGGGCACCCACTTCACGTCGTTCTCGATGTCCAGCACGACCTGGAACTCGCCCGCCGCCGCGTGGTACTGGCTCAGGTCCCGCACCGACTTGAGCATCGCGGGCTGGCTGCGGTCGATGGATTCGTCACCGAAGGGCCTGAATTGGCCGAAGACGTACACCGCCGCACCGAGGAGAATGACGACGGCCGCGACCAGAGTTCCACGCATCACCCAGCGCCTGTCCACCGCGTGGGAGTACCCGTGAGGTGATGCGCGCACACGGTCCGTATGGGCTAATCGACCCGTGCGGAATCAGTTCCGTGTCCACATGGTTGGCTTTGGACGAGACGAGAGCGATTGATCAGGAGGCGTGCGGTGGACCCGGAGAACCTGTACGAGGTGGACTCGGAGGTGCCGGACCTGACAGGTGCGGTGCTGCTGCACCACTTCGAGGGCTTCATGGACGCCGGCGCCGCGGGACGCCTGCTCTCCGAACACCTGCTGGAGACGCTGGAGAGCCGGATCGTCGCGCGTTTCGACGTCGACGGCCTGATCGACTACCGCTCGCGCCGCCCGCTGATGACCTACGCGACCGACCACTGGGAGGACTACGCCGCCCCCGAACTGGTCGTGCACCTGCTCTGGGACAGCGCGGGCCACCCGTTCCTGCTGCTCACGGGCCCGGAGCCGGACCGCGGCTGGGAGGCGTTCATCCAGGCCGTGCGGTCGCTGATCGACCGCTGGGGCGTCCGTCTGACCGTGGGCTTCCACGGCATCCCGATGGGCGTGCCGCACACACGGCCGTTGAACGTCATCGGCCACGCCACGCGCCCTGAGCTCGTGAGCGAGTACCAGCCGTTCTTCAACCGCGTGCAGGTGCCGGGCAACGTGTCGGGGCTGCTGGAGTTCCGCCTCGGCCAGGCGGGCCACGACGCGATGGGCTTCGCCGCCCAGGTGCCGCACTACCTGGCGCAGTCGCAGTACCCGACCGCCGCCGTGACCCTGCTCGACGCCCTGGCCCGCGCCACCGGCCTCGCGTTGCCCATCGGCGGCCTGGCCGACGCCGCCCAGGCCGCGGACGCCGAGATCCACCGCCAGGTGGCGGAGTCGGACGAGGTCGCCCAGGTCGTGGAGGCGCTCGAGCGGCAGTACGACGCGTTCATCCAGACTGTCGGGAACACCGACATCCCCAGCGCGGACGAACTGGGCGCCGAGTTCGAGAGGTTCCTGGCCGAGCAGCAGCGTCCGCCGGACCACCTGTAGGAGCAAGTGATGGCCACCTGGGACGACGTGCACAGGATCGCCACTGCCATGCCCGACGTCACGGAGCGGGTGCGGGAGGGCGTCGTCGACTGGCGGGTCAAGGACAAGCTCTTCGTCTGGGAACGGCCGCTGCGCAAGACCGACTTGACGGCGCTGGGGGCCGCGGCACCGTCCGGTCCGATCCTCGCCGCACGGGTGCCGGACCTGGGCGCCAAGGAGGCGCTGCTGGCCTCGGACCACTCGGTCTACTTCACGACGCCGCACTTCAACGGGTATCCGGCGATCCTGGTGCGGCTGGAGCACATCGAGGTGGGGGAGCTGGAAGAGCTGATCGTCGAGGCGTGGCACGCACGGGCGCGCCGCCGGTGACGGAGTTCTTCTGCCACCACCGGGACAGGCCCGGTTCGTTGCCGTTGCGCGAGAAGCTGCTCGAAGCGCACTGGTCCTACATGGACGGCTTCGAGCTCATCGCCCGCGGCCCGACGTTCTCGGACGGCGTGCTCACCGGCAGCGTGCACGTCGTCGAGGCTCCGGACGCGGCCGCGGCCCGTGCGTTCGCGTTCGACGAACCCGTCTACCAGGCCGGCGGCTACCGCGACGTGCTGGTGCGCAGGTGGCACAACGTGCTGGGCCGGACCATGTGGGACTTTCCCGGGGGCGGCGGCCACCTGGTGCTCGGGTTGGGCTCGGGTGAGCCCGCCGACCTCGTTCCGCGGCGGCCCGAGGGGCTGGTCGCGTACGGGACGTTGCTGTCGGACGACGGCACGGCCTGGCTCGGCACGGCCGCACTGGTCAGGTCGGACGATCCGGCCGCGGTGCTGACCGCCGACCGCTACGACGCCGTCGAGGTGTACGAGTGGGAGCCCGGCGGCCGCCGTTAGTAGCGCACGAACCGGTAGTGCAGGCCGCTGCTCGACTCCAGCCACTCACCGACGCTGACCGGCTCGCGGTCCACGGCGGGCGCGTAGGTGTCGCCCTCGAACGACTCGCGGATCTCCGTCACCTCGACGCGGTCGGCGAACGGCAGCGCCGCCGCGTACACGGCGGACCCGCCCATCACCCACAGGTCACCGGTGACGTCCGCCAGCGCCTTCTCCAGGCTGTCGAAGGTCTCCGCGCCCTCCTGGGGAGTGCGCGACAGCACCAGGTTGCGGCGGCCGGGCAGCGGGCGGAAACGCGGCGGCAGCGACTCCCAGGTGCGGCGGCCCATCAGGACGGCCGCGCCCGCGGTCAGCTCCCGGAAGTGCTTCATGTCCTCGGGGACGTGCCACGGGATGGCGTTGTCCCGGCCGATCACGCCGTTCGCGGACTGCGCCCAGATCAGCCCGATCACACCGCCACCGGAGCCTTGATGCCGGGATGCGGGTCGTAGCCCTCGATCGTGAAGTCCTCGTACTTGTAGTCGAACAACGTGGGGGCCGGGGCGATCTTCAGCTCCGGGAACTCGCGCGCCTCACGGCTGAGCTGCAGCTCGACCTGCTCGACGTGGTTGTCGTAGATGTGGCAGTCGCCGCCGGTCCAGATGAAGTCGCCGACGCCGAGGCCCGTCTGCGCGGCGATCATGTGCGTCAGCAGCGCGTAGGACGCGATGTTGAACGGCACGCCGAGGAACAGGTCCGCGCTGCGCTGGTAGAGCTGGCACGACAGCTTGCCGTCGGCGACGTAGAACTGGAAGAAGGCGTGGCACGGCGGGAGCGCCATGTTCGAGATCTCGCCGACGTTCCAGGCGGAGACGATGATGCGACGCGAGTCCGGGTTGGTCTTCAGCGTCTTCAGGACCTCGGCGATCTGGTCGACGTGCCCGCCGTCCGGGGTGGGCCACGACCGCCACTGCACGCCGTAGACGGGGCCGAGCTCGCCCTCGGGCGAGGCCCACTCGTCCCAGATGGACACGCCGTGCTCCTGCAACCACTTCACGTTGCTGTCGCCGCGCAGGAACCACAGCAGCTCGTACGCGATCGACTTGAAGTGCACGCGCTTGGTCGTGATCAGCGGGAAGCCCGCGGCGAGCGGGTAGCGCAGCTGGTGGCCGAAGATCGACCGCGTGCCGGTGCCGGTGCGGTCCTCCTTGCGCACGCCCTCCTTCAGGACGTGGCGGAGCAGGTCTTCGTACTGCGTGTCGGGCATGCCCGCACCCTAGCTCCAGCGGTTGAACGAGGTCACCTTCGACACGTCCCGCCGCTGCGCCACCGAGAACTTCTCCGCGGGGTGCCCGAGCGGGACCATCGCGGCGATCTCCCACTTCGGCGGCACGCCCAGCAGCTCCAGCACCTCCGCCTGGTGCACCCTGATCACCGTGGTCAGCGTGGTGCCGAGCCCCAGCGCGCGGGCCGCGAGGCAGAAGTTCTGCACGGCCGGGTACACCGACGCGTGCACCGGCCCGATGTCGATGCCGTCCACCAGCGACGGCAGCCGGGGCATGAGGAAGAACACGATGACCGGCACGGACGCGAGTGTGTCCGCCAGGTGGTTCGCGGACCGGCCGATCCGCAGGCCGGCGGCGTCGGTGCGTTCCGGCGCCACCTCGGTGTACCTGGTGAACGCGCTGCGGTACAGCCTGCCCACCTCGGTGCGCACGTCGGCGTCCGTGACGACGAGGTAGCGGGTGGGCTGGACGTTGCCGCCGGACGGTCCCTGCTGGGCGGCACGCAGGCACGTCCAGACGTCGTCCTCGGCGACGGGCTCGCCGGTGAAGCGGCGGATCGCCCGCGTGGTCATGATCGCTTCGAGGGCGTCCATCAGAACCTCGTCATGTCCGGGCTGAGGCCCAGTTCGAGCATCGAGTAGGTCTCCAGCATGCGTCGCGACACCACCGTGTGCTGCGCGGCCACGTGCACGTCGCGCAGGCAGCGTTGCAGGGCGGAGGACTCGAAGACCGAGCTGCCGCCGCCCGCCGCGAACGCCTTCTGCGCCACGTCCGTCGCCTCACCCGCGGCGAACGAGCAGGCGAGCCGCAGCCGTGCCTTCGCCGGGTCCGGGGTGGGGTCGCCGTTCAGCGCGTGGTCCCAGGCCGCGCCGAGCGTTTCGCGCAGGAACGCCGTCGCCGCGGACAGCCGTGCCTCCATCAGCGCGAGCTCGATCTGCAGGCCCGTCTGCTCGGCGAGGCGGGTCGTCGCGTACTGAGGGGTCTTCTCGGTGGCGAGCGCGGTGATTTCGTCGACCGCGCGGCGGGCCACACCCAGGCACACGGACGCGACACCGACGGCCAGGAAGCTGAAGTAGGGGAACACCGTGATCGGGCCCTCGATGCCGGGCGTGATGCCGATCGGCCAGATGGCACGGTTCGGCGGCAGGAAGGCGTCCGTCACGGAGAACTCGTGTGAACCGGTGGCGCGCAGTCCGGCGGCGTGCCACGTGTCGTGGACCGTCACGTCCGCACGCGGGTACACGGCCAGACGCGGGCCTACGGGCGTGAAGGTGCCACCGATGACCCACGACGAGTACTCGACCGCGCTGCCCCAGCCCCAACGGCCGGTCACGCGCCAACCGTCGCCGGTCTCCACGGCCTTGCCCAACGGCGCGGCGGTGCCCGCGATCAACGCGCGAGGGTCGCCGAAGACCTCGTCGGCGGCGTCCGTCGGCAGGTACCAGGCCAGGGACGACGAGATCGTGGTCGTCATCGCGGTCCAGCCGGTCGAGGCGTCGGCCCGCGAGAGCTCCTGGACCTCCCGGCTCCACTCGGGCAGCCCGAGCTCGGCGCCGCCGTAGCGCTTCGGGGCGATCAGGCGGTGCACGCCGTGGTCGACGAGCGCGGCCAGGACCGGTCCGGTCAGGGTGCGCTGCTGTTCGGCCGCCGGCGCCTCGGCGCGGACCAGGGCGTGGAGATCCATGCCGCGATCTTGCTCGAACAGTTACAGCTTGGCGAGCGCCTCAACGAGTGGCTTGAGCTCTGGGGCGCCGGAAGCCTCCTCCAGGGACTCGGAGAGCACCTCGTCGTGCGTGGGGCGGGCGAGAGCCAGCAGCTCGTGGCCCTTCTCGGTGACCTCGGTGTAGATGCCGCGCCGGTCGGTCGGGCAGAGGTAGCGCGCGAGCAGCCCCCGGTCCTCGAGCCGCGTGACCAGGCGTGTCGTGGCCGACTGGCTGAGCACCACGGCGTTGGAGAGCTGGTTCATCCGAAGGTGGAACCCGTCCTGGCGGTTGAGGACGTCCAGAACGGTGTACTCGCTCACGGAGAGGGCGTGCGCCTTCTGCAGCGCTCTTTCGAGACGGTCCTCGATGCGCGCGTGCAACGCCGCGAGCGTGCGCCAGCCCTGTGCGCGCGCCTGGACGGCGTCGTCGTCCAGTGACATAGGTCAACCCTCCTCGAATAGACAGCGTGTGCAACTATTGCGTACGCTTGTAATCGTCTTCAACAAGTCTACCGGGGAGAGACATGGATCTGTCGGGACGCACGGCACTTGTGACGGGCTCCACCGCCGGCATCGGGTACGCCACGGCGGAGGGCCTGCTCAAGGCGGGTGCCGCGGTCGTCATCACCGGCCGCGACGAGCAGCGCGTGGCCGAGGCCGTCGGCAAGCTCAGCGCGAACGGTGACGTGCGCGGCGTCGCGGCGGACCTCGCGACCGCCGAGGGCGCGGCCGACCTCGTCGGGCAGGTGCCGGACGTGGACGTGCTGGTCAACAACCTGGGCATCTACGGCGCGAAGCCGGTCTTCGAGATCGACGACGACGAGTGGCAGCGGTACTTCGACACCAACGTCATGTCCGGCGTCCGGCTCGCCCGCCACTACACGCCCCGCATGGTCGAGCGCGGCTGGGGCCGGGTGATCTTCGTGAGCAGCGAGTCGTCCGTCTTCACGCCGACCGAGATGGTCCATTACGGCATGACGAAGACCGCGCAGCTCGCCATCGCGCGCGGCATGGCCCAGTCCGTGAAGGGCACCGGCGTCACCGTGAACTCGGTGCTGCCCGGCCCGACGCTCACGCCCGGCGTCGAGGAGTTCATCCGCGATCGCGTCGGCGAGGGCGGCGAGGCCGAGTTCGTCCGCACCGAGCGCCCCACGTTGCTGCTGGGCCGCCTGATCCGCCCCCACGAGGTCGCGAACCTCATCACCTACGTCGCGTCGGACCTGTCGTCCGCGACGACCGGAGCCGCGTTGCGCGTCGACGGCGGCACCGCACCGACGCTGATTCCGTAACGACCGTAAGGAATTCTCTTGAACACCGTGAAGCTCAACAACGGCGTTGTCATGCCCCAGCTCGGTTTCGGCGTCTGGCAGGTGCCGGACGCGGAGGCCACCCCCGCCGTCGCGGAGGCGCTGAAGGCGGGCTACCGCAGCATCGACACCGCCGCCGCCTACGGCAACGAGGCCGGCACCGGCGCGGCCATCGCGCAGTCCGGCGTGGCCCGCGAGGACGTCTTCGTCACCACCAAGCTGTGGAACGACGACCACGGCTACGACGCGACGAAGCGCACGTTCGACGCGTCGATGGGCAAGCTCGGCCTCGACGTGCTCGACCTGTACCTGATCCACTGGCCGACCCCAGCCCGCGACAACTACGTCGACACCTGGAAGGCCTTCGTCGAGCTGCAGAAGGAGGGCCGGATCCGCGCGATCGGCGTCTCCAACTTCCAGCCCGCGCACCTCCAGCGCCTGATCGACGAGACCGGCGTCGTCCCGGCCGTGAACCAGATCGAGCTGCACCCGTACTTCCAGCAGGCCGACGTGCGCGCGTTCAACGCGGAGCACGGCATCCAGACCGAGGCCTGGTCGCCGCTCGGCCAGGGCGGCGACCTGCTCACCGACCCGGTCGTGCAGAAGATCGCGCTGGCGCACGGGAAGTCGGCGGCGCAGGTCGTGCTGCGCTGGCACCTGCAGATCGGCAACGTCGTGATCCCGAAGTCCGTGACGCCGTCGCGGATCCAGGAGAACATCGACGTGTTCGACTTCGAGCTGCCGGACGCCGAGGTGGAGGCGCTGTCGGCGCTCGACCGCGGCGGGCGCATCGGCCCGAACCCGGACGAGCTCAACTAGTTCCGAACATCCGCCCCTCACCGCGACGTACGATCACGGTGAGGGGGCGGGATGTTCGGTTGGAAGAAGAAGCGCAACGGTCTCAACGATCTGGGCGGCCTGATGGACCAGCTCAGGCCAGATCTGAGCAGGGAGTCGCTCGGCGTCGGGCCCGCCTTCCCGGGCGTCGCCCCGAACCCGCTCCTGAGCGGTGATGCGCGGAAGCGCAACGCGGAACTGCGTGCCGGAGCGCTCGCGCTCGGCGTTCTCGTCGGCTGGCGCGAGGTCAACCGCAACCCACGCGTGGTCCTGATGTTCGACGTGGAGACCGCCGACGGCCTCTCGTTCCGCGGCATCGCGGACGAAGACCTCACGATCACCGAGCTCACCCGGCTCGTCCCGGGACAGACGTTGCCCGTGCGCTACCGGCCGGCCGTCATGGACCACTACGTCGCCCTGGCCCGGGACGCGGACCCCGCCCGTGTGCAGCGGCTCGCCGACGAGATCGCGCGCCGCAAGCAGACCTAGATCCCCGGGATACACGAAGCCCCGGCCCGCTTGATCGCGGTCCGGGGCTTCGTCGGCGACGAGCCGGAAAGCGCTGTGGCCGCCGAAGACCTGCGAGGGGTTCGGCGGCCACGGCACTCAGGCTCGCATGACTGTGGCGATGGGGATCTGCGCCGCCCGGATCGCCGGGATCAGGCCACCCAGCACACCGGCGACGAGGCCCGCGATCACGCCGGCCACCCCCGCCTCCCAGGGGAACGTCGTGCCCACCAGTGACGGGAACCGGCTGCCGAACATCATCAGCGCCACCTGCAACCCGGCGGCGCCCGCGCCGATCGCCAGCGCGGCGGTCAGCAGGCCGGTCAGCAGTGTCTCGGCGAGCACGATGCCCGCGAGCAGCATGCGCGACATGCCCACCGCGCGGCGCAGCGCGAACTCCTCGACGCGTTCGCCGACCGTGGCGAGGCCGACGTTCAGGATGCCCGCGACACCGATCAGCAGCACCATGAACGCCATGCCGAGGAAGATCAGCCGCATGATCCGGAGCTCGGACTCCATGCGCTCCTTGGACTTCACCGTCTGGAACTGCATCTGCTCCTGCGGCAGGCCCGCGCCGACGAGCTTCGCCTTGAGCAGCTGCTGCAGGTCGTCCGTGCCGGGCTGCAGGAACAGCTCGAGGCTGGTGCCGCCACCGCGGAACTGGTTGGGGTTGGCGGTCTCCGTGGCCGAGGGCATCCACGTGCGCAGCTCGTCGAGCCGCATGTAGACGCGCGGCTGCATGTCACCGTCCTGCACCACGCCGATGATCTGCGGCGTCACGTGGTGCGTGGCGCCCTCGATCGTCATCTCGCCCGGGATCCGGTACTGCCGCAGGCCCTTGGCGGCCTCCTCGTTCAGCACGATCCGCGGCGCGAGCGACGGCGCGCTGGCGAACTCGAGCCAGCTGCCGGAGACCGGGCGGAACGGCTTGAACGGGCGGATGTCGCCGGTCAGCGCGACCATGCTGACCTCGATGGCCTGGCCGTCCGGCTTCTTCTCCGGCTGCTTCTGCTCCTGGCAGGTGCCGTTGGAGTCGCAGATCATCGTCGGGCCGTAGTAGCCGCGGCCCTGGCCCGCGTACTCGAACGGCATGCCGCCCTCGTTGATCGGGCGCACGCCCGGCTCGCCGATGATCGCGTTCGAGCTGATCATCGCGACGGCGTCGGTGCGGCCCTTGAACGTCGACTCGACGATGGCCGGGGCGCCCTTCTCACCGGGGACGTACCCCCGGACCGTGCCGTCCTTGCCGGACTGCAGCTCGACGTCGGTGAGCATCGCCCGTTCGGCGATCTCGGACCCCGCCTGCACGGCCACGACGGCGAGGACGCCGAGGAACAGCGAGACCATCGAGAGGAACGTGCGCAGTTTTCGGGCGCGGATGCCCTGTCCGCCGATGACCAGGGCGGACCGGAACTTGCCGGAAAGCATCAGTTGAACCGCCCGTCGCGCAGCTCCATCACGCGGCCCATCTTGCGTGCGTGGTCGTGGTCGTGGGTGACCAGGACGAGGCCGCAGCCCTGCCTGGTCGTGTTGAGCAGCACCTCGACGACGAGGTTGCCGGTCTCCGTGTCGAGCGCGCCCGTGGGCTCGTCGGCGAGGATGATCCGCGGCTGCCGCACCAGGGCGCGGGCGATCGCGACGCGCTGCTGCTCACCACCGGAGAGCCTGGTGGGCTTGGACTTCGCGAGATGCGCGATGCCGACCTGCTCCAGTGCGTCCATCACCTGCTGCTTGCGCTTGCGCGGTCCCGACCAGCCCTGGCCGTTCACCAGCGCCATGGCCACGTTCTGCGCCGCGGTGAGGTGCTTGAGCAGGAAGAAGCGCTGGAACACGAACCCGAACTCCGCGCTGCGCAGCGCCGCGGCCCTGCGCTCGGGGAGCTTCGTGATGTCGTCGCCGTGCAGGTGGTAGCTGCCCTCGTCGGCGCGGTCGAAGAGACCGATCAGCGACAGCAGCGTCGACTTGCCCGAGCCGGACCGCCCGAGGATCGCGACGCTCTGTCCCGCGTGGACGGTGAAGTCCACTCCGGACAGGATGGTGCGCGGTTCTCCTTGGCCCTTCAGGACTTTCGTGATGCCGTTGAGCTGCAGCAGTGGTGCCTGCACCTTGACCGTGGGGTGTTCGAAGGACTGCGTCATCACGGACCCGTCGGCTTGCTCTGGTCGCCGCCCTGCTGCTGACCCTCCGGCAGGTTCGGGCCCGGCACGGCCAGCTCCTCGTCGCCGGTGAGACCGGACTTGACCTCGATGACCTTGCCGTCGGTCAGGCCCAGCACCACCTCGGTGGTGCGGCGCGAGCCGTCGGGCGAGATGACGTCGACCTTGCCCTTGCCCTGCTGACCGGCCACGGCCTCGACCGGGACGACCAGCGCCTGGTCCGACTTGCCCGTGGTGACCTCGATCGACGCGGTGGCACCGTTGATCATCTGCACGTCCGCGGGCGCGGTGCACACGATGCGCAGGCCCGTCGACGCGCTCGGCTGCTGGGGCTGTTGCTGCTGCTGGGGTTGCTGCTGCGGCTGGTCCTTCTTCTCGTCCTTGGAGTCCGGCGTGACCGGCGGCTTCTCCGGGACGGTGCCCTGCGGCAGCGCAGCGATCGTGCCGAGCACGGCGCACGGGAACGGGCCGGGCCCGTTCTTGATCTGCACCACGACGTCGGTGAGCGCGCCGCTGATCTTGTACGCCTGCTGGCCGTCGATGTCGCCCACGATCGCGTACCCGGCGTGCTTGGCCGACGCGATCGGCATGCCCGCCTTCACGGTCGCCTTGTCGTCGACGAGCCGGCCGCTGAACGTGGACCCCGCCGGGGCCTCCACGTAGTTCGGGGTCTGGCCCTTCCACACCGTCGCGACCCGGATGGGCTTCGTCGGCGTGCCGTTCGGTGCCGGGACGTCGAAGTACCGCACCTCGCCGTCGACGGGCGAGACGAGCCCGAACGTCGGGTTGAGGTCGACCTTGCCGGCGATGCTGATCTTGGTGTTCAGGTTCTGCCTGGTGGGCTTGACCTTGGTCATCGGTGTGCCGCGTGGTGCCAGCTCCGGATTGGTCTGGTCCGGACCTGACGGACTGCACGCCGCCACGGTCACCGTGACCAGCGCGCACAGCGGCGCGAGAACGATTTTGCGCACGAATGTCCCCCATGTCGTTTCGACCAACCTACCGATAAGGACACCTGATGGGCCGTGGAGGTTGCATCGGTCTTTCGGCCGATGTGGCATCGACCTGGTGGTCATGGGTATCCGGGCGTTGACCGGAAGGAGCACACCTGTGAATGCGCTTGCCGTGGTAACCGGCGCGTCCAGTGGAATAGGTTACGAACTCGCGAAAGTCCTCGCGGACAACGCCTTCGACGTCGTCGTCGTGGCCGAGGACGAGAGGATCGACGAAGCGGCCGCACAACTGAGGCTGCGCAGCGGTGGCGTGCGGGTGGAACCGGTGCGCGCCGACCTGCGCGGCTACGACGAGGTGGAGGCCCTCGTCGCGCGCATCCGCTCGATGGGCCGCCCGGTCGACGTGCTCGCCGTGAACGCGGGCGTCGGCGTCGGCGGCGACTTCGTGCGGGACACGTCGGTCGACGACAACCTGGAGATCGTGGACCTGAACGTGCGCTCGGCCGTGCACCTCTCGCACCGCCTGATCGGCGACATGGTGGAACGCAAGCAGGGCAGGGTGCTCTTCACGTCGTCCGTCGCCGCCACCGCGCCCGGCCCGTTCCACTCGGTCTACGCGGCCTCCAAGGCGTTCCTCGCCTCGTTCGGGCAGGGGCTGAGGGAAGAACTGCGCGACACCGGTGTCAGCGTCACCACGTTGATGCCGGGCCCGACCGACACGGAGTTCTTCGACCGGGCCGGCATGCAGGACACCAAGGTCGCCACCGGGGAGAAGGACGACCCGGCACAGGTGGCACGGCAGGGTTTCGAGGCGTTGATGAACGGCGACGACCACGTGGTCGCGGGCTCGGTGAAGAACAAGGTCCAGGCCATCGCCGGCAAGGTCGCGCCCGACACCGTGAAGGCGCGGATGATGCGGACCATGACGGAGCCCGGTTCCGCGGACGAGTGACCCGCACGGCCGCACCAGGCCTGGGCCGGCAGGCGGAACGCGATGCTCAGCACTTCCTCGTGTACCCGTTCGAAACGCGGGAAAACACCGTGTTTCAAGGTCTTCCGGCGGGGGAGCCAGCGAGGGTGAGGCTGCTCAGAGCACCAGGCGTGTACGCGCCACAAGACGACACGGCCCTCCTCGTCGAGGCCCTGCACGCGGCTACCGTTCCGGCGGAAGCCCGCGTGCTCGACATCGGCACCGGCACCGGGGCACTCGCCATCGCGGCGATCCGGGCCGGTGCCGCTGAGGTGACCGGTGTGGACGTCTCCCTGCGTGCGGTGTGGACCGCGCGCGTCAACGCGGCACTGCGTCGGATGCCGGTGCGCGTCCGGCTCGGCAACGCGCTGGACGTGGTGGCGGACGAGCGGTTCGACCTCGTCCTGTCCAACCCGCCGTACGTTCCCGCGGCGGATCCCTGCGCCGCGACCGGGCCCGCGAGGGCGTGGGACGCGGGGATCGACGGCCGTCAGCTGCTCGACCCGTTGTGCGCCAGGATGTTCGACCTGCTCACGCCGGGAGGGGTGCTGCTGATGGTCCACTCCGCACTGTGCGGTGTGGACACCACCCTGCGGCAGCTGCGCGACCGCGGGCTGAAAGCGTCCGTCGTGCTGCGCCGCCGGGTGCCGTTCGGCCCGGTGATGCGCGGCCGGATCGGCTTCCTGGAACAGCACGGCCTGATCGAGGCCGGGCAGCGGGACGAGGAACTGGTGGTGATCCGAGGTGACCGGCCAGAACGCGCGCAGGGTGACGGTGGTGCCTAACGGCCCGGTGCTCGTCGAGGGACCGGTCGAACTGGTCACCGAGGACGGGGTGACGCACACGAGCGACAGGTTCGTGGTCGCCGTGTGCGCCTGCCGCCGCAGCAAGCGTTTCCCTTTCTGCGACACCAGTCATCGCAAACGCGTCCGGACCGACGCGCCGCCGGAATAGCGGAGTCAGCGGCCCAATGCGGCCGCATAGGTGGAAAGCGCCTCGCGGTCCGGCTGGCCGGTTTTCGCGATGAGCGACGCGACGTGCTTTTCCACCGTGCGCGGGGAGATGTGCAACCGGGTGCCGATCGCTTTGTTGCCCATTCGGTCAGCCAGCAGCACGAAGACCTCGAACTCGCGCACCGTCACGCCGTGCCCGCGCAACTGCCGGGGCACCTGGTCCGTGCCGCTGCGCCGTTGCTGCACCGGCGCCCCGGCCTGGCGCAGCAGACCCCGGCACGCCGACGCCACCGCCGGGATCGTGGCCTGGTGGAAGTACTCCTCGGCCGACCGCAGCCAAGACACCGGGTCGCCCCACTCCGCCGCCTCCGCGGCGACGAGCCGCCGGCCGAGGTGACGGGCCAGCGGGTACAGCTCCGCGGCCTCCTGGCTGCGCTGGAACGCCTGGCGGGCCTCGTCCGCGAGACCGTCGCGGCCGAGCAGCACGGCGTGCGCCAGCTCGGTGAACTGCCGGTTCCAGCGCATCCCGCAGGCGGACGCGGAGGTCAGCGCGTGGTACTCGGGCCAGCCGAACCGGCCGTCGAGCACACCGAGCAGCACACGCATGCCGTGCGTGCCGGAGAGGTGGAACGTCGTGGGGTTCTGCGACTCCAGCGCGAGCGCCCGGTCGAGCTCCGCCATCGCCAGCGCGTGGTTCTCCTCCAGCAACGCGCAGAACGCGCGCGCCAGCCCGACGCACAGCGGGTACTCCTGCGCCCCGCTCTTCGCGACCGCCTCGAACTCGCTGACGGCGTCCTCGGTCTCGGCGCGGTTGCCCCGGTGCCCGGCCAGCACCGCCTTCGTCATCAGCAGGTAGCGCGTCAGGGCGTGGAACCGCAGGCGCGTCGTGATGCGCAGGCACCGTTCGATCTCCTCGGCGGCCACGACGTAGTCACCCGTCAGCACCGACTGCAGCGCCAGGATCGCGTCCACGTTGTGCGCCACCGTGATCGCGCCCGTCCGCCACGCCTCGGCGTGCGTGCGGTCGAGGGACGCGGTGCTGCCGTGCTCCAGCCAGTCGTTGCCCGCCAGCCGGACCAGCGCGTAGACGTGCTGGATCGGCAGCTGGTGTTCGTCCGCGAGCGCGAGCGCCTTGCTGAAGCAAGCGTTTGCCTCGTCGATGTCCTGTTCCCGCGCGATGATCCCGAGCAGCTGCCAGGCCTCGCACGCCACCATCGGCAGCTGCGCCCGGTCCGCCGCCAGCGCGGCCTGCCTCGCGAGGCCCGCTGCCGACGCGATCCGGTCGGTGCTCGGGATGTTCAGCGTGAGGTAGGCGGAGTTGACGTCGAGCTGCGCGGCCAGGTCGTCCGGCGCGTCCTGGCCGAGCAGCGTCCGCGCGATGCTCACCTGTTCCACGCCTTCGGTGAACCAGCCCGCGAGGTAGGCGACGCGGGACAGTCGCGTGTGGAGCTTCGCGCGCACCGAGCCGTCCAGGCCGTGCAGGTCGTTCATCTCCAGGGCGAAGGCGCGTTCGAAGTCGCCGGTCTCGGCCAGCGCCGGCAGCAACGTGTCGAGCACTTCGGCCCGGACCTCGTTCTCGCCCCTGAGCAGGCCCTGCGCGCGGTCGAGCAGCGTGACGGCCGACTCCGCCGCTCCTCCCGCCAGCGCCCGCTTCCCGGCCTCGGCGAACAGGAGTCCCGCCTGCGTC
This sequence comes from Lentzea sp. NPDC055074, assembly GCF_053608005.1. Lineage (NCBI taxonomy): Bacteria > Bacillati > Actinomycetota > Actinomycetes > Pseudonocardiales > Pseudonocardiaceae > Lentzea > Lentzea sp. NPDC055074. The sequence goes on from NZ_JBSGUQ010000005.1 coordinate 220,677, forward strand.
GGGGATCCCGCGTCGAGCCGCAGCTTCGCGACGAGCGGGCACCAGTCACCGGGCAGGCCGGGATGCAGGTCCTCGACGGCGTCGGCGGTGCGGGACGACAGGTCCGCGCGTTCGGCCGGGGTCAGCTGGGCCAGCAGCGCGTCCGCGGTGAGCGGATGCCGGAACGCGTACCAGTCGGGCGCGGGCTCGTCCGGCGTCACGAGCTGCGCGGCGACCCCGGCGTGCAGGTGGCTGAGCAGCCGGCGGTCGTCTATCCCGGTCACCTTCTGCACCACGGAGAGCGGGAACCGGTGGCCCAGCACCGCCGCGATGGACAGCACCTCACGCCCCTGCGGCCCCAGCCTGTCCGTGCGGTGCGCGACGCTGCGCACGAACGCCGCCGGGACCGGGAGCTTGAGCTCGCCCAGCACCTGCCAGCCGTGCGCCCCGGCGACGAGCAGGCCGCCGCTCACCATGCCGTGCAGCAGTTCCTCGATGACGAAAGGGTTCCCGGCGCTGTCCGTCCACAAGCGATCGACGAGCTCCGGCGGAATCAGCGGGCTTTCCAGGCAGGCGGCCGTCATCTGGCCGACCTCGACCTGCGAGAGCCGGTGCAGCTCCACCAGCGCGCCGGAACCGCGCTGCACCATCCGGTGCACCAGCTCCAGGGCGTGGCCGGGCTCGGTGCGGATCGTGGCCAGCAGCAGGACGGGCTGGTCCTCCAGGTTGTCCGCCAGGTACTCCACGACCGCAAGCGTTTCCGCGTCCGCCTCGTGCAGGTCCTCCAGCACCAGCAGGCACGGTGTCTTGCGCGCGACGGACGCGAGCAGCCTCAGCACCGCCTCGGCCAGCACGACGACCGATTCCTTCGTGGACCTGTGGTCGTGCCATTCCGGGATCAGCGTGCCCAGCACCGGTTTGTACGGCCCGAGCGCGGAGTCGTCCGGCGGGTCGCCGCGGAACAAGCCCAGCAGGGCCTCCGCGATGGGGCGGAACGGCACCATCGGGCCGATGGTCGTGCCGCGTCCTTTGAGCACCCGCATGCCCTCGTCGTACGCCTGGCCGGCCGCGTACCGGGCGAGCCGCGACTTGCCGATCCCCGCCTCCCCGGTGAGGAAGACGGTGCCGCCACGGGACTCCCGCGAGTGGGCGAGTGCCCCCGTGATGGCCGTGACCTCACGATCACGGCCGACCACGTGGGGCGCTCGGGTCTGCATGTCTGGACCCTAACGGTACCGGCGCGGTCTCCATATCGACCGCCCAGACGTATTCGGGGTGAAAGTTTCTTACTTGTTGCTCACCGTGGTGTCCGAGATGGCGGGCGTGATCGCCACGAACGCGCTCATCGCCATCGTCAGGCCCATCAGCGCGCGGGCCCGTGCCCCCGCGAAGGTCTTCGGCGCGAGCTCCATCTCCCCGATCGCGTGCTCGGCCGGTTCGGGCTGGTCGGCCGTGCGGTGCAGGGACTCGTTCATCGGGTGGACTCCTCTGTTTCGGGTGATGCTTGCAGTAGCAGGACCGACGGGATCCCGAAGCCCTGCCGCAGCAGACCGTGGCCGATGCCGGCCAGGCCCGTGAGCAGGCCGGGGGAGGGAACACCGCCCGGCGTGGCGCACCGGGCGCCGTGCTCTTCCAGCGCTCCGAGCAGCAACGCCGTGCGACGGGTCGCGGCGCTCGGGTGGTGCGCGGCCAGTGCCTCGACGACCCCCAGTTCACCGTGGCAGAGACTCATGTCCCGCAACGGTTCCCCAGACGCCAGCAGACCGGCCAGCCGCTCGTCGTCACGGGCGAGCGCGACACCGGCCAGACCCGTGCACCAGCCGGTGTCGGTCAGGTCGATGACGTTGCTCTCCAGGAACGCTCGTGCGGCCACGTCAGATAACTCGTCGCGAACCGTTGCCGCGTAACGCCTCAGGGCCCATCCGATTCCCGCATGGCCACGGGCGAAGCCATTCGCCGGGCAAATAGCGCCACGTAGAGCAGAGGCGTAGTGGTCGGCGAGCTCGAGTGCCTCGGGTGTGCCCACGGCGAGCATGGCGGCCAGCGAACCCGCGACGCCGTCCACCACGGTGAGCGACGAATCTTCTCGGGGCATCAGCCGCACCGCCTGGTCCAGCAGCGCGCGGTCGAGGCCGAGCAACGGCGTGAGGCGCGCGAGGCCGTAGCAGATGCCGCCCAGGCCGTGGATTCCACCGCCGGCGGCCGTGACGAGCTCGGGCTCCTGGGCGAACACGTCCAGCAGCGCCGGCAACGGTCTCAGCGCGTCGCGGGCGAAGTCGACGTACCGCGCGGCGCCGGTGAGCCGTCCCAGCTCGGCGAGGAACAGCGCCACACCCGTGTAGCCGTTGGACAGACCGGCGCCGAGCGGCTGCACGGTCCAGTGCCGGTCGTCGACCAGTTCGAGGCCGAGCCAGTTGACCCGCTCCTCGCCGGTGACGGCGTGCGCGAGGATCTGGTCCGCGATCCCGCACGCGGCGACGAGCAGCCGGGCCGGGTCCGGGTCGACGGGCGCGACGTGACCCGAGACCGCGACGCCGCTGCTGTGCGACACCGGCCGCGGCCGTGACGCCAGCAGGGCCGTGATCATCCACTGCTGGTCGTGCCGGTCGACCTCGCTCATCGCGAGGACCTTGCGCGTCACCGCGTGCAGTCCGGGCTCCGGCAGCATCCCCGGCAGCCGGAGCCCGGACGCGGTCCACAGGTCGGTCGACCCGGGCCGGCACGTGAACAGCGGCACGTCCCCGCGCCACAGGTCGGACACCTCGAACGGCACCAGCCGGTCGAGCAGCGGATCGTCCACGACCAGCACGCCGAACGCGAGATCGCGGTCCAGCGCGTCGGCCAGCACGGACGGATGCGTCGACTCGTCGAGCAAACGCGCGTACTGCCGCGTCGCGCGCGCGATGAACCGCACCTCCTCGTTGACGCACTGGCGCACGAGCTGCAGCAGCTCGTCCCTGTGAGCCACTATCGCGTCGTAGCCCGCGCGGAACCCGGCGAGCAGCGAGTCCTGGTAGTCGGCGGGTTCGGCCGGAACGCCTCCGAGCAACGGGCGGTTGAGCGCCCCCGACGACGTCGTGGGCCGCCGGACGAGCCGCATCCGGTCGGTGCCCGCGTCCTCCCAGTCCACCGCGTTCAACGGCGACAGCACACCGTGGTCACCGCCGACCCCGGACACGTCCGCGACGCCGTTGTCGCCGAGCAGCACGTGGGGGAGCAGCGCCGTGCGGTGCACCGAACGCACCAGCGCGAGTGCCGCGGGGTCCGTGTCGGGCGTGAGCGTGGGGTGGAACAGCGTCTCGACGTCCACGAGCACCGGCTGGTCGCCGCACGCGATGAGGTTCTCGTAGTGCATGTCCGTGCCGTCGAGCGCGTAGAGCAACGCGAGCAGCGCGCCGAGCCGTTGGTAGAACTCGGCGACCCCGGCCACGTCCGCGCACGGCTCGTGCGTGATGTGCTCGATCCACCCGTATCCGTCGCGGGGCAGCAGCCGTGGCGCCCGGAACGTGATCCCGGTGCGTTCGGACAGCCACTCGAGCTGCTCGGTGAACCGCACGTGCAACCCGACGGGCCGCGGCCGGTAGACCAGGCGCGCGCCGGACTCGAACGTCAGGATCGCGACGGTCCGCCCCTGCTGGTGCGCGTCGCCCTGCCCCATCTCGATGGAGATCAGCGCACCGGGGTCGCTCCCGTCGAAGATGGCCTGGACGATCTGCGCCCGGTCGCGCGTGAACCGCGACGACAGCTCGTGGTGCGTCGAGACCGCCTGCTCGCAGGCCTGCGCGAGCAACCGCGCGAGCACCGGGTAGCGGTTGAAGACCGACGAGAGGTTCAGCGTCCGGGTGAACTCGATGAACCGCTCGGCGCTCGTCGGGCTGGTCAGCGCGTCCCGCACGCCGTGCAGCTCCAGAACGAGCGTGCGCGCGGCGATCGCCACCAGCCGGCGTCCGAGCTGCTCGGCGAACGCGGCGTCGAACGGGGGCGCGACCTCCGTGCGGGACGCGTCGATCAACGGGCGCAGTGCGTGGGCGAAAGCCGCTGTCCAGCTCTCGCCGGTGCTCGTCTCGGCCGCGGAGGTCACCGGGTCAACCTCGCACGCGCGGGCGGGCGGCACATGGGGACCAATCCCCCAGATTTGCGCGCGAACGTGAATATGGGGGGCCGCCACCCATGCTTCGCGGCCCGATCGGCCCGAGACTCGAAGTCCGAGGAGGGGAACGGGCATGAGGGAGTTCGGAGAACTGCTGCGCACGCACCGCATCCGCGCGGGCCTCACCCAGCAACAGCTGGCTGACTTCGCGATGGTGAGCGTGCGGGCGATCCGCGACCTGGAGTGCGGGCGCACCCGGTCACCGCGGGCGGAGACGGTGCGCCTGCTCGCGGACGGGCTGCGCCTCGACGAGGAGAGCCGCGCCGACCTGCAGCAGGCCGGGGGCCGGTCCGCGGGGCGTGCGGCGGTGGCGCCCCCCGCGCCGGCCGGGTCCTCCGGGGTGATCGTGGGGCGGGAGGCGGAGGCGGCGGCGCTGACGGCGTTGCTGAGAGAGGGCCGGCCGGACGACGGCCGCTCCGGTGGCGGTGCGGCGACTCGCACAGGTGAGCAGCGGGCGACCGAGGGCTGTGGCGTCGTGTTCGCCGCGCCCGCCGAGGCGAGCGTGCCGGCCGACCGGCGGCTCATCACCGTCACCGGCGTCAGCGGCGTCGGCAAGACCCGCCTCGCCCTGGAGGTCGCGGGCGAGCTCCACTTCCGGCACGGCTGGTCCGTCCTGTGGCACCCGGCCCAGGCGACCCCGTCGATCGACGACGAACGGGACACCGTTCTCGTCACCGACCACCGCCCCGACCCGCGTCTGCTGGAAGCACACCCCAGGCTGCGGATCGTCGTCACGGCACTGGCGCCGACCGGCCTGCCCGGCGAGCACGTGTTCCCGCTCGGCGCGCTGGGCGACGACGCCGCGGTGCGCCTGCTGCTCACGCACGTGCACCGGGTGCGGCCCGCGTTCAGGCCCGAGCCCGCGAACCAGGCCGCGCTCATGGGGCTCGTCCACCAGCTGGACGGGCTGCCGTCGGCGCTGGAGTTCGCCGCCGGGTGGTTCATGGTCTACTCGCCGCAGCACCTGCTCGAACGGCTGCGCTCCAACCCGCTCGACCCCACCTCGGCCCACCTGCGCGACTCGCTGCGCCGCTCGCTGTCCACTGTGGACGACGAGGGGCGTGAGCTGCTGGTGCGGATGGCCGAGGGGGAGGACCCCGGGCACGGCCGGTACGTCAGGGAACTGTGCGTGCGCGGGCTCGTTCGTCGCGCCGGGCCCCGATACGAGGTGCTGAACCTCGTGCGCGCGGCGGTGCTGGAACCGGTGTCGGGGTCACACCTCGCGGGAGGTGTGACCCTGACCTGGCCCGTCTAGGCCCTGCCCCGGGTTCGCTAGAACGCCGCGGTCAGGCACGCGAGGCGGTCACCGGCCGTGCCCGCCTTGCCGTGCTCGGTGCTGGTGTGCGCGGCGTGCACGACGACCGCGTTCGCCTCGCCCTTGCGGAACTCCCACTTCACCGTCGCCCTGCCCGTGGCGGCGCCCTGCGCGTCGGTGGTGAAGTCGAGCCAGATCTCGTTCTCCGCGTTGGCGAACTTCGGGTCGACGCTCGGCGTCACCGGGTCCTTCTCGTTCTGGTAGTGCGGGCCCGAGTCGGCCGGCTTGGCGCCGCACGGCTTGGTGTGCACGTGCGAGCCGTACTTCGTGTTCGGCAGCAGGCCGGACACCTTCAGCTCCACCGTCGTCTGTCCATTCGAGACGGACGAGCCGGTCGAGAGCTTGGCGCCCAACGGGATCCGCGCGGTGTCGTAGCTGAGGCCCTTCGGCTGGTCGCCGGTCGCGGCGGGTGCGGCCACGTCGGTCTCCGCCACCGGCTTCACGGCCTGCTCGGGTGGAGCGGTGGGCGTGCCGGAACAGGCGGTCAGGCCGGCGAGCAGTACGGCGCCCGCGAGGGCCGCCACAGTCGTGCGCATGTTTCTCCTCGAGTCAACTACGTCCCAGGTTCCCACCCCCTCCACGTCCACTATCGGGTGACTGGTTCAGATCGATCGAGACGAGGTCCGCGAACGCCTGCCGGTAGGCCGCACAAAGGTGATAACTGCCGTGTGTCTCCACTTTGTCCGGTGTGCCCTCGTCGGCACGGCGGTCGAACTGGTTCGACTCCCAGCCGTGCACCGGGAAACCCAGGTAGTCGGTGCGGCGCCACAGGTTGATCCAGTTGCGGCCCAGCAACACCGACAGCCCGCGGTCCGGAGCCTCGCCGCCCGCTCGCACCCACGGGTCGCACGAGAACAACGCACCCGCCCGCACTGGAGGCGTTCCGAGCACGACGGGGCCCAGCAGCTCCGGGAAGATCCGCCCGAAGTACGGCCGCAGCTGCACACCGTACGTCAGCAGCTGGACGCGCCCCAGGTACCCGGCGGGCAGCGCGTACAGCGCCGCCACGGCCAGCACAGCGCCCAGACTGTGCGCGGACAGCACGACACGACGGTCCGGGGACCCGTCCAGGAACTCCCGCGTCCGGTCGGCGATCTCCGGCACCGCCCGCTCGGCATAACACGGCGGCGCGAACGGGTGGGCGGTGCGCGGCAGGAAGCACATCAGGTCCCACACGAGCCCGAGCGGCCGCCGGTTGGTCAGCATCCCGGCCCCGACGAACGACCCGACCACCGCGACCCCGGCGAGCCCGGTCACCCAGTCGCCCTTGCCCAGCACCCACTGCACGCCGGACCACTGCGCCCACGAGGGCGCCGCGAACGTGAGATAGCTCGTCAGCAGCAAGGCGAGCACGCCCAGCACCGACAGCACACCGGCCACGGTCTCGGCCCGGTGCGTCACCGCGACCACGTGCCGCGCCCGCACGACGAGCGCCTCGCCCTCCCCGTCCAGCACCGCGGGAGCGATCAGCCGGGACAGCAACACGAAGGCCTGCACCAGGAGCAGCACCACCAACGGCACCAACGCGCACGCGAAGGCCGCGCTGAACCACGAGTAGAACGACGGCGCGACCAACCCGGTCCCGACCCAGCCCCGGAACGTCAGCACCAGCACCGTCGACGACATCACCGACGACACGAGCGACAACCCCAGCAGCACACCGGGTCCCGCGCCGCGCCAGGCCTGCCACTCGTCCCCGGCCCGCGGCCGCGCCCGCCACGCCAGCACCGCGCCGGCCGCGAAGGCCCCGACCCAGGCCAGGGGGAACCAGTACGTGGCGACCATGAACGCCACGAACGACACCAGCAGGACCAACGGCCCCTTCGCGTCGTTGCGCCGCCACGACCACGCCGCCATCACCGAACCGAGCAACGCCACCGTCACCACCGGCGGCCCCCACGACGTCAGCCACAGCGGCCCGTCGAACACGGGCGCGATCGCGTACAGCCCGAACCCGTGCGCGACCAGCACGACGACCGCCGAGACCATCAGCAGCCACGACCACAGCCCGCCCTGCTCGGTCGACGGCACGTCCGGGCAGTCGGTGGCCGTCACCACCACCCGCGCCATCACGACCGCCAGCACCCCGCCGGCGAGCACGCTCAGCACCAGGAAGTACACGTGCTGCCACAACTGGGTGCTCGTCACCAGCACCACCACGCAGCACCCGGCCGAGATGTGCAGCCGCGTGAGCCGGCGGATCCGGGGACTGCCCTCCCACATCGACGACCGGCTCAACATCACGCCCGCCCGACGCTCCGGCGTGCGCACGGACGTCATCTCGTACCTGCTGCGCGACAACGAGGTCAGCGCCAGCAGCCCGAGCAGCAGCAGGACCGGCACGGCGGACGCGGCCAGCACCCGCACGTGCCGCGCCGGGTCACCCAGCACGTCCAGGAAGTCCGGCAGCCGCTTGCACGTGGTGCCGGGCAACGAGCACTGGATCGCGTAGAGGTCGACCGCCACCTCGCACACCGCGAGCACCAGCAACACCGTCAGCCCCAGCCCGAACAACCGCGTCGACGCGGCCCCGCGCCCGGCGTTCCACCACACCATCCGCCGCGTCGTCGGAACCGAGTCGTCGGGCAGTGCGCGGGACCAGTAGGCGACGTTCGCGAGCCCGAACGGCAGCAGCAACGCCCACCCGACGCGTCCCAGCACGTTCGCGAGCACCGACGGCACCCCGCTGCCCGGCACACCCGGACTGCTGCGCGCCATCCCGCCCCACGAGTACGCCTCGCGCCGCACGTCCGCGGGCACCTGTCCGGCGTGATCCGGTGGCAGCTCGGCGAGTGTGTCGGCTCTCGGCCGCCAGAAGCTGCCGAAGCGGTCGCCCCTGAACTGTTCGACGGCGTGGTCGGGGAGGGCCAGCATCGCGTCCGGGGGCGTGTTGTTCACGCCGTGGATGCGCAGTTCCAGGACGGGTGGACTCATCGCCGGCCTCCCCTTTACTCCAGTTGTCGTCAGGAAAACTGCTCCAGTTAGCGGCCGAACGGGTGAAAAAGGTGTATCCAGACGCCCTGGAAAGCCTCTACTGAGCAAGGAGGCCCCACCATGACCACAACCGCTCACCCGAACGTCGCAAATTCCGTCGGCCTGGCCGAGTTCCTCGCCACGGCGGGCACGCTCACCCTGGCGCAGCGCAAGCTCATCGTCGACCAGGCGCTGATCCTGCTGGAGCAGAACTACGCGCACCTGCCTCTCAAAGTCGCCATGCACGCCGTGAACCCGGTGCAGAGACTCAGGGTGCTCAGAGCGAGACTCGAACGGCAGACCGACGCCACGGCCGAGCCCGAGTGGCAGTTCCACCGCGAGCTGTCGAGCACCTTCCACTCGGTGCGCGACCTGCACACGAACTACCTCCTGCCGGCGCCGTTCGCGGGCAAGATCGCCTTCCTGCCGTTCCAGCTGGAGCGCTGCTTCGCCGACGACGGCACCGAGCAGTACCTCGTCGCCCGCACGATCGCCGGGTTCGACGCCCTCGCGCCGGGCGTCGAGGTGACGCACTGGAACGGCACGCCGATCGCGCGGGCGGTCGCCCTGAACGGCGCGGTCTTCGCGGGCAGCAACACCGCCGCGAACCTCGCCCGCGGCCTCGAGTCGCTCACGTTGCGCCCCTTGGTGATCCAGCTCCCGCCCGACGAGGACTGGGTGGTCGTCAGCTACCGGAACGAGGCCGGTGCCGCCGAGGAGATCCGCGTCGACTGGCAGGTGACGGAGAACCTGCCGCCGATGACGGACGTCGACTCGGTGTCCCCGGCCGCGGCCGCGCAGGGCGTCGACCTCGACTCGGATGAGAAGGCGCGCGCCAAGAAGTTGTTGCACGCGCCCAAGGTCGTGCAGGCCGAGGCCACCGGTGGCGCGGTGGGGGGGGGGGGGGGGCGCCCCCCCGGCCCGACACCCCCCCGGGGCCCCGCCCCGCCCGCGGGGGCCCCCCCCCCCCCCGGATGGGGACCGCCCGGGAGAGAAAATAAAC